>JAAESI010000051.1 GCA_024229515.1 Pseudomonadota bacterium | reverse complement strand
GGTGCTGCACAGATGGACGGCGGTATCCTAGTAGTTGCTGCAACTGACGGCCCAATGCCTCAGACTCGTGAGCACATCCTACTTGGTCGTCAGGTTGGTATCCCTTACATCATCGTATTCATGAACAAATGTGACATGGTTGATGATGAAGAGCTTCTAGAGCTAGTAGAAATGGAAGTTCGTGAACTTCTATCTGAGTACGACTTCCCAGGTGATGACCTACCAGTTATCCAGGGTTCTGCACTTGGCGCACTAAACGGCGAGAAGCAGTGGGAAGACAAGATCGTTGAGCTAGCAGAAGCACTAGACAACTACATCCCAGAACCAGAGCGTGCAGTAGACCAGCCGTTCCTACTACCAATTGAAGACGTATTCTCGATCCAAGGTCGTGGTACAGTTGTAACTGGTCGTATCGAGCGCGGTATCCTAACTGTAGGTGACGAAGTAGAAATCGTTGGTATCAAAGAAACAACAGTAACTACATGTACTGGTGTTGAAATGTTCCGTAAGCTTCTAGACGAAGGTCGTGCGGGTGAGAACGTTGGTGCACTTCTACGTGGTACTAAGCGTGACGAAGTAGAGCGTGGTCAAGTACTAGCAGCTCCTAAGTCAATCAACCCACACACTAAGTTTGAGTCTGAAGTATACGTACTTTCTAAAGACGAAGGCGGCCGTCACACTCCTTTCTTCAAAGGTTACCGTCCACAGTTCTACTTCCGTACAACTGACGTAACAGG
>JAAESI010000050.1 GCA_024229515.1 Pseudomonadota bacterium | reverse complement strand
TCGTCCTCCGGTCCCAGCGTGGGCACTTGGCAGCAGAGGGAAGCCGCCCTGCTGAGGATCGATGAGGTGGGGCGGCGTCAATGGCGCAAGGAGTCCGGCGCGAACCAGCAAGCTCGGGCCGAGAATGGGATGTATCGGTTCAAGCAGATCCTCGGCGCCCGCTTGCGCTCACGGTCCGAAGAAGGGCAGAGGAGGGAAGCAATGATCGGTGTGAACATCCTCAATCGCATGACCGAGTTCGGGATGCCGGAATCGCACGCTGTCCGAAGCTGAAACTCCGAGAGAGCCGCTCAGTGGCCCGATCCGGCCTCGCTCGGAGCCGTGCAACAACGCCGCTGCACGTGGTCGCCCGGGACACCGCCCACCTGCGGTCGATCGTGATGGAGGGGATCGCGGTCCGCCCCGACGTCGCCCGCTACCGCACCCACCTGGTGTTCGAACAGTGGAGAAAGCCCGCCCTCCCCTGCTATGCGGGGGACGAATGAAGCGCCTGCTCCCCCTGCTCCTGCTCCTCGTCGGCTGCACCGGTTCGTGGACTCCGACGATCGGCGAACCCCGCTTCGTCGTGCCGTCCATCGACCTGCCGAGCGAAACGCCCACGGGCGCGTCCAACAACAACGTCGGCCTCTGGCTGACCGACGACGACGAGCTCCTCATGGCGTGGCGTACCGCCCCCACCCACTTCGCCAGCAGCGACGCGGCGATCCACATGGTCCGGTCCTTCGACCTGGGCGAGACCTGGGAGTTCGAGGCGACGTGGTCCCTCGGCACCGACGTGCGGGAGCCGCTGTTCTACGAAGTCGCGGGCACGCTGTTCTTCACCTTCTTCGAAGGCGGCACCGACTCGCTGGCCTTCGAGCCTCAACAGATGTGGCGCACCGAGCGGCTGGGCGCCGGGGACTGGAGCGAGCTGGAGGGCTGGGGCGAGGAGGGCGAGGTCCCCTGGGAGGTGCAGGTCCGCGACGGCACCGCCTACCTCACCACCTACTTCGGCGAGCACTACAACCTGGACGCCGACGCCGAGCCCGTGGACGTGCGCTTCGCCACCTCGACCGACGGCCGCACCTGGGACCAGGAGGTCGTCTACACCGGCGGCGCGTCCGAGACCGCCTTCGCCTTCGACGGCGACGGACGGCTGTGGGCGGACCTGCGCAACGAGGACGGCGACACCACCGGGTTCGGCACGCTCCTGTGCAGCGCTGAGCCGGAGGACTACTTCGCCTGGGACTGCCCCGAGGTCAGCGACCCCGAGCGCCACGACTCGGGTCGCATGCTGGTTCATCGGGGCACGCCGTGGCTGCTCGGTCGGTACGACGTCGGCGGGCCCTACGACGAGGGCAACGACGACCTGACGTTCGACGAGCAGCGGCTGGAGTACCTGCTGAACTACTCGGCGCGGCCGAAGCGCACGGCCCTGTGGAGCATCGACCGCACCGCCCGGTCCGTGGACCTGGTGCAGGAGCTGCCATCGGCGGGGGACACGTCGTTCCCCTCGGTGGTGCAGTTGGACGACGACCGCTACCTCGTCGCCAACTACACCAGCCCGTTGGACGAGCCCGACATCACCTGGCTGGCAGGCCAGCTGTCGGACGAGGGCACGCTCATCTACTTGATCGAGATCGAGTTCGAGCGCGCCGACTGATTGCGCCGACCGGGTTTTCTGGCCGCATGATCGGCGAGGCCGGGGCGTCGGGGGCAAGACGGGAGGACGGAGTGGTCGCTCCCCCACGACCGACGACCAACGCAGGCCCCGGCGGTCCGGGCCGTCGAGGGGTGGTCAAGAAGCCTGGTCGGCGCAATCACTACAACTCGCAGGCGGTGGAGACCGCCGCGGCATCGGCGCAGAGGCCGTCCCACATCACGTCGCAGCAGAAGGAATCGGCGGCGCAGATCGTCTGCTCGCAGGTCGTCGATTCGCTGCACCCGGGGGTGTAGACGGCGTCGGTGCAGGCGCTGCCGGACGTGGTCTCGGACGCCCCCCCGCCGCAGGAGTCGGCTGCCCAGGTGATGGCGTGGTCGGCGCAGATCCAGTCCCACGCGTAGTCGCAGCAGTACGAGTCGGCGTCGCAGATCGTCTGCTCGCAGGTGGCGTCATCGGCGCAGCCGGGGCTGGACATGGGCACGTCGCAGACGGGGTACTCGGCGGGATCGCCGCCCCCGACGATGCACTCGATCGGACCGGCGCCCAGATCGAGGAGGTCCTGACTGCCCCAATTGATGAGCGTCAGCTCGAACTGGTCGGGACGGCGCAGGAACATCCGCGGGCTCATCAGGGGATCGGGCCCCAGCCGGTGGTCCTGCAGGACGACGAAGCTCGCCCCTTCGACGCAGGGAGCGACGGTCGGGATGTGCGCCAGCGCGAGGCGGCGCGGGGTGTAGGCCTGCGAGCCCTGGACCTCGCCGTTCCAGGTGCCGGGCGAGTCGCAGTAGCCCTCGTAGCCAGGCTTCCACGGGTCGCACTCACCGGCGACGTCCCCGGCTGCGGTGACGATCCGGCTGAAGGCGTGGACGTAGTTCTCGTTCTGGTCGCTGAGCCACCCGACGAGGAAGTCGGATCCGCTGGAGACCACGGAGACGGCGCTCTTGGGGTCGGGACCGTCCGAGATCACGAGCGGCTCGTCATCGATGCGGACGCCCGCCGCGAGGTCGAGGCGGACGCCGTACACGGCGGCACCGGCGGGGCTGCTCGCGGCCCACGACACGAGCACGGTGCCGTCGTCGGAGGCTGCGACGCCGACCTCGTTGGAGTCCAGCTCCGACGTCCCCAGCAGGAACACCGGGCCCAGGTTGCCGTTGGCGTCGATTCGACGAACCAGCGTGTGGCGCACGTCGTCCACGCGCTTGCTCCACGCCAGCGCAAAGCCATCCTCCAGCGGCGCGACCCGGGCCCCTGAGTTCCAGCCGCCTCCAAGGCCGTTGCCGGCGGTCGGGTCGAAAAAGGCATCCGGGACCGGGAACCCGGCGAGGTTGAGGGGGACCGCCCCCACGCCCTGGTTCTCGTGCCGCAGCACGGCCATCCACCCCAGCGGGTTGGCCGCGAGGTGCACCAGGCCGGTGCCAAGGTGCACGGTGGGGAAGGGCATCGGAAGCTGGCGGGCGAACCCCAGCGCCAGTTGGTCGTCCGGTCCGACCGCGGCGAGCCGCACGTACGCGCGGCCCCAGCCGGCACCGACTTCGGGCGCCGGCCCCTTCCAGCTGACGGCGAAGCCGACTCCGTCCGACGCTACGTCGGGCATGGCCTGATCCGTGGCGCCGCCGGCGATGGTGACTCGGTCCAGGAGGGCCGGAGCAGAGGGAACGGTGACGTCGAACAGGGCGGCCTCGATGTCACGCTCCGCCTCGGGCTCGCCGTCGGACGACTGCCACACCATCAGCATGTGGCCCAGGTCGTTGGTGGCGATCCGCGGGGCTGCCTCCTCGTAGAAGACGCGGCTGTAGGTGTTCCGCACACCCTTGTCGATGCCGCCGCCGGGCAGCGCGGTCACGGTCCGGGCGTAGGCCGCTTGCTCGCACTGCCCGCGCTCGTGGGTGGCCCAGGCGATCAGCGCGCCGCCGCCGGGCAGGCTGACGAGGTTGTGGTCGTCACTGCTGGTGCAGTCCACCTCGGGCGCGTCGCCTACGGACGTGCTGCCCGCCAGCGCTCCGTTGATGCCCAACTCCGCGGGGGTGACGTGCCGGGTGTAGAGCCGGAACCGAGCGTCGCCGTTGGGGCCGTGGACGTCGCCCCCGGTCCACGTCACGAAGACGCTGCCGTCGGCGTTCTGGGCGACCTGGGTCCCATAACCGCGCTCGTCCACGCCGGGGAGCCGGCGCTCGGGGCCAGCCACGAGGGTGTCGGGGTTCAGGCGACGAACGAACGCCTGGCGTCCATTGTCGGTTCGCTCGTAGGCGATGGCACACGAGCCCGCCGCGCAGGAGAGGTCGATGCGCCCCACCTCCCCGGCCCCCGCACCCAGGATCTGGTTGAACTGGGGGACCGGGTCGGCGCCGGGGGAGGTGTCGACCACCGCGACGCGGAGGCTGCGGGCGTTGTCTCCACGCCAGAGCACCAGGTGTCGGTCCGGACCCGCCGAAGCCGCCTCAATCAAGGTCGCTGCACCGGCCCCCAGAGCAAGAATGGGCGCGTCGTCGTCTTCGTTCAGGATGCGCGCGAAGGCGCCATTGGAACCCCACGCGACCACGTGGCCCGACGCTCCGGCGCTGATCGCCACCTCACCGGAGGCCACGTTGGCCTCCTCACCGAACCAACGGTCCCCCGCCGGAAGGGACGGGTCCGTGCCATCGAGATCGAACACGCTCGGGAGCTCCCCGGCATGACGCGTCGCCAGGAGGAAGCGATCCCC
>JAAESI010000049.1 GCA_024229515.1 Pseudomonadota bacterium | reverse complement strand
CCGGAGCGTCAGGGCAGTCTGGATCGCGAGATCGGAGTACTCCTGCTGCCCCCCTGGTCGTCCGGAAGGGCGGGCGTTCCAGGAACGGACGGCGGCGGCGTCGAACCAGATCGTGATGTCGCCGCGACGGCGGAGCGACTTCTCGTACGCCGCCCAGTTCCGCACCCGGTACTTCGTCTTGTACTTCGTCGTCACCTTGCTCTTCGTGCGTGCGGCCATCTGCATCTTCTCGCGAGGCTTTGCCTAGGAGAGCACGGTGGGGCTGGGAGGGCCGGGAGGGCCGGGAGGTCAAGAGGCTGAGCCATGCACCAACGCCGCGCGACACGGTGGCGCTCATCGCGGCCTTCGACCCGACCGCCTTCGACCCCGAGCACGCGCACGAGCCCAAGTTCAGCGGAATAGCTCCGGACGCGCGGGGGCCCCTGCGTGAGATCACGCTGGACGGTGAATTCTTGGTGGATGAGGAGGGTCGTCGGCGCCGGATCCGGCGTGATCCGATGTGTCCACCACGTGTCCCCCGGCGCACGAGGCGCCGGGGAAACGTAGTGTCTCCAGCTATCTGGAACACAAATGGTGGAGGCGGCGGGAATCGACCGCTTGTTACCGCCGGGGCTTTTTATCCCCGACTTCTCCGGGTTCGTTTCCCCGAAGTTCGGCATACATTTTCACCCTCGGCGTCACCGTTAGGGTGCTGGAGACTCGTGGGGAGATTGTCGCTGGCGTAAGCGCTCACTCCCTATGCTCTACAAAGACCCGCCGCTCAGCGGGCCCTCTCGGTGTTGGCATCTCAGCGTTCACCGATTTTCCCCAGTTCTCAGGCACCTGTTTCCAGGCGCCCCGGGCCCAACTACCGACCCGCGTCCGAAATTGCTCGGAGAGAGCTTCTACGTGCGTAGCCCACTGATTTGAATCTCGTCCGCGACGCCGCCCAGGGGCACGCTACGCGCAGACCAGCTTCCTCCTGAATCTCGCCTTTCCGCCGAGGATGCCCTGCGGATCGGCCAGCCTGCTGCATAACGCCGGGCACCCCCGCCACAGGCGGAACGAGGGGCCGACGGCTTCACTGTGTTTTAAGCAGCGAGAGCGTAGTTGCTGTCGTTGGCAACTATTGGTTTTCCAGAGGGATTTTACGAGGCTTCCTGAAATCCTCGACACGCCACTCTGACCTACCACAACCCCGTCGAGACCAAATCGCCCCCACGTACGTTGCAGTCGGAGTGACACTCCGATTGTCACGACCAAACTGCCAATGAACATGCTCCGACCGAAGAGGGAGCTTTCCCACCGCCGAGGATAGGGCGCGAACCGCTGGTATTCAATCGCGGCCCGGCCGAAGATGCCGCATGCGATGGGTCTGGATGCTGATTCTGGGGGCGACGGTGGCGTGCGCCACGCCGTGGGAACCGAGTCCCCCGGGAGACGACGACGACGCGTTCGACGATGACGACGCGGTCGATGACGACGACGCCACCGACGATGACGACAGCGCCTCCGCCGACGACGATGACGTGGCCCCCGACGACGACGACGTGGCCCCCGACGATGACGACGTCGCTCGTCGTTGTTGCACGGCTCCGAGCGAGGCCGGATCGGGCCACTGAGCGGCTCTCTCGGAATTTCAGCTTCGGACAGCCCGCGATTCCGGCATCCCGAGCTCGGTCATGCGATTGAGGATGTTCACACCGATCATCGCCTCCCTTCTCTGAGCCTCCGGAGACCGTGATCGTAAGCGGGGGCCGAGGATCTGTTTGAATCGATACAGCCCATTCTCGGCTCGAGCTTGTTGGTGCGCGCCGGACTCCTTGCGCCATTGACGCCGCCCCACCTCATCGATCCTCAGCAGGGCGGCTTCCCTCTGCTGCCAGGTG
>JAAESI010000048.1 GCA_024229515.1 Pseudomonadota bacterium | reverse complement strand
GCCAGCCGATCAGTGCGACGTTGTAGGCATCGTTGGGGATGAAGATGTGGCCGGTGTCGTTCATGGTCCACAAGGCCATGTCCAGGCCCGGGTCGCAGCCCTCCCGGTAGAGCCGCACGTCGGTCTCGGCGCCGTCGGTCTGGTTCGTCAGGTCCAGGGGATCGACGTCCTCGGCCGCGTCGACGTCGCAGCCGGCCCGCTCGGCCCACCGCTCCACCGCACCGACCGCGCCGGGGTACAGCCCGGGCCGCCCCTCGTAGGGCACGTCGGGGTCGTCGACGCCGTGGATGTGCAGCACCGAGACGGGATCCCCGACGGCGCACTCCTCGGGGGTGTTGAACGTGCTCCCCGCCAGCCCCGCGATGGCGGCCACCCGGTCGGGGCGGTCGCAGGCCATGCGGTACGACATGAAGCTGCCGTTGCTGTGGCCGGTGAAGTAGACGCGGTTCAGGTCCAGGGGCACGTCCTCGGACAGCTGGTCCACCAGCGACATCAGGTAGCCGACGTCGTCCACGCCGGAGTCGAAGTCGTCGCAGCACGCGGGCGTCGCGTTCCAGAAGCGGATGTTGTCCTCGTCGAGGGTGCCGTTGGGCAGGATCAGCGCGAAGCGGTCCTCGTCCACCCGGGCGCTGATCTGCCACAGCAGGTCCTGCGCGTCCCAGGAGGCCGACCGACCGTGGAGCAACACGATGACGGGAAGCGACTCGTCGTCCATCCACTGCTCGGGGCAGCGCACTTCCGCCTCCCGGTCGCCGCCGATTTGCAGCGGGCAGTAGACGGGGCGGGCTTCGTCGTCGTCGTCGGGCTCACCGGGAGCCCCGGTGAAGCAGGTCAGGATCGGGACGAAGAGGAGGACGGCGAGGGAGCGCATCCGCGAAGCGTACGCCGTCGGCGCGCCGCCAGCAGCAGCAGCAGCGCCTATCCCGGGCTCGGAGCGGCTCCGGAGGTGGTGCAGGAGCAGCCGCCCTCGGACCAGCAGATCGCCTCGTCGGCGTCGGCGGCGCCATCGCAGTCGCCGTCGATCCCGTCGTCACAGATCTCCTCGGCGGGCGCGCCGGCGGAAGGATCGGTGTCGTCGCAGTCGTCGCACGAGGTGACGCCGTCGCCGTCGTCGTCCAGGTCGCTGCAGTCGCCCGAGGCGACCCCGAACGTCGGCGAGACCGACGCGACCCAGGAGCGCTGGGGAGCAATGCCGTAGGTCTGCGCGCCGAAGCCCGTCGCGACCACGCGCACGGCGACGTGGCGGCCGAGCACGCCGTCGGCGGAGGCGTCCCACTGCAGCCGGTGCGCCACGCCGTAGCGATCGGCATCGAAGGGGCCGACGGCCGAGCCGTCGCGAAGGGTGGCGTCGTGCCAGGGCGCGGCGCCGGTGCGGGAGTACTGGACCTGCAACCGCTGCACGTCGTCCCCTTCGGGGTCGGCCAGGGTCACGACCACGGGCACGCTCACGTCCAGCACCGTGGCGCCGGTGAGGGGCCAGGTGGCGGCCACGCCGTCGATGTCGACCCGCACGGTCGGCGGATCGTTGACCAGCCCACCGCTGCCGGAGCGATGGTTCTCGAAGACCCGCACGTACCGGGGCCCATCCTCGAAGCTGGGCTGGCAGCCGACGGCGAGGTCGGGGTCTCCGTCGCCGTCGAAGTCACCGAGCGCCGCGGCGCGCGAGGGGTCGTCCGCCGTGCCGACCGAGTACCAGACCCGGGTGAAGCCGCCCTGACCGTCGGCCCGGAGCAGCTCCTTGGGCTCGTCCTGGTTGGTCAGCATCAGATCGAGCAGACCGTCGCCGTCGAAGTCCACGGCGTCCAGCGCGCGGGTGTAGGCGTACCCCTCGGCCTGGAGGGTCTCTTCCCACATCGGCACGATCCGAAGCGAGCCCTGCCCGTCGCCCGCGAAGATTCGGGTCGGTTCGTCTCGGTCGTCGTCACTGGAGGAGATCGCGAGGTCGAGCACGCCGTCGCCGTCGAAGTCGCCCCACGCAACCCCGCGGGCCTCCCAGTTGGCTCAGCCTGCCAGCCGGGCTCGGTCTCGAGCCCCCCCGCACCGTCACCGAACCAGACGCTGATGCCCGCTTCGTCGTCCTCCACCTCCTCCGATCCCACCGCCAGATCGAGCCACCCGTCACCGTCGATGTCGCCGAGGGCCGCGCTGTAGGCAGACGTGGCGAACGTCGACTCCCAGACCGATGCCTGCAGGCGGCCGTCGGCCCGACCCAGGAAGATCCGGGGACCAGCGCTGGTCGCATAGACCACGTCGTCGTACCCGTCGCGGTCGATGTCGCCGGCCGTCGCGCCCTTGGAGCTGCTGCCGATGTCCTCGTTCCATATCTCGCGGGGTCCCGCGGTCCGGCCCTCGTAGACCTCCAGCTCGGCGGAGTCCGTACCCGCGAGCACGAGGCTGGAGACAGCCGAACCGCTGAACTGCCCCCAGGCCAACGCCGAAGCTTCTTCGTCCGAGACGATGATGGGCCCCGGGCTTTCGATCACCCAGGCTCCGAGCTCGCCGCCGAGACCGAGCTCCAGTCGGCCGTCGCCGTCGAAGTCGGACCACGCCACCGGCCCGGTGCCTGCCGACGTGGCGAAGTCGTAGCAGCCGGGGTCGATGACCGTGCCGTGAGTACCATAGGAGACTGCCGGCTCGTGGGCGCCGTCGCCGTCGCAGTCGGCCCAGTCGAGCCCGTGGACACCGTAGTCCGCGCTCGTGTCCACCGCCGGATCGACCTGAAACTGGCCGGGCGAAGACTGACGGAAGACCCGCACGCCGTCGTCGCTGCCGACGGCCAGGTCGGGCACGCCGTCCCCGTCGTGGTCGCCCCAACCGACGGCCCGGAAGGAGTGATCGGGCATGGGCGCCCACCCGGAGTCGACCAGGACATCGAGCGCACGGAACCCTGGTCCGCGACCTGAGCGAGCTCGGTGTAGGTCCCATCCAGCGTGCCGTCGCTCGGATCCCTGGCGATCAGCCGCCCTGAGCTCAAGCCCAGGATCAGGTCCAGGGCTCCGTCGGAGTCGACATCGGCAAAGGCCAGCGACCACGGGAGGTCGGGGGCCGAGGCCTCCGCGGTGAGGGAGAACCCGCCGCCTTCGGCCGAGTACAGGCGTACCCCGGGGTCGCCGACAGCGGCCCCGTCGAGGTCACCGTCGCCATCCCAGTCCGCGGTTGCGACAGCTCGGATCATCTGCCCGCCGTCGTCCTGGAAGATCAGCTCGGTGGCGAGTCCGACCGTGCCGTCCACGTCCTCGCCCGGGGCGCTGCAGCCGCCCGCCGCCAACGCCAAGACACACCATCCCCAAGACCAGCTGGTACGCATGACCACTTCATCGGTGATCCGCCTCCCGCCTTGAATCCGGTCCTACCGAACTGGAATGCTCCGCATCGTGCGAATCCTGCTGGCCGTGATCCCCCTCCTCCTCGCCGCCCCCGCGGCGGCGACGCCCGTGCTCGAAACCGTCGACATCGACGCCACCGCGGCTCCAGGGGGGGATGGACTCCCCTCCTGCAAGACCCAGCTGGGGGCCCTGGAGAGCAAGCCCGAGCGCCCCGGTGGCAAGACCTACGCGGGCACCCTGCGCAAGCCGGACCCCACCGGCATGCCCGAAGTCGTCGTCATGGACGCGACCCAGCTGCCCGGGTACGAGGCGGACACGCTCCCGCCCCAGCCGCTGGAGGGGCCGCCCGAGGTGCTGGCGGCGATCAAGAACGTGTTTGTGCGGGCCGAGGCTCACGAGCGGGTGCGCTTCAGCTTCTGGGGCGCGTCCCACACGGGCGGGGATTTCTGGACCGGCCGGCTGCGGCACGCGCTGCAGGGCAAGTACGGCGACGGCGGCCACGGCTTCGTGCTCCCCGCGGCGCTGTACAAGGGACACCGCGCCAGCGACATCAACCTGTGCCGGACGGACGGCTGGATGTCGGACTGGCACAGCAAGGACAACGCCCACAAGGATGGCCTGCTCGGCTTCGCGGGCATGAGCGTGCAGTCGACCGACCCCCGAGACTTCGGCTGGGTGGAGACCGCCCGGTCCGTGAAGTTCGGCCGGTCGGTCACCCGGTTCGAGGTGTTCGTCCTGCGCCAGCGGGGCGGCGGCACGCTGCACCTGTCGGTCGACGGCGGCGAGCCCATCCCGGTCGCCACGGCGTCGGACGGCGAGCCTTCGATGGTGCAGGTCACGGTGCGCGTCACCTCCGGCAAGCACCGCCTCCAGATGGCCCCCGCCGGCGACGGGCCGGTCCGCATCTTCGGCGTCAGCATGGAGGACGGCGGCGAAGGGGGCGCCATCGTCGACTCCATGGGCATCCGGGGGCGGGAGGCGCGCGACTGGATCCACTGGGAGCCGACGATGTTCCAGCAGGGGGTCGACGTGCTCGCCCCGGACCTGGTGGTGCTCGCCTACGGGACCAACGAGGCCGCGGACCAGCGCTACACGATGGAGGAGTACCGGGCCGACCTGACCGCCGTGCTCACCAAGCTGCGCACCGCCACGGACGCCCCCTGCGTGCTGGCGGGACCGTCCGATCGAGGGTGGAAGCACGAGAAGGGGCGCTACGCGATCTGGGCTCGCACCGTGCCCGTGGCCCAGGTGCAGCGCGAGGTCGCGGCCGAGCACGGCTGCGCCTTCTGGGACTGGCAGGCGGCGATGGGAGGCCCCGGCTCGATGGTCGGCTGGTACTACGCCGAGCCGCAGCTGGGGGCCGGCGATCTCATCCACCACACCCGCGGCGGCTACACCTGGATCGCGGACCGGTTCCTCGCCGCGCTGGAGAGTGCCGGCGCGCCCTGATCAGTCTGAGTAGGGCGCCGGTCCGAAGTAGCGGTTGCCCATCGCCCCGATGAAGTCCCCTCCCGCCGTCAGGTCGACGTGGAAGTGGTTGTCGTGGGCGGTGTCGTAGTTCGGCGTCAGGATGATGTTCCAGATGTCCTGATCGAACCACCGCTGGCCGGCGTCGTACAGCCACTCGGCCCCTTCGCTGTTGAAGCTGCTGGGGCTGTTGTGGTCCCAGTCATCGATCAGCGTCCAGAGCGTGCCGTCGGCGAACTCGAAGCCGTAGATGTCGATGGCGTTGGCGAGCCCGTGCTGGCTCAGCGTCGTGGTGTTGGCGATGACCCGGCAGTTGTAGGTACCGATGTGGCGCATCACGACCGCGTCCCAGGGGGCGACGTCGACCATCGTGTCGGCGATGGCGGCGGCGGCGGGGCAGCTGACGAGCACCTCGTCGTCGGGGGTGCCGTCGTAGTACTCCAGCTCGATCCCGAGCACGGGCGACTTGAGCCAGACCGGGTCCTCGATGATGCAGTCCACGTCGGGGAGCCCGTCGGGGTGGTCGGGCGCCCGCACGGTCGGCTCGAAGGCGACGCCGCGGTCCGCGAGGTCCAGGTGGCAGGCGCTCAGATCGCTGTCGTCGCCAGCCACGCAGGCGTACTTCAAGGTGCTCGGCTCGTTCGCACGGGGAACGATGACGCAGCCGTAGCCGGGGCGGCAGCCGCTGTCGGGGAAGTACTCAAAGTCGCACCGGCTGGAGCAACCGCCGTCGCCGATGAGCGGGCTGCCAGGCATGTCGAGGGCGTCGACGCAGAAGGTGACGGGGCGGCCGTCGCGGTCGTCGCAGTACAGCTCGCAGTCCTGGCTGCACATGCCGTTGGGGTAGCCGTCGGTCAGGCAGACGGCGTTGTCGTAGTCGCAGTCCGCGGCGGTCTCGCAGGGGCCCCCGATCCAGCCCTCGGGGCCGTCGTCGACGGGGGTGGCGTCGTCGTCGTCGCTGGCGTCGTCGTCGTCGGTGGCGTCGTCGTCGTCGTCCCCAACGGAGTCATCGTCGTCGAGGTCGGGGATGTCGGGGTTGTCGTTGACCTCGTAGGTGCGCCGGTTGGTGGGACACCCCAGCAGCGTGAACGTCAGCAGCAGGAGCAGTCCGAGGCGCATCGTGGTCAACCTACAGAAGCGGGAAGGCCGGGACCTTGCCGTTGGTGTCCAGGATGGTGGACTCGAGCATGCAGCCGTCCGGCGGCCCGCCGGTGTAGTTCCAACCGTCCTCCCAGTCCCAGCTGAAGTGCAGGTGGTGCTGGTGGAACGGCCACCCCGACCCGTAGGCCAGGTTGTAGTCGAACTCGTTGCGCTGACCGCTGGTGATCTGGCCGCTGCTGACGAGGTCGTCCGCGGCGTCGAAGAGCATCGGCGCGATCATCGTGTCGACCCCGACGACCCGGACGTGGGGCGAGGTGAACAGCTGCGCCATGTAGTAGGCGGTGCGCTCGGCGTCGAGGATGTTGGGCGGGGAGGTGCAGAACTGGCCGTCGTCGGGGCAGACGGTCTGGCCGTTGTTCTCACCGTCGGTCTGGTAGTAGGCGATGTCGGCGTCGTTGCCGTCGATGTGGGTGCCGGCGGGGTGGCGCAGCGAGCTGACCATGGCGCCGGGGGTGCTCCCGTCCTCTTCGCTCAGGTCCATCATCGACAGCACGGTGGTGCCGGGGAACTCCGCGGCGGTCTCCTCCGCGGCCCACTGGAGCAGGTACTGCACCTCGCGGCGGAGGTTGCTGTAGTGCGCCTGGTGCTCGACGAAGTAGCCGTCGGCGTCGTCGTGGTTCCGCGGCACCTGAAGGATCTCGTTGCAGGGGCCGGTCTCCGCGGTGTCGCTGAAGAAGGCGTCGCAGTCGTAGCCCTCGTGGTAGTCGCGGACCTGGATCTCGATGTCGTAGTCGGCGACGGCGGAGCTGTAGGGCTGGACCGCCCAGTAGTAGGGCTGCGTGGACGAGGTCGGGTTGAACACCGCCAGCCGCTCGTAGGACTGCTCGGACCAGCTCACCTGCAGGCCGTTGCTGCCAGTGTCGTCGACTTCGTACAGGTCCAGGTCGGACGAGCCGGAGCCGGAGCCGTCGATCTCGATGCGCACGGACACGTAGGTGTCCGCGGGCACATACGTGACGTAGTAGTCGACCTCGCCGGAGCAGGCCTGGACCGACGTGTAGGTCTGGCCGTCGATGGCGGCGAGGCCGGAGGCGCCGGAGATGTCGTCGTTGGCGCCACCGCCGCAGTCGTCCTCGAAGGCGGGGAGGGCGACCGAGTCGTCGTCGTCGTCATCGTCATCGTCGTCGTCGCTGACGTCGTCGTCGTCGGTGATGTCGTCGTCGTCGGTGGCGTCGTCGTCGTCGTCGCCGTGGGGCGGGGTCGTGTCGTCGTCGTCGTCCGTCGCGTCGTCGTCATCGTCGTCGTCCGTGGCGTCATCGTCGTCGCCCGAAGCGTCGTCGTCGTCGCCCGAGGCGTCGTCGTCGTCACCGTTGTCGTCGTCGTCCGACGCGTCGTCATCGTCGTTGTTGTTGCTGCCGCGGTAGTTGCCGAAGTAGCAGCCCTGGACCGTGAGGCTGAGCGCGATCAGGAGCAACAGAAACGAGAGGCGGGGACGCTGAAAAAACATGATCGCTCCGTGCCATCGGACATGACGGCGGCGACCCTATAGGTGACTCCCCGATGGGGGTCAACGGTTGGTTTGTGGCGCGCGCGCGTCAGCAGGGACCGTTGTCGATGATCGTGATCGTGGAGCCGGTGTTGGCGGTGCCGATCGCATCACGCAGCGCCTCGACGTCGCACGTAGAGAGGGCACCGTTGCCCCGCACGGTGAAGTACGTCCCGATCGAGCCCATCGCCTGGTAGACGCCGTTGATCGCGGGATCGGAGACGTCGAGCACGACCAGGTGGTGGGCGCCGTCGTCGGCCCTGAACGCGACGCGATCGGCCGGCGTGACCACGGTCATCGACCGCGTCGTGATGTGGAAGACGAACTCGACCCGATAGCACTTGTACTGCCGGTACTGGCCGCTCCGGTTGAACAGCACCTCCAGGTCGGCGGCCAGGTTCGAGGCGAGCTGGGTGACGACGGCGTCCTTGCCCCACAGCTCGATGTGGGACTCGATGGTGATGACGTTGCCGGAGCGGGTGATGCTGGAGGCGGAGGCCTGGGCGAGGCCCGGAGCCAGGGTCAGCAGGACGAGGAGGGGGGCGAGGAACCGCATGCGTCGAAGGTAGGCACCGGGGCCGCGGCAAATGTCGCAGAACGGTCGCAGCCCGGGGGGACGGCTAGGGCGCCCGTCGGGGCCGGAACTCGGACCAGCCGTACAGGACCGGGTACTCGCGCCACGGTCCTTCGCAGGCGCCAGCGTCGAGGCAGTCCCGGCAAGGCCGTCCGTGCGCCTTCCCTTCGGTCCGGCGGACCTCCGTGTAGTCCTCCACCACTTGCTCCGCGTCCACGATCCGGGTCGACGGAATCCGCGCCTCCGAGGCGTGGTTGGCGGCCGCCCCGAGCACGCACAGGGGCACGCCCTCGGTCCAGCAGGGGATGCCCGCGGCACGGCCGATCCACAGCGCCCGTCGCAGCAAGGGGGCCGCCCGGGAGAACGTCGGCATGACGTCGGCGACGCCGTCGGCGGCGGTGCCGAGGGCGTGGACGAAGGCGAACTGGAACGACGCCACGTCCAGGGCGCAGAAGAGGTGGGCCATGGCGGGCAGGTGCCGGAGGTTGTTCTTGACCACCACGCTGTTGAGCACCACCGGGAGCCCCAACGCGCGGGCATGGCGAATGCCCCGCACGGTCTGGCGGAACGCGTTCCGCGAACCCGTGAGGGCGTCATGCACCTCCGGGTCGGGGCCGTGCAGCGACGGCGAGACCTCGGTCAGCCCCGCCGCCACGAGCTCCTCCAGCAGCGGCCGATGGCACAGCGCGCGTCCGTTGGTCTGGAGCTGGATCGTCCGGTACCCCAGCCCGTGGGCCGCCGCCACGATCGCCGGCAGGTCCTTGCGGATCGTCGGCTCGCCGCCGGTGAGTACGACGCCGTCGCAGTCCGCCCGGCCCTCGGCGAGCAGCCGCAGCACCGTCGCAGTGTCCCGATCGGCGAACCGATCCCGCTTGTCCCCCTGCACGCAGAAGCGGCAGCGGTTGTTGCAGGACCAGCCGACCTTCAGATCGAGGCGCCGATTCATCGCCCCCAAGTTGCGCCTTCGGAGGGGGCATCCGCCATGACGTCCATCATTCGGCGGAGGCCGGCGGGGGGCAGGCTGGGGCGATGTTGTACCGCCGCCTGATGGGAACGGACCTCGAGGTCTCCGCGCTCGGCCTCGGGACCTGGGCGATGGGGGGGCTGTGGTGGGGCGACGGCGTCGATGACGCCACGGCGACGGCGGCGGTTCGGGCCGCCCTCGACGGGGGCATCACCCTGTTCGACACGGCGCCCCTGTACGGGCACGGCCGCGCTGACGAACTCCTCGCCAAGGCGCTGGGGCCAGACCGCGAGCGGATCGTGCTCGCCAGCAAGGTCGGGGTGCGGTTCGGGGGCGACGCGACCGCGGGCACCGACCACGCGGCCTCCGACCTGGACCCGGCCTTCGTCCGGGCCGACCTGGAGGCGTCGCTGCAGCGGCTGGGCACGGATCGGATCGACCTGCTCCAGGTGCACTGGCCGTGCGAGTCCGGCACCCCGCTGGAGGACACCCTCGGGGAGCTCGTGGCTCTTCAGGAGGAGGGCAAGGTGCGCCACTTCGGGCTGTGCAACTACGACGTCGAGGGGGTCCGGCGGGCGGCCGACGCAGCGTCCATCGCGGCTCTGCAGACCCCGCTGTCGCTCCTCCGCCGCGAAGGCGAGCGCACGCTGCTGCCCGCCTGTGAGGCCCTCGGCGTGGGGGTGATCGCGTACGAGCCGCTGTGCCGCGGGCTGCTGACGGGGCGCTTCGGCTCGAGCGCGCCCAACTTCCCCGACTCGGATCTGCGCAGCCGGGATCCTCGCTTCCAGGGCCCGCGGTTCGCACGAGCGGCGGCGTTCGTGGCCGACCTGGGGCGGGCGGCGGAGCGGCTGGGGGTGCCCACCGCAGCGCTGGCGTTGGCCTGGACGGCCCGGCGCCCCGGCGTCGTGGCGGCGCTGTTCGGGGCCCGGCGCCCGACCCACGTCCAGGAGGACCTGGTGGCGGCGCGTCTGCTGGAGCGGCTGGGGGACCGGGGGTGGCGGGCGACCGACGCGATCGCGGACACCTGGAGCGGCTGACCGACGTCTTCGGCTACTCGGCGCAGTCGCCGTTGTCGAAGTCGAACTCCTCGCAGTTGAGGTCGATCATGATGCCGGACCCCTCGGGGTACTCGTAGGTCTCGTCGTCGCAGTACGAGTCGCCGATCCACTCGGTGGGCGCGCAGTGCCCGAGGCAGTCCTCGACCTCACCGTCGGAGCAGCCGCTGGCGTCGTCGTCATCGTCGCCCGTGTCGCAGTCGCCGTTGTCGAAGTCCCACTCCGCACAGTTGAGGGTCGAATCGCATTCGCCGTCGCCGAGCCACGTGGCCGAGGTGCAGCCGCCGTCGCAGTCTTCGACCTCGCCGTCGTTGCAGTCGGTGGAGTCATCGTCGTCGGTCACGTCGTCGTCGTCGGTCACGTCGTCGTCGTCGGTCACGTCGTCGTCGTCGGTCACGTCGTCGTCGTCGGTGGCGACGTCATCATCGGTGGCGGAGACGGCGGCGACGCCGCCGCGGCCGCCGCTGCCGCGGGACAGGCAGCCCATCGCGAAGGCACAGAAGGAGATCAGGATGACGGTCAGCCAGAACGTGCGATGCATGCGGGCTCCTCCACTCAGCAGCGACCATATCAGGGAGCAGTGGGTTGAACAGGGGCAACGGTCATGGGGGACGCGGCCCCCCGTATAGTGGCGCCGTGGCCGGCCAAAACTGCAGCAACTGCTCCGCCCCGCTGACCTTCGAAGCGGGGCAAGAGGTCGTCGACTGTTCCTACTGCGGGACGACGAACCAGGTCCGCGGCTTCGCCAACCGGATCCGGGTCAAGCTCGCCGCCGGCGCCGGCGCCGGCGCGGCGGGGGCGGGCGCGGGGTGCACCCTCGGGCTGCTCGTGGCGGGGCTCGGGCTCGGCATCGGAATCGTGGTCTTCATCGCCGCGCGGGACGAGCCCGGACCGACCTCACCTGCCTCACCGATCATCGACCTCTCAGGCTTGCCCGAAGGGAAGCCGGACGCGGGGGTGGCGCCATCAGCCCTCGGTTCCAGCCGCTACCCCGGCTGGATTCCCGTCGCGGCGGACCCGGCGGTCGGCGGCTACGAGCGCTTCGACCCCGTCGCAAACCTCCCCTGGGCCCTCGGCATCGCGCGGGCGTGGCAGGCCGACGTGCAGTTGGGGTCCATCTACCTGGACGGCGCCCGCACCGAGGGCGTGCTCGACCTGAGGTCCAACGGCGACTGGGACGTCGACTATCGGTTCTTCTCCCCTTCCCTGCGGGCCGAGGCCGAGCGGAAGGCCGAAGTCTCCGAGGAGGAGGTGCGCAGCGAGATCCGGGTCATGGTCAGCGAGGGGGAGGTCACCGCGCTCATCTCCAAGCGGTTCAGCCTCCGCGGCGAGTCCCCGCCGGCCTACCAGCCGCGCTGCGGCTTCGGCGAGGTCATGGAACAAGCGGTCAGCGGCGGCATCGCGACGCGGCCGACCTACCGGGTGGTGATGCACCACGTCGGATCCGGCTGGCGTTGGGCGGTCTCGGGCAAGGACATCGACTCGGTGATCGTGCAAGCCGCGTCGTGCTCCGGCACCGCGCTCCCCGAGCCCCCGCCCGGAGACGCGCCGCCGCCCGGAAGCGACCCCGAGCTCCCCGAGTCCGCGTTCGACTGCTCGGGGGCGATCCGGCCGGCCGAAGACCTGTCCGATCTGAAGACCGGGTTCACGGCCGCGGGCTGGCGCGACACGGCGATCACGGCGCTCGATCGCCGCTACCCCGACGCCGCCTGGATCGTGCGCTCGGTGCCCGACCCCGAGAACTTCGACATCTGGTTCTCCGGCCAGGGGACCGAGAGCTGGGACGCGGTCCAGATGGGGCTGTCCGCGGCGGTGCACGAGGACGTGCACATCGTCGGCTTCGGTCGCCTCCAGCCCGCCCGCTACACGTGGCTGCTGAGCCAGGAGCAAGCGCTCTCGGCGCCGATCGTCTCGACCTTCCACCGCTCCGCCATCGCGGACGATCTCCCGCCCGCGGCGGCGTCGATGAGCTACCGGGCGACCTACCTGGAGGGGGACTCCGGCGCCCAGGGGTTCGAGACGCTGCTGGACGAGTTCAACGCGTACACGTGGAGCCTGTTGGTCGAGGCGGCGATGGTCGACCAGGCGGGGAACCGCACCACCTCGGCGCGCGATGGGCTCCTCACGATGATGCTCTACACCGAGCTGTACCTCGCCCGGGCTCGCACATCGAAGCCGGCGGTGCACGCCGCCATCGCGGAGGAGGCCGAGCTCGCCGCCGCAGTGGTCACGCTGTGGGATCGGGCGGTATGCGCGCTGCGCCTCGCGGGGAACCACCCGCGCCTCGGGATCGAGGACGACGCCCTCGTCCCGCTCGTCTTCGACCCCGCTCGCCTCGCCGAGATCGACGCCCTCCGCGACTGACTCGGCGGCCCGCGATGACCGGCTCGAGCCCGGCTGCTTCAGCGAGGGGCGAACGCAGCCAGCGCGCGAACCGTCTCCGGGACGCCGTCCACGACCTTCGCGGCCGCCGCCCGGAGGGTGTCGGCGTCCGTCCCATCGATCGCGGCCCGGAGCGCGGCTGAGAGCCGAGCAGGCGTCAGCCCCCGACGCTTCACCGGCGGCGCGCCGAGCCCCTGCTCGTGCAACACCCGTCCGTGGAAGTGCTGATCGGCGACGTAGGGCACGACCACCTGGGGGACCGCCGCCCGGAGCGCCGTGATGGTCGTACCCGCGCCCCCGTGATGCACGACGCAGGCGCACCGACCGAACAGCCGCGGGTGTGGGACGGGACCGTCGAGGTGGAGCACGTCATCGTCGTCCGACGGCCCCGCGGCCCCCGCGATCACCGCTCGCAGGCCCGCCCCCCGCGCCGCCTCGGCGACCACCCGGGGGAAGTCATCCGGGGCGTGCCGAGGTAGACAGGAGGCGGACCCGCGTCCAGGAAGCGAGCGACCTCGGTGGGGAGCTCAGCTTCCGGTTCGTCCAGAAGCCAGGGGCCGAACGCGCGCACTGGCGTGACCGGATCTTCGACCGCGGCGAGGCTCGCGGGAAACGGGATCCAGGTCTCCTCGCCGAGGAAGAACGCCGTCGCCCGCCCCACCCGCAGGGGCAGGCCGCGCCGCTTCCGCTCGGCGAGCACCGGCCGCAGGAGGCTGTGCCGCACCCCCGTGTCGCTGAGCCACCACGTCAGCCCGAAGAGGAACCGTGGGATCCCCTTCCCCGCCATCAGCGGCATGACGTTGGCGGGCGCGGGGACCACGCAGGGCGAGAACATGACGCTCCGGCGGGGCGTCCCGTGCTGCTCCGCCAGCGTCGCCGTAGCGAGCTCCAGGGAGCCTGACAGCACGACGTCGGCCTCCTCCACGAGCCCGTCCAGCGCCGCGAATTGGTGCGCGACCTGCTCCCGCAACGCCGCGAACACCCTCGGTGGAGCGGCATCGAGCTTCGGCAGCAGGGTCTCGTACGCCTCCCCCGACGGCACGAAGGGGATGCCCTCACGCTCCAACCAGGCGGCGTAGTCGGGAGGCCCGCAGAACGTCGGCTGATGCCCCGCCGCGCGCAGGCCGCGGCCGAGCCCCACGAAAGGCTGGATGTCTCCGCGGGTCCCGAAGCTCGTCAGCAGCACCTTCACGAGCCCGAGTCTAGGTCAGTACTGCCCGGGGCCGGTGGTGGTCGGGTGACCGTCGCCGGACCACGGATACCACCCCTCGTCGAGCACCGCCGTCAGGGGGAAGCCGAGGGCGGACAGCTGCGCAGCGACGTCGCCGGACAGTTCGTGGGGGCAGCCGCAGTAGGCGACCAGCCAGACGTCGTCGGGGAGGTGCGGCGCCGCGTCGACGACCCGGTAGAAGGGCACCGAGACGGCGCCGGTGATGTGCCCTACGAGGTAGTCGCTGCCGGGACGGGCATCCAACAGCACCATCACCTGGCCGGCGTCGTAGGCCGCCGCGACGTCCGCCACGGGCACGTACAACCCCTCGATCAGCGCGTCGGCGAAGTCGGCCGAGGGGCCGCCCTCGTGGATCACCGGCTGGGTCAGGTCGGGCTCGAACGGGGGCACCTTCGTGTCCTCCACCGGCGTCGACCAGGAGCGCAGCAGCGCCGTCAGATCGTCCACCTGAGCGTCCTCGAAGGTCGAGCTCCAGCTGATCATCATGGTGCCGTCACGGCCCTGCTCGATGGCGTAGCGGATGTAGCCGTCGCTGGCGGTGTGCAGGAACCAGGGGTTGGCGAGGTGGGGGCCGATGCCTCCTTCGCCCGCGTCGCCGTGGCACGAAGCGCAGTAGACCGAGAACAGGGCATCCCCCGCCTCGGCGTCTCCGGTCACCACCTGGTCGTGCACATCGACGGACTCGGCGGTCTGCCAGGCCCGGAGGTAGGCGACGACGTCATCGATCTCCGGCGGCGTCATCGGTCCGCCGTAGTCGGCGCTCCAGGCGGACATCACGGTGCCCGGCCGGCCGTGGGTGATGGCGGCATCCAGGAACGCGTCCGTCGCGGAAGCCAGCAGCTGCGGCGACGACAGCGAGGGGGCGAAGTCGGCGCCGTACCCCTCGAGGAGCTCACCGTGGCAGCCGACGCAGTAGGTCGTGTACAGCTCGAGCCCGTGGATCTGCTCGGGGGTCGTCAGCTCCGGCGGCTCCGGCGGCGTGGTGTCGTCGTCGTCGTCGTCGTCGTCGTCGTCGGGGGCGGCGCTGTCGTCGTCGTCGGGAGCTGCGGACGAGTCGTCATCGTCGGACGCCGCGGAGTCGTCGTCATCGGCGGATGGAGTGGGGGTGTCGTCGTCGTCCGACGGGCAGGCGACGAGGACGATCAGGAGCAGGGCGGCCCAGCGCACCCACCAGCAATACCGCAGTGGGGGAGCCTGTCGGGAAGAACGATCATGCTCTGCCCGGCCGGCCTGGGGGATTGCCCGATATCTAGGTGAGGAATCCCCTCACCGTTTCGACAGTCCACGCGTACAGTCCCAGGTAGACAGCCCCGACTCGCCCCAGAACGGTCCCATGGTCATCACCTGCCCCACATGCTCATCCCGCTATCGCCTGTCGGACGGCCGGATCAAGGGACCGGGCGCGAAGGTCACCTGCCCTCGCTGCGCCCATGTCTTCGTCGTCTCCCGCTCGGCCGAGGCCGCGACCGAGACCGGGAGCATCCGGATCGTCAACCCGGGCCCCCGGGGCAGCCGAGTCGAGGTCGCGACAGTCACCACGGGGACGCTGCCGGCCGTGCCCCCCGACGACCCCGTGGACGCGTTCCAGCTCGACTTCGCCGAGGTCGGCATCCGCACCTGGAAGGTCCGCCGGACCATCGGCTTGACCTACGACTTCAGCGACCTCCGCACCTTCAACCGCTACGTGGCCGACGGACGGGTCGGCCCCGACGACGAGCTCAGCCCCGACGGGAAGACCTGGATCGCCCTGGGCGACATCGACGACCTCGAGCAGCACTTCATCGACGCCTGGAAAGCGGCCCGGGATGCGGGCGGCGCCCCCCCGCCGAAGAAGGCGAGCCCCCCGCCCAGCGAGGCCCGGTCGCAGTCCTTCAGTCCCCCCCGGGCGACGCCCCCGACCGCGGCGTCGCGCAGGCCGCGGCGGGTGCCTCCGCCGGAGCCAGCCGAGTCCCCCACGAAGATGCGACTGCTGCGCACGCTCGTGGTCGTGGGCCTGGGGCTCGCCGCCTACCTCGGTCTGAGGTCGCCTCCGCTGCAGCACCCCGAGGTCGTAGAACAGGTCGTCGAGGCCCCGGACCAGCCGACCCCCGAGGACGTCGACGAGCGCGCCGCTCGCATCCGGTCGGCGATCGATCGGGACATGCCGACGACCGCACCCGCGGCCCCCGCTCCTCCTCCTCCCGAGGAGCCCGCCGCTCCCCGGGGGGAGTACCTCGCTCCGCCGTCGGCCCGCGTCGCCGCCGGCGAAGAAGACTCCGACGCAGCGCGACGCGCCGCCGGCGACAACTGGTTCGACGGAGGGCGTCAGGCGATGCTCGGCTCCAACTTCGGCCTGGCCCAGAAGATGTTCCAGCGCGCCGTCGACCGCGTGCCGAACGATCCCCGGTACTGGGAGGCGTTGGGCGAGGCCCAGGTCGAGCTCGGGCTCACCGCCGCGGCGGCCGACTCGTTCATCCGCGCCGAAGAGCTGGGCGGACTCAACGCGGTTCGCTGAACCGGGGGCTCGAGGCCCCTACAGCTCGTCGAAGCGGTTCAGGAAGACCGAAAGCGAGTCCCCGAAGAAGTTGGTCACCACCAGGTCGGGGTCCCCGTCTCCATCGAGATCCGGGTGGACCAGGGAGCCGGGGGAGCGGCCCGTGTTGGACCGGAGCACCTCGGTGAAGTTGCCCTCGCCGTCGTTCGTCGCGACCACCATCGCGTCCTCGCCTTCGAGCAGGACGACGATGTCGACGTCGTCGTCGGCGTCCACGTCGAAGGCCGAGATGAAGAACGGAATGTCGCCGTACGCGAGCGTGCCCTTGGAGGTGAAGCCGCCGTCGCCATCGCCCAGCAGGATCGAGAAGTCGCCGCTGTCCTCGTTGGCCGTGAGCAGGTCGGTGTGGCCGTCGCCGTCGATGTCGGCGAGCGCCGGCGCGGCGGGTCCATCCCCCACCGGGTAGTCGACCGCGGGGCCGAATTCGCCCCCGCCGACCCCCAGGAGCACGGAGACCGAGCCGCCGGTGTGGTTGGTCGTGACGAGATCCACGACGCCGTCGTCATCGACGTGGCCGGCGACGACGAAGCCGGGCTCCGCGTCGACGTCGTGGCGCCCCAGCTCCGCAAAGACGCCCGCGGACGTCTGCCGGTAGACGGTGACGTCGTTCGAGACGCCGCCGGAGACCGCGAAGTCGTCCAGCCCGTCCCCGTCGAAGTCCGCGACGGTGACGCCGAACGGCCCCTCCCCGACCCCGAACGGCTCGGCGACGTAGCCCTCCTCGGAGACCGAGGTGCCCGGGTTGTGGAGGATGATCGCCTCGTCCGTGCCGGTGGAGACGACGATGAGGTCGACGTGGTCGTCCCCGTCGAAGTTGCCGGTGGAGGTCACCGCGAGCTCGTTGCCGACGGTCATGGGGGCCAGGTGCTCGAAGGTCTGCCAGGCCCCCTCGAAGCCTCCGTCTCCGACGCCGTACAGCACCGACATGGTGCTGCTGAGGATGTGGGAGACGGCCAGGTCCGGAGCGGGGCCGTCGTCCAGTTGGGCGACGGCGATCCCGCAGGGTCCGGCGCCGGCGGTGGAGACCGTGAAGTCCGGCACGAACGCGTACCCCTGATCCGGGGCCGCGTCGTCGTCGTCGGTGGCGTCGTCGTCGTCGGTGGCGTCGTCGTCGTCCGTGGCGTCGTCGTCGTCGGTGGCGTCGTCGTCGTCGGCGCAGACCGGGCAGCAGCCCGAGGCCAGCGTCGCCAACAGGCCCAACAGAATCAGCACGCAGATCAAAGGCAGGCGGGGGCGGTTCATGCCTCCATGAGACCCAGGCGGCCGCTCGATTGCAAGGGCCCCCGCCGGGGGATCAGCCGCAGAGGAAGATGACGAGGTTGAGCACGTTCGGCTCCACGGTCGTCGTTTCTGGCCCGATGCACCCGTTCTCGGCGTTGTCGGGCGGGGTCACGGTCACCGTGGCGGTGCCGGGCTCGACGCGCGCGAACGCCACCTCTCCGAGGTCGGCGTTGGCGGGGATGGTGTCGGTGGGGATGGAGCCCCCGACCGACAGCATTACGAAGGACCCGCCGTGGGGCTGGCTCAGCGCGACGGTGGCGTTGACGGGGATGGCGTCCCCGTCCATGAGCAGCTCGACCAGCACGGTGCCGTGGGCGTCGGAGTAGCTCTGGCCGCCGTAGTCGCGGTCGTAGTGGAACTCCTCGTGGGCCTTGTGGGCGACCTCGACCTCCGCCTCGACGCCGACGCCGAGCTGCTTGCGGGTCATGGTCGTGATGGAGTCGATGTAGATGGGGTCCTCGGTGTGTCCGCGCAGCTCGAGCAGATCCTGGTCCACGACCTCGATGGTGAACTCGCCCTCGTCGTCGGAGTCGGCGGAGCCGCTGCCGTGCACGTCGGTGACCACGATCCCGGTGCCGCCTTCGCCCTCCAGGAAGTCGTCGGGGGCTCCGTAGAAGGCGAACCCTTCGAGCTCAAACGTGGCCGCTGCGTCGTCGTCGTCGGTGGAGTCGTCGTCGTCGGTGGAGTCGTCGTCGTCGGTGGAGTCGTCGTCGTCGGTGGAGTCGTCGTCGTCGGTGGAGTCGTCATCGTCGTCGTCGTCGTCAGCGCCCTCGCAGGAACAACTTCCCCACGCCGCGCCGTCGTCCTCGCAGATCTGAACGCCCTCGCTGCCGCCAGGGCAGCTGCAGGTCTGGGTGGCGCCCGGGCTGCACGCCGGCTGGGGGCACCCGGCGAGCGCGACGAGGGCGAGGCAGGCGGTGAGCACGAGAATCCGCATGCCGACAGGATACCCCCAGACGGGCACAGTTTGCGTCTTGCCCGTGGCCGCCCTGGACCCGATACTCCCCCCGATGCCCGGCTCCTCCTTTCGCAGCTGCCTCCTCGCGCTCGCCGCCGCCGCCGCCACCACCGGTTGCGGAGACATCACGCTGCGGGATGCGCCCGAGCCGGAGACCCCGACCCCCGAGCCGACGCTCCCCCCCGACTGTGAGTCCGGGCATGGCGCCACCGTCACCGGGGACGTGGGGGACCTGGGCCACCACCCCATCTCCACGACCGGGGCGGAAGTGCTGGAGTGGCCCTGCGGCGAGGAGCCCGTCTACACCGGCCGGAACGAGAGCTTCGAGCTGGACCTGATCCGGGCGGACCGCCCGATCATCTCGGTGCTGTTCGACGACTTCATCCCGGTGATCGTCGGGATCGCGGGCGAGGACCTGGACAACGGCATCGAGGTCGCCCTGTACTCCCGCTTGTCGGAGTACATCTTCCGGCCGGAGGACTTCGGCGCCGAGTACGACCCCGCCTACGGGGCGCTGCTGGTGCACCTCTTCACGGGGGAGGACAGCGCCGCCAGCGCCTTCTCGGGCGGCGCCTCGGCGGCGATCGACCTGCCCTACGACAGCGCCTGGATCCTGGACACGACCGATGCGCACGACGAGGGGCACACCGTGCCGATCGGCTCGTCATCGGCGGAGATCTGGTTCTTCCTCGTGGAGCCGGGGATGGCGACGATCGAAGTCGTCCCCCCCGACGGCGCGGTCTGCACCGGCCCGTCGGAGCTCCCGGTGTTCGCCGACACGTACACCCACGCCAATTTCCTCTGCGCGGCGGCCGACTGACCCGTCAGGGCGTCAGGGAGTGCAGATTCCCCCGTTGCAGTTGAACTGAAGGCCGGTGAAGGGGTCGATCGGGCAGTCTCCGTCGACGTTGCAGTTGGGGATGCAGAGGTCGCCGCCGGGGGTGGTGGTGCAGGAGCAGCCCAGGGGCATGGAGCAGCCTCCGGGCGCATCGCAGTCCGACTGGCCGCCGGGGCACGGCACCGGGTTGAACCCGCCGCCGGCGGAGTCGTCGTCGTCGCCCACCGCGGAGTCGTCGTCGTCGGGGCCGATGTCGTCGTCATCGAAGCCGGCGCTGTCGTCGTCATCGGGGGGGGCGATGTCGTCGTCATCGGGGGCGGTGTCGTCATCGTCGAGCGTGTGCTCGCCGGAGTCGTCGTCGTCGGTGGCGTCGTCATCGTCGGTGCCGTCGTCGTCGTCGGTGCCGTCGTCGTCGTCGGTTCCGTCGTCGTCGTCGGTGGCGTCGTCGTCGTCGCCTGCGCCGCAGTCGCAGTCGCCCCACCGCGCGCCGTCGTCGGCGCAGGTCTGAGCTCCCTCGACGCCCTCAGGGCACGCGCACGTCTGCGTCGAGCCAGGGCTGCACACCTGAACCGTGCAGGCCCACAGGCCAAGAACCATTACGAGCGCCGCCAGCGTAACCAGGATCCACAACCGCATCGTCAACCTCCACAATCGAGCCACCATCGATTCTATCAGGAAAACCCGGGGGAACCCCAATGGCATCGGCCGCCCTTCCACCGGGTCATCGACGCGGGGCTCCTCCTCGTCGGGCGCTGGACCTCCCGTGGAGGTGCACGCCGGCAGCAGAAGGAGGAGCACCAAAGCCGAGGGGTACACCCCCGACTTCTTCGACCACGAGGACGTCGACGACGACGATGACGACGGCAAGGACATCGACGAGGGAGGCCGGCTCTGGCTGGAGCTGCCCGAAGGCATGGCCGTCAAGATGGCCGAGGGCCAGCGGTGGATGGTGGTGGATGCGCACTACATCAACCCGACCGACGAAGACATCGTCACGAGCGTGACCTTCCAGCTCCGGACGACCCCCGAGGAGGAGGTCGAGGAGTGGGGCGGCGCCTGGACCCACCACGCGCAGACCCTCGAGCTGCCACCGGGGGAGATCACCTCGCGCGAGAACACGTGCGCGGGGCAGTCCGAGATGTCGATCCTGTCGATCGGCCCGCACATGCACCAGTGGGGCTGGGCCTACACGGTTGATCTGCACCGCAAGGACGGCACCGTCGAGCGGGTGCTGACACACGACACGTGGGACCCGGACTGGCGGCTGGACCCCGTGGTGACCTACTTCGCCCCCGGCGAGATCGTCGTGCAGCCCGGCGACTGGTTCACGACCACGTGCACCTGGAACAACACCACCGACCACATCCTCGATTACCCCGAGGAGATGTGCTCGACGTTCGGCATGGCGTCACCGCTGGAGACGGCGTTCGAGTGCTACGGCGGGGTGATCAACCAGTAACGCGGACGGCGGGCCGGCGACGGCGCCGGACCCCGGCGGCACCCAACAGGATCAGCGCAGCACCGGCCGTCGGCGGCGGAGCGCCGTGGGCGCAGGCGCAAGCGTCGTCATCATCGTCGTCATCGTCATCGTCGTCGTCGTCGGCGGCGCTGTCGTCGTCGTCGTCCACCGAGGCGCAGTCGGGGTGATCCGGGCCGATCTCCGGGTCCTCGTCGTCGCAGTCGCCCTCGCACGCCATGTAGCCGTCGTCGTCCACGTCGCGCTCGTCCACGGGGATGATCCCGTTGCAGTCGTCGTCCAGCCCGTTGCAGACCTCCGGGCCGTCTCCGATCGTGGGATCCGTGTCGTCGCAGTCTTCGGGGAAGAAGACGCCGTCGCCGTCGCCGTCGACGTACTCCTGGGGGGCGGGCCCGAGGTTGTCGAAGACCGCGTCCGGGCCGGAGACCATGGCGACCACGATCTCGATGTCGCCGTCCTCGTCGAAGTCGGCGACCGCGACCCCCGCGGCGGCGTCCAGGGAGAAGGGCGACCGCCACCAGGTCTCGAAGCCGCGCACGCCGTCGTTGCGCCAGATGCGGTCCCGCTGCTGGCCGACGAGCACGAGGTCCAGGAGGTTGTCGTCGTCGAAGTCACCGAACGCGATGGCGTCGTTGTCGACGTCGTTGTCGTCGGTGCCGTCCTGCTGGAAGAAGGGGCCGTCCTCGAGGTCGCCGTTGAAGTTGTCGTAGACGGTGAAGCCGTCCCACTCGTTGGCGAAGGCGAGCTCCGGCACGCCGTCCCCGTCCACGTCGCCCCACGCCACGCCGACGCTGGTGTTCTCGGGGATGCTGACCCAGGTCGACTCGAGCACACCGCCGTTGTTCCGGTAGACGCGGTTCTGGCGGTAGGGGTCGTTGGCGCACGCCAGGTCGGGGTCGCCATCGGCGTCCATATCGCCCCAGGCGATGGCGGAGGTCTCGTCGACCTCGGGGGAGGTCCAGTAGGGCGACTCGGTGAGCTGGCCCTCGTCGTTCTCGTACAGGTAGTTGGGGCCGCCGATGGTGGCCACGGCGAGGTCGAGGTCGCCGTCCAGATCGAAGTCGGCCCAGTCGAGGCCGAAGCTGCGGTCGTCCTCGACGCTCTCCCAGATCGGGACGAGGTCGCCGCCGACGTTGTCGTAGAGCCGGTTGTGCTGCCGATCGTTGGCGACGGCGAGGTCGAGGTCGCCGTCCCCGTCGACGTCGGCCCAGGCGACGCCGAGCGAGTGCTCCTCCTCCTCGGAGGTCCAGGCCAGCTCGAAGGTGCCGTCGCCGAGCCCGTTGTAGACGTGGTTGGCGGCCCCCTCGGGGGACGGCCAGACCGCCGTGGCGAAGGCCAGATCGGGGATGCCGTCGTCGTTCCAGTCGCCGAGGGAGACCGACTCGGAGCGCACGTCCTCGGAGGCGAGCCAGTGCGGCGCCGCGCCCAGTGAGGTGTGTCCTGCGCTGCCGATGACGGCCGGCGGGCCCAACCCACCCTCCACGCAGCCGCTCGCGCCCAGCGCGACGAGGGCCGCCAGGAGCACCGAGGAGCCGGTCAGATCGAGGGTGGAAGAGGACACGGGGGAATCGTAGCAGGGGCTTCGCGCACCGCGATCCCCTTTGCGCCGCCGCCACGGAGTGCCCGAAACTGACGGCTTCCGGGCTCAGGACGGGTCGGTGACGCGGCCGAAGAAGAGCAGCGCGTCGGTCTCGACGTGGCGGATGGCGACGTGGAAGGGGCGGTCGATCCGGATCGACGCGATCTCGGCGGCGTCGTCGTCGTCGCCCATGATCACGGCGGTGGCGCCGGCCGCTTCGACGCCCTCTTCGTCCACCGCGAGGAAGGTCTTGTGCACGACGTCGTGGATCCAGAGCTCCTCCGGCGTGATGCCGGAGAAGTCGGCCTCGGGCTCGAACGCGATCTCCATGCCCATCGACTTCAGCGCGGCGCCGACGGGGGCGCCGCTCTCGATCTGGAACCGCGGCATCGCGACCTGCACGCCGGCGGTGGTGTCGTTCTGCAGGGCCTCGTCCACGGACGCCAGGAAGGCGGCGTCGAAGCCGGCGTCGATGTCCGCGAAGCGGCCCTCTTCGGGCACGACGAACAGCAGGCGCGCCTCGTCGCCCGGGAGGCGAAGCTCAGCCGCCTCCCAGCCGTCACCGGCGGCGTAGGAGCCGTCCTCGCGCAGGCCGCGCATCATCGGCACCGTCGCCGCATCGCCCGACAGCAGCGTGAAGGCCTCGTCCTGCGTGGACGAGGCCTCGAACGTCGTGGCCCAGCCGCCCTTGAGGTAGACCGCGTTGGGCAGGACGAGCTTGGCGTTGGAGCCCAGGGAGCCCGGCGCGAGCAGGTCGGGGATGCGGCCCGCGGTGGCCTCGGAGACCCACTCGTTGATCTCGTCCTCGGCTCCGACCAGCTCGAGCAGCTGCACGCCGGCGTCGTAGTGCCGGGCCAGCACGTCCAGCCACGACTCCTCGATCTCGACGTCGGGGCGGGCCCAGAGCTTGTTGAGCACGTCCAGCGTCATCTCCTCGGCGGAGTCGAGCTCGCGATCGAGCCGGTTGAAGCCGGCGTGGGTGGCTTCGCCTTCGAGGTCGTAGTGCATGACCTCGCGCATCGCCTCCTCGGTCTCGGTGCGGGCGCCGGCGTAGGACATCGCCAGGGCGCTGGAGACGCTGTGGGGCGACAAGAACACGTTGTCCTCGCCCTGGGAGACGGCCTGGTACAGCTCGAGGCCGAACGCCGTGTTCCCGTCGACGAACAGCTCCTTGTCGGCCTCCGTCAGCAGGGTGTCGGGATCGACGCGCTCGGCGTCTGAGCGCAGCTCCGTGCCGGGGGCCTCGGGGCCGCAGGCGGATGCCAGCAGGGAGGTCAGCAGGAGGGGAAGGAAGAGGTGGGGGCGCGTCTGCATGGGGGCTCCGGGGTTGGGTTCTGTAACCACCTTGGGCACCCCCGCCGCCCCCCCCGGCTGCTGAGGGGTCCGAAGCGATCCCCGGACACCCGGGATCACGCATTTCGCGTTTGCGCAGGTCTGCCATGGTCCTATCGGTGGAATTCCGTGCCTTGCTCCTGACGGCCCTGCTCCCGTTGCTCGGGTGCGCCGTCGATCTCGGGCCCACCTGGGTCGAGATCGGCGAGGGGCAGGCGCAACACAGCCAGCTGAGCGACGGCGACGAAGTGAGCATCGTGGAGGGGCCCCAGGGCGGCTACATGGTCGCCTTGTCCCTCAGGCCGGCGGCATGCTGGCGGGCGACGCCGGCGATCCGACCGACCCCGACAACCCCCGGGTGACGTTCCAGGCCTTCTTGCAGGACCCGTCGGAGCACCCCGATCCGCTGGGCAGCATCACGGTCGTACGCGGCCTGGACGAGCACGGCGACGAACTGCAGCTGCTGGGAACCTGGCTCGTCTTCGACCCCGCCCTGGAGACCAGCGTCTACTTCGACCACGCAGTTCACGAACGTGAGCATCCCGGCCTCGCTGGCGAGGTGGAGGGCGGCGGTGGCGGCCGCGAAGGCGCCGTCGCGGCCCCGGGCGGCGTCGAAGCCGGCCGGATCGTCGGTGTCGAGGCTGACGAACATGCCCTTGAGGCCGGCGGCCCGGAGCGCTTCGAGGCGGGCCTCAGTCAGGCCGATGCCGGTGGTGAACATGCGGACCTCGCTGCCCTCGCTGAGCAGGCGGACCGCCTCGAGCAGGCGGTCGTAGCGGGAGAGCGGCTCGCCCCCGCTGAGGTTGACGAGGGGGACGCGGAGGGCGGCGACCTTGCGGGCGACCTCGAGCACCGGTTCGTCGCCCAGGCGGTCCCGGGCGGTGCCGCCGGCGCCCGCGAAGCAGTACTCGCAGTGGCAGGGGCAGACCCCGGTGATCGAGAAGTAGAGGATGTTCGGCCCGCGGTCGGGCAACACGATGCGGCGCACGGCTTCGTCGAACCAGGGGCCGTCGTAGGCGGGCATGAAGATGTGGGGGAAGAAGCCGTGCTCGCCGCGGATCATCGAAGAGGGGCCGAAGTTCGCCAGGGCGATCTCCAGGAAGATGGTCTCCGCGAGCACCGAGCGGGCGACCGCGGTCACGGGACGTCGGTCCCGGAGCGCGCCCCGGAGGGCCTTACGCACCACCTCGGAGGCGAGGACTCGCTGAGAGGAGAGGCGTCCTGTCGGCATGCCGGTTCGGATCATCCCGTCACTAGACCCGGGACGGGGGGGGCCCGCCGATGACAACAGTCAGTTCGGGCCCGTCGAGCGGACGGCAGCGGCGCTAAAATAGGGCTCTACGCCAGATCGGAGGCACTCGATTCACGCTTGGTCCAAGGGACGACCGCTCGGTCTCTTCGCGCTCCTGCTCGCGGCAGTGAGCGTGCTCGCGGCGTGCGAGCACGCCCCCACCGACAGCCGCTCCGGCTGCGACCGGTGCCACGCCCCCCTCACGGACGCGGGCGTGCCCGGGGGGATCGAGATGATCCACCCCTCGGATGCGCCCCTGGCCTGCGTCACCTGCCACGGGGGCGACTCCGACGCGGACACCAAGGAGGAGGCGCATGTGCCGCGCCCGGCGGGCGTGGCGTCCGCCCGAGCGCTGCGCCAGCTGTCCCCGGTCGAGCTCGACGCCGTCGACCCGAGGTACGTCCAGTGGGTCAACCCCGGGGACTGTCGGGTCACGCAGCAGACCTGCGCCCTCGCCGGCTGCCACCCCGACATCTCGGCGACGTCGACCCGGTCGATCATGAGCACCCTCGCCGGCCACTGGAACCACCCGCGGTTCTCGGCCGGCCAGCAGGCGGACGGGGCGGCAGCGTGGTCGGTGCACGACTACCTCGACATCGACTGGGACGGCGCCCCCGGCACGGTCCAGGAGCTTCACCCGCTGGATCCGGCGCCGCTGACGGAGGACTCGTCGCTGGGCGACCACCTCGACCACTACCTCGCCAAGAACTGCCCCTCGTGCCACCTGTGGGCGTTCGGTCCGCAGGAGGAGGCGTCCGGCGACTACCGGTCCTCAGGCTGCAGCGGGTGCCACGTCGTCTACGCCGAGGACGGCCGGTCGCAGTCGGATGACCCCAACGCCGACCCGGACGCGCCGGCGCACCCCGTGCGCCACCGGATGACGTCAGCGATCCCCGACGCGCAGTGCGAGACCTGCCACGTCCGGATGGGGACGATGTACCGGGGCGTCCGCGAGGCGGCGCGGATCGGCGACCCCCCGAACGTGGAGGCCACGACCCAGCCCCTGCACGGGCTCCCCGCGGGCGGCTTCATCTCGGACGAGGACACGACCAACGACGTCGACGAGACCCCGCCGGACGTGCACCAGACCGCCGGTCTGGGCTGCGTCGACTGCCACGTCGGCAAGGACGTGCACGGGGACGGGCGACTCTACAGCGCCGATGAGTACCAGGTCGGGGTCGAGTGCGAGGACTGCCACGGCACCCCCCGGGAGTCCCCCGTCGCGGGCGAGGACGGCCTCTTCCGAACCACCGGCGGCGACCCGTTGCGGCGGCTGCGGGTGGGGCCGGACGGCTCCTTCGTGCTCCGGGGCGCGCTCACCGGCGCAGACCACCCCGTCAGCCAGCTCGCGGTGCTCCAGGCGTCCGGCAGCGAGGCCCTGGTGGAGGGCCACGGCGTGCTCTCGACCGGGTTCTCTCACCTCGAGACGATGGAGTGCTACGCCTGCCACATCGAGTGGATGCCGGCCTGCTTCGGTTGCCACGTGACCGTCGATGTCCGCGCCTCGGACGCCAGCGGCATCGACGGGACCGTGTCCGCCGGCCGGGCGTCCGAGGTGGGCAGCTGGGTGGCGCTGGACTACTTCGTGCTGGGCGTCGGTTCCGACGGCCTGATCACGCCGATGGCGCCTCAGGAGAAGATGTTCGTCACGGTCATCGCGCCCTGCGATCCGGACACCGAACCGTGCGACGTCGAGCCCACCGACGACGGCCTCGGGCCGGGCCGGACGGTGTGGAAGGACCAGATCCGGCACACCGCCGAGGGGGACCCGGGCATGGGCCTGGCGCCGTTCACCCCCCACACGACCTCATCCGGGGTGCAGCCCTGCGATCGCTGCCACCACCGGATCGACAGCAGCAACTCCGACATCGTCATGGAGACCATCGGCCGCGGCTCGGGGCGCTTCGTCATCCCCGACGGCGACGGGGTCGAGCACGACCTCACCCGGACCGCCGACTCCATCACCTCCCCGGTCATCGGAGTCGCCCACGAGGGGAGCTCGCTGCTGGACATGCAGACGGTCAACGGCATGCTCCACGCGCTCGTCGAGGACTCGGGTCTGGAGCAGCACGAAGTCGTGCCCTGGACGCCGCCGGCCGCCGACTAGACCTCCTGGCCGGAAGTCCCGACCGGGATTGCGGTGAGGCATGGCGGTCCTCGTACACGGGCCGAGGAGTCGTACCCCCGGTACGTCGACGAGGCACCGGGGGCGGCGGGGGCCGCAAGGGCCAGCGCAAACCGGTCAGGACTTTGGGCCAGGGGTACCAGACCCATGACCGCTCGAGTCCACCGACAGCCGTCCAAGACCCGGCGCGGCCCTCACCGCGTCGGCGACCATGGAGTCGACCCTGCGGCGCCGCCCCGGCCGACTCGTCGTCCCCCCCCTCTCGTCGTCCCTCCTCTCGTCATCCCTCCTTCTCGTCGCCCCCCGTCATCCTCGTCGTTGTCCACTGTGGTCGATGTGGAAAACCCCTGGTTTTCCAACGGGTTGTGGGGAACTCGAAGAGTTCTCCAGGTCCCCCTTAGGGGGCCCCCCAGCCCGGCCATCGTCCAGCGGCGGCGACGCCTCAACCCCACCCGGTGAGGACGGCTGCGCCCTTGCGGATCCACGCGGTGGGGCCGCACGCCGGACGTCGGAGCGTCGGCAGCAGCTCGGCGGCCAGCGCGTCGGCTTCGCGGTGGAGCCGCTCCCAGTCGGGCCGGTCCTGGCGGGACGAGAGGGTGAAGAGGTCGAGGGCGGCGGTCATGGACGGTCCTTCAGGGGGGTCAGCGCCCCCAGCGTGATGTGGGTGAGGGCGGCGGTGGCGCGGGCACGCCCGACGCCTTCCCCGAACAGGTGCTGCATGCCGATCCGAAGCCACGCCGCGAGCAGCCCCTGGGCGATGAGCTCGGGCTCGGGAAGGCTCTGGTCGGAGGCGAGCTGAACCAGCGCCGACGTCAGCAGGTCCGCCGCCGGAGGGTTGAGGCCGTCCCGCAGCTGCTCGAGGGCGAGCCCGGTGGCGACGCGGCGGGCGTAGATCTCGACGAACCCGCGGTGCTCCCCCCAGTGATCCAGGAACAGCCCGGCCGTGGTCTCCACCAACTCCGCCAGAGGCATCCCCCCCGCCCCCGCCCACAGGGGCGCCAGGTGCGTCGCCAGGCCGCCGTTGAACTCCGCGAGGAGCTCGTCCAGCAGCACCTCCTTGGTGGCGAAGTGCACGTAGAAGGTGCCGTGGGCGACCCCCGCGGCACGGGTGATCGCGCCGATCGACGTCGCCTCGAACCCCAGCTCCCCGAAGAGGCGCTGGCCGGTATCGCGGAGCAGACGGCGGGTCTCGGCTTTGCGGCGCTGGCGGGGCGAGAGCGGTTTGTCGGGCACGGGCACCTCAGTGACTGTCAGTCAGTGACTGGCAATCAGTAAGATGAATCCGCGCTCCCGTCAACCAAGAAGATCAGCGACTCGGTTCAGTTTCAGCGGACGTTGAGGCGGTCCGCCATCTTGCGCACCTTCTGCCAGGCCTGGCGGGCGGCGCCGCCGTCGAGCCGGTGGAGGTCGACGTACTTCTGGAGCAGCCAGAGCTCGGGCGCGTGATCGAAGTGGCGCGCATCCCAGCGCTTCCGCTCGACCTTGTTGAGGATCCGCGTGAGTCGGTTCTGGACGGGGTTGAGCCCCTCGGTCCGCCACGTCGCGAAGGCACACAGCGACGTGTAGGAGATCAGCTCCAGCCGCTTCTTCTCGGAGTGGCTGAGCCACGGCGTGTTGGCCTTGTTCCAGTAGAAGCTGGCCCAGTCCTCGAGCCGCTTGGGGGGCACGAAGCCATGCGCGAGCGCGTCGTCGTAGAACTCGGTGCCGGGGTACGGCGTGAAGATCTTGATGTCCGAGATGTCGAGCCCGGGGTGGATCGCCAGCAGCTCGTCGATGTGGTTGAGCGTCAGCTGCAGGTCGGCTTCGGTCTCCTCGGGGTGGCCCACCATGAAGCCCATCAAGGCGCCCAGATCGTGGCGCGCCGCCGCCTCGGCGATCTTGAGGTTCATCTCCGCGGTCGCGTCCTTCTTGAGGATCTTCAGCATCCGGTTGGAGCCGGACTCGGGCCCCCAGTACAGCCGCACGCAGCCGGTGTTCTTGAGGAACCCGATGCGCTGCTCGTTGAGGTAGCTGGCGTGGAACGACAGGCCGTAGGTCAGGCCGCGGGCCTTGCAGCCCTCGACGATCTTGACCGTGCGGCTCCACTTCACGGCGAAGTTGTCGTCGTTGAAGAAGATCGAGTCGAAGCTGTAGCGCTTCGCCAGCAGGTCGATGTCGGCGAGCACCTCTTCGGCGGTCTGCCCGGTCCACGTCGAGCCGTGGAACTGGGGTCCGTAACAGAAGGTGCATTTGTGGGGGCAACCGCGGGTGGTGATCATCACCAGCGTGCGGTTGCCGAGGCCGTACCCCTGCATGATGAAGGGGTTGAGGTCGACGGCGTCCCAGTCGTACACGAGCGGCGGGTGGTCCCGCGCGGGCTCGCGCTCGGTCTCCTTGAGCTCGCCGCCGGGCTCCTGCCAGATCAGCCCGGGCACGTCCTCCAGCGAAGAGCCGTCGGCGTAGCGATCGAGCACGTCGGGCAGCTTGCCTTCGCCCCATCCCTTGATCACGAGGCTGATCGCGGGGTGCTCGGCGCACAGCTCCGGCAGCTCGGTGGGCAGGATGCCGCCCCAGATGGTCGGCACCTCGGGGATGTGCTCGCGCACCCATCCGCTGTCGTCCAGCGCGTACGACAGCTGCGGCCCCATCATCGAGGTGAAGCAGACAGCCGCCAGGTTCGGGCGCACGTCCGCCGACAGCAGCCGGCCCTTCACGTCCTCGAGCCTGCAGTCCAGGATCAGGGGGTCGTACCCACGGGCCTTCAGATCCGTCGAGAGGGCCATGTAGTTGTAAGGGGCGAATAGAAGGGTCGGTCCCGTCCGCGGCATGACCATGGCTACTGTCTTGCGAGTCATCGAGCCTCCGAGCCGGAACGGGGCATGTCGCCCATACGGTTCCGGCATCTGGAGTGTAGAAGTCCGTCGTCGACCCGCTCTGATCGTCGCCAGTCCTTGGCGGACTAGGGCGCCACTTCCTCCTCGCGCCCCTCGATCAGCGAGGTGTGGCGAGCACAGCGCATGTAGCTCTCGTGGACCTCGACGACCATCCAGCGCACCGCGGATCGGCCCTCGTCTTCCTCTATCGCGGGGAAGCGCCGGGCGGCCTCATCGGACGCCTCGACGATGGTCACGCCGCCGTTGAGCTGCAGGGAGACGACCTCGGCGTGCGGCTTCCAGAAGCACAGCCCCACCTTGGGGTTGTCGACGACGTTCCCGAGCGTCGCGTGCACGCCGTTGCCGGAGTACAGGGGGATCGCGATGGTCTTTGTGTCGAGCACCCGGACGAAGCCCGGGTGTCCGAACTTGGACGAGCAGTCGAGGTCGCCGTTGGCGGCCACGGAAGCCACGAACACCACGTCCGCCGTGGCGATGTACTCCGACATCCACGGCTTGAGGTGGTCGTGCACCCGGTTCTTGTAGAACCCGAAGGCCTGCGCTCCGGTGCCGAGTTCGGCCTGCAGCGCTTGCGAGGTCGGCGAGCCCGTGGTGCCGACGCCGCCGGGGCTCGCGGACGGCTGCGCGAGGTTCTTCAGACGATCGCGAATCTTGAAACGTGACGCCAAAGCGCTCTCCTAATCCCTACAGATCTCGTAACCGCCGGAAACACGATCCGCTCCATGGTCGTCATAGGCGCGCGATCGCAGGCGCCGCGATCAGTAGACGTCGTCCGGCGTCACCATCGCCGCCTTGGCGGCGCGGTTGGCCCGGTAGACGGCGTTGATCCCGTCCCCGTCGATGTCGCACTCCGCCTCGACCACGAAGTCGTCAGCCGCGGACGAGGCCTTGTTGTAGGCCGTGGTCCGGTAGCGGCAGCGGATTTGACCGTCCGCCATCCAGCCGAGGTTGTAGAAGGCGTCGAGCCCGCCGCCCGTGAAGGAGCCCGGGTCCTCGCCGTACAGCCGCGGGGGGGTCCAACCCGCGGTGGTGAACGCGTCCCACTCGGCGTGGTAGGCCTTCTCCGCCGTTCGGATCCCGTCGACGTTCATGGGCGCCTCGGAGCGCCTGGACCGCAGCGCCATCGGGTCGTCCATGCAGGCCTCCGTCGCCGCACCGTCGGGGGCCTCGGCCAGGCAGTCGATCAACGTTCGGGCCTCGGGGTCGTCGAGGTAGCCCTGGGCGCACTCCGCGATGATCTCCTCGAGCTCACTGAACGACAGCGACTCGCCTCGCACCTCCGCGGTCTTGGTGATGGCCAATCGGCAGATCTCCTCGGGCGTCGGGGGCGGCGGGGGCGGCGCGGCGGACGTGCGCACCGCGACCGCGAAGCCGACGACGCCGAGGCAGACCGCAAACAGGAACCCCACCGCGCAACCGGCGAGGAGACCGGTCCTGGCGCTCATGCCCTGGGTGTTGCTGTCAGCCATGTCGATCAGCAGGCCGGGATGCCCGAGGGATCCTCGCGCTCCTCGGGCGACTGCTCCAGCGGCCACCCCGACACCGGCTCCCCCAGCATCTCCGGGTCGAAGGGGGCGAACGCCACGGGCACCCACCGGCGCAGCAGCATGACGAAGAACCCGAACAGGGCGAGGCCGCAGATGGCGAACACGGGCCCGATGCTCGCCTGCAGCCACGCGGGCCGGTAGGCGAACGCCTGACCCGCGCCGACGGGGTGGAGGTAGCGGGTCACGCCGTCGACGAGGCCAGCGAAGTGGAGCCAGAAGGCGAGCGCCCCGGCGGCGATGTTGAGGCCGATCGCGGTGCGGCAGATCTGCTTGCAGTCCACCGGCTTGCGGACGCCGACCTCGGTGGACGGCCGCTCGCGCAGCAGCCACGACATCGCCGCCAGCAGGATCATCGTGTCGATGCCGATCGTCGTGCCCATCGCGTGCCCCGTGACCACGTAGGTGCCGTGCACCAGCGCGTTCAGGGGGGGCACGGAGATCAGGATCGAGGAGACCAGCATCGCCGCCGTCCACCACTTCGCAGAGCCCAGGAGGATCCGCGTGACGCACCGGCCGGCCGCCGTCTCGGTCCGCCCTCCCTCGGACTCGGCCCGGACCAGCGCCGACAGCTCACCGACCACCTTCAGGAGGATCAGCAGCTCGGTCATCGACACGCAGAAGCCGATCCACTTCACGAGGTGGGACTGCGGCAGGTGGTAGGTGTGGTGGGTGTAGTTGGTGAACGAGTTGAGCAGCCCGATCCCCAGCAGCGCCCACGCCGTGCGCGACTGGCCGTAGCTCTTGTCGCCCGTGATCTTCTCGCCCAGGAAGATCGCGGTCCCGTAGACGAACAGGTTGAAGCTGCCGACCAGGGTGCCGCACGCCTTCCACTGGATCTGCCGGTCCACCACGGGGTCGCCGAACACCCCCGGCAGCAGGTAGGCGTGCTGCTCGGTGAAGGTGTAGACGAAGAACAGGGAGCCTACGGCCCACATCATCACGTAGACGGGGCGCTGCCAGAATCCTCGGCCCGCGATCCCGAAGTAGTTCCAACAGAACAGCAGCCAGCCCGCGAAGATCGGGATCGACAGCAGCGGGTGGTGGCCCATGTACTCGCGGCCCGACGTGATGCCCAGGGGCAGCGTGATCAGGATCCCCAGCCCCGCGAACGCCCACAGGAGCACCTGACCGCGGAGGCGGAGCCGCTCGCCCGGCTTCAGGGGGCCTCCCTCCTCCTGGAGGAAGCGATGCACCACCGCCATCCCCCCGAGGAAGATCCAGGCCGACGCGAAGATGGTGTGCAGGGGGCGCAGCGCGGTGAACTGGATTCCCAGCTTGCGCATAGACTCGCCCAGCGCCGGCACCGAGTACAGCGCCGACAGCAGCCCCACCGCCAACGCCACCATCAGCGCCGCGAGCGCCCCTCGGACGAACGTCAGGGTGGCGTACCGGCGCGAGACCTGGTCGGCGGCGGGCGCGGGGACCGTCACTCGTACTCCCACCACGGGAGCTCACCGGCGGCGAACCCACCGGAGTCCCCGGGACCCACCCGGGCCTGGCCGATGCCGGTGGTGTCGACCTCCCGCAGGAACGCGGCGAGCCCCGCCCGCTCCCCCTCGTCGAGGGCGAAGTGAGGCATCTGGCCCGTCCCCGCGAGCACGTGCGTCAGCCAGCCGTCCAGCGCCGTACCCGGGTACCGCGCGGCGACGTTGGTCAGGTCCGGGCCGAGGAAGCCCCCGAAGCCGTAGATCTGGTGGCAGCTCTGGCAGTTGTTCGCGTGCCACGTCCGCGCCCCCCCGAGGGCCTCTTCGGACAACGGCGTCGTCGGCGTGGGATCGGAGTAAACGAGGGCGGTCTGGCCGAAAAAGCAGGCCGCGAGGAAGCCCAGCAGGAGCTTCCGGTGGCCCGGGCGCATGACCCCGGTGGGGGCGTCGGCTGGTGAGGGTGACATCATGGGACGGTGAGGGGACCTCCTTACCACGGTTGGAAGGGGTCTCGCAGGGGGGACGGACCCACCCGAAGTCCTGACGTCTGACTACCCTTGCGGGGTCGGTCCAGACACAATGGCCGGCACATGAATCCCGGCCCGAGCCTTCGAGTGCGCGACTGGCGCACGCTGCTGCTTTTTGTCGTGCTCGCGCTCGCCGGATGCTCCGGTCCGGGCCCGGGCGACGACGACACCTCCGACGACGACGACGACTCGGCCGTCGACGACGACGACGCCACCGACGACGACGACGCGGTCCCTTGCACCGACGGTCCCCGGTTCGCCGACGAGGGCGTCGCCCGCGGCATCGAGTTCGAGATGTTCGACCCGAACCCCGACGGCGGCGGCGGCGGGCACGCGAACATCGCCGCCCACGACCTGGACGGCGACGGCGACCTGGACATCCTCGCGTACCCCACCGTCGAGGGGATCTCGCTGTGGGAGAACGACGGCGCGGGGCAGTTCACGCTGCACCCCGAGGCGGTCAGCATCGGCGACTTCCCCCCGGATCCGCCGGCCGGCCTGAGCCTCGCGGATCTGGACGGGGACGGCCTCTCGGACGTCATCCAGGGAGGGCCGGGGTGGCTGACGCTGGCGCGAAACCTCGGCGGCATGGGGTTCGAGCCCCGCGTCGATCTGTTTCGCGATCCCGACGGCAGTGACTACGTCTTCCTGACCAACCAGCTCGTCGACATCGACGGGGACAACGACCTCGACCTGATCGCGCCGACCCAGCGGTTCGGGGGGGGCGACGACGAGCTCGACGGCCTCGTCCACCGGCTCCTCCTTCAGGACGGCGGCGTCTTCGAGGAGTGGGTGGTGCTGACCCCCGCCCTCGGCGGCCTCAGCGTCCAGGCGGCGACGGCCGGTGATCTCGACGGCGACGGGGACCTCGACCTGCTCCTGCTGGGGGACGCCGGGCCGAGCTCCGCGATCTTCCGGAACGACGGCGACGGCGCCTTCGTCGACGCGACCGAGGCCCTCGGGTTCGACCTCGACATCGCGGCGCACGGCGTGGACGGCGTGGACCTCAACGAGGACGGGATCGTCGACTGGTGCGCCCCCGGCCGCGGGCCGATCCGCTGCTGGCTGTCGGACGGCGGAAGCTTCGTCGAGTCCGGAGCCGACCTCGGCCTCGAGCCGGCGGCGCCGGCGGGCGAGCACGGGACCGTGGGGTGGAGCCTCGATCTGGTCGACCTGAACAACGACGGCGCCCTCGACGCGGTGCAGAGTTCCGCGCCCGCCGACCCCAACAAGAGCTACCCGGACCTGCTGTGGCTCGGGCTCCCTGGAGGCGGCTTCGAGGACGTCAGCGCCGCCATCGGGTTCGACGATGAGACGCCGCACTGGGGACTCGCGACGGGGGACTTCGACGGCGACGGCTTCCTCGATCTCATCACCGCCAGCAACTCCGGCTACCCGCTGCTGATGATGAACCTCTGCACCGAGGGCGTCTGGCTCGAGGTCCGGCTCGACGGGCCGCCGCTGAACCGGCAGGGCTTCGGCGCACGAGTCGAGGTCGAGACGGCCTCACGCACGCGCACCCGGCACATGCTCGGGGGGCGCGGACAGGCGCAGGGGCCCGCGCGCCTGCACTTCGGGCTGGGCGACGAGGACGGGCCGGTGACTGTGCGGGTCCGCTGGCCGGACGGTGAAGTCACGGTGCTCGAGGGGGTCGAGGTCGAGCGCGTGCAGTCCGTTACGCACCCCGACGGCTGAACCCGCCGGCGCGGAGGCGGAGCGACGCCACTACCACCACCCGACCCGCTGGCCGCCCACAAACAGCGCGACCAACGCCATCGGGACCCCCACCGCGGCGGACAGCCAGACCCACCGGGTCAGCGCCTTCAAGCGCTCCTCGCTCGCGCCCTCGCGGGCCTCCCGCGACCGCTGGAAGACCACCTTGGCGCACGCGACGCTGACCCCGACGGCACCCAGGCCGCAGGCGATCTTCAGGGCCATGGTGGCGTCCAGAGCCACGGTCGACGCGAGGACCGCGCCCGCGGCCACCCGGAGCTCTTCGTGCACCGCCATCGGGCTGTCGGCGAGGCCCCAGACGGCGTCGGCGTCGATCTCGGTGGGGGCGTCCCCCGCCAGGGCGGGCGTCGCGGTGGTCGCGGCCAGGAGCAGCAAGGAAATCAGGCGCATCGAGCCTCCTGGGCAGGGTCTACCGCACCCCTGGGACCTGTCCCCCGCATCTTCGTCTGTAACGCCTGGCCCCCGGACGTCTTGAACCTCGTGAACCCAAGCGAGGAGCCACCCTTTGCCGGACTGCGCCAAGCTCGATCCGATGCCCCCGGATCCCCACGCCACCGACGCAGCCCTCCTGGCCCGTGTCGGCGACGGCGAGGAGCGCGCCTTCGAGCAGGTGTGGGCGGAGCACCACGGACGCGTCTTCCGCCTGGCGTACGGCGTGCTCCTGGATCGCGACGACGCCCGCGAGGTGGCGCAGGAGGTGTTCGTCGCCCTCCTCGAGGAGGCGCCGCGGTGGCGGCCGGAGGCCCGCTTGAGCACCTGGCTGCACCGCGTGACGGTGACCCGGTCGCTGGCGTGGAGGCGGGGCGTGCTCCGATTCCGCCGGCCCTGGTCGCGGCCTCGGACCCGTGGACCGCGACCCGACGAAGCGCTCGAAGCGCGCCGAACCGACGCCCGCCTGCGCGATGCCCTGGCACGGCTGAGCCCCCGCGAGCGAGCCGTGCTCACGCTTCATTGGGAAGCGCACCTCGCCCCGACCGAGATCGCTGAGCTCCTGGATATCCAGCCGACGGCGGCTCGCGTCGCCCTCCACCGTGCCCGCGGCCACGTCCGCCGGGCCCTCGACACCCCCGGAGGTGCGACGTGACCGACCGCGACGCTTTCATCGAACTGCTCGACGCCGAGGCGCCGACCGACCGCGAACAGGCAGCGGATCTCGCAGCCGTGCTCGCCCGACGGCCAACGCGAGGCCGGGCACCCCGGATCGCCGCGCTCGCGGCCGCCGCCGCCGCGATCGGGCTGGTGCTGCTGCGCCCCTCCGCCCCTCCGGACAGCCGGTTGTGGCTCCGCCTCGCCGACCGCCCGGACCTGCCCGCCGTCTCCCTCGTCTTCTCCCACGCCCGGAGCGCCGACATGAGCCACCTGCCCGCCCCCGTCCTGACCGTCCTGTCGACCGCGCTGGTCTCCTGCGCCCTGGCCGCGGACAAACCGAGCATCGCCGTCGACTTCGAGGACGCGGAGGCGGGGCAGGTGATGACGCTGCTGGCCCAGCGGGAGGCGCGCGAAGTGGCAGCCCCCGACTGCGCCTCCAAGCGCCGGGTCGACCTGCAGCTCGACAACGCCCCCGCCTCGGCCGCCTGGACGCTGCTCGAGTCGCAGCTCGACCTGACCCTGCATCGGACCCCCGACACCATCTACGTCCAGTGCGGCGGCCCCCCCGAGCTGCCGCGGGACCTCGCCGACCGGCGGGTCTCCCTCGACCTGGGGTGGCGGACGACGAGCGACGCCCTCGACACCATCGCCACCGCTGCCGGGCTGGCCGGGGCGCGGCTCGACGGTCCCGAGCAGGGGGCGAAGCTCATGCTGATGGACGTGAGGCTGGAGACGGCGCTGGCGGCCACCGCGGAGTCCTTCAAGCTCGGCGAGCTGTACGTCGAAGAGGACATCCTCGTCGGTCGCGTCGTGACCCCGTTGAAGCCGGGAGGGGTGCCGACGGAGCGCGTGATTGCGACGCTCGAGCCGGTGCTCTCCGGCGCGCTGCCGTGCGGTGCGGACCCTCGCGACCGGGCCTCCGCCATGGTCGTGCTCGACGACGCCGGTCGCATCGTCCAGGCCGAGGTGACCGACGTGCAGTCCGAGTTCGACGAAGTGGCCGCTTGCGTCCGGGACGCGGTGGCGGCGATGGCGGGCCCGGGGGACGAGCCGGCCGGCCTCGCGGCGGTCGAGCTGCCGCTGTCGGCGATGCTGGCGGGAGGGGACGCCGACGACCCTCGCGCGCAGGCGATCCTCGACCGGGTGGACGCCGAGGGAGCGGTGGTCCGCTGCGAGGGGTCGATCTGCCTGCTGGAGGTGGTGGTCGAGAGCAACCGGGCGGTCGCCGATCTGATGGGGAAGCTCGAGGTCGCGGAGCTCGGCCCGGTCTACCTCGTGAACCTCACCTCCGAGCCGCGGGGCGGCCGACGCGCACGGATCCGGCTCGGCCAACCGCCCGAATAGGCTGTCTAGGCTGACCGCGCATTTCCGACTGCACCCAAAACGGGCTGAGCAGTCGAGCAGCCGCTGACCCGAGGCCCTACGCAGGCAGCGCGAAGAAGAACGCCGCCCCCGGGCCCGCCTCCGACTCGGCCCAGATCCGCCCGCCGTGTCGGTCGACGACCCGCCTGCAGAGCGTGAGCCCGAGGCCCGACCCCTCGTAGGCGTCCTTGGGGTGCAGGCGGCGGAACGTCTCGAAGATCTGCTCGCCGTACTGCGGCCCGAAGCCGATGCCGTTGTCCCGCACCACGAAGACCCACTCCTCGCCCTCCCGCGTGGCCGAAACCTCCACGTGGGGAGGGGCGTCACCGCGGAACTTGATGGCGCTGCCGATGAGGTTCTGGAACAGCTGGCGCAGCTGGGTGACATCCCCCGGGATCGTGGGCAACTCCCCGTGCGCGATCTCGGCTCCGGACTCTTCGATCGCCACCTCAAGGTCCCGCTTCACGTCCGCGAGCACCGAGCCGAGGGCCACCGGTTGATTCGGTTCGGAGGCCTTGCCCAGACGAGACAGCGTCAACAGGTCGCTGATCAAGCGATGCATGCGGGCCGCGCCGTCGACGATCGCGGCGACGTACTGCTCGGCGTCGGGGTCCTCCCGCGAGGCGTACTTCCGGGCCAGCAGGCCGGCGTACCCGGACATCATGCGCAGCGGCTCCTGCAGGTCGTGCGATGCAGCCCACGCGAACTGCTCAAGCTCCTCGTTCGAGCGGGTCAGCTCCATCTCCGCCTTCTTGTAGTCGGTCATGTTCCGCCCGTTCACGACGAAGCCCTGGACGGAGCCGCCCTCGTCGACGTACGGCGAGTACCGGATCTCCATGTACTGCGGGGCGTCGAACGCCGGGAAGGGGAACCAGTCCTGGTACGTGACGTTCTCGCCGCCGAGGCAGACCTCGGCGTGGGGCCGAATCACCTGCTCGAAGAACGGCACGCCGAAGACCTCCGCCACGGTGTGTCCCACGACGTCGTCGCGCTGAAGCCCGAACGCAGCCAGGTACTCGTCGTTCGCGGTGATGTACACGAACCGCGGGTCCAGCAGCGCCAGCATGTCGGTGGAGGCCGACACGATGTACTCGTACTGGTGCAGCTCCGCGTTGCGCTCGCGGAGTGACCGCTCGGCTCTCGTCGTCGGGTCGTCTTCGGCCATGAGCTTCACCCTCCCTCGGAGTGTACGCCTGCACGCCCCCGTGAGTTGATGTCGTCGTCAGCCTCGCGCCCCTCGGCGGCCGACTTCGAGTTCGGGGAATCAACCGGTACCCTCCCGCGGCATCGAAGGAGGAACGATGGACGATCGATTCACGGTGACCGCCGCCGGGTTCGCCACCTACGAGGAGGCCTCGCGCCGCAACGTGGAGCGCTTCATCGGGACCGCGCAGGTGCCGATCGGGCTCGCCGGCCCGCTGGAGATTCGGGGGCAGGCCGCGCGGGGGACCTACCACGTGCCCATGGCGACCACGGAGGGGACCATCGTGGCGTCCACCTGCCGCGGCATGAGGGTGCTCAACGACAGCGGCGGCTGCGAGACCCGGGTGACCCGGCGCGGAGGGATCCAGCGCGCACCCGTCTTCCGCTTCGGCGGCTACGACGACGCGATCGAGTTCGCGCGGCGCGTGGAGGCGGACTGGAAGCAGCTGGCCGCGCCCATGGAGGCGACGACCCGCCACGGCAAGCTCACCGACGTGAGGTGCTTCGTGCAGGGGCAGTACGTGCACGTGCGCCTGAGCATCGATCCGGGGCAGGCCTCGGGGCAGAACATGGTCAGCGTGGCCGCGGCCGCGGCCGTCGAGCTGCTGCGTACCTGGGAGCCGCAGGCCGAGCGCGTCTACATGGAAGGGGGGCTCTCCGGCGAGAAGGTCTCTTCCAACCTGAACGTCCTGCTCGGTCGGGGACGCGCCGCGAGCGCCCGGGCGGTGATCCCCGGCGACGTCCTGCGCGAGACCCTGCGCGCCGAGCCGTCCGACCTCGTCGAGCTGTACCAGCTCTACACCACCAGCAACCTGTGGGCGGGGACCAAGAACAGTCACGCCGCCCTCATCAACGTGCTGCCCGCGATCTTCATCGCCACGGGGCAGGACGTCGCCGCGGCGCCCGGGTCCTGCATGGCGCAGACCCTGATCCGCTACGACGCCGCCGAAGACACCGTCGACTGGCAGGTGCTCTGCCCGAACCTCGTGGTCGGCACGGTCGGCGGAGGCACCGCCCTGCCCACCCAGGCCGAAGCGCTGGCTTCGCTGGGCTGCGCCGGCCCGGGCGAAGGCAACGCCGACGCGCTCGCCGAGATCTGCGCGGCCACCGCGCTGGCCAGCGAGGTCTCCTTCCTGGGAGCCATCTGCGCCCAGGAGTGGGTGGCGGCCCACGCGAAGGTCCGCAAGCGCTGATCGCGGATGCCACAGGCGATCAGGGCCAGACGAACGGGACCAGCCGGGTGCGCTCGTCGCGGTTGGGCCGGGAACTGCCCGACAGGCACATCCATGCCCCTGGGAACATCGCCCCAGAGACCCCATGCGAGGAGGGGCGGATGCCCGGCCGACTTTCCATGTCCATCGCCGCCTGCGCGGCCCTGATCGTTCACGCCCTGCTCCCGAGCCCCGCGCTCGCCTGCGGCGGCTTCTTCTGCAGCCAGATCCCGATCGACCAGACGGGAGAGAACATCGTCTTCGTCGACCACGGCGGCACGATCGAGACCCACGTCCAGGTCTCCTTCGAGGGCGAGGCCGAGGACTTCTCCTGGGTCGTCCCGGTGCCCGGAATCCCCGAACTGGCGCTCGGCACCGAGGAGCTCTTCCGCACCCTGATGTGGTCGACGCGCCCGACCTTCTCGATGACCGTGGGGAACCACGAGTGCTCCGATCCCTACATCTCCCAGGGGTGGGACGACGAGCTGGACTCCGACGGGGCCGGCGGCGAGGGCGGGCCTCCGTCCGATGGCGGTGGAGACGTCACGATCCTCCAGCAGACCCAGGTCGGCTCCTACGAAGCGACCGTGGTCGGCGCCACCGATGCGGGGGCGTTGATCGACTGGTTCAACTGCAACGGCTACCGAGTCGCCTACTCGTCCCTCCCGCGGATCGAGAACTACCTCGAGGAGGGGCTGGACTTCCTCGCCCTGAAGCTGACCTCCGGCGCCTCCACCGGCGACCTCATGCCGCTGGTGATGACCTACGGCGGCGAGCGGCCGATGATCCCGCTCGTCCTGACCGCGGTAGCCACCGCGCCGAACCTCGTCGTGCGCTCGTGGTTCCTCTCCAACCAGCGGGCCATCCCCGTCAACTACGACAACGTCTGGGTCAACGACGCCCGCGTCCAGTGGCTGTACGGCTGGTGGTACGGAGGGACGGGCGACTGGGAGCGGCTCGCCGCCCAGGCGATCGACGAAGCCGGGGGCAAGGCCTTCGTGACGGACTTCTCCGGCGACGCCAGCTTCCTCCACGGGATGATCTACCCGGCTGCCGGCTACGACCTGGACTCCCTGCGGGGGCTCCAGGATCCCGCCGCGTTCCTGCAGCAGGCGCTGGCGATGGGCCTGCCGCGCAACGGCGTGATGCAGGGGATCATCCGACGCCACATCCCCATGCCCCAGGAGCTGATCGACCAGGGCGTGACCGAGCAGCAGTTCTACAACGGCCTGTCGAACTACACCTCGTACCTGGACACCGACCAGTTCGACCCCGCCGCCTTCGTGGCGGACATCGAGGAACTGGTGGTCGAGCCGATGCAGCGGGCGGACGAGCTGTTCGCGGATCCGTCGCGCGCGACGCTGACCCGGATGACGAGCGTGCTGTCCGGCTGGGAGATGGACGAGGACCCGGTCTTCGACTGGCTCCCCTCGAACCCGGAGCCGCAGAAGCAGGGCACCTACCCCTGGCTCGGGGAGATCACCCAGGACCGCTCCCGGCCCGTCGACTTCGTGGGCGGGAGCAGCGAGACGTCCTGCTGGCAGTCGGGCCAGGCGGTCCGCACCGAGGCCGGACCCAGGCCCGTGCTGGTCTTCCCGTCCCTGGAGGGTGTCGAGTTCCCCGCCGTCGACGAACTGCCGCTGTGCGTCGACCTGCCGGCCGCGATGGTGGTCGAACGGTTCTCCTTCGGCGGTCCCCCCGAGGTGGTGCTCGACAACCGACCCGCGCTCGCGGCGGTCGGCGGCTACTGCGCGATGGGCGCCGAGCCGGCGCTGGAGACCGAGCCGCCGGCGGACGTCGAGTGGCCTCCGGACGGCGAGCTGATGCCGGCCGAGGCGGTGAATCCGGATGTCTGCGACCAGTTCGACCTCGACGAGGAAGGGTTCGATGAGGAGATCGGCCCCGATCCGAGCGCATCGAACCCGCTCGAGGGCGACGGCCCGCTCGCGTGCAGCGCCGCAGCCGACGGGCGGACGTCGCTGGCGGTGCTGCTGCTGGGGCTGCTGCTGCCGGTCGCGGGCCTGGCCCGTCGGCGCCGCCACTCGTCCGCCCCCGTCGTGACGGCGGTCGGCCTGACCCTGATCGCCGGCCTGCTCCTGGCCGGCTGCACTCCGTCGGAGGCGGAGGCGCCGCGGATGGCGTTCGCCAAGGTGACAGCCTTCGAGGGAGTGCCCGCTCCGGCGGCGGCGGACGCGATGCTCGCCGCGATGGAGCGGCTGGACATCGAGCGTGCCGTGCTCGTGCCGGACGCCCACAGCCCGGCCGCGGGCACCGAGAGCGGGCTGCTGCTCGCGTCCCAGCACCTCGGTCGGTTGGCGGTCCTCGGATCGACGCGCCCGTTCCGCGTGGACGCCGGCCAGGCGCTGTCGCAGGCCTCGGCTCAGGGGGCCGTCGGCGCGAAGCTGAGCCTCGCCGAGGGGCCGACCGCCGGCCTTCGCCGAGCGGAGATCGACGCGATCGCGGCCTCTTGCTTCGAGGAGGGCGTGCCGCTGATGCTGGAGGTCGACCTGCGTCCCGCGACCCGGCAGCTCGAGCTGGAGCGGCTGCTCGCGGAGTGGCCGCAGGAGCGGTTCGTCATCGCTCACTGGGGCGGCCTGCTGCGAGAGGTCGACCGGCTCGACGGGCTGCTGATCCGGCACCCCAACCTGTGGGTCGACACCAGCGTGGGTGGCGACGGCGGGCACCTGTTCGCGGCCGCCGATGCCGACCCCGGCGCCCTCGGGGCGGTCCTGCAGCGGCACCACGAGCGGTTCGTCTGGGGCACCGGAACGACGCTGGAGGACGCGGCCGCAGCGGTTGAGTGGGAGGGGCGAATCGAGCGCGAGATGGCGTTGTACAGCGACGCGCTCGGCCTCACCGACGGTGCCCTCGAGCGGATCTTCGCCGGCAACGCGACCGCTCTGTACCGGCAGCCTTCGAGGTAAGCGTCAGGATCTGCCCGCAGTAGCTCGGCCGCTCGCCGCGGCTGCGTTCGTGGGCGGGTAGGGCAGCCGCCGCCTGCGCGTCGGTATCCTGACCGCGGGGAGGCTGCCGAATGGCTCAGTTGATCGTCGAGGTGGGGGCCGAACCCGGTCGAACCCACGACCTGCACGGGACCGTCGTGATCGGCCGTCGGGAGGGCTGCGGGATCGTGGTCCTCGACAGCGCCGCGTCCGCCCACCACGCCGAGCTGCGGGAGGTGGAGGGAGGCCACGAGGTCCGAGACCTGAAGACCTCCAACGGGACGAGGGTCAACGACAAGCTGCTCGGCCGACCCCACCGCCTGCGCAGCGGAGACCGAATCCAGGTCGGCCGAACCGTCTTCGTCTTCATCGCGGAGCAGGGCGCAGTCGACGCGGTCAAGAAGCTCTTCGCGCAGGAGCACGCCCCCCGACGGCGGAGCCCCGAGGGGACCGGACCTCCACCCCCCACGCGATTCGAGGGAGGGGCCGGCCACCTGCTCGTCGTCGGCGGGGCGCTGCTCGCGGCGTACCTGGCCTGGAAGCTGCTCGCGGGGTAGGCGACCGCTAGAGTCGCCTCATGATCACCTGGAACCGGGCCCTGCTCGCGATCACGCCGCTTCTGTTGGGCTGCCCGTCCGAAGAGCCGCCCCTGCCCTGCGCGGGCGAGCGAGCCGAGGCCTGGGACGGCGCCAACCTGACGATGACCGCCGAGGGGTGCGCCTCGCTGGACCTCCGGGCGCGGCTGCTCGGTGAGGGCGGCCTCGAGGTCGACTTCGAGCTCCGCGACGGCGCGTGGGTGCCGACCGTGACGTCCGCCTCCGGCGGCACGTTCACCGGGCTGGTGCTCGAGGGAGCCTGGGAGACCGCCGGGGCCGAGGCGGCGGTGCTGTGGCGGCAGGGCTACCAGTCGTGGTCGTACTCCGGCGTCATCGGGTTGGAAGAGTTGAGTCTGGACGCCGACGGCGTCCCCGAGGTCGGCGGCGACGGCGATGCGCGCACCGTCATCGAGGAGAAGGCCGGGACCTCGTGGTGGGTCGGGCTCGTCGGGCGGCCGGACGGCGCGTCGCTCTTGCTGGGCGCGCAGGGAGCGCTCCGCACGAAGCTCTTCGTCGCCTTCGATCAGGACACCGCGTGGGCCGTCTGGGGTCACCGCGGGGAGGCGATCGAGATTGCGGCGGGCGGGAGCCTGGAGCTGGACCCGCTGGTGATCGGAGCCGGCGAGGACGCCTGGGCGCTGCACGGCAGCTACGCGGATGCGGCCGCCGAACGGGTCTCTCCGCGGCCTCTTCCCGGCGCACCGCCGGTGGGCTGGGCCACCTGGTACTACTACTTTGAGGACATCACCGAGGCCACCGTGCGCGCCAACCTGGAGGCCGCACAAACGGCCGACGGCGAGCCGGTGACGCTGTTTCAGATCGATGACGGCTGGCAGCAGGTGTGGGGTGACTGGACCGCGGACGACGGCTTCCCCTCGGGCATGGCCGCCCTCGCCGGCGACATCTCGGCGGCCGGACTCACGCCCGGGCTGTGGATGGCGCCGCTGTACGTCGACCGCAGCACGCTGACCTACCAGGAGCACGCCGACTGGTGGGTGCGCGACGCCGACGGCGAGGAGCTGGTCTTCACGAACATCAACACCGGCGACTACGCGGTGCTCGACCCGACCCACCCCGACGCGGCGGCGTGGCTCGCGCAGACGATCCGAGACCGGGTCGAGGAGGGCTGGGAGTACTTCAAGTTCGACTTCCTGTACGCGGGGGCCCAGGAGGGGCAGCGGCACGAGGACGTGACCGGCACCGAGGCGTACCACCGGGCGATGGAGATCCTCCGGGAGGCCGCGGGCGATGCCTGGATCCTGGCCTGTGGGGCGCCGCTGCTGCCGTCGCTGGGGTACGCGGAGTCGTTCCGGACGGGGGCGGACATCGGGTTCAGCTTCGACCGACGGCCGCAGCGGGCATACGTGCGCTGGCAGGCGCGGGCGTCGGCCGGTCGCGGCTGGAGCAACGGCCGGTGGTGGTGGATCGACCCCGACCAGATCATGGTGCGCGACCCCTTCACCGAGGCCGAGGCGACGGGGGCGGTGACCGCCAACGCGATCTCCGGCGGCACCTGGATGCTCGGCGACGACCTCCCGACCCTCGACCCGGCGCGGCTCGAGCTGGCGCTGAACCCGGCCCTGACCCGGTTGCGGGGCGAGACGCCCGTGCCGGAGGACCCCCTCACCTTCGTCAGCGGCCTGGACGCCGGACCGATCCTGGAGCTCGCCGAGAACAACGACCAGGTGCCGACGACCTGGCGGTTCGACGACGGCACGGTCGTGCTCTTGAACATGACCGAAGCCTTCCTGACCCTGCCGGGGCCCGGCGGCACCGAGCTCATCTCGGGCGAGACCTCCGGTGAAGGGAACCGAGTCCTGGAGCCCGGCGCGGGCGAGGTCTGGGCTCCCTAGGAGGAACCGAACCACCCCGTAAGCGCCATGGCCAGCCCGGAGCGGCCGATGTAGGTAGTGCCCCATGGCCGACCCCTCCGACGGACGCACCCGAATCGACCTGCCGGGTCTCTCCTACCTCCCCCGAGTCATCACCAAGGAGGAGTCCGAGGAGCTGATCGAGTACTTCGCCAACATCGTCCCCATCTGGGAGAAGCGGCACTGGCGCGACGAGCACCTCCGGAGCGAGGGCCACTGGCGGCGCCTCACCCGTCCGGTGTACTGGCTGGGGGCCTGGCAGTTCGCCTGCCTGGGCTACTACGCCGAGCCGGACTACCGCGAGGATCGATGCGTCCGCGCCGAGCCGCTTCCGGAAGTGATGCAGACCATCCTGGAGCGGCTGCGCACCCACCTGAGGGAGGCGCACGGCGAGGAGCTGCCGGCGGAGCTGCCGGGCCTGCCGAACACCTGCCTGATCAACTACTTCGGCCGCGAGGTCGGCCTCGGCACGCCGCGGGACTACGCCCGCCTCCGCATGCACCAGGACCTCGAACCGGGGCCCGTGGTGGTGTTCAACATCGGACAGCCCGGGCTGCTCGAGTTCGTCCATCCGGATCGGCCGGACGAGCCCGGCCCGGGGGTCTGGACCCGCCACCGCTCCGTCAGCATCTTCAGCGGCGACGAGTACAAGCACCGGCTCTACCACCGGGTCACCCGGGTGCGGAGCGGCGCCGAACCGAAGCTCAGCATCCGCATGGACAACTTCGAGGTCCGCCGGATCAGCGTCTCGTTCCGGCACGTGCCGGAGGAGTTGATCTCCGACTTCGGCCAGCTCCCCGAGGTGCAGCGGGGCAAGGTGCTGCCCCACGTCGAGAAGCTCGCGCAGACCTCCGAGCACTTCCGCGCTCAGTTGGAGACGTAGCGCCCTACCGGGGCGGTCGGGAGCGCTCGCCGCCGGGCGGGCCCCCCTCCGGCTTGCACGCGACTACGTCCCCCAGGCTCTCGCAGGTCCCGACGACGTCCTCGCCGCGGCGGCCCTCGAAGGAGCAGGTGCCGCCCGGTTCGACGTCGGCGCAGGCGTCGATCGCCTCGCGCGGCGGGCGGGGCCGATCGCCCCGGGTCTCCACCGCCGTCCCGGCCCCCTCGGCGGCCGTCCTCGTCCTCGTCGGGGCGCTCCATCACGCGGTCCTCGTCCACACGCTGGACGGGGCGCGGCCGGAAGGGACCGATCGCGGCGGGGGGAGGCTCGCCGGCGCCTTCGGTGACGTCGCCCCCGCGCACGGCGCGCACGAGGTGGCGGATCCGGATCACGTCACCTTGCGGTCCGCGGCCGTACGGGAACCGGGAGGCGTCGCCCGTCTTGGGGTCGCTGCGCTGCGCCCCCGCCCCGTGCACGTCCAGGAACTCGCGGAGCCCCGTGCGACGGTCCCGCATCCAGCCCAGCGCCTCGCCGAAGCTGACGTAGACCGCGGCCCGCCCGCGGCCGTCCTCGGCGACGTGCGTGGTGCTCGTCCAGTACGACGCGAAGTTGGGGAAGCCGCCCTCGTCGGTGATGGGCGTCGACGCGAACACGGGGTCGGCCGCCGCCGAGCCGGTGGTCGTCGGGGACCGGCCGTAGTCGACCAGGCTCTGCAGCTCCTTGGCGTCCGGAAGCCGCCAGTCGTCGTGCCCGCCCAGCTCCAACCCCTCAGCCCACGCCAGCGCCTCCTTCCAGGTGAGCACGCCCGCCGTGCCGGCCGCGCCGCTGTCCGCCTGCGTCCAGGTCAAGCCGGTCGCCCGGTCCGTCACGGTGCCGTCGCCCACGTCCACGTAATCGTGGGTGCCGACGCCGCTGCCGACGCGCACGTACAGGACGAAGAAGCCCTTGCCGTTCGGCTCCCGGACGGTCGACCCGATCGGGTACCCCTTGATCCGGCCGTCGGCGAAGTTGACGCCGAACATCGTCGCCCGCCCCCCCATCGTCGTGGCCACGTACCGCGTGCTCGTGGCGAACTGGGCGTCGATCATCCGGTCGCCGGCGGATGGGTCGCCGTACGAGAACTCGAACACCTTCTGCCCGGTGTCGGGGATCGGCCAGCCGGCGCCCCGGTCAGCGCCGTCGACCGGGGCGCCGGCTCGACCTCGGGAGCCGGCACCGGGACGCCATCGGCACGAGGTGAGGGAGAGGCGCCGAGGGCGAGCAGGGCCAGCGAGGCCGCCGTGAGGGTTCGGGCGAGGGGGCGGGACATGGGCGGCTCCGTACGGGGTCGTTCGGAAGACCCGCGAGCGGGCCGGAAGTCAAAGGGATGGCGATTACCCACAGGTGAGGTCCGACTGGCACTCGAGGGTGTCGGGGCAGTCGTCGCTGTCCGAGCAGGAGATGAGGCCGTCGATCTCCACCGAGAGCGCCACCAGCGAGCGGACCGCGAAGTCGAAGCAGCCCTCGTCCGTGGAGACGGCATCGGAGCTCTGGCGGATCAGGGTGACGCTCGGGAAGCCCGACCAGCCGATGTCCAGCAGGCCGTCGACGAGGGCCGCGGGGATCACCAACTCGCCCGCGTCGGGCGCCTCGCACACGATCTTCGCGGGGGTGCCGCCGGGGTTGGCGATGTCGACGGTGACCCGCAGCCGCGTGTCCGCGTCCGCCGCCGTGGGGGTCCAGGTCAGGGTCGCGTCCTGCCCCCCGTCCAGCGCCAACTCCGTGTCCAGGGGGACGAGATCGTCGATGCCGACCGCCACCGCCGCGGAGCTGCCGTCGACCAGGAGATCGATGCGATCGCCCGGCTCGAAGGCGGGGAACCCCAGCTCGCCCGCGTAGCTGTAGACATTCACCGGCGCGATGGCGTCCATCGAGACGTCGTCAGCCAGGCCCAGGAGCTCGACCGAGCCGAGGTCCTGGTTGGACGCCGCCGCCACGCAGCGCCGTCGACGTCGCAGACCTCGCCCGAGGCGCAGCCGGGATCGCAGAACAGGACCCGCGGGTACCAGAGCTCGCAGTCACCCTCGGACATCGTCACGTCGAACACGTCGGTCGGGTTGGTGGCGTCCGCGACGGTGCCCTGAATCGTCGTCCAGGCGTCCTCCGGCTGGACGAAGAACCCGCCGATGCGGTCCTCCTGGGCGCAGTACCCGTAGCCGTCGTCCGCGACCAGCTCCGTCTGAACCGTCGGGCAGCCCACCAGCGAGGCCGCCGCCGCCACGCAGCTGCCGTCGTCTTCCAGCTTGAACTCGACGTCCATCGCCCACCAGTCATCGGTGGCGTAGGCCTCCGCGAACGTCGTGCGGATGGCCGTCAGCGCCTCACCGAGGGCGAACAGCTGGGCCGAAGTGAGCACCCGCTCCCCCGAGGAGACCAGGCTGGAGCTCGCCAGGTAGACCACCGGCTGCCCGGCGCGGGCGAGCGAGCACGCTGTAGTGCGCCGCCTTGCCGCCGAAGGCGCGGGTCCCCGCCTGGATCGCCTCGCGCATCCCGCCGGACTTCAGATCGACCGCCTCTTCGATGTCCGTGAGCGCCGTGACCGTCAGGTCGGCCCCCGGCATCTGCACCTCGTCGGGGCGGTTGGCGTCCCACCAGGCGTCGGCCGCTTCGCGCGTCATGGCGGTGATGGCGTAGTCCGAGGAGCCCACCTCGAGGCGCACCCACTCCCCGTCGAGGGCCCGCAGATCCGGGTCGTCGTAGGCATCCCGCAGGGCCATGTTGGGGGTGCCCCGGTTGGCGCTGAGCACGTTGACGTGGGACAGCGGGGTCTGGAACTCGCTGGTGATGATCCCCATCACCACGGAGATGTCGTTGGGCACGTGGTCCAGCACGACGATGTCCCGGAACGTGGCCGCGTCGTCCTCGAGCTCGTCCGCGGTGATGAAGCGGACCAGCCCGTAGGACTCCGCGAGGTTCAGCGGCTGGTAGTCGATGCCTTCGTACAGCTCGTCGGTCGTGATGACGCCGATGCGCTCGGGCAGCTGGGCGGCGACCGCGGCGATGGCGTCGGAGGTGGGGTGGAAGAGCAACTCCTCGCCGAACCAGCCGTTGGCCGTGATGGCGTCCCACGCCGTCTCCACCATCGCGGCGTCGGCGGCGTCGTAGGGGGCGATCTCGTAGACGTAGACGTCCGGCCCCTCGTAGTGGGTGACGGCGCCGAGGAGGAAGCGGCGGGTCGGCGAGGTGTACTCGGTCTGGTTGAACTCGGCGAGGCTCCCCACGAACGGCAGGGGGGAGAGCCCCAGGAAGGTGGAGGCGTAGTCGTAGTGGGTGGGGTAGGCGACGCTGTCCTGGAAGGTCAGCGATCCCCCGTCGACCAGATCGACGATCGTCTTGACGGAGCGGGCTCCGGGGATGCTCGTGTCCACCGGCTCCGAGGCGAGCTGGGCGAAGTCCTCGGCGCAACCGAGCTGGGCGGCGGCGTCGGGGGTCTCATCCGCTAGCTGGCAGGCCCACTCGTCCCCGGAGGCACATCCTCCGAGGGCGAGGGACACGCTCAGCGACAGCGCGAGGGCACAAAGCGAGGGGGTCGGCCTGGTCATGGTCGTCGGCTCCGTCGAGGGTGGGGTTGCTGCTGCTCGAAGGGTCCGCGGATCAATCCGCGGCGAAGCAGTAGATGGCGCCGTAGCCGCCGGCGCAGCCGATGCACGAGGTGCCTTCACCGCCGCCGCTCTGCACGAGGTTCACGCCGCGGTCGCAGCCGGGCACGGCGTGGTCGCTCATCCACTCCTCGCGCTGCCGCTGGGCCCGGGGCCTCCCGCCTCGCGGGGGAAGGAATGACCGCACTGCACGACGCCGGTGTTGCCGCCGCTGCCGCCGACCGAGCCGACCGCGCCGGAGTCCGCCGTCCAGTCGTTGCAGGTGGTCGCGAGGCTGGTGCTGTCGAGGCGGCCCTGGGAGTTGGAGCCGGTGATGACGTCGTGCGCGGCGCCGAGGGCCGAGATCGGAACACCGCACTCGTCGGGCAGGTCGTCCACGGTCTGGGCGTCCCCGTCGGGCCGCGAGTCCGCGAGCAGTCCGTCGATGCCCGTGGCGACGAGGCGCCCGTTGGCGTCGTACCAGGGGCCTTCGCCGATGCGCTCGATGGCGTGGACCTGGGCTCCGCCGCCGTCGTCCGTGGCGCTCAAAAAGGCGCGCCTGTCGCGGTCGCCGTGGCCGGTGGCGGCGCCCAGGGCGGCGCAGATCTCGTCCGCCCCCTCGATGCCTCCGAAGTTGCCGCCGAAGCCGCCGTCCATGTCGCTGACGTCGTCGCCGGACAGCGCCCACAGGCCCGCCATGCTGGTCACGAAGAAGCTGAAGTCATTCGACTCGACGCTGCACCACCCGTTCAGGGAGGTGCCATCGATCTCAGGGGTCCCGGAGCTGGTCGCGCAGCCCGCAAAGGCGAGCACGGTGCACAGGAGGAACAGAGCAGATGGCTTGGATCGCGGGGGCATGGAGAGCTCCTTGGGCTGGGGTACCCAAAGAGCCTGGTGACGCTCCCCCGGGAGCGGCAATGACGGGGCGGTGACACCACCTCGACGAGTTGCGTGCCCTCAGGCCCAGGGTTTCGGCTTGCCGGGCGACCAGTACCGCCACGCCCCGGGCATGTGGCTGGACCAGCCGGCCAGGAGGACCATCCCCACGAGGAGGGGGAGCCGGGCCGACTCCGGGGCCTCGAACACGGCGATGAGCAAGCCGATCTTCACGTACAGCGCGAAGGCGCGAAGCTCCATCAGGAAGCGAGTGCCGTCGGTGACGATGTAGGAGGCCGCGAGCGCCAGCCCGGTCGCGACGGAGGCCCCCGTCCACGGCGCGAGGAGGGCGTCGTCCACCGAAAAGGCGACCCCTCCGACGAACCCCGAGAACGCCAGAATGTGGATGGATCGCAGCGCAATGCGCACCCAGCGGGAGGCACCGCGCACGCCGATGGGCGGCTGGGCAGGAGGGGGTTCGGGGGCCACGGCAGGCACCGTACTACTCGGCCTAGCTGAGTGCCAGGGGCGATCAGGGTGTCCTCAGTCGGTGGTCTCTTCCTCGAGGATCTCGAACTCGATCGTGGCCGCGACATCGAAGAAGGAGTCGAAGTTGCAGCGGTTGCTCCACCAGCCGCAGGGGTCTTCCGTGGTGCTGTTGCCGCCCCACTCGGCGCCGTTGTCTTCGTCGGCCCACGACAGCTCGACGTCCAGGGTGAGCAGCTCGTCGTCCCGGGTCAGGGTGCCCGTCGCGAACGCCTCCCAGCCGTCTTCCTGGCCCCAGCCGCCGTCGACCCAGGTCCACAGGATGGCTTCGCCCTCGGCCTGCAGCAGCTCGAAGCCGTACTGGCCTTCGCTGCCGAGGCCGCTGCTCCCGGCGCACTCGTCGTTCGACGTGATGAACACGTTGAAGACGGCGTCACAGGTGGGGCACGGCTCGGGGACGATGTCGGTCACGTTGGCGCCGTTGAGCGCGTAGACCTCGGTGCAGTCGGTGTCCGCGAGCAGCCCGCTGGTGTACTCACGAAGGTTGATGATCTCGCCGGACATCCCCCCGAGCCAATCGCTGGGGATCTCCTCGGGGAGCTCGACTCCGTCGTCGTCGTCGTCGTCGTCGTCGATCAGTTCGGAGTCCGGGAGACCGCCCGTCCCGCAGCCCGTCAGGGGGAACGCGAGGAGGCAGAGCGAAAGAAACAGCAAACGAGCCATGGAGTCCTCCAGCAAGAGTCCGGGTGCAAGGTTCTCAAACGCTCGCGTGGTGTCAAGAGCCTACCCGGGGTCACTTGGACAGACTCGACTGGATGAGCAGGGCGCCGCAAGGCATGATCGAGACGGCGGGCGAGGACTGGGACACGTCCGCAGCATCTTCCACGTGGAGTTCGACGACGAGTCCAACGGTCCGAGCCTTGCTCGCGCTCAGCTGCCTCCTGGCGGGGGCGGCGGCGTGCACCAACTCCGGATCGGGCTCGTTGGGAGACGTCGAACCGACCCCCGCGGAGCCCGACCCCACCGGGGAGCCCGTGGTGTCCGAGGAGACCCTCGACCTCGACCCGGCCGACGACGGCGCAGCCTTCTTCCCCGGTGACCGGTTCGTCCAGATCCACATCGAGCTCCCGAGCTCGTCGTGGGATGCGCTGACCGAGTCGCCGTACGACTGGGCCCCCGCGGACGTGGTCCTGGACGGCCGCCGCATCGAAGACGTGGCGGTCCGCCTGCGCGGGCGCATCGGCTCCTTCCGCACCGTTGGCGAGAAGCCGAAGTGGAAGATCGACTTCAACCGCTACGTGCCCGGGCGCCGGGTGGACGGGCTCGAGGCGCTGTCGCTGGACAACAACGTCGTGGACTGCTCGGGGCTGAAGCAGAAGCTCGGCTTCGAGGTGCTCAGCCTCGCGGGCATCCCCGCCTCCCGCGCCGGCTTCGGCGAGGTGTACGTCAACGACGCCTACTACGGCGTCTACAACACCATCGAACCGGAGGACGATCGGCTCCTGCGCCGCTTCTTCGAGGACGGCACCGGCACGCTCTACGACGGCGCCTACCTCTGGCACGAGCCCGGCCTGCCCGAGGTGCAGCTGCTGGACTTCGTGCCGCACCTGGTCGACCTGTACCAGCTCGAAGAGGGCGTCGATGTGGGGCACGAGGACCTCGCGCGCGTGGCTGATGTGCTCGCCGCGGCGGCCTACGAACCGGGCTTCGTCGACGCGATGAGCGAGGTCTTCGACATGGAGGCCTTCTACATCTACTTCGCGGCGGAGCAGTGGATCGGCCAGAACGACGGCTACGTGCTCAACACCAACAACAACCGCGTCTACTTCGATCCCATCGACGGGCGCGCCCGGTTCATCTCCTACGATCTGGACTACGCCTTCATGCCCTGGCCGTGGGAGTTCTCCTACGACAACCCGCGCGGCTTCCTCGCCCACGCCTGCGTGCACGACGCCGAGTGCAGCGAAGGCATCGCGCAGGCGATGGAAGGGCTGCTGAACCTCCTCGAGGAGCAGGAGCTGGATCAGCGCTTCGAGGCGTGGGACGACGCGACGTGGAACGAAGCGGCGGCCGATCCCAAGCTGCCCTGCGGCGGCGGTGATCTGTGGAACGCGCGCGGCTCGCTGCGCAACTGGATCCAGAACCGCGGCCCCACGATGCGGAACTACTGGGGGATCCCGTGATCCGGCGCGCCACCGTGTCCGCCATCGCGCTGCTCCTGGCCGCTTGCTCCGGGAGCGGCGGCGGTGCGTTGATCGATGGTGAGGCGCCGACCCCCGAGGCGCCCACGATCCCCGCCTTCGACCTCTGCATCAACGAGTTCATGACCTCGAACTCGAGCGGGATCCAGGACGAGACGGGGGAGTGGGCCGACTGGGTCGAGCTGCACAACCCCACCGACGAGGCGGTCTCGCTGGACGGCTGGACCCTCTCGGACAACCCCGAGGAGCCGGAGCGGCACGTCTTCGCCGCCGACGCTTCCATCGGTCCGGGCGGGTTCCTGCTCCTGTGGGCCGACGGCGACGTCGACGCGGGCCCCGACCACGTCGGCTTCGGCCTCGCCAGCGATGGCGGGAGCCTGACCCTCGGCGGCCCGGGAGAGCAGAGTTCGACCCTGCACTACGGCCCCCTCGGCGCCGACCGCGCCGCCGCCCGGACCAGCGACTGCTGCCCCGACGAGGGCTGCTTCGAGTCGGTCGCGGGGGGCACGCCGGGCCGGCCCAACGACGGCTCGGCCCCGCCCGAGGAGATCCTGCTGGGGCGGGGTTCGCGGTGGATGTACTTCGACGGCGCCGACCCCGGCGACGGCTGGATGGACCCGGACCACGACCTGGGCGGCTGGGACGACGGCTTCGCCCCCCTGGGGTACGGCAACTACCACGTCACCACCGACGTGAACGACAGCCGCATCACGGTCTGGTTCGCGGTCGACTTCGCGGTCATCGGAGCCGACGAGTTCGACCGGGTTCCGATGCGGCTCCTCCGGGACGCCGGCGCAGTCGTGTACCTCAACGGCGTGGAAGTGGACCGGAGCAACCTCCCCGCCGGCACGCTGACCCCGCAGACGCTGGCGACGCGATCGGTGCAGGGCCAGGAAGAGGTCCTCTACTTCCCCCTGGAGGCGTCCGGGGACCTGCTCATCGAGGGGATCAACCGCGTCGCCGTCGAGGTCCACCGGGGCACCGGCGACTGGGGCGGCCCCGACATGGGGTTCGACCTCGAGATCCTGGGACGCGCGACCGCCCCCTGAGCCGAGGGAGTAGGGTTCCGGGGTGCCGTGCTTCCGCCTCGGGCTCCTGATCGCCGCTTCGGCCCTGCTGCTCGCCGGATGCCCGTCCGATCCCGGAGACGTGGTCCTGCCCGACGACGACGACGCGGGGACCATTGATGACGACGACGGCTGCGATTCGCTCTGCGACGCCGCCTCCCAGGAGTGCCTCGACGGCGCCTGCGTCTGCGCCGACGGCGTCCACGACGACGGCCGTGACCTCGGCGTGTGCGTTCCCGAGGGGACCTGCGACGACCAGCATGCCATCGCCGAAGGCGGCGAAGACTGCGTGCCCCTGGGCGAGGTCGGCGACGACGTGACCTGCCACCTCCTCGTGGGCTGGGAGGGGGGCGAGTGCCTCTACGAAATCAGCGACGACGAGACGGTCTGCGACGGCACCTCGGCAGACCCCTGCGACACCGACTTCGCCTGCCAGGCCGGCTCCTGTGAGCCCGTGCCGCGCACCTGCTCCCCGCTCCGGCCGGTGGTGCTGGTGCATGGGATCAACGGTTCATCGGCCGACTACGACGCGCTCGCGCCGCGCCTCGTGGAGGCGGGCTGGCCCCCCGAGTACGTCACCCGGTTCGATGCCGAGGATCCCTCGTGGGGCTGCAACCTGGACAACGCCTCGGCCATCGCCGCCCTGGTCGACCAGGGCATGGAGAACACCTGCGAGCCCCGCGTGGATGTGGTCGCCCACAGCATGGGCACCCTGAGCTCCCGGTACTTCATCAAGAACCTGGGCGCACGGAGCTCGTCAACACCTACACCACGCTGGGGGGCATGCATCACGGCGTGACCTCGGCCTGCTTCGCGCCGGACTTCCTGGGCGTCTGCGTGTGGCAGGAGATCTGCGAGACGGGCGACTTCGTCACCCAGCTCAACGCGCCTCCGGCGACCCCCGGGAAGCTGGCCTGGACCTCCATCTACGGCACCGTCGACGAGACGATCCCCAACGAGTCGTCCCACCTCGACGGCGCTGAGAACATCGTGCTCGAAGGCGTGGACCACGTCGGGCTGCTGCACGACGACGAAGCCTGGGAGGCGCTCCAAGAGGCCCTCGCCGCACCCTGCTGGTAGGCCCCCCGGCCTAGCGGACGAGCTCCTCCAGCGTCAGCTCCCGCACCTCGCCCACCGCCGCCAGCGCCGCCCGGTCGATCCGGCTCAGGTCCCCCACGATCGACACCGTGAACGCGCGCTCCGCCAACGGCCGCGACCACGCCTGAACGTCCGCGACGGTCACCTCCGCCAGCTCGGCGCGCAGCCTCACGCGCGGGTCTCCCTCCGCCAGCAGCCCCCGCAGATGCCACCGCTCGACGGTCCAGCCGACGTTGCGGAAGCTGACCCTCCCCTGCTCGACCTTCGTCACGGCCGACCGCTGCGCCCGCTCGAACATCGCAGTGTCGATGGCGGGGTCCGGCAGCAGGGTCGGCAGCAGCGTCGCGACCTCGACCGCCTTGTCGGGGTCGCACGTCACCTCCCCGAACACGAGGTCCTCGTCCCCCGGACGCCACCCTCCGAGCACGCCGCCCTTGGCGCTGTACGCCAGCCCCCGAAGCTCTCGCACCTCCCGGAACACGACCCCGGCGCCGCCGCCCACGTACTCGGACCAGACCCGGCGCGCCGCCAGCCCCTCGCGCCGCCACGGACCCGCGGGCAGGTGGAGCCCGACCGTCGCTTGCGCCGAATCGTGGTGCAAGAGCAGCACCGTCGGCCGTTCGACCGCGTGGTACCCGATCGGCGGGTGGGCAGTCACCGTCGCGCAGGTCGCGGCCCCCACCGGCTCCAGCGCGGCGATCAGATCGAAGCTGTCCGGCACCGTCGCGATGACCGTCCGGGGCAGCGTGACGTAGCGCGAGGGCACCTCCCGGGGCTCCTCCTCCGCCAACGCCAGCAGCTCCTCGTCCGACTGCCGCAGCTCCAACAGCGCGCTCCCGGCCCCTTTGCGCGCGAACGCCTTCAACGCCCGCGCGGCGAACTTCCGGGTGCCTCGGGCCTGCGCCCGGCGGGCCACGGCGTCCTGCAGGTGGGCGATCCGCTCGTCCATCGGGATCGCCGGCACGGTCAGCCGACGTCCGGCCAGGTCGAGCACTTCGGCGAGCCGATCCGCGGGCGCGCGGACCGCCAGATCGACGTGATACCGCCCCACCGACACGCTGATCGCGGCCGCTCGATCGTGCACCTCGGCCGCGAACTCCGTGCGGGACGGACCGTCCTGCACTCCGGCGCGGGACCACAACCCGAACCGTGTCGCCAGGCCCGGCTGACCCTGCGTGCCGGTGAGCCACCGAAGCCCCATCTGGCTCAGCGGTGAGAACGGGTTCACGTTCCGGATGATCCGGCCGCCGGGCGCCGTCTCCATGCGGTAGTCGACGCCGGAGGTCAGCACCTGCGGGGGCCGGGGCTGCTCGTCGCTGGCGGCGAGGCTCTCGAACAGCGGCGATCGCGAGCTGGGCAGCGCCTCGCGCGGGACCGCGGGGGCCCCCAGCGACGGCAGGGTCGGCGCGCCCGTGCTCCGCCACGCCACCACCGGGGCACCCCCCAGGTGCCGCCGGGCCGCGGCGATCACGTCGTCCGCGGTCAGCGCCCGCATGCGGGCCAGCACGCCGTCCACGACCTCCCATGGCCGCCGGCTCACGAACGCCCCCATCATCCGGGTCACCCGCGCGCCGTTGTCCTCCAGCTGCCGCAGCTCGCCCGCCTCGAGGTTCGTCACCGTCGCCCGCAGCCCGGCGTCCGACAGGTCTCCGTCCAGCAGCCGGGTCACCTGCTCGCGAACGAGCGCCTCCACCTCGGCGAGGTCCTGCCCGTCGCGGGGCGTCGCGGTGACCACGAACATCCCCCCGAACGAACCCGCCCACCCGCTGGCGGTCGCGCCGCGCACCCGCTGGAGTTGCACCAGGTTTCGATCGAAGAGCCCCGTGCGTCCGTTGCACAGCGCCAGCGCGGCCAACCGCATCGCCTCCCGATCGGGGTGCGTGGCGGTCACCCCGGGCCAGCCAAGACGCAGCGCCGGAGGCCCGCGATGCACCGTCTGCACCCGCACCTCGTCGCGAGCCCCCGCCGTCCACGCGGTCGGCTCGGCGCCGGCGGGGCGATCTCCATCTTCGATGCCCTCGAACCGCGCCGCGAGCTGGTCCGCCGCCGCCTCGGGATCGAAGTCGCCGGCCAGCACGAGCGCCATGTTCGAGGGCCGGTACCAGGTCCGGTGGAACGTGCGCAGCGCCTCGACCGAGGGCCTCACGAGGTGGCCGGGCTCCCCCAGGATCGGCGTCGCGTACGGGTGATCCCCGAACATCGCCCGGGTGAACAGCTCGCTGAGCGCCCGGCCCGGGTTGTCCAACGCGCGCTTCTTCTCCTCGCGGATGACCTCCATCTCGGAGGCGAAGCCGTCCTCGGTCACCGGCGCCGCCATGCGATCCGCCTCGATCGACGCCCACGCCGCCAGCCGACTCGACGGCAGGTTCACCAGGTAGCTCGTGCGATCCGCTCCCGTGAACGCGTTCAGGCCGATCCCCCCGAGCAGCCCCACCAACGCCTTGACCTCTCCCCGCCGCAGCCGCGCCCCGCCCTTGTTGGCGGCGACATGCTCGAGCTGGTGGGCCACCCCGGTCTGGTCCCGGGGGTCGTAGGCGGAGCCCGCGCGCACGACCACGCGCGCGACGATCCGCGGCTCTTCGGGGTTCGGGCTGAGCCAGAGTTCCAACCCCGAAGGGAGCACACGGTGGTGAACGGGCATCCTCATCCCGCGATCGTAACCGCTGGGACTGAGGCCGGCCCAGCACGACCCCGGCGTTCGGCGTTACCCTTGCAGCCGGTGACGATGATGAGACGACTCCTGCTTCTGTTGGCCGCCGCCCTCCCCCTCCTACTGGCGGGCTGCAAGAACTGCGAACCCGCGTCCAGCCCCAGCGTGCAGCTGGGCACCGGCCAGGGCGATCGCTTCGACGTCTACACCGACGGCCAGGAGGTCGGCCTCCAGCCCGCACCCCAGGGCGGCTTCGGCGTGCCCGTGCTCATCGGCACCACCGGCCTGCAGACCGAGCTGTCCAACACCGCCGACGCCACCCTCGACGTCTACATCGGCGGCTCGCCGGAGGGGACCTTCTTCTCCGAGGGGCTGCAGTTGGTGTGCGAGAGCGACAGCGAAGGGGGCCGCATCCACGGCCAGGTCGTCGGCCTGGACAAGGACAAGTACGTCACCAACGACGACCTGCTCGCGTTGGACGGCACCGAGGTCGAGCTTCAGGTCACCGTCGTCGACGTCGAGGGCAACGAGGGCGCTGGCACCCAGGTCGTGACCATCGTGTATGGAGGCTGACCGCATGAAGTTGGGGCTCTCCATCCCCGTCGCCCTGGCCGCAGTGGCGCTGCTGACCGGCTGCCCGCAGTGGGGCGAACCCGGGCACCCCGACGGCTGCATGTCCTGCCACGACCCGATCGAGGCGGCCCACGCTCCGTACATCGAAGAGGGCCGCTGCTCGACCTGCCACGGCGGCGACCCCACGCGCACCCTGAAGCGTCGCGCGCACGTGCTCCCGCCGGAGAACTGGGCCGAGATCCGCGGCGACGCCCTGCCCCCCTCCCCCGACGGCTTCATCCGCGACTTCGCCCCCGATCAGCTGGACGCGCTGGACCCCGAGTTCGTGCGCTTCATCAACCCCGGCGACGTCCGCGTGCTGGACGAGACCTGCGGCACCTGCCACCCCGACCACGCCGAGACCATGCCGCTGTCGGTGATGGCGACCAACGCGGGCCACTACTGGCCGTCGCTGTTCCTGGCGGGCCTGCAGGACGAACGGAAGGCCCACTTCGCCTCCTTCGAGCCGGCCAACCTGCCCGAGGACTGCACCGAGCCCGGCGCCGTGTGCGAGGTCGAGGTCATCCGCCCCCCCACCGCGGCCGAAGCGGACGAGCTGTTCTCCCAGAACCCCATCGACTTCGACGGACTGCTCCGCTTCGCGTGGGAGCACTACCTGAGCAAGAACTGCAACACGTGCCACCAGGGCGGGTTCCCCCGGAACAACTCCGGCGGGCTCTACCGATCCGCGGGCTGCACCTCGTGCCACATGGTCTACGACGAGGGCGGCACCTACCAGGGCGCCGACCCGACGCTCCCCCGCGGGAGCCCGCCGCACCCGAAGGAGCACATCCTCACCAACGCCATCCCCACGGAGCAGTGCGCCACCTGCCACTTCCAGGGCGGGCGCATCGGGCTGATGTACCGGGGGATCCGTGAAGGTGGCTTCCGCAGCGCGGACACGCCGCCCAATGCCGTGGCCATCCAACGCACGCTCTACGGCCACGCCCCACCGTACTACTACACCGACGAGGACTCCACGAACGACTGGGACGAGACCCCCGCGGACGTGCACGCCGACCCCGACGGCGACGGCGTGCTGGACGGCATGGTCTGCGCGGACTGCCACGTCGGCAGCGACGTGCACGGCGACGGCACGATGTGGAGCACGTCCAAGGAGCAGGTCTCGATCCGCTGCGAGGACTGCCACGGCACCGTCCGTGAGCCCGCCGCGCCCCGGGACGACGGAGTCTTCTACGCCTCCCGCAAGGACAACCCGCTCAAGCAGCTCAGCTGGGACGAAGCGTCCGGCCGCGTCTTCCTCACGCGCAGGATGGACGGCGCGACGGTCGAGGTCCCCCAGCCGTCGGCGATCCTCGCCAACGACGAGGGCAGCGCCCGCATGCACGCCTCGATGGCGCCCGACGGCGAGGACTGGTCCCACACCGACTCGCTGACCTGCGACACCTGCCACACGCCCCAGCTGCTGTACTGCATCGGCTGCCACGTGAACCTGGACATGCGCATCGACCAGGTCGACTACCAGACCGGCCAGACCACCCCCGGCCTGACGCGCGGCTCCCGCAAGACCTTCGCGTTGGACTCGCTGCTACTGGGCACGGCGCCGGACGGCCGCATCCAGACCGTGCACCCCAGCCAGCAGGTGCAGATGTCGGTGATCGGCAGCGAGGACTTCGGCGAAGGGCTGGAGAACGAGGTCCTCCTGGGCCAGCTGCAGGACGATGGCTCGATCCACGGCGAGTTCCGCGAGGCCCACGGCTTCGAGGCCAACATCGGCTTCATGCCCTTCTTCCAGCACACGGTGCAGAAGGAGGCGCGGACCTGCGATCACTGCCACCGCGCCGATGCCTCCGACGAAGAGCTGTTCCGCGTGCGCGGGGTCTACGGCCACGGCACCGGCGAGTTCCTCCTGGACGGCCCCGACGGGCAGCAGGTCGACGGGCTCCAGTTCCTCGACGCCAAGGGGAACCCGCTGACCAGCTGGGTGCACCGCGACACCGGCCCGGTCGATCCCGAGGCCCGCCAACGGGCCCTCGACGTCGTCCTCGACGCCACTCGTTGACCCGCCGTCCCCTCCCCCGCAGCTGGGCCTGGCGCGGCGCGGCCCTGCTGCTCCCCTTCGGCCTCGCCGTGGCCGCCTTCCGCGCGGGCGTGCACGTCACCTTCTGGGGTGACATGGAGGCCGTCGGGCTGCTCACCCAGTTGTACGCCGCGGCGGGTCTGTTCGTGCTCGGAGGCATGGACCTGGGCATGCCCACGGGAGGCCCCACCGCGGCCCGGGGCGCCCTTTGGTTCGCCTACTTCGCGGCCCCCCTGATCACCACCGGAGCGGTCGCCGAGGGCATCCTCCGCAGCGTGCAGCCGGCCTGGCTGCAGCTTCGCGGACTGCGGCAGCACGTCGTGCTCGTGGGGCTGGGCTCGCTGGGCACGCTCTACCTGCAGGGACTGCGCGACGCCGACGCCCGACGCCAGGTCCTGGTGGTGGACAAGGAAGGCGGAGGCGCCAACGCGGCCGAGGCCGAAGCGCGCCGTGGGGTCCGACTCATCCAAGCCGACGTCACCCACCGCCGCGCCCGCCTCGCCCTCGGGGTCGAACGGGCCGCCGGCGTGGTGGTCATGACCAAGGACGACCTCGTCAACCTGGAGGCCGCCTGGGACCTGTTGGACGACTACCCCGACACGCGGGTGATCGTGCACGTCGCCGACATCGCCATGCGCCGGCGCCTCGGACGCCTCGTCGACGAGGGCGAGACCCGGGTGAAGGCGTTCAACTCGCACCGCATCGCCGCCCGGCGGCTGTGGACCGGCTCCCTGGAAGCCCGCTTCAAGGCGACCGCGGAGGAGGACGCGGTCGTCATCGCCGGCTTCGGACGGTTCGGCCAGACCATCGCGGAGTACCTGCGCGAAGAGGCGGGCGAGGGGCTGGGCCGCGTCGTCGTGGTCGATCGGACCGCGACGGCCGCCCTGGAAGCGTTCACGGAGCACGTGGGCGGCGGCTGGCACGACCCCCGATTCGTCGCCGTGGACGGCGACGTCGACGACGCCCGGACCTGGGAGGCGGTGCACGTGGCGCTGGGCGAGGCCGAGTGCAGCCCCTCGTACGTGCTGGGGGTAGACGACGACCGCACCAACCTCCGCGCCGTCGCCCGCGTCCGCGCCGAAGACCCGGACGCGCCCGCGTTCGTGCGGTGCTTCCACGAGTCCCGGTTCATCGATCAGATGGCCGCGGAGTACGCCTTCGAGGTGCTGTCGCTGGAGCGCCTGCTCCGCGAAGCGTTCGCCGAGGAGCACACCACCTGGTTCGGGAAGCGCTGAGCGCTACTCCTTGCGCCAGCCCGCGAGCACGGCGCCGTTGAGCACGAACACCACCAGGCTCATGCCGGTGTCGATGCCGGCCTGGATCCAGTTGGCGGGGTCGAGGATCGCGGCGTCGCTGATCTGTTCGAAGGCGGTGTGCACGCCCTGGTAGCTGACGATGAACGTCAGCCACAGGATGACGCCCTGCACCGCCCCGCGGGCCGCGTCCTTGGTCCCGAGGGCCAGCCAGAAGCGCGCCATCCCGTAGGTGAGGATGAGCGACAACACCATCGAGATTCCGTACTGGATGCTTCCGACGTTGTCGAAATCGCTGATTACGAATCCGAGCGAGTTCATCCACGCGTCACCAAAAAGCGTGTACCAGCCGGCTCCAACGGCCTGTTGAACGATCACCAGCACGACGATCGCGATCCAGTTGATTCAACCCTCTTGGACAGTCATTGCTCCTCCTCCTTGCGGCCAGCATAGCCCGCCCGTAACGTGCCCATTCCCGTGCGGGATGGAGGAACCCCAAGTGGCCAAGAAGAACAACAACACGCCCCTCATCGTCGGCGCCGTCGCCGGCGGCTGCTTCCTGCTCTGCCTCTGCGGCGGCGGGATCGGAACCTTCATCTACCTCGGCATGGATGCTGACTCCGGCAGCGACACCTATTCGTATGGGATCGACGTCCCCACCGCGGCCGTGCCCGCCAGCGGCCTCGCCGCGGCGATTCAGCTGATCCCCGATGGCGGCAGCTCCGCCTGGGACGAGGCCGTCAAGGTCCTGATGCTCGGCGCCTACGACTCCAACAGCTCGGGCGAGATCGACTCCGCCTCCGAGGTCGCGGGCGTGCCCTGCGACGTCTGGAAGGTCACGGACTCCGCCGTCCGCAGCAAGTGGACCTACGGCGTGCGCACGATCTACGGCTTCGACGAAGGCGCCTGGATCGGCGATGCCCTCGGCTACGCCGAGTCGCAGCGGGCCGCGGCGGACGCCAAGGCCGCTTCCTGCGGACTGAACGACGAGTAGACCCCAGGTGCTGGTCCTCGACTTCGACGGGACCCTCACGGACGCCGAGCTGGAGGGGAAGCCCTTCCGTGCTGGCTACTTGGGTGATCTGGCAGCTCTGACCGGCGCTCCGCGCGACGAGATCGAGCAGCTCGCGGACGGCTTCGAACAGACCATCCTGGAGGCCGGCGGCCGCTACGGGTGGGATTTCGGAGGCCGCATCGTGGCGCCCGCGTCGGTGGATCCGTACCTGCGGATCATGCCGGTGGCACGCATGGTCTTCGACCACTACGGCGCCTTCCCCTCGGCCGAGGATCGCAGCCGCCTGCTGGACGGCATCCTCTACAAGTACAACTACCCGAAGTCCGGCGTGAACTTCCGCCCGGGCGCGTTTGAGCTGCTGTCGTCGCTGGAGGGCTCCCCTTCCTGGATCGTCACCAACTCGGCGACGCTGCCGGTGCAGGCCAAGGTCCGCACCCTGGCGGAGCAGTCGGACAAGCCCGGCTCGCTGGACTGGCTCGTCGAGCGCGTGCACGGCTTCGGGAAGAAGTACGTGATCGACGACGCCTGGAACGGCGCGCCCGAAGCGATGTACCTGGACGGGCTCGACCGCCCCGTCCTGCTTCGCCGCTCCAAGTACTTCGATGTCCTGGACGAGCTGCGAGCGAGCGTCGACGCGGCCTGGTCGGACCTGACCGTCGTCGGAGACATCTTCGAGTTGGACCTGGCCCTGCCGTTGCACCTTGGTGCGCGCGTCGGGCTGGTGACGAGTCGGTTCACGCCCCCATGGGAGCGGGAGTTCCTGGCTGATCACCCACGTGGTGAGTTGCTGTCGGACCTCACTGCAGCTGCAGCGTTCATCGCCTGACCCACCCTGCGCCGAGGCGTCGAGGGTGAAGGAGGACGCAGGCCTGGGGGCGGTGGTTCAGCATCGCCCGGCGGGGGGAAGGGATCAGACCCGAAGGTCTTCACCCAAATACCGGACGACGTGATGTCCCACGCCCTCCTCCACCCTCCGCGGCTCCACGGAGGAAGGATGGAGATGGACTGCTGTCGGAATGCCGAGTGAGGGCAGACTGGTGTGGCTGGACCGCACGCACTCCCTGTGCGCGGTCACCGAGCTCGTTCCTGACCCCCAGGAATGAGAATTTCTACCACCGCCCGGCGGGATACTTACACAGCTCAGATCAGATTGACAGATACGCCCTACCCCTTCGACAGATCCACCGCGAACGAGACCGCCGCGATGAAGTTGAAGTGCCACTGGCGTACGGGGTGGTTGGTCCGGATGCCCATCGTGAGGATCGGGGAGAGGTCCCGGATGCGGCCCACCTTTTTCATCGAGATCATCGCCACGCCGCGCAGCGAGTTGCTCTTCTGCTTGCCGCTGAGGTTCATGTTCAGGTGGTCGTTGAGCCCCACCCGCAGCTCCGCGTTGGGGTGCACCTGGATGCCCACCATCGCCAGCGCCAGGTTGTCGATGAACCAGTCCGGGTTGGACGCCGGCATGTCGTTGCGGTTGTGGAAGTAGTACTGCGCTTCCCCGATGACGAAGTACTCGAACCGCAGGGTGTTCACGACGATGATGCGGACCTTCGGCTTGAGGTTGAACGCCAACTGAAGGGTGGGGCCGAAGCGGAAGAAGCCGCCCGTCGTGGCCTGCCCCTCCTCCGCCGGCAGGGACTCCTTGCTGAAGTCGGACTCCAGCGAGTCCAGCGGGTAGTAGCCCGCCGCGGAGAGGCCGATCGGCCAGTACAGGATCGGCGCCGCCTCGAAGTGGAACTGCAGGATGGAGAGCGGGGCGATGGCGAGGTACGCGCCCGGCATCGTGTAGATGGGCGTCGTCCAGGAGGCGAAGCCGGTCTCGATGAAGGAGCCGTCGGTCAGCAGCCCCTTGTCCTTGATCAGGGGGATGCAGGCGCCGACCTTCATCTGGTGCTCGAGGCCCCAGTCGCCGTACTTGATGCCCAGCGTGTGGCGCATCACCGGCTTGATCTCGGGCTCGCCGAGGCAGTTGGTGCCGGCGGCCGCGGGGACCGCGGCCAGGAGCGTCAGGGCAGCAAAGAGGAGCGGGAGCGTCGCACGCATGCGGCGGAAACTAGCAGCAGCAGCAACCCGGCGGTTCCACCCGAGGCGGATCCGGCGTCGCAGGTGCAGCCAGCGCTGCGACGGCCGCCGCCGCCGTCGTCGTCGTCGTCGTCGCCGGCGGAGTCGTCGTCGTCGTCGTCCGTGGCGTCGTCGTCGTCGTCGTCGTCGTCGTCGTCCGCGGCGTCGTCATCGTCGTCGGGCGGGAGGTCGTCGACCACGCCGTTGCAGTCGTTGTCCAGGCCGTCGTCCAGTTCCGGGGCGCCCGGGTAGACGGTGGGGTCGAGGTCGTCGCAGTCGCCGTCGCAGGTGGTGAAGAAGTCCACGTCCTGGTCGGGGCACGGGTTGGGGTACGTGATCTCCGCGATGAAGGAGGCGAACACGAGGCAGTCGCTGCCCGGGGGGTCGGAGATCGACGCGCTCACCGACGTGTCGCCGGGGAGCACGTAGCCTGTGCCGGTCAGGTCGAACGTGTCGTCGTCCCACATCGCGCCGTCGCCGCCGGGATCGGGGCTGGGGCAGCCGCCGGGGCTGAAGCAGCCGTCGCCTTCCCAGTTGTCGACGTCGATCTCGAAGCCGTTGAAGCGGGTCGTGCCGTCGTCCGCGCCCTGGGCGTCGCCGACCGTGTAGTGAGCACGAATGCGGGTGATGGGGTCGCCGATGGGCTCGTCCCACGTCGCCGTGGAGGTGACGACGGGGTAGCCGCTGCCGGCGTAGATGCCTCCGTCGTTGATGGTCACGCGGGTGATTTCGAGGCTGTTGCTGATCCGGTAGACCACCACGATGGTGAAGCCCTGGTTGTCGATGGAGCCGGCGACGTAGTCGAAGCCGGTCACCTCGTAGGTGCCGTTGACGTTGACGATGTCCCGCACCGCGGCCCGGTACACGTGGTTGTCGCCCATGCCCCAGCAGGTGTCGGCGGTGGTGCCGATGTGCGTGCCCGTGAACTCCTGGGAGTTGCCCGTGGCCTGCTCCGTGACGATCACGGTGTCGTCGTAGCCGGCGATGATCACCCAGTACAGGTACGCCTGCACGACCTCCGCGTCGGCCGGGATCCCGGCGATGCTCATCTCGCCCACCTCGGGTGCGCCGAAGCGTCGGGCGAGGCCGAGGCCGTCGGAGACGACCCCGCCGCCGGGGAGCAGTTGGTTGTAGATGGTGCCGTGGGAGTTGTCGCCGTCCGCCAGCGCGGAGGCGGGGACGGCGAGAGCAAGGGCAGCGATCAGAGCGAGGAACGTGCGCATCGCCGCGCACCATACGTGGTGCGCGGGAGGTTACGAAGGTGCATTTCGGGGCCCTTCGACTAGAAGGTCGGCGTGCACTGCCCGGCGTCCTGCCCGACGCAGCCCCAGCAGTCGACCGTGTCGTTCGGACGCTTGCCGCAGGTGTGGTAGGCGCCGGCGCTGATCTGCGTGAACACGCCCGTGGGCGCGCTCGCCTGGCCGTACGAGTCGTCGCCCCAGCAGGTCACGAAGCCCGTGGAGTTCTCGATCGCGCAGCTGTGCTGGAGCCCCGCGGTGACGTCCAGCCAGTCGCCGTCCAACGGCGCATCGGAGGTCTGGCCGAAGCCGTCGGTACCCCAGCAGGTGAGCGTACCGCCCGGCGAGATGGCGCACAGGTGACCGGCGCCCGCGTCGAAGTCGCGGTACTGGTTGGGCGTCGCTGTCAGCGGCGCGGTGTCGCCCCAGCAGTCGATGTAGCCCTCGGCGTTCATACCGCAGCAGTAGTCGGTGCCGGCGGTCACATCGATCATGGAGCCGTGGTCGGGCACGGGGTCGGACCAGTGGATCGCGCTGCCCCAGAAGTTCAGCTCGCCCGTGCTCGTGACGGCGCAGGCGTGAGTTGCGCCCACCCCGAGGGCCACGTAGGTGCCCAGCGGCGGCAGGTGCTGGTCCCAGCTCTGGTCGCCCCAGCACAGCAGCCCGGTGTCCGCGAAGACGATGCCGCACGAGAAGTTGTCGCCGGACTCGATCTGCCACAGGGAGACGTCGGGCGCCTGAGCGATCTGGCCGCTGGAGTCGCTGCCCCAGCAGGTGTACTGGCCGTCCATCTGGACCGAGCAGGTGTGGTTGGTGCCCGAGGCGGAGTGGGGGAGCACGTCGACATGCACCGTCACCAGGTGCTCGGCCGACGGGCCGTCGACGAGGCCGTCGTTGGGGGTGACGACGCAGGCCCACTCATCGGGCGCCTCGGTCTGCTCCCACGGCACACCTTCGGGACCGAAGCCCATCGGCGCGCCGTTCTTGTACCAATCGTAGGTGTACGAGATGTCGTCCCCGTCGGGGTCGGTGGACGGCTCGTGGAGCGTGCACTGCAGGGGATCGAAGGGGGTCGGCTCGCTGGGCTCGATTCCGATCTCGGGGCGGGTCGGGGGGGCGTTGCCGATCGACACAGTCGCCGATGCGGAGCCGCCCGCGGCGCCGAACTCGTCCTCGGGAATCACGGTGCAGAGCCAGGCTTCGCCACGCGTGGTCTGGCCGGCGTCCACGTTGGCGTCCTCGACGCCGGCGTCACTGCCGTCGACGGTCCAGAAGTACCGGTAGGAGACGGCGTGCCCGTCCGGATCGGACGACGCGACGTCGATGATGCACAGGAGCGTGTCCTCGGTCGTCGGATCCGCCGGTGAGATCGAGATCTCCGGCGTGGACGGAGGATCGTTCTCGGCGCACTCGACCGCGCCGCTGCAGTCCGGGTCGTCGCAATCGAACAGGCCGTTGCCGTCGTTGTCGGCGCCGTCGTAGCACTCGCCGGGGTCATCGCCTTCCCGCTCGGGGGGCTGGTGCACGGTCACGTCGCTGCATCCGACCGCCATCAAAGCGATGGCGGCCGCGCAAACGAGTCCTGGGTTCCACTGATGCTGCATTCCCGACTCCTTTTCGCCGCGACTGCAAGTTACACCCGAGGATCGCGACCCGCCATTGCTGAGGCCGCTAACCCCGCGCGCGAGGAACGGGTGGGAGCAGCTTTCCGAGGGAACGAGCGGTTCGAAGTGAGAGGTGAAGTCGGCTCGGGCGGCATGGGGGTCGTCTACCGGGCCTTCGACGCCGAGCTCGGCTGCGAGATCGCGCTGAAGATGTCGCAGCGGCCCGATCCGACGGATCTGTACCGCCTCAAGCGCGAGTTCCGGTCCCGCGCCGGAATCAGCCACCCCAACCTCATGCAGCTGCACGACTTGGTGGTCGAAGGGAACGCCTGCTTCTTCACGATGGAGCTGGTCGACGCCGAAGATTTTCTCACCTGGGTGCGCGGCGACACCTTCGACAGCACCGGCGATCTGATCCCCGTGCCCCCCACCATCACGGTGGTGCCCGGCGACTCGCAAGCGGTCGAGGCTGTGGAACCGGGCGTGCTCGCCCGGCCCGTGCTCCCCCCCGAAGCCCAGGAGAGGCTGCGGGACGGCCTGCGTCAGCTCCTGCCCGCCCTCGCCGCGCTGCACCGGGCCGGCTTCGTGCATCGGGACGTCAAGCCCGGGAACGTGCTCGTCAGCCAGGACCTGGGGCGGGTCGTGCTCGCCGACTTCGGCCTCGCCACGCCGATGCCCGAGTTCCCCGGCGACGACAGCTTCGAGGGCTTCCCCGTCGGCTCCGTGCCGTACATGGCCCCCGAGCAGGCGACCGGCCAATCACCCAGCCCGGCGGCCGATCTGTACGCGGTGGGGGTGATGATCTACGAGGCCCTGGCCGGCCGGGCGCCGTTCCGGGGACCGGCCCTGCGGGTGCTGCACCACAAAGCGACCCGCGATCCGACCCCGCTGGGCGCGGTCATCGACGACGGCCTCCCCGCCGACCTCGAGGCGCTCGCGATGGACCTGCTGGCGCGGAACCCGGCGGAGCGGCCGTCCGTGGAGGAAGCGCTGGCGCGCCTGGACCGGAGTCCCCACCGCACCGCCCCCGAGACCTCGCCCGGCCGCCCGGTGCCGGCCCCTGCGGCCGCGTTCGTGGGACGCGACCCGGAGTTGGAAGCGTTGGAGGTGGCGTGGAGTCGTGTGGGCGAAGGCCTCTGGACGACCGTGCACGTCCACGGGGTCTCCGGGATCGGCAAGTCGACCCTGCTGCGCCGGTTCACCCGCGGCCTCGAACATCGGGAGCGGGCGCTCGTGCTGCGCGGCCGCTGCCACCCCCACGAGAGCGTGCCGTTCAAGGCGCTGGACGCGATCGTCGACGGCATCAGCCACCACCTCGGCCGGCTGTCCGAGGCCCAGCAGCGCGCCATCGCCCCCCGCTACGGACCGGCCCTGCGGCGGCTGTTCCCGGTGCTCGGCCGGGTCGACGGCCTGCGCTACGCCGGCGGCACCGCCCCTCCCCCCGACCCCCGCGAGGTGCGACGCCAGGGCTTCGCGGGGCTGCGCGAACTGCTCGCCCGATTGAGCGACCGCCTCCCCGTGGTGATCTGGATCGACGACCTCCAGTGGGGCGATCTGGACAGCGGGGTGCTCCTGCGGGAGCTGGTGCGGCCCCCGGACCCACCGGCCGTTCTGCTGCTGCTGTCGTACCGCCGCGAGGACCTCGACGCTCCGCTGGTGGACGCCACGCGACGGCAGATCCCGGGCCTGAACCTGGACGGCGGGAGTACCCGCGAGCTCGCGCTGGAGCCGCTGTCGCCCCAGGAACGGAGCGAACTCGCCGCTCGGCTGCTGGACCGGGACTCGGCCTCCTACCAACGCCACGTCGAGGCCATCGTGGAGGAGTCCCAGGGGAGCCCCTTCTTCCTCTGCGAGATGGCTCACTACCTGACCGACTCGTCCGGCGGCGGCGGTGACGCACGCTCCTGGCGGGCCGACTCGCTGGCCCTCGCTGACGTGGTGAGCCCCCGCATCGAAGCGCTCCCCCAGGACGCCCGCCGGCTCCTGGAGGTGGTGTCGGTGGCGGGCCGTCCCTTCCCCCAGGACCTCGCCCTCGCCGCCGCCGGGCTGGGCGAAGGAGGCCGTCCCCTCATCGGGCGCATGGTCGAGGAGTGCCTGCTGCGGCGCGCCGCGGACCACGGGGTGCCGGCCATCGCCGCCTACCACGACCGCATCCGCGAATCGGCCGTGCACCTGCTCGCGGACGCCCGCCGCCAACGCTTGCACCGCCGCCTCGCGGAGGTCCTGGAGCGGCACCGGGCCGACGATCTCGACGGCCTCGTGGACCACTGGGCAGGCGCCGGGGAGAGCGACCGGGCGGCCGGCTACGCCATCCGCGCCGCCGAGCGGGCCCACGCCACCCTCGCCTTCGACCGAGCCGCGCAGATGTACCGCTCGGCCCTCCGGCTGCGTCCCGATCTGGAGGAGCCCTGGGAGCTGCGCGCCCGCTCGGCCCAGGCCCTCGCCAACGCCGGCCGGGGCCTGGAGGCAGCGCAAGCCTACGAGTTCGCCGCCGACACCCTCGCGGCGGCGAGCCCGGACGACGTGCGGGTGCTCGCGTGGCGGGGCCGCGCCGGCGAGCACTACGTCAAGGCGGGCGTGCTGGACCAGGGCTGGGCAGCCATGCGCACCGTGCTCGGCGACGCCGGGGTGGCCGTGCCGAAGTCCCACGGGGCGGCCACGGCGAAAGCGGCCTGGGGCCGGGCTCGGCTGCTCGCCCGGGGGATCGGCTACACCCCCACCGCCGCCGAGGACGTGCCGCCCGAGACGACCGCCCGGATGGACGCGGTGTGGCGGCTCGCGTCGGCGTTCGCGATGGTCAACTTCCCGCTGTCGGACGCGCTCGCCACGCCCCACCTGCTCGAGGCCCTGGATCTGGGCGAACCCAACCGGATCGCCCACGCGCTGGCCAACGAGGCCGCCTTCGAGGCGCTGCTGGAAGGGCGCTTCTTCCGCCGGCGGGTCGATCGCCTGATGGCCGCGGCCCGCTCGATCTGGGAGACGTCCCCCGATCCCCGGGACCACGCGGTCCTGGACCTCACCCTCGGGATCATCGCCTTGTTCGACGGCCGCTGCGAGGACGTGGTGACCCACTGCGACGCCGCCGATCTGCGCCTCCGGACCGAGTGCATCGGCGCCCACTGGGAGCTCGGGGTGGCCCACCACTTCGCCCTCACCGGCCTCGCGCTGACCGGCCGGCTGGGGGAGCTGGCCCGACGGCTGGGGTCGGTGATCCGCGACGCCGAGTTGCGCTCGGACCGCCAGGGCGCCCACGCGGTCCGGATGGGGGAGCCGGCCATCGCCCACCTCGCCGCCGATCGCCCGGACGAGGCTCGACGCCAGCTGTCGCTCGGCACCGCCGACCTGAGCACGTCGCGAACGTGGCCGGAGACCGGCTACCGAACCCAGCACTACCACCGGCTCGTGGCCGTCGTGAACACGGCCCTGTACGAGGGCCGGACCGCCAAAGCGTTCGCCGAGGTGGAGTGCGACTGGCCGATCCTTAAGAAGGTCGGCTTCCTCCGGGTTCGCTTCACCGGGCCGCAGCTGCTGCAGCTCCGCGGTCGCGCCGCGCTGGCCTCGGGCGAGCTGGACGTGGCCGCCCAGGAAGCGCGCAAGCTCCGCCGGGCGCGGCTGCCCCTCGCCAAGGCCTGGGGGGCGCTCCTGCAGGCCGGACTGGAGGCCGCGGGCTCGCGCCCCAAGCAGGCCGCCGCCCACCTCGCGACCGCCGCGGCCGGGTTCGAAGAGGCCGGCGCGGGGCTCTACCGCGAAGCCGCCCGGCTCCGCCTCGCCCAGGTCGTGGGGGCGACGACGAGAAACGGTGAACCGCCGAGGCGGTGGGCTGGATGGTCGACCAGGGCATCGTTCGGCCGGAGCGCATGGCGGATTTGCTCGCCCCCGGATTCTGATCTTTTGGATCTTGAGCGCGGTCCCCCCTAAGGTGATCTCCGGGTGGGGGCTCGGGGATTCCATGGCGCACATCCTGCTGGTCCAGGACGACATCGCGTTGGCGTCGGGTTTGGAGCAGGCGCTCCGCTCCCGCGGCCACACGCCCGTGTCGGTGCAGACCGCGGGCGCCGCGCTGCGTGAATTCCAGCTCAACCCGCCGGACCTCATCGTCTCGGCCATCGTTCTGCCGGACAACAGCGGCACCGTGCTGATCGGTCGGATCCGCAGCCTTCCCGGAGGCCGACGCCTCCCCGTCATTCTCACCAGTCAGGTCTACCGCGCCGCCGACATCGAAGCGTCCCAACTCAGCCGGCTGGGGGTTCGCTACTTCCTCGCCAAGCCCTTCTCCGTCACCGACGTGCTCCGCCGCATCGACTCGGTCGTCCCGCCCCCACCGCCGACCGCCGTCCGGGACGATCTGGACAGCTCGATAGGCTCGACCCAGGAGGTCGACATCGCGAGCATGGGCTTCGGCCGGGCCCCCGCGGAGCAGGCGACACCGGCGCCCGAGCGTGAGTCCACCCAGGAGGTCAGCCTCGACATCGGCCGGCCTACCTCGGGGAGAGTCGCCAAGCCGGACAAGGCGGCGGCCCGCAACCTCCCCGTGGCCAAGAACAAGCCGGCCCACTTCGTGCGCACCGTGGCGGACCTGTTCCACGGCCGCGACTCGGGCCGCCTGCGCCTCCACAGCGCCGACTGCGACCGCACCTTCTACTTCCTCAACGGCTACCCGGTGTGGGTCGAGGTCGACCCCCCGCTGCTGGGGGTGCCCGAGTGGCTGCAGGGGTGCGGACGCCTCACCGAGGCGCAGGCGATGAAGGCCGCCGCCGCGCAGACCCGGCTGAACTGGTCGATCACGCGGGTGCTGGTGTCGCAGCAGGTGATGACCGCCGAGGATCTCGACCCCCTGCTGCAGGTCTGGGTGGAGCACGAGCTGGCCCAGGCGGCCAACCGGTCGGGGACGATCGAGTTCCGCGGCGGCGACGCCTTCGCCGAGACGATCCCGGTGTACGAGACCAACCCGATCTCCGTGCTCTGGGACGTGATCGACAGCACGCTTCGCCTCGGCACCGCCGAGATCGGGCTCGTATCGGTCGAAGACGGCTACCTGCGTCGACGCAACACCCACGACCGGCTGTTCGGGTACATCGCCACCACGAGCGTGCTCCAGGAGCTCCGCGAGTGGCTAGCCCAGGCGCGCTCCTTCGACTCCGTTCGGGAGTACTTCTCCGGCGACTGGGAGCAGGTCGCCCGCTGCCTCTGGTTCCTCGTCCAGACCGGCATCGTCAAGGTCACCGACGACGAGCCCGACGAGTCCGATGTCACCTCCTTCGCCGCCATCCCGGTGCTGGACATGGAGCTCGGCGAGGGCGACGGCGGGAGCGAAGTCACCGCCCGGTTCAGCCGCGACATGATCGCGCGGCTGGTCAACGAAGCAGACCGCAAGACCGAGGCCGCCGCCGAGGACGACCCCGCGGTCCGCGTCATCCGCCACTACGTCACGCGCATGGAGATGGACCACTACGCGTTCCTGGAGCTCGACGCCTCCGCCACCAGCGAGGATGTTCAGGCCGCGTTCGACGCCGCGGCCGACCGGTACCGCCCCGCGTCGCTGCCCAAGAGCGCCCGCCCCGACACCCGCCGCAAGGCCAAGGAGCTGCTCGCGCGGGCCGTGCGCGCCCACAAGGCCCTCGGGGACGACGTCGCCCGCCGCGCCTACGACGCCGGGCTGGGGGACGACCAAGAGACCGGCTCCTGGGACACCGCCGAGGTCATGGTCGACGACGAGTACGAGATCGAGGTCGAGATGGAGATCGAGGGCGACGGCGGCGCCGACGGCTGGGTCGAGCCGCCAGCCGACTAGAGATCGATGTCGGCGGGGTCCATCGCGGTCGGAGCGCTGCTCAACGTGAAGGTCGCCGCGTCGGGAACGTCGTTGCCGTTGGTGTCGATGTCCAGATCCATCACGCCGACGGCGTTACGCCAGGCGGGCCCCGCCTCCCGCAGCTGCAACAGCCAGCGGGTCCCCAGGACCCCGGTCAGCGACATCGACTCGATCGTGATGCCGTCAGCGCCGAGGCTCATCTGCCCGCTCAGCACCACGTCTTTGAGGTACAGCAGCACGACGTGATCGGCTGACCACAGGGGCAGGAAGACGCCGTCCTGGGTGTGCTCGTAGCGGCCGTCCTCGTGGAGCGTCACGCCCATCAGCCGGCCGACGTAGCCGTACTCCTTCCGGAGCAGGAAGGGCGGGTCCTCGTCGTCCAGACGCGCGGGGGCGAACACCCAGTCGAAGGTCTGGGCCGTGCCCGCGACGGCGCCCGGATCCGGGAGCCCGATCAGCTGCATCACCCACAGCGGGTACTCGCCCGGCACGAAGGTGTCGTTGAGCTGCTGCGCGTGCGTGCGGTTCCCCCCGAAGTTCTCGATACCCAGCCCCGAGGACATGTTGAAGGCCCAGCCGTCCGGCGACGCGGTGGAGAACGACGCGAGCGCCGAGGCATGCGACAGGTCCAGGCTGTAGTTCCGCCCCCGGCTCAGATCGTCCTCGGCGTTGAACGAGACCCCCATGAAGTCGCTGTCCAGCTCCCGGTGGGTGCCGATCTCCGCGTAGCTGGCGGTGTCGATGATCAGCCCGAGCGTGCTCGCCCGCTCCTCGGAGTTCATCGGCCGACTCATCAGGGCGTAGGGCTCGATGCGGTACGCGACCCCGTCGCTGCCGTCCGCGGGGAACGAAACGACCACCTCCAGGGGAAGCCCCTCGAGTTGGCTGACCGTGAGGGCCCACTCGTCTTCAAGCGTGGTCCCGGTGCACCCGCCAGCCATGGCGAGCACCGCGACAGCGAGCCCCAATCGCATCATCGTGACACTGTAGCGCCGCCCCGGCGCCGGCGGGAGCCCAAGATCAGGCTGCCCAGGACCAGGCCCACGGCGCCCTCCCGGATGACGGAGAGCTCGCAGCCCTTGGTGCATCCCCGCCCCGCGTCGGCCTCGGAGAAAGCGAGTTCGTCGGTCGAGCCGGTGCGCAGCTCCGCGGCCCAGCCCCACCCGGCCGAGCCTTCGAAGTCGGTGACCGGCGAGGCGATCAGGTAGGCGCCATCGGCCTCGCCGTCGATCCCGTCGAGCCGGACGTGGGCGGTCCATCGTCCGTCGACGAGGGCGGGATCCGCGGAGTAGCGGGCCGTGACCTCGCCATCGCGCACCGCGACCAGCTCGACCGCCCACTCGATCGCGGTGCCATCGACGTCGGGATCGCCATCGAAGTGCATCACGAGGCGCTGGTCGGGCTCCGCATCGATCAGGCCGAACCAGACGTAGTTCGCCCCCCAGGACTGCGGGGACCGCTCCGCGTGCGCCTCCACGAAGTCATCCACGGGCAGCTCCAGGGCCGTGTACTCCTCGGCGGTCGAGTTGCGCAGCTGCGCGTACAGCGTCAGGTCCCGGACCCCCAGGAGGAAGTCGTACCGGGGCCACGTCCCCTCAGCCCCGCGCGCGAGGAACCCGCACCACTGCTCCAGCATCGAGCTGTCGCGGGTCTGGAAGTAGGTGTCGAACTCGTCTGTCAGCTCGTAGCCCGCGCGCCCCTCGAGTTGCTCCCAGAACTCCCGGTGCCACCCCTGATCCAGCTCCCCCTCAACGCTGAGGGGGAAGACGAAGGCGCCGTACTGGAAGCCCGTGGGGTCGTGTGTGGTGATCGACTTCCAGGGCTGCTGCGACCACAGGGTCGAGAACCACTGGAGCCACTCGTCGCCCTCGGGGACCACGACTCCCTGGTGGTACGAGGCGGAGGCTTCGATCCACCACCGGTTCGGGGTGGCGTCCCAGCCCAGGAAGTACTCCTGCAGTCCGTAGGCAGCCTGGATGGTGTGGAACAGCTCGTGCGCGACGACCTCGCGGAGGAAGACGCTGTCGCTGCCCCCCAGAACCAGATCCAGGTTCAGCACCATGTACGGCATCCAGCCCTCGGCGCAGTCCGCGAACCAGGCGTAGCCCCCGATCTCCGGGCCCAACTGATCGACCACGACGACCATCTGCCACGTGTCGATCCCATCGGGCCGTCGAAACCCCAATTGCTCCGTCTGGATGCTCAGGGACTCCTCGAGTGTGTCGGCGAGATCGTCCCGTTGGGAGGTGCCAAGCGGAACCCAATCCTCCCAATGGATCGCGAAGTGTTCCGTCTCGTAGAGGTGGTCGTACGGCTCCCCCGAGGGGTTGACCACATCGGCCGCAAAACAGGTTTCCCGAGCCTCGGGACCCCCGATCGCGGCATCTCCGGCCAAGAAAGCCGAAGTTCCACACCAAAAAAATGCAACGACCGCCCCCGTCATCACTGAATGCCCGCTCACTTTCGGAAAGTCGAATGATTCCGACGATTTACTTTAGGTCAAAGCACACCAAAGGCGGTCCGAAAAAACGCTAGACGCAAAGAAAGTTGCGTCGATGTACAGCGTTTTGCTTGACCCCCTATAGAGCTTGTGACTTACAATCGTCTCACTTCGACGATGGACGTCGAGCTTGCTGGAGGAGAAAATCGTGGCTGGAGAGAAGAAATATTTCGTGATGCAGGATGGTTCTGGTGACACCGACACGGTGTTCTGCTCCCGGCAGGCTCGTGGCGCCGCCCTGAAGGCTGCCTCGCGCGGTCACACCGCCATTCGTCTTCGTGAGCGTGGCACCAACCGCGTGCACATCTTCAAGGGTTGGCGCGAGCAGGTTGCCGCCCCGAAGAACGGGCCCGATTGGCTCGGCGACAAGGTCTGGAAGGCCAACGTCAAGAAGCAGGGCATCGAGAAGGTCTAACCACCTTTTCAATCGAATCGACGCTCCCCCGGCTGCCTCAGGCGTCGGGGGTTCGTCGTTCTGGCGCCCTTGTGTGACCTACAAGGTGAACGTGAAGTCGTTCACCAACGCACCCGGCAGGCGCGAGCTGGAGGTGGAGCGGCGGTCGTAGGTCGAGGCGCTCATGAGGAAGTCGCGCTCCTCGGTCAGCGAGACCAGACCCTCCCCGAGCACGTGGTACAGCGTCTCGTCGAACCGCATCACATCGACCGGGGCGACGATCTCGCCGTTCTCGACCCAGAAGGTGGCGAAGCGCGTCATGCCGGTGACCCGGCAGGCGGGGCGATCGCTGTAGTTCAGGTACCAGAGGTTGTTGACGTAGATCCCGGTGCCGAGCTCGCCCAGGACCGCATCCCGGGCGCACGCACCCGGCGCCAGGTCCAACGAATCGGGGAACTCCCCGGCGTCCGCGCCGGTGGTCGGGACCCCGTACTCCTGGGCCGATCGGGGCGACACGAGTGAGTCCTTGTACTGACCGCCGTCGAACAGCTGCACCTGATCGGGGCGCAGGAAGCCGCCCGCGCCGAAGTTCGGGGCGAGGCCGTCGGCCACGTTCTCGGTCAGGTGCACCGCCGGCGACAGCGTGCACTCCCCCTCCACGGCGCGCAGCAGGGGGCTGCGGCGGGTCTTCTGGGTCTTGAGCCCGAAGCCGCCCCAACCCAGCAACTCCACGATCTCCGACAGGGCCGCGGGGGCCAGGTAGACGCGGTACTTGCCGGGCTCGATCTTGTGGGCGGACCGGCCGACCACGGACAACTGCCGACGGGCGTCAGCCATCTTGTCAGCGAACAGGGCGGTGTCCCACGTCTCGCCGGCGTACCCGCACTTCGTGGCCTTGTCGCCGTGGTGGTACAGGCTCCAATCCAGGTTGAAGCTGTGGGAGCCGAACCAGTTGCGCTGGCCCAGGGAGTTGGCGAAGCCGCGATAGATGCCGCCGGAGGCGAGGATGCCGACCAGGTCGGTGCCGTCCGCCGCGGCGAGCACGTCGTCCGTGATCTCACCCGCCGAGGGGAGCCCGTCTGCGCCCTCGCGCACCGACGAGGTGACGTCGGTGGAGTACAGCAGGTGCGGGTCCTCGGGCACGTGGGGGAGCGCGTCGCGCAGCCGCCCCAGCAGCGCCAGGGTGCGCGCGCGATCGGTGTCGACCTGCCCCGAGAGGGCGACCCGACCGGCGGCGTGGCGACGGCCGCGGATCAGGTCCAGCCACAGCTCTGCCTGGTCGACGTGCCCCGCCTGCCGCACCTTGCCGCCGTTGAAGCGAACGAAGTCGCTCCCCTCGCCGGCGAACTCCAGGAGCAGGACCTCGTCGGCGCTCAGCTGCGCCGTCAGGTGGTCCGCGGTCGATTCGAAGAGAGACCTCATGCTGCACCTCCGAAGATGGCGATGTCGCTGAACTTGCAGGTCGGCGAGGCGTGGCCGACCTTGATGACCTGGTTGGGCTCGCCCTTGCCGCAAAACGGCGTGCCCAGGACCTCGAAGGTGGACTCGTCACCGACCCCCGACAGGGCCCGCCAGAAGGTGGCCGAGATGCCCCGGTAGTTGGGGTTGCGAACCACCGCGCCGAGCTCGCCATTTTCAATGACGCGGCCGTACTCGCAGCCGAACTGGAACTTGTTGCGACTGTCGTCGATGGACCAGCTGCAGTTGGTCGCCATGAACACGCCGCGCTCGACCGATCCGATCAGGTCGTCCAGCGACTGATCTCCCGGCTCCACGTTCAGGTTGGCCATGCGGTCGATGGGGGGGCGGTTCCAGCTCGTGGCGCGCGAGTTGGCGACGCCTTCCATGCCGGCCCGGGCCTGCGACGTGTGCGCGCCCAGCGGCCGGACGAGCAGGCCGTCCTTGATGATGAACTCGCGGGTGGCGGGGAGCCCCTCGTCGTCGAAGCCGAAGCTGGCGAGTTGCTCGCCCCGGGTCGGGTCGAAGGTGACGTTCAGGAGGTCGCTGCCGTACTGGTAGCTGCCGAACATGTCCAAGGTGACGAACGAGGTGCCGGCGTAGTTCCGCTCGTCGCCGAGGATGCGGTCCAGCTCCAGCGGGTGGCCGATGCTCTCGTGGATCTGAAGCATCATCTGATCGGGCGCGAGGACCAGGTCCATCGTCCCCGTCGGGCACTGCTCGGCGGCGAGCAGCTGCAGCGCCTCCTCGGCCAGCGTGGGGGCGGCGTCGCGGAAGCCGATGGCGTCCAGGATCTCCATCCCCCCCTGGCGGCAGCAGCCGCGCCCCGCGAGGGTTCGGGTCTGCGTCTCGGTCCCCTTGTTGGCGACCACCTCGAGGTACGGCACGAGCATGTGCTGCTCCTGCACGTACCGCCCGCCCCGGTTGTCCATGTACCGGGTGGTCGTGGCGGTGTTCCAGAGCGATGCCGTGCGGTCGACGATGGTGTCGCCCAGGTTCAACGCCGCGCACTGCTGCTTGAGCAGGGCGATGCGGTCCCCCAGGGGCACGCTGTCCCAGGACTGCCGCACGTCGGTGCGGTACTCGCCCGACGGGGTCGGCATCTCGATCGACGAGAAGTCGACGACGGAGCGGCCGGCGGTGCGCTCGGCCCAGGTCTGGGCCCGCTCCAGCGCCTGGCGCAGCCCCGACGCGGAGACGTCCGAGGTAGCGGCGTAGCCCAGCCCGCCGGCGTGGGCGACCGTGATCATCGCGCCCACGTCCAGCTGATCACTCAGCGGCTCGAGCACGTCGTTGCGGACCCGGACCGTCTCGTTTCGAGCCTCCACGTAGCGGAGGGAGACGAAGTCGGCGGTCGGGTTCAGCTCGGAAAAGAGAGATTCGACAGAGGTCATGAGGGCGGGAAGGTACGTGCCGGTCCGCGCCCGATCAAGGTCTACGGAGCGACGACACCGCCGCGCTCCAGGCCGGTGTAGGTCCCAGACTCGAGCATGCCCATCCAGGGGTCGCTGAACGGGGTCAGGAACAGCTCGGTGTAGACGCGGTCGTTGAGGGCCTCCAGCGACGCGGGGGGAGCGGCGGCGAACCAGCGGTGCACAACGCTGTGGAGCCCGAGCTCGTTGCGCACCGTGTCGCCCACCAGGGCCGCCTGGAACTGGCGCAGCAGGACGCCGAACTCCGCCTCGCTCAGATCCGGGTTCTCCCGCCGCATCAGGGCCTGTCCGTTGAGATCCACGCCCTCGTACCGGTAGCCCGACAGCAGCACCCACTCCTCGTCGCTGAGCCCCTGGCGGTCGGGGTTGGCGGCGCGCAGGCTCTCCAGGGGCGGCACCTCGATCGCTGCCTTGGAGACGGTCAGCCGCTGCGCCAGCATCGCCACGGGCGCGGTCGGCCCGAGCCCCGGGGTCACCAACGCCAGCGCTTCGTCGGCCGAGACCTCATGGTCCCGAGAGGCGCTCAGCATCGGCCGCAGCACGGTCATCGCGTCGCGCAGCCGCCGCTGGTGCCAGCGCGCCAGCTCGGCCTCCTCCATGTCCACCAGGCCTCGGCCGAAGCCGACCTGCTTGAGGAACTCCTGCGGACCGTACAGCCCCGGGAGCACGTCGACGGGTCGACCGGTCGCGTCGAGCACGTAGTGGGCCGAGTTGCCCGTGATGGTGCGCTCCAGCGTGCGACCGCCGCCGAAGTCGATGGTCATCTGGGGCACGTCGCGCACCGACCACCAGTGCAGGACGTAGTGCTCCCGGAGGAAGTCGGCGACGTCGGGGTTGGCGTACAGCACGGTGCGGAAGAAGCGGGAGTTGGCGCAGGACCCCGACGGAGCGCGGGCGGTGACGCTGCTGGACCGATCGTCGGGGTCGGTCATGCGCATCCCCTTCGACGGCGTCGGCGGGCCTGAAGTCGGGCGCTCCGGCGTGTTCGGCGACGTGGGCGCCGTGACCGCCCCGGGCGGGGACCTGTTCATCACGGAAGGCCGCGTCGGCGGCCCCAACTGGCGCGTGCCCGAGCGCGCGGTGTCCTCCCACGGGGTGCTCTGGAGGGAGCATTCGTCCAACGGCGTGCAGCTGACGGTCGAGTCCCCGGAGGGACGCCGCGCGACTCTGGCGCCGCCCGGGGATGCGGCCCAGATCGCGTCGGTCCTGGGCGTGATCGAAGGGGCCGAGTGATGCGCTCGCTGCTCGCCCTCGCCGCCGCCCTCGTGGCCGTCCCCGCCCCCGCGCAGGCGGGATGTCCGTCCACCGCGGGGTGCCCCCAGCCGGCGGTCAGCGGCAGCGACCCCACCGACCCCGATCTGGCGCTGCTGTTCGAGCTCGCCGGCCAGGCGGGGCTGGGCAGCGAGGCTCCCGGGTACCCTGCCCTCGGCACCGGCCCCTCGGGCGATGTCGACGTCGACGCGACGATGCCCTGCGTGCTGCTCAAGTCGATCGGCTGGGTGGAGTCGACGTGGAGCCAGTTCTGCAGCGGCGGCACCACGGTGATCAGCTTCGACTGCGGCTACGGCGTCACCCAGGTCACCTCCGGCATGAGCACCGGCTCGATGGGTCCGGTCAGCTTCAGTCCGTCGCGCGTCGCCGCCGAGGCCGACTACAACATCGGCACCGGCGCCGCGATCCTCGCCGTGAAGTGGAACGCGGTCCCGATCATCGGCGACTACGACCCCACCCTCGTGGAGCACTGGTACTACGCCGTCTGGGCCTACAACGGCTTCACCGCGTCGAACAACCCGAACAACCCCAGCCTGCCCTCGGGGCGGCCCGCCTACGGCTCGCCCAGCGCCCTGTCCCGGGGCAGCTACCCGTACTAGGAGCTGGTGTGGGGGCTCGCCGCCTACCCGCCCGGGGACCGCTGGGAGCCGATGGAGCTGACGTACCCCGACGCCGCCGCGATCGGCTCGAGCCCCGGGGCGGTCGCCTCCCCCTCCCCCACCCACGTCGATCCCTGCGCCGGCGGCGTGATCGTCGACAACCAGGATCCCGAGTTCAGCTTCGGCTTCGGTGGTGAGGAGGCCGACGTGGAGCCCGGCGCCGGCTGGGAGGGCGACTTCTTCTTCGGCGCCCCCTACGACGTCGAGTCCCCGTTCGTGTCCGGCACCTGGGCCCCCGAGATCCCGTCGACCGGCCTCTACACCGTCGACGTCTACGTGCCCGCCTCCGGCGCCGCGGCCTCCACCGAGGCGGCCTTCGACATCGCCTTCCACGGGGGCCATGGCATCTCGTTCGTCGACCAGTCCACCAACGAGGACGGCTGGGTGGAACTGCTGGGCGGGCAGCCGCTGAAGTTCGTCGAGGGGGTCGGGGCGAACGTGACCCTGAGCAACCTCACCACCGAGGGGCCGGGCGCGACGCTGGCCTGGGACGCGGTGCGGTGGCGCTACGCGGGGGCCCCCGGAGGCGGCTCCGCGGGCGACGGCTGCCAGCTGTCCAACGACTGCGCCGGCGCGCTGGTGTGCGTGGCCGACAGCTGCGTGGCGCCCTGCGGGCCCAGCGACTGCCCGGGCTCCTCCTGCGACCCCGCCACGGCCGTGTGCACCGACACCGACCCGCTGGACGACGACCTGCTGCCCGACGACACCAGCGACATGGACACCGACCAGGACGGCATCCCCAACCACATCGAGGGGCCCGGCGACGCGGACGGCGACGGCGTGCCCAACTGGTGGGACCACGACAGCGACGGCGACGGGATCGAGGACAGCGAAGAGGGCACCGCCGACCCCGACGGCGACGGCATCCCCGCGTTCCTGGACACCGACAGCGACGGCGACGGGGTGGATGACGCCGACGAGAGCACGGACGACACCGACGGCGACGGGCTGCCCGACTTCCTCGACGAGGACAGCGACAACGACGGGCTGCTCGACGGCGAGGATCCGCACCCCCTGTCGGCCGACGGCAGCAAGAACGGCCCCACCCCCTGGGACGTCGATGGCGACGATCTCGGCGGGGTGAACAACCCGGGCGACAACTGGGCCTACGGGTGCACCTGCAGCGCCGGCGGCGGGGGCGGGCCCGGCGCTAGGCTGCTCGCGATGCTGCTCGGGGGCGGGGCTCTCCGGTATCGTCGGAGGCGGTGACCGAGCCGACGACCGAACCGTTCCCCACCGAGCACCTGCACGCGACTGAGCGCGCGGCGGCCCGGTTCGGGCTCCCCCTCATCGAGGCGATCGCGGTCGTGGTCGAGGGGCCGGACCAGGGGCGCGAGTTCGCCATCGACGCGGAGGTGATCCGCATCGGCAAGGCGGACACCAACGACATCATCCTCACCGACCGCTCCATCAGCTCCCACCACGTGGAGATGACGCTGGTGGGGGCGGCGGTGCGGGTGCGGGATCTGAAGAGCACCAACGGCACCTGGGTCGGCGAGACGCGCCTGATCGAGAGCCTCGTGCCGCCCGGCACCGTGCTGCAGCTGGGTCGGTCGAAGATCCACCTGCAGACGCCGGACGCGAGCTTCGTGCTGGAGCCGTCCGAGGCGGAGTCCTTCGGCGAGCTGTGGGGCCGCTCGGTGGCGATGCGGCAGCTTTACGCGGTACTTGAGCGGGTCGCCCCCCGGGAGGCGACGGTGCTCCTGGACGGCGAGACGGGCACCGGCAAGGAGCTGGCTGCGCGCGCGATTCACCAGCACTCGACCCGCAAGCACGGGCCGTTCGCGGTGTTCGACTGCAGCTCGGTGGCGCCCGAGCTGATCGAGTCGCAGCTGTTCGGCCACCGCAAGGGGGCGTTCACGGGGGCCTCCTCGGACCGCGTCGGCGTGTTCGAGTCGGCGGCCGGCGGCACGGTGTTCCTGGACGAGCTGGACTCGCTCCCGCTGGACCTGCAGCCGAAGCTGCTCCGGGTGCTGGAGGGCCGGCGCGTCGTGCGGCTGGGCGAGTTCCGCGAGCGGCCGGTCGACGTGCGCGTCATCGCGGCGGCGGGGCGGTCCCCCGAGGAAGCGGCGGCGGCCGGTGATCTGCGACCGGACCTCTACTACCGACTCGCCGTGGTGCGGGTGACGCTGCCGGGGCTGCGCGACCGCACCGATGACATCCCCCTGCTGGTGCGGGTGCTGCTGGACCGGATGGGCGGCGAGGACGTGGACGTGGCCGACGGTCCGGGGCTGGCACGCCTGACTGCGCACCCGTGGATGGGGAACGTGCGCGAGCTGCGGAACGTGCTGGAGCGGGCGCTGGCGCTGGCCCCCGCGGGGGCCTCGAGCCTGAACGAGCTGCCGCTGCAGTTGGGGGGGGTGGGGTCGGCGACGCTGAGCGAGGCGCCGCCGGTGCGCGCCTCCCCGGTCTACGACGACCTCCCCTACAAGGAGGCCAAGGACCTCATCGTCGAGGCGTGGGAGGGCAAGTACCTCGCCGCGGCGTTCCAACGAAACGGTGGGAACCTGAGCAAGACGGGGAGGGAGATCGGCTTGAGTCGGCCCCACCTGCGCAAGCTGCTGCGGGTGCACGGCCTGATCGACGGAGGCGAGGAGGACTGATGGTCATCTGCAAGTCCTGTGGGTTCGAGTACGACCCGGTGACCGAGGTGACCTGCCCGGGCTGCACCTCGGGGCACATGGTCCCGACCCACCCGGTCGGCGTGCCGAAGATGGATCCGCGCGCGGCGGGGCGGGCCCGGGCGGCGGTGGAGTACGCGGAGAAGCAGCTGCTCCGGGAGCGTCAGATGCAGGCGGCGACGCGATCGCAGCGGCGGAACGACCGGCGGATCGGGGCGTTCCAGGTGGCCTTCGGGATCCCGCTGGCGATCGTCGGCCTCATGAGCGGGGCGAGCCTCGGAGCGGTGCCCGTCTACGGCCCAGCACTGCAGTGGGCGCCCGTGTTGGGCGGCGTCGGGTTCGCGATCGTGGGCGGGCTGCGGATGCTGAAGGCACCCGCGGACTGAGCCGCTAGGCGCGGCGGCGGCGCACGATCGCCGGGACCACCATGAGCATGAGGACCAGGGAGGTGGGCACGCGGCCGTTGGCGGCGAAGCTGGACTCGCCTTCGCAGTCATCGAGGTCATCGCTGTCGATGTCGCCGTCGCCGTCGACGTCCAGATCGTCGGAGATGTCGCCGTCACCGTCCTGGTCGAGGTCGTCGAAGATGCCGGGATCGCCCTCGTCCTCGATGACATCGTCGTCCTCTTCGTCATCCTCTTCGTCGTCCTCTTCGCCGTCCTCGTCGTCGTCGTCGTCGTCGCCTTCGTGGTCCTCGTCGTCGTCGTCGTCGTCGTCGTCGGGGCCGGGGCCGCCATCGGGGGGCTCGGGGTAGTCCTCCTCGGTGCAGTCCTCGTCGAGGCCGTCGTCGATCAGGGCGTTGCAGTCGTTGTCGACGCCGTCGCAGATCTCGGGGGCCTGCGGGCTGATGAAGATGAAGCGATCGTCGCAGTCGCCTTCGCAGACGGCCAGGCCGTCGCCGTCGCCGTCGACCTCTTCGTCCTTGAAGGAGCCGTCGCAGTCGTTGTCCTGACCGTCGCACAGCTCGATGGCGTACTCGAAGACCCAGGGGTTGCCGTCGTTGCAGTCGCCCGCGCAGACTGGCTGGCCGTCCTCGTCGGCATCGACCTCGTCGTCGGGCACGAAGCCGTCGCAGTCGGTGTCGACGCCGTCGCACACCTCGAGCGCGCCGGGGTAGGCGACGTCGTCGAAGTCGTCGCAGTCGCCGGTACAGGTCGGGAAGCCGTCGCCGTCTTCGTCGATTTCGTCGTCGGGCAGCAGGCCGTCGCAGTCGTTGTCCTTGCCGTCGCACACCTCGAGCGCGCCGGGGTAGACGAAGCGATCGAAGGGGGCGCAGTCGAGGCCGTCGGGCACGGTGTCGCCGTCCGAGTCGGCGGTCGGGTTGGAGACGTCGTCGTCGTCGTCGCCTTCGGGCGCGTCATCCTCGTCCTCGTCCTCGGGGAGGCCGGGGGCGTCCTCTTCGTCTTCGGTGGGGAAGTCGTCGTCGTCGCCTTCGGGGAAGAAGTCGTCGTCGTCGTCGCCCTCGGGGAAGCCGTCGTCGCCATCCTCGTCCTCGGGGTCGTCGTCGTCCGGCAGGCCGTCCTCGTCCTCGGGGCGATCGTCGTCCTCGTTCTCACCCTCGGGGGCATCGGGCCAGGTCGTCGGATCGTCGGGATCGGGGTAGTCGTCCTCGGTGCAGTCGGGCATGCCCTCGTCCACGACGCCGTCGCAGTCGTTGTCGAGGCCGTCGCAGAACTCAAACGCGCCGGGGTGGAAGAAGTCGATGAAGTCGAAGCAGTCGCCCTCGCAGGGGGTGAAGCCGTCGCCGTCCTCGTCCACGTCCTCCTCGTCGAGCACGTCGCCGTCGCAGTCGGTGTCGATGCCGTCGCACAGCTCGGGGGCGCCGGGGTAGACGTCGCCGTCGTCGGGAGCGCAGTCCAGGTCGTCGCCCCAGCCGTCGCCATCGCTGTCGGCGGGCGGGGGGACGTCGCCGGGCGGCTCACCGGGCTCACCGTCCTCGGGGAAGCCTTCGTCGGGGATGCCGTCCTCGTCGTCGGGCAGGCCGTCCTCGTCGTCGGGCAGGCCGTCCTCGTCGGGGGGCTCGACGTCGGGCTCGGGGTCTTCGACGTCGGGGTCCGACTCGTCGGCGTTGCCGTCGTCGGGATCCTCGAAGCACGAGGGCATGTCGAACTCGCCGTCGCAGTCGTTGTCGAAGCCGTCACAGACCTCTTCGGCGTCCGGGTTCACGGTCTCCTGCGTGTCGTCGCAGTCGGGCTCGTCCTCGCAGTCGGGGTCGGCGGAGAAGCCGTCGCCGTCCAGATCGAGGCACTCCTCGGCGCCGTACAGGCCGACGAGGCCGGCGATATCGTCGTCGGTCAGCTCACGGTGGCCGATGTCGGTGCCGGGGGCCGCGTAGGCGTACATGATGGCTTCTTCGTCGTCGCTGTGGCCGAGGCCGAGGCAGTGGCCGAGCTCGTGGACGGCGACGAGCTCGAAGTCGAACTCGGCGGGTCCGGCGCCGTCGGCGTTCGCGGACCACTGGATCGGACCCCAGGCGTTCTCGCCGTAGAAGCGGATGTCGCAGTCGACGATCTGGCCGGAGGCGGACCAGGACTGGGCGACCGCGAGGGTGCCGGAGCCGCCCTCGTAGGAGCCGGCGAAGTATTGGCCGATGAGGGTGTCGTCGTACGTCCACGAGGAGGCGTCGGTGACGGCCCCGGGGTTGTACTCGAAGGCGCCGCCGGCGTCGGACCAGCGGTCCTGGGCGGAGAAGAAGGCGTCGGCGAAGTCGTTGGGGGAGCCGCCGGGCGCCGGGAAGCCGGCGGGGTTGAAGGCGAACGGATCCTCGACGGGGGCGCCCTGCCAGGTCCAGTCGGCCCCGAGGCCGTTCCAGGCGCCCAGGGCGGGGGTCAGCAGCAGCAGCGCCGCGACGCGAAGCTTATTCATTGCAGGCTCCCACGGAGGCGAGGGCGTCGATGTAGCGCTCGCCCTTGAGCTCGCCGGGGTCGGCGATGCGGATGGCGCCGGCCTCACCGCCGACGATGAAGGAGGTTCCGTCGGGGCCGTTCTGGAGGAAGAGGAGGTAGCGCTTGTCCAGGTCGGGGCGGACGGGGGTGTCTTCGACCTCGAACTTGATGCCGTCGATCTCGCCACGGGGCAGGAGCAGTTCGACCGTGTCGGGGGCGTCGCCGCGCAGGGTCATCGTGGGGGCGAACCAGACGCGGGTGAGGATCCCGCCGTCGTCGCCTTCGGCCCAGACGACCTCGTAGGAAGTCACTTCGGCAATGACGACGGAGTCGGCCCGGACACACAGTTCCGGCCGACTGGCCTCGATCTGCATGGCGGACGCGGGCACCGCGAGCAGCAGGACGAGGGGGATGAGCGCACGACGGATCATGAAACCTCCACGGTTCCCTCATCGACCGGCAGGGAAGAGGCTTCAGGGAGGGCGCGGGGATTAATGGGTCGACCCGACGCGAAACTGCCCCGGGTGACGCGAGGCGGGGGGACAGCCTCGATGGAGGGCCGCTTGCGGCGGTCAGGGGCGTCCCAGGGGACCCCCGCCGCCAGGGTGGGCTGAGCCGCCCCAAGGGCCCACCGCGACTGCTGCCAAGCGTCACAATCCGCCCAGGTCGACGACCTCACCCCACTTGTGGCGGGATCCACCGCCATATCCCCGCCAGGGTCGGCGACCTCACCCCAGTTGTAGCGGGATCCACCGCCACATCCCCGCCAAGGTCCGCGACCTCACCCCACTTGTGGCGGGATCCACCGCCACATCCCCGCCAGGGTCGGCGACCTCACCCCATTTGTGGCGGGAGTCCAGGCGTGAGGCCCCCCTCCTCCCCTCTTCACCAACTCTTCACACGCGTAGGCGCGCGGTTTGTGTTTCACTCGCCGGCCTATGAAGCATCTCAACCGACGTGACTTCCTCAAGGTCGGGGCCGCCGGCACCGCCACCTTGACGATCCCTTCGTGGCTCGCGGGCTGCGCCTCCACCGGCGCCGTCGCGGCCAGCACGACCGCGGCGCCCGTCCCGCCCAACCCGTTCCTGACGTGGTTCGGCATCGACGAGCCGACCCTGTCCCGGCTCATGACCGAGTTGAGCAGCCGGGGCGCCGACCTGGCCGACCTGTACTTCCAGTACCGGCGCAGCAACTCCATCTCGATGGAGGACGGCATCATCAGCCGCGCCGACTCCAGCGTGGACGAGGGCGTCGGCCTCCGGGTCGTCGTCGGCGACCAGACCGGCTACGCCTTCACCGAGGACCTGAGCGTCGAGAGCATGCTCGCGGCCGCCCGCACCGCGGCGTCCATCGCCCACGGCGGAGGAGCCGAGGCGCCCGTCGCGTTCGACTTCCAGGAGACGCCGAAGTTCTACGACCTCACCGTCCCCTGGGCCGACGTCGGCATCGCCAGCAAGCTCCCTGTGCTCGAGCAGGTCGAGGGCTACGCCAAGGCGCTCGACCCCGCCGTCACGAAGGTCCAGATCTGGTGGAACGACACCGAGGAGCGCGTGCTCGTCGCCGACCTCAAGGGGCACGTCCACACCGACCTGCGGCCCGCCACCCGCCTCTGGGTGAGCGTCACCGCCACGAAGGACGGGGAGACCCTGTCCGGCGGCGCCAACATCGCCGGACGCCACGGCTTCGACTGGTACACCGAGGAGCAGCTTCGCCTCGTCGCCAAGCAGGCCGTCGACCGCACCATGGTCCTGTTCGACGCCCGCCGCCCCCCCGCCGGCACCATGCCCGTCATCCTCGCCGCGGGCGCCAGCGGCATCCTCCTGCACGAGGCCATCGGCCACGGCCTGGAGGCCGACTTCAACCGCAAGGGCGTCTCCATCTACGCCGACCTGATGGGTCAGCAGATCGCCCCCGACTTCGTCACCATCGTCGACAGCGGCGTCATCGAAGGCGAACGCGGCGCGCTCAACTTCGACGACGAGGGCCGCGAGTGCGAACGCACCGTGCTGGTCGAGGAAGGCAAGCTCGCCAGCTACCTCCACGACGGCATCTCGGCCCGCCACTACGGCGTCGACGCCACCGGCTCGGGCCGACGCCAGAGCTTCCGCCACGTGCCCCTGCCGCGCATGCGCTGCACCTACATGGAGGACGGCCCACACACCCCCGAGGAGATCATCGCCTCGGTCGACAACGGGATCATCGCCGAGACCTTCACCAACGGGCAGGTCCAGATCGGCGCCGGCGACTTCACCTTCTATGTGAAGAACGGCTGGCTCGTCGAAGGCGGCAAGGTCACGGCCCCCATCAAGGACTGCAACATCATCGGCAACGGCCCCGCCGCGCTCAAGGCCGTCACCATGGCCGCCAACGACGCCAAACTCGACACCGGAGGATGGACCTGCGGCAAGGACGGACAAGGGGTCCCGGTGAGCCAGGGCCTCCCGACCGTGCTCGTGTCCGAGCTGGTGGTGGGAGGCGACGATGTCTGAGCTGCTGACCCGCGCCCAGGACGCTGTCCGCCTCGCCCAGTCCTCCGGCGCCCAGGGCGCCTGGGCCTCGGCCTCCCGCTCCCGCAAGGTCGAGTTCACCGCCCGCGACGGCGAGCTGGAGAAGGTCCAGGAGGACACCTCCCGCTCCGTCAGCCTCCAGCTGTACGTCGACGGCCGCTACTCCTCCCACTCCACCACGTCGCTGACGCCGGCCCGCCTGAAGTCGTTCGTCGCCGAGGCGGTGGAGCTGACCCGCGCGCTCGCCCCCGACGAGCACCGCCAGCTGCCCGATCCGGCGCTCTTCGAAGGCGTCACGGAGACGGATCTGAAGCTGGTCGACGGCACGATCGCGTCCATCACCCGCGACCAGCGCATGGCGTGGCTCAAGGAGCTGTTCGAAGGCACCCGCGGCCACGACGGCACCATCTCCGCCACCACCTACGCCTCCGACCACCAGAGCGAGCGGGCGATGGCCTCGTCCAACGGCTTCGCCGGCGCCTACGACGGCACCCAGGTGTGGGTCGGCGCCGAGGTCACCGTGCAGGACGAGGGCGACAAGCGCCCCGAAGGCGGCCACTGGCTGGGGGTCCGTCACCTCGACGGCTTCCCCAGCATGCAGGCCGTCGGCGCCGAGGCGCTCAAGAAGGCGACCGACCGGCTCGGCTCCGTGCAGGGCCCGACCGAGCGCACCCGCATGATCGTCGACCCCCAGGCCGGCGGACGGCTGCTCAGCTACCTGCTGCGCCCCGCGTCGGCGCGCGCGTTCCACCAGGGCAAGTCCTTCTGGAAGGCAGCGATGGGCAACGAAGCGTTCAGCAAGGCGCTGACCATGGTCGACGACCCGCTGCTCCCCGGCGCGCTCGGCTCCCGCCTGTTCGACGGCGAAGGCATCGCGAGCAAGCCCCTGACCCTGGTCGAGGCGGGCGTCCCCCAGAACGTCTACGTCGACACCTACTACGGCCGCAAAGCGGGCATGACCCCGACCACCGGCGGGCGCAGCAACATCACGCTGAAGCCGTCGGTCGACAAGGACCTGGCCGGGCTGCTCGCCGACACGGGCGAGGGCATCTACGTCACCTCCTGGCTCGGCGGCAACAGCGACTCGACCACCGGCGACTTCAGCTTCGGCCTGCGCGGCCACGTCGTGCACAAGGGGCAGCTGGTCAAGACGGTCGGCGAGATGAACGTGACGGGGAACCTGACCGAGCTGTTCGCCAACCTGTCGGCCGTCGGCAACGACCCCTGGGTCTACCGCAGCACCCAGTCGCCGACCCTCGTCTTCGATGGGGTGCAATTCAGCGGAGCCTGATCCAAGCCATACTTCCTACCCCCGGGAGGATGGAATGGGGCTGACCAACAACTACCGACGCGCCATGGGCGCGCTCGGACTCGTCATCTTGCTGCACGTGCTCGCGTTGCTCACGAGCCCCTGGCTCGTGCCCGCGATCGACCTCGCCCGTCCCCTCGCGGAGCGGGCCGACGCCGTCGCCGCCCACCCCACCCTGTGGCGGATGGCGTGGCTCCCCTGGCAGGGAGCGGCCGTCGCCAACGTGCTCTTCGGCGTCGCCCTGGTGCTCTACTTCATCGGCCGAACCGGCACCAAGCCGCCGCTGGCGTGGAGCGTCGCGGGCATGCTCGCGGGCATCGCGGCCGCCTCCTTCGACCTGTCCGGCGAAGCGATCTACACCACCGTGCTCCCGGCCCAGGCGGCGACCGATCTGAGGGCGTTTGCCGAGTCCGAGGCGGTCGCCGCGGACCTGTGCTCCACCCGCGGCAACACGCTGTACGTCGCCATGTCCTGGTGCTGGCTGATGGCCGTGCTGGAGCTCCGGGGAGGCTGGCAGAAGCACAAGGAGCTGTTCGGCATCGGGGTCGTCAGCCTCGGCTGCTTCCTCGCGTTCGGGGGCTTGAACGCCAAGGCCCTCGCCGCCCCCGCCGAGGACGGCAGCGCCGCCATCGCCGACACCATGGCGCTGTTCGGCGGCATCGCGTTTGCCCTCTACATCCCCTTCCTGCTGGGGCTCGCGATCGAACTGGGCCGCGACCACCACGGAACCCGGCAGCCCACCGACGCCGGGAGCCGGTTCCGCTGGCCCCGCGCCGGGCACCTCGAGCTGCCCGCCAAGCTCATCACCGAACCCGGCCTGCGCGACCTCGTCCGCCCGCTGGTGTTCCGCAAGCCGACCCTCCGCTCCGACGTCACCGACTGCGTCTACGTCAGTTGGCTGGTGCCCGCCGAGCGGGTCCAGGGGCTGCTCCCCGAGGGGCTGACCCTGGACGTGGAGCGCAGCGGCGACGCCGTCGTCACCCTCCTGAGCTACCGCCACGGCGGCTTCGGCCCCCAACGGCTGGGCCAGTTCCGCCGGCGCCTCCCCTCCCCCCGCCAGGCCAACCTGCGGCTGTACCTCGCCCCCGAGCGCAAGGGCGCTCCGCGCAACGCGATCTGGTTCTGGCGGTCGACGGTCGGCTCCGTCGCCTACTCGCTGGGCGCCCGCCTCTTCGCCGACGGACTGCCCGCCCAGTACCCGGACACGTTCGCGCACCGCAAGGACGGCGAGGGATGGTGGACGGAGATCGCACCGGGCTTCTCGGACGCCCCCGACCTGCGCCTGCGCGTGAACGAGACGTCGCTGCCGAGCCCGCCGGAGGCGTGGGGCAAGCTGTTCCGCGAGTGGGAAGATCTGGTCTGGCACGTCGTCGGCGTGGACCGCGCCGTGCGCGTGCTTCCGGGGCTGGAGGGCCGCGCCGAGACCGCCATCGACGTGCGGTTCGAGTTCGACGACGTGCTGCCCGCGGAGATCGAAGAATTCAGCAGCGAGTTGCTCGGACCGATCGTGCAGGACTGCCCCGCCCTCGTGTTCGTGGTGCCCCGCCTGACCTTCCGGGTGCTCGGAGAGCGGGTCGTACGCGGTTGAAGCATCGCGTGCGAGGACGCACAGTGTCGCGATGAGCAACGCGCAGATGCTCGGGGCCGCCCTCGTGGTCGGACTCGTCTCCTTCGGCATCCACTCGGTGCTGGGCCTTCGGCTGATGGCCCCGTTCGAGTTGGAGGGGGCCGCCCACCTCGCCGGCTGGGGAGCCGTCGCCGCCTCCGCCGCGATCCTGCCGCTGACGTTCGTGCTCATGCCCCGCTCCGGCACCCCCTGGGCGGACGCGATCCAGTGGGTCGGCTACCTCTGGATGGGCGTCTTCTCCCTCATCTTCGCGTTCGTGCTGTTCCGCGATCTGGGGTGGCTCGCGGCCGGCGCCCTGGGCCTGCTGCCCGACGATCTGGACGTGCGCCGCATCCTCCTGGGCCGCCTGAACCTCGGGGTGCTCGCGCTCAGCGCCGCGGTCAGCCTCGCCGCCTTCGGGGGCAGCCGCCGAGCCGCCCGGGTGGTCCGCGTCTCCCTCCCCATCGACGGCCTCCCCGACGCCCTGGACGGCTTCCGCATCGCCCAGATCAGCGACCTGCACGTCGGCCCCACCATCCGCGCCGCCCACATGCAGGAGGTCGTCGACCGGGTGAACGGGCTGGAGGCCGATCTCGTCGCCCTCACCGGGGACCTCGTCGACGGAGGCGTCCGCCAGTTGGCCCCCCACGTCGCCCCGCTGCGGGACCTCGAGTCGCGGCACGGCACCTGGTTCGTCACCGGCAACCACGAGTACTACTCGGGCGTGCACCAGTGGGTCGACCACGTGCGGGGCCCGCTGGGGATGAACGTGCTGCTGGACGAACACGCCGTGCTGGACCACGACGGCAGCTCTCTGCTCGTCGCCGGCATCACCGACCGGACCGCCAAGACGATGGTGCCGACCCACACCGGGGACGTGCACCAGGCCGCGGCGGGAGCGCCGGAGACCGACGTGCGGCTGCTGCTCGCCCACCAGCCCGAGGCCGCCCCCGCGGCCGCCGAACTAGGCTTCCACGTGCAGCTCTCGGGGCACACCCACGGCGGGCAGTACATCCCGTTCGCGTGGATCATCCGCATGGTGAAGAGGTGGGTCAAAGGGCTCTACAACCACGAAGGGACCTGGGTGTACGTGAACCCCGGCACGACGTGGTGGGGCCCCCCGATGCGGCTCGGCTCCCCCCAGGAGATCACGCTGCTGGAGCTGACGCGTGCGTGACAGCGGACGTAACGCCACGTTCGCCGCGGGCCTGCTCGTCGGGCTCGCCGTGGTGCTGCGACTGCGCCCCCTGCGCAGCCTGGATCTGTGGTGGCACCTGTCGATGGGCGAGCAGGTTCGGGCCTCCGGGAGCCGCACCTTCGACGACTCCCTGTCCTGGGGCACCGGGCACCCCTACACCGATCCCGAGTGGCTCTTCGACGTCGGTGCCCTGACCCTCTGGGAGCTCGGCGGGGTCGCCGCCATGGTGCTCATGCCGGCGTTGCTGGCGGGCGCCTCCGCGGCCCTGGCGTGGCTGCTCGCGGCCAGCCTGCTGGGTCCCCGGCGGCCGTGGGCGGCGGTGCTGATCGCGGCGCTGGCGGTGGGGGGCTCCTCGTGGCGCTTCGACCCCCGCCCCCAGAGCCTGTTCCTCGTGCTCCTGCCGGCCACGCTGTGGTTCGCCGCGATGGCGCGGGGCTCGACCGGGCGGGCGCGCTGGGGCTGGCTTGCGGCGACCGCGGCGACGCTCGCGATCTGGACGCAGTCCCACAGTTCGATGGTCATCGGCCCGTGCGTCGCGTGGGCGATGCTGCTCCCCCGGGGCGAGCCCGACGCGCCCTGGCGGCCTCCCCACCTGGCCCTCATCGCGGCCCTGGCAGCGATGCCCCTGCTGGGTCCGTTCGGGCTCGACGTCATCGGGCAGGTGGTCGGCCACGCGGGCAGCGACGCGGCCCAACACATCACCGACATGCGCCCCATGCCGTTGAGCGGCTGGATCCCTCGGATGGGCTCGTCGGTGCTGTACGTCGAGCTCATCGCGGGGCTGGGACTGGCCGGGGTGGTGCTGCACCGCAAGGCCGCGCCGGGGCCGCTGGCGCTGGTCCTTCTGGGCTTCGCGATGACCCTGACGGCGCATCGATTCCGCGCCGCGTGGGCCCTGATGGCGATCCCCCTGGCGGTCGAAGCGGTGCGCCACGCCGCGGCCTGGACCGAAGACGGCTGGGGGCCGCGCCTGTCGGCCGCTTCGGTGGTGCTCATCCCGTTGGCCCTCGCGGCCGGCGAACCAGGACCGAGCCTGCGCTGGGAGCGCACCTCCGTCCCGGGGGACGCCACGAGCGCGCTGGCGGCACTGGAGTTCGAGGGCCGGCTGTTCAACGACTACGACGGCGGCGGCTGGGTCGGCTGGGACCTGGGCCCCGAGGTGCAGGTCTTCATCGACGGCCGCACCCCCACCCACTTCTCCGGCGAGCGCTTCGCCGAGGCCCGGGCCGCCTACGAGGACGGCGACGCGTTCCGTGCCCTCCACCGGGAGCACGCGTTCGGAGGCGTGCTCATCCGCCGCGACCAGGGGCTCTGCGACGACCTCGTGGCCGACGCCGGCTGGGAGCCCGTCTGGTTCGGAGAGCAGCGCGCCGTCTTCCTCCCCGCGACGGGGCGGGGGCTGACGTCGCTGTCCGCCTGCACGTCCGCCTCCAGCGTCGGGCGCTGCCTCGCCGCCGAAGACGCCGCCCCGTCCTTCGCCGAACTGGACCGAATCCGTGCCCTGGATCCGGCGCACGGCTACCTGGACCGCCTCGGCGTCGCCCTCGCCCTGCACTGCGCCCAGAACCCGACCCGCGCCACCGACCACCTCACGCAGGCCCTCCGCTTCGACCCCACTCACCCCGACCTCCCCCGCTTCACCGCCACCATCCAGCTGGGGCTGGGGCGGAACGAGCAGGCGCTCCAGGCGCTGATCGGGGCGGCGGACGACGACGGCGCCGCGATCGATCTGGAGCTTCAAGCCCTGCAGGCGTTGAACCGACCAGCCGACGCCCTGCCTCTGGCCCGGGCGCGCACCGCCGAGCTGGGCGACGCCGCCCCCCGGGAGCTTCGGGCGCTGCTGGCGTGGGCCTGCAACGACGCCGGTGATGACCCCTGCGTGGTCGCTCAGGCGACGCGGGCGGCGCTGCTGGGGGACGACGGATCCCTGGCGCTTCTGCGCGACCTCGACGCCCGGGGTGCGCTCCCTTCGACCCACCGGGGACTGCTGGAGGCGCTGAACCGATAGACTGACGGGGCCTTGAACCTCGAACTGCTCGCGCCCCACGTCCCCTCGCTGCTGGCCATGGCGGCGGTCGTCCTGACCGTCAGCACCGTCCACAAGCTGATCCGGGGACGGAAGACCTCAGAGCAGAGCCAGGACCACCTCCGCGAACAGCTGCTGCTGCTGGCCCTGTGGCTGTCCGGCATCGTCTCGCTCATCGTCGTGCTGCCGGTGGCGGAGGACACCCGCAACCAGCTGCTGGGGCTCTTCGGCCTGCTCCTGTCCGCCGCCATCGGCCTCGCCTCGACCACGTTCGTGGGCAACGCGATGGCGGGGCTGATGCTCAAGGGGCTGCGGAACATGAACCCGGGCGACTTCATCGAGGTTGGCGGCCACTTCGGCCGGATCAGCGACCGGGGCCTGTTCCACACGGAGATCCAGACCGAGGACCGCGACCTCGTCACGCTGCCGAACCTCTTCCTCGTCACGCAGCCGACCCGGGTCGTGCGCAACTCCGGCACGGTCGTCGCCGGTGAGGTCTCCCTCGGCTACGACGTCAGCCGCACGCGGGTGGAAGCCCGGCTGCTGGAAGCGGCGGCCGACGTCAGATTGAAGGACCCGTTCGTGCAGCTCAAGGCGCTCGGCGACTTCTCCATCAGCTGGCGGGTCGGCGGGATCCAGACCGACGTGAAGCAGATGGTGTCGTCGCACAGCCGGCTGCGCAAAGCGATGCTGGACCGGCTCCACGGCGACGGCATCGAGATCGTCTCGCCGGTGTACGAGGTCGGCAAGACGGTCGCCGCCGATGCCGCCCCCGTGATCGCGGACTCCAACGACGTCGTCCACATCCCCGAGGGCAAGGCGGTCGAGGCGATCGTCTTCGACAAGGCCGACATCGCCGAGTCGTTGGAGCGCATGCAGGCCAAGAAGACGGCGATCAGCAAGGACATCGAGGGCCTCAAGGCCCAGCAGAAGGTCGCCGACGACCCCGTCGCGGTCAGCGAGTTCGGGCGCAAGATCGAGCGCAAGGAAGCGCTGCTCGCGGCCGCCGGGCGCGCCATCGAGGAGCGGGAGCGCCGCAAGTCCGAGGACTAGGCAGGCGGCTCGCCGGGGAACGTTCGCTGCAGGATGGCGACGTCACACCACCGACCGGCCTTCCAGCCGACCTCCCGCTGCACCCCCACCGAGTCGAACCCGAGCACCTCGAACAGCGCGATGCTGGGCGCGTTGTCGGCCTGGATCTTCGCCACGAGGTGGTGCAGACCGGCGTTCCGGGCGCACGCCACGAGCGCCCTCAAGATCTGGCTGCCGTAGATGCTCACTTGAGCGTCAAGCCATCTTCCCTCCCGTGAGGTCCTCGGACTGGCTTTGGAAGGCGGGGTAGAAGCGACTTGGATCCCAGGCCGCGTCGGCCTTGAGCATCCCGTAGATGGCGTGGAGCAGCTTCCTCATGACGGCGACGGTCGCTTGGAGCGGCCGCTTGCCCCGTTCGACCAGGTGGTCGTAGTAGGCCTTGACCGCCGGCTCTCTCTGGATGGCCACGAGCGCAGGCATGAAGAGCGCGTGACGGAGGTGCTTGTTGCCCGCCTTCGTGACGCGAGTCTGCTTTTCGATGCTCGTGCCCGAGCTCCACGGTCGCGGATCCAGTCCGGCGTGCGCCACCCACTGTCGGATCGTCATGTCCGCTGGTAGGGCGGCAATCTCAGCCACGATGCGGACGGCGCTGGCCCTGGCGATGCCTGGGATCGTGACGAGGAGGTCGTAGCGACGCTTCAGCTCCGCGTCGGTGCAGATCAGCTCGTAGGCATGGGCGGCAAGGCGGTCGATCCGAGCTTTGAGGTGCTCGATGGTGCCGCGGATGTCGTCCAGGACGATGGCGGGAGTCTCCCGGGTCGCTGCGGCAGACTTGAGACGGTTCTTCTCTGCTGTCCTCGTCTTGATGAGGCCGCGGATCCGCCGGGTCACACCGCGAAGCTCGAGGCTCCCCGAGCTGGGACGGACCCAGGGTGTGAAGGGCATTCGCTCGGCGTACTCGACAAGCACCTGGGCATCGATCGCGTCAGTCTTGCCGCGACGCATCAGGGCCTTGGAGAAGCTCGCGACCGACCGAGGATTCGCGACCATCACCTCGATGTGGGCCGCCTCATCGAGCGCCAGGCAGACATCGAGGCTGTAGAAGCCGGTCGCCTCCACCGCGACTCGCTTCGGCCCAGCAGCAAGCCAGGACAGCAGCTGTCGATGACCGGCCTGGGTGTTGGCGAAGCTCTTTCGACGGAGCTTGTCCTTCACACGTGCGGCGACGACGAGTTCTCGGGAGCCGACATCGATGCCGACAGGGATCATGGGACCTCCGGATCAGGTGGTAAAACCGTCCCCGGTTCCCCGACCCTGGACCCTCACCGACCCAGCTTGCAGATACAGGCTCTTGTGGCCTCGGATGCTCATCGGTCTCGGTGAAGAGGGCGGGGGACCCATCTACTGTCCAGGCTCAAGGCCTCAGCCCCTAAGGGTCTCCCCGGAGTTGGTGAGCCAGTACAACACCGGCACGCCACGAGACATGCAAGCCCCTAGCGGCAGCAGCGCGAGCCGGGGTCGGGGGCGAAGCCGCTGCCGGACTCACGCCGGCTGAGGCTGTAGTCGCGCGGACGCGGCTTGGGCAGCACGCCCAGCTCCACCAACTCATCACGGAAGCCGTAGCGCAGGCTCATGCTCACCAGCGGCGTGGGGTCCAGGTCGAAGGCGACCCACTCGACGCTGTTGCGCGTGCGGCGGCCGGTGCCGGTAGCGGCTCGCTCCTTCTTCTTGGGGGCCTTGCGCTCGTAGCCGTAGGCCGAGTCCCCGGAGGAGGCGTCCGCCGCCCCGCCACCGCTCTTGGAGCTGGAGCGGGAACTGGGGCGCGACTCTTCGACCGACTCGGCTTCGGCCATCGGCTCGGACCGTCGGGGGGCCTCGCGATCGCGGCGCGAACTTCCACCGGCGTCGCCGAAGCGGCCGTCGTAGTCGTCCTCGCCGCGGGTCAGCGGCACCGGCCCGTCGGGGCCGCAGCAGGGGTCGTAGTAGGGGACCTCACCGAAGAAGGCGGCGGAGATGTTCCCGAGGTTGCGGGTCTGCCCCAGCCACTCGCCGTAGCTGGACTCCTCGTTCGTGAAGACGAACTGCCGGGCGTGGTCGGAGCCGACCTGCCAGCCGGTCACCGTGACCTGCTCCCACGGTCCCAGCACCCACTTGGCGGCTTCGACCGCGGAGGTGCGCTTGGCGTCGATCGTGTTGAACCCGTCCACGCTGAGCGCGACGGCGACACGAGAACCGGTGTCATTACTCAGCCGAATGCTGTACTCCTTGCCCTTGTAAGCCTGGATGTAGGTCTTGCTGCGGCCGTCGTATTCGCGAGCGACACGACCGTCGACGAGGATCTCCATGCGGACCCCCGCGGCGCCGGCGGCATCAGCCTCCGACGGTTGGAGCGGGGCGTCCCCGGACAGGAGCATCGGGAGCGCGAAGAGCGCGGACAGGGCGAGGGCAGCAGGAAGACGCATGGAAACCTCCGGACGAGTGATGACTCCCTCCAAGACACCGCCTCGACAGCGGGGTTCCCGAAAAGATCCATTCGCGCGCGTGAGCCGGGCGGTGCTGCTGGGGTTGGCGTTCGCGCTGGCCGCCTGCGACCCCTGCTCGGGCCTCGATGCTGAGCCCTCGATCGCGCCGCAGTCCCCTGCCCCGGCGCAGGTTCGGATCGCGATCACGACCGAAGCGCTGTCGGGGCTCGCGGCGGTGCAGCGTCCGCTGACGCGAGGCACCCGCCGCGTCCGCAAGATCGACGTGGGCGGCGAAGCTCGCACCCTCGTGGCGACGGCGGGGAACCGCAGCGCCCTGCTGATGGACGACACCCACGCGGCGTCGGACTGCGGCGCCTGCGCGATCCTCCAGGTGCGGATGGACTTCGAGCTCGCCACGGGGCCGTCCCCGCTGGTCGCCGAGCCGAACCGGGTCCTCGGCGAAGCGCGGGCGACGATCCGGGTGCCCGTGAGGTTGGAGTTGACCTCGCCGGTGGGCACGCCCGGCGCCTGGGAGCTGGCGGCAGTCCACGACGGCCGGCGCGAAACCGTCGTCGCGCCCCCGCAGATTCAAGAAGGTCTCGATCCGGCGGTGAACGACGCGATCACCGCGCTGACCGAGGAGGTGGCGAAGTTCGACGCCACGAAGATGACGGGCAAGCCGTTGCTCCGGCTCCAGGGCTGGACCGTGAGCGACCCCGGGCTGGCGTTCGTGCCTCCCACCGTCCGCGCCGAGGGCCGGCTGGTGGTGCTGGAAGCGGCCCCCGCGGGTCCTCTGCGCGGCACCGGCCTGACCGACGTGGAGGTCGAACCCGGGATCGGCCAGGACCTGACCTGGGCCGTGGCCCCGGCCTACCTCGCGGCTCTGGCCGACGACGCCGGGAGCGAGCGCGGCACGGTGCAGGTGGGCGGTGCCGGGCACGACCTCGAGGTCCGCTCGATCGGGGGCAGCAGCAAGGGCGTGAGTGTTGCACTGCGCGCCCGTCGCAGCGAGGGCTGCGGGTGGGTCGACCTGGACGCAGACAAGCTCCGGGGCACCGGCGACGGGACCGGTGGGATCAAGGTCGTCGGGGGGAGCGACGTGTCGGTCGTGAGCACCGGCGGGGCGAGCGAGGAGCACGCGGCGGATCTCGGGTTCCACGCCTCGGCCGAGCGCCGTGCGCGGGAGCAGCTTCAGGAGCGGCTGGACCACCCGCTGGTCCTGGGTCCGGTCGGGCAGGCGCCGACGGTCGTGATCGTGCGGCATGACCCCGAGGGCGCCGTGCTCGCGGATGCGACGTTCCCGTCGAGGCCGCGGAGGACGCCGGTGCGTAGGCCGATGCCGGAGGACTTCAGCAAGCTGCCGACGATCAAGTTCCCCGAGGAGTAATCCTCAGTTCGCCCGGGCTTCGATCCACCCGGAGATGAGGGGGAACACCTCGTCCTCGGCCCAGTCGCCGATGAGCAGGTCGCCGTGGCCGTAGTCGTGGTGCTGGCCCCAGCCGCGCCCCAGGACCTGGAACTGCTTGTCCGGCGAGCCGAGGCGGTCGAACGCGGCCCGCACCGTCCACGGGGGCACGATGTGGTCCACCCGGCCGGCCAGGAGCAGGGTCGGAACCGTGACCCCGCTGAGCCCCTCGGTGTAGTCGATCGAGCCGTCCGCGGACGTGATCCGCTCGGTCTCGATCCAGCGGAGGTACTGGGCGACGGTGCCGCGGCCGATGTTCTCCATCCCCGCATCCACGAAGTCGACGAGCGCCCGCGCGTCTACGTTGTCCAGGTTGTAGACGGCGTGCAGCAGGGGATCGTCGGGGGCGAGGTTCACCGTCGTCTTGAGCATCTTGGCGATGCCGCGGGTCGGCACCTGGCCGTACTTCGGCACCGCGCCGTGCATCGACATCGCCTTGTCCGCGAGCCGCTGCGCGTGGGTCCACGCCCCCGGGCTCCCGATCGTCACGAGGCCCGCCACCGCGTCCGCCTCCGGCCCTTGCATGGTCATGTACCCGAGGATTCCGCCGAGGCTGTGGCCGACCCAGAAGACCTGCTCGTGCTTGCTCTCGATCTGCACCCGCGTGATCACCGCGGGCACGTCGTGCCGAGCGATGTCGTCGACGTCCCACTCCCCCGAGGCGTACGCCTTTCGGGTCGGTCCCCGACTGGTGCGATCGCCCCGGTATTCGGGGATCCAGACGTCGAAGCCGCGCTCGCTGAGGTGCAGCGCCAGATCGCTTCCCTCGGTCATGTAGCTGAACCGGTTCACCGACGTGCCGTGCCACAGGACCACCGGCTGGCCGAACCACGGCTGCGCCGACGCTGTGGCCGTCGGCGGGTAGCGGAACACAGCGAGGTCCCAGCCGTCGTCGGTGGTCACCGTGAGGGCGTAGTGGCCCAGCGTCTCGGGCTTGCGGATCGGGGCTGCCACGCAGGCGCCCACGCCCACCAGCAGCAGCAGTCCGAGCAGGGGGCGCCTCACGACCCGCCTCCCGCCAGCCAGCGGCTGATGAGCCCGTCCACGTCCCGCGCGCTGTGGCGCGACAGGAGCATGCCCAGGTGGCCGTACTCCTCGCGGTGGCCGTTGATGCGGCTGAGCAGTTCGAAGCGTGCCCCCACTGACTCCGGCAGCGAATCCACCACCGGGAGCACGTCCTCCGGCGGCGCCATGGCGTCGCTGGCGCCGGCCACGATCAGGGCCGGTCCGGTGACCGTGTCGTACCCGCGGGTGTAGTCGGTCCACCCCTCGGTGTCGGTCATGGTCCCGGTCTGGAACCAGCGCACCACGTCCTCGAGCACCGCCCGGGCCGGCGGACGGGACAGCTTGTTGCGGTGGTAGGACTCCATGATCTGGGAGGGCGTGGCCCCCTCCCCCTCGATCGAGACCGGCACCGACGAGTTCCGCGAGCCCAGCTTCTCCCGCAGGCCGGAGAACAGCAGCGACTCCAGCAACTCGGGGAGCGCGCGCTCGGCTCCCTGCCAGCTGGCGAGCCATTGCTGCAGCAGCGGGGACGGCGACCGGTAGGCGAACCGGGTGCCCAACGCCACCCACCGGGCCGCGGGGGTGTTGTCGGACTGCCGGGCTGAGGCCGCGATCGGGAGCATCCCGCAGAGGCCGTGGCCGATCCACGTGACCTTGCCGTTGCCGGCGCGGGCGAGCTTGTCCACGAGCGCCGGGTAGACCACCCGGACGACGCCGTCGAAGCCATCGACCCGGGCCTCCGTGGTGTCCCAGGGATCGACAAGGAAGACCTTGCGTCGGCCGGCCGCGAGCTTCTCGGCGAGCCCGCCGTCCCGGGCCGTCCAGACCTCCTGAAACTCGCCGATGTCGGGGCACAGCGCGATCACCTCGCTCTTGGGCGGCGCGGGGATCCCGCGGACGATCGGTACGGGCTCGGGAATCTTCTGCGCCATCGCGGGGCTCGAGCCCATCAGGACCGCGAACACAACCCCGACGAACCGACCAATCCGACCCATGAATTTTGCTCCCGTGTGGTACAAGTCCGGCGCGACTGCCCTGGCCCGGCGGCCGCAGCACCCGGACGGATGCAAGAAACGTTCACGTTCCAAAATGACGAACAACCGCCTGCCGGCCCCAAGCCGGAAGGCACCCCTCCGCCTGCAGAGCCCCCAGTGGAACCACCGGACGACGACGACAACCCTGGGGATCCGCCGTCGGGAGAGCCTTCTGTCTCCCTGCTGACTGCGGCACGTGAACGATACTTGAACTACGCGCTATCCGTCATCACGGCGCGCGCACTTCCCGATGTCCGTGACGGCCTCAAGCCGGTCCAGCGCCGAATCCTGTACGCGATGTACAGCAACCTTCGCCTCCTCCACACCGCCCGCTTCCGCAAGTCCGCGGCGGTCGTCGGTGAGGTCATGGCGCGCTTCCACCCCCACGGCGACCAGTCGATCTACGACGCCATGGTCCGCCTCGCGCAGCCCTTCTCCCTTCGCTACCCGCTGGTCGACGGCCACGGCAACTTCGGTTCGCTCGATGGCGATGGCGCCGCCGCCATGCGGTACACGGAGTGCCGCCTCCAGGCCGTGAGCGCCGAGCTGATCAAGGAGATCAGCATGGAGACGGTGGGCTTCAAGCCCAACTACGACGGCACCACGGAAGAGCCGATCGTGCTCCCCTCGCGGGTGCCCAACCTGCTGACGTCGGGGGTCACCGGGATCGCCGTCGGCATGGCCACGCACATTCCGCCGCACAACCTGCGGGAGGTCTGCCGCGCCGCCGTCGCGATGATCGACGACCCGGCCATCCTCATCGACGGCCTGCTCGAGCACGTCGGGGGCCCGGACTTCCCCTGCGGCGGCGAGATCCTCAACAGCGCCGAAGAGCTCAAGAACATCTACGAGACGGGCCGCGGCCCGGTGCGCCTGCGGGCGACGTGGACCGAGGAGCGGCACAACCGCCGCCGCTACATCGTCATCGACTCCATCCCGTACATGCAGAACAAGGCGACCCTCGTTCAGCAGATCGGCGACCTCATCCGGGACAACAAGGTCCCCCAGTTGGTCGACGTCCGGGACGAGTCCACCGACGACATCCGCGTCGTTTGCGAGCTGAAGCGCGGCGCCAGCGACGTCGCGGCGATGGCGTTCCTGTTCAAGAACACGAACCTGCGGACCAACTTCCACGTCAACATGACGGTGCTGCTGCCGACGGAGAACCCGGAGATCGGCACCCCCGCCCAGGTGGGTCTGCACGAGGTCCTGCGGCAGTTCCTCGACTTCCGCCTGGACGTCACCCGCAAGCGCCACGAGTACCAGCTCCGCAAGCTGCTCAAGCGGATCCACATCCTCCGCGGCTTCGCGGTCCTGTTCGACGCGCTGGACGAGGCGATCGCGCTGATCCGCGCATCTGACGGCAAGGCCGACGCCGCCCGCCGGCTCATGGCCCGGTTCCCGCTGGACGAGCTGCAGACTGACGCGATCCTGGAGCTGAAGCTCTACCGCCTCGCCAAGCTGGAGATCGACGCGGTGCTCGCCGAGCTGGCCGAGCTCGAGGCCGAGGCGGCCCGCATCCAGGCGATCCTCGACAGCGAGAAGGCGCTCTGGGGCATCGTCCGCGCCGACCTCCTGGACGTGGCCGACAAGCACGGCGACGAGCGCCGCACCCAGGTCGGCGCCGGCGCGGTCGAGCTCGAGTTCGACCCGAGCAAGTACATCGTCGAGAAGAACACCTGGGTCATCGTCACGCGCGACGGCTGGATCAAGCGCCAGAAGGGCTTCACGGACCTGACCAAGGTGCGTGTGCGCGACGGCGACGCCATCGACACGGTCATCCGATGCAGCACCCGCAGCAGCATCGCGATCTTCGGCTCGTCGGGCCGCTGTTTCGTCGTGCTTGCGGACGACATCGAGCAGACCTCCGGCTACGGCAAGCCGATCCAGACCACGTTCGCGCTGGCCGACGGCGAGGAGATCGTGGCGGTGCTGTCCACCGACCCGCGCAACCTCCCCAGCTACCGGATCCCGCCCCGCATCGAAGACGACAACGGCCAATTGGGGCTCGACGTCGGGCTCGACACCGACCCCGGGACGCCCCCCGAGGGCGAGGGCGCAGCCGAAGAGCTGCCCGCCGCCGAGGACGAGGTCGGACCCGTCGCGGTCGCCATCAGCAAGGGCGGCAAGGGCCTGCTCCTGCCGCTGAAGGCCCACAGCGAGCCGTCCACCAAGAACGGCCGGCGGTACATGTCGGTCGGTGGGGCCGATGGCGTCGTCGGCGTGGTTCCGTTGACGCACCCCGACACCCGCGTGGCCCTCGCCACCCTGAACGGCCGGGTCATCCTCTTCCTGGCGGAGTCGCTCAAGCTCTTGATGCGGTCCGGCAAGGGGGTCAACGCCATCCGCATCAGCCGCGGCGACCGGGTGCTCGACTTCAAGCTCCTGACCCGCCCGTCCCACAGCCTCGGGGTGCAGACCAACCGCGGGCGCGACGTGCTCGTGTGGGAGCGCAAGTACAAGCTGACCAACCGCGGCGGCAAGGGCTTCGAGGTCATCAAGCTGGGCACCCTGCAGGCCATCCCCCGGGATCCCGTGGTCATCGACCCGTACAAGGGCGAAGAGCCCGAGGACGAGCTGACCGACGACGAGATCGAGGACGAGCTCGCCGCCGGCGGCGAGGCGGAGGGCGGCTCCGATGAGTGATAGCTACAGCGCATCAGACATCGTCGCCCTCGAGGGGCTGGAGCCGGTCCGCAAGCGCCCCGGCATGTACATCGGCGGCGTCGGCAAGGCCGGGCTTCACCACCTCCTGTGGGAGCTGGTCGACAACTCCGTGGACGAGGCGATCAACGGGTTCGCCAAGTCGATCACCGTGGTCATCCACAAGGACGGCTGCTCCGCCACGGTGAGCGACAACGGGCGCGGCATCCCCGTCGATCTGCACCCCAAGCTCAAGAAGTCGGCGCTGGAGGTGATCCTCACGCACCTGCACGCGGGCGGGAAGTTCGGCGGCAAGGTCTACGAGACCTCCGGCGGGCTGCACGGTGTGGGCGCCTCGGTGGTCAACGCGCTGAGCTCGTCGCTGGTCGCGACGGTCAAGCGCAAGAACCGGATCTGGGAGCAGAAGTACGCCTTCGGAAAGCCCAAGGCGCCCATCGAGGACATCGGCCCCTGCCGGGGCTCCGGCACGACGGTCTACTTCCGCCCCGACGGCCACATCTTCCCGAGCACGACCTTCGACCCCGATCTGATCGCGCACCGGCTGGACACCAAGGCGTACCTCAACGCCGGCCTGAAGATCGTCTTCCGGGACGAGGCCGACACAAGCCGCAACGCGACGTTCCAGCACGTTGGCGGTCTCGCCGACCTCATCCAGGCGCGGGTCAAGGAGCTGGGCGCCCAGCCCGTTGCCCCCGACTTCTTCTTCCTCAACAAGACCGAAGACGGGATGAAGCTCGAGGTCGCGCTGTCGTGGACCGAGACCCCCAAGGAGATGGTCGGTTCCTACGTGAACACCATCCCCACCGCCGACGGCGGCACCCACGAGATGGGCTTCCGCGACTCCGTCGTGCGGGCCATCCGGGCCTACATCGACACGCACGACCTGCAGCCCCGCGGCATCTCGATCGGGGCGGAGGACATCCGCGAGGGCATGCTCGGCGTCATCTCGGTCTTCATCCCGGAGCCGCAGTTCCAGGGGCAGACCAAGGACAAGCTCAACAACCCCGAGGTCCGCGCCCAGGTGGACGGGCTGCTCCGGCGTGAGCTCGAGCAGTGGCTGCACAACAACAACTCGGTGTCCGAGGCGATCGTCTTCCGTGTGATCCAGTCGGCCAAGGCGCGGGCAGCGTCGCGGGCCGCCGCCAAGCAGGTCCGACGCAAGGCCAAGACGGGCACCCGGCTGAACCTCCCCGGCAAGCTCGCCGATTGCAGCAGCAGCGACCCCGACGAGCGGGAGCTGTTCATCGTCGAGGGCGACTCGGCCGGCGGCTCCGCCAAGCAGGGTCGTGATCGCCGCACGCAGGCGGTGCTCCCGCTGCGCGGCAAGGTGCTCAACACGGAGCAGGCGACCCTGTCCAAGGTGCTGGGCAACAAGGAGCTGGGGGACGTGGTCAAGGCGCTCGGCTGCGGCATGGGCGACCACTTCGAGCCCGACCGGCTGCGGTACCAGCGGATCATCCTGCTGATGGACGCCGACAGCGACGGGCACCACATCGCCACGCTGCTGCTGACGTTCTTCTACCGCCACATGGGCCAGCTCATCGACCGGGGGCACGTCTACCTCGCGCAGCCGCCGCTGTACCGGATCCAGGTCGGCAAGGAGAGCCACTGGGCGCTGGACGAGGCCCACAAGGCGGAGATCCTCGCGGGCCTGCGCAAGGGCTCGCGCCCGGAGCTGACCCGCTTCAAGGGGCTGGGCGAGATGATGCCCAAGACGCTGTACCGGACGACTATGGACCCGACGCGGCGCAACCTCTTGAAGGTGCACATCCCGCACGGCCAGCGGCTGGAGACCGACCGCGTGATGACCGACCTGATGGGCAAGGATCCGGCGCGTCGGTTCGAGTTCATCATGGGCAGCGCCGATCAGGTGGAAGCGCTGGACGTCTAGGGTCCCTACACTGGATGGGATGCGAACACGCGCCGTCCTCCTGCTGACCCTGCTGCTGTTGACCGCCTGTTCGGGGGGCCCGGACGACGGGTTCGCCGAGCCGACGCCCCCACCCGAGCCTGTCGACCCCGACACCCTCTGCAACATCGCGGGCGCGACCCGGTGCACCGGCTTCGACTACGAGGTCTGCGTCGAGGGACGCTGGTTCCGGCAGGAGACCTGCTCCGCCCCCACCCCCCAGTGCGAGCCCGACGTCGGCTGCACCGGCTGCACCCCCGACACCTCCTTCTGCGTGGAGCGTGAGGTCTGGGCGTGCGACAGCGAAGGCAGCGGCGTCGATCTCGTGGAGGAGTGCGGGGCGGGCGAGGAGTGCCTGCTGGGGCAGTGCTACAGCGCGTGCGATCTCGCCGAGTCCACCGAGAGCTACCTCGGCTGCCGCTTCCTCTCAATCCCTACCGCCAACCTCGTCGACGCCGCCTTCTGGAGCGACTTCGGCATCGTCGTGGCCAACCCGTCCGAGACCGACCTGGCGCAGGTCACCGTGCGCACCGGGGGATCGACGATCGCCACCGAGAGCGTGCCCGCGGGGGAGTCCGCCGCCATCGTGCTGCCGATGAACCAGGCGCTGCAGAACTGGATCGAGACCACGCGGGTGCCGCAGGCGGCGTTCGAGGTCACGTCCTCGATCCCCATCGCCGCGTACCAGTACAGCCCGCTGCACTTCCAGACGGAGGTGGGCAACGTCTTCGAGAACAGCTTCACCAACGACGCCAGCCTGCTGCTGCCGGAGCATGTGCTGACCGGGAGCTACCGCGTCAGCACGTGGCCGACGTGGGGCATCGGGGACTTCCCCGGCACGTCGTCGTGGTCGTCCGGCTTCGTCGCCATCACCGCGACGCAGGACGGCACGCTGGTCGAAGTGACGACGTCGGCGAACACCGCCGGGGGCAGCGACGTGGCCGCGATGGAGGTCGGGGACAACACGGTCGTCAGCCTCGATCGGGGCGACGTGCTCCAGATCTTGTCGGAAGTGCCGGAGGGCTCGCTGGTCACCAACACCTGCGCCGATCGCGGCGGCGAGGAGGGCGAGCACAACTACGGCGGCGGCGTCTGCCTCGATCGTGTGCTCGGCGACCTCACCGGCACCCGCATCGTCGCGGACCAGCCCGTGGCCGTATTCGCGGGGCACCTGTGCACCTTCATTCCGTTTGACCGCTACGCCTGCGATCACCTGGAGGAGGCGATGTTCCCCACCGAGACCTGGGGCACGGCCGTGGTGATGACGGCGGTCCACCAGCCGGGCGGGTTCGCCGAGTCGGTGGTCCCCTCCTGGTACCGCGTCGTCAGCGGCGGGGACGCCAACCAGATCACGTTCAGCAACGACGTCGCCCCTACGGCGCTCCTGAACGAGGGCGATTTCGTCGAATTCCTCGGGTTCGGAGACTTCGTCATCGAGGGCACGCGGCCGCTGTTCGTCACCCAGGCGATGCTCGGGGAGGACGCGACCCAGACCAACTCCGGCGATCCCGCGCTGGGGTCCGGGATCCCGCTGGCGCAGTGGCGGGACGAGTACGACTTCCTCGTGCCGGACACCTACAGCAGCAACTGGCTCAACGTCGTCGCCCCCGACGGAGCCGAGATCTACCTCGACGGGCTGATCATCGATACGTGGGAGGAGATCGACGACGCCGCCTTCTCCGTGGCCCGGATCGAACTGGAGCCCGGCGCCCACCGCGTCGAGAGCGTGGACGACGAGGGCTTCGGCATCACGTCCTACGGGTACGCGGCGTACACCAGCTACTTCCACCCCGGGGGCATGAACTTCCTCCGCGGGCGCTAGACTTGCCGGGGTGCGCACGAAGCTGATCCTGGGGGCGATCGTCGCCCTCCACGTCGTCCTCGCGGGGCTCTGGATCTCCGTGCAGGAGCTGCCTCAGGGCGGGCGCGACGAGTTCTTCATCGTCGAAGTCGCCACCGAACTGGGGCTGCGGCTCGCCGAGGGCGAGCGCTGGGAAGAGCTCAAGCGGCTCGTCCTGGACGCCTACTACCCTCCCCTGACCCGCCTCCCCGGCGTGCTCGCGCTGTGGGGCGGCGGCGGCTACGACGCCATGCTCGTGGCGCAGTGGATCCTGTGGCTCCCGCTCCTGATCGGCGGCACGTTCGCGGCCGGGCGCAAGCTTGCGGGGGATCACGGGGGGCTGATCGCGGTCGCGGTGCTGCTGGCGGGGCCGGGCATGGCCGACGGGCTTCATCGATTCGAACCGACGCTGGGACCCACCGCCGCGGCGGCGTGCGTGCTCGCGGCGTGGCTCCACAGCGACGACCTGCGCGATCGCCGCATGGCGCTGCTGGTGGGGCTGTTCCTCGGCCTCGGCCTCATGTCTGACCGGCTGGGCGTGCTCCCCTTCGCGCTCGCCCCCCTGGCGCTGTCGACGGTGAGAGCGCGCAAGGAGGCGACCGTCGGCCTCGGCATCGTCGCGCTGGCGGCGCTGTGCGTCTGCGGCTGGTGGTACGTCGACTTCTTCCAGCGCTTCCTCCCCGAGCTGATCCCGCAGCTGTTCGGGGGCGAGATCAGCGCCACCGGCGAAGAGGCCGAAGCCCGCCCCCCGCTCCCGTGGTTCTGGCTCCACTACGTCGTGCTCTGGCTCGACACCCAGCTGGGGCTCATCGGAGGGATCGCGGCCGTCTGCGCGCTCCTGTGGGCGACCGCGCGACCCGAACGCGCATCGGTCCGCGATGCGCTGATCTTCCTCGCCGCGGGCCTGCTCCTGTTCACCCTCGTGCCGAAGCGGCAGGCCTACTACACGATGCCCCTGCTGCCCGCCGCGGCCGCGTTGGTCGGGGCCATGGCGGTGGACCTGATGGGCCAGGACCGCCGCCGCCTCTATGCCGCGATCGGCCTCATCGGACTCGCCACGGTGCCCAACGCGAGCAACGCTGTCGGGCTCAATCCGGACATGAACCGTGGGCTCATAAGCTGGGTGTTGATAGGACAATCTCCGATCCTCGAAGAACTCCTGGGTCAGCGCTACCCGGTGGGCGGACCGGCCCAGGACGTCGGCCTCGACATGGACGCGGTGATGGCCTCGGTCGACCCCGCCGAGGGCGCCATCGTGGCGGCGTTCTCGGACGGCTCCCAGGTCAGCGAGAGCTTCCTCGTCAGCCTGGGTCGCGTGGCCCGCCGCGATCCCCGGGTGGTCGGCGTCTGCCTGCACCCGGAGGGCGTCGCCAGCGGACCGCGCCCCGTCGGCCTCGTCGTCACCCACCGCGACGGCGACGGCTGGCCCACGGCCGAACAGATCCGCCGCTCGTTTACCGACTACTACGGCTGGCAGGACGCCTACGAGGCCGTCATCGACCGCCTCGACGATCTGCGCGCCTCCGCCGTGCTCGTCGATCAACGCCCCCTCACCCAGGGCGAAACCGTCACCGTCTGGACGATCTCCCCCTGATCCCTGATCCCTGATCCCTGATCCCTGTCCCCCGATCCCTGACGCCTGCCCCCCGACCCCCTACAATCCCCCGCCATGCGCAAGCTGCTCTTCCTCGCCCCGTTCTGCCTCCTCCTCACGGGCTGCCCCGAAGAGGTCCCCGTCGTCGACTGCACCTGGCAGCAGCCCAGCGCCGAAGTGACCCGGCTGAGCGCCGACGAGGGGGTCACCCTGCGCATCGCCGTCACCGGCTCGTTCACCGGCGAGGATCTCCCCGCAGTGCACTTCTTCAGCGACATCGACGGTCAGCTGCTGGAGTCGGGAATCGCGATCAGCGAGGACGGCTGCGCCACCGACGGCTGCCCCGCGGGCGACCGCTTCGAGGGCACGCTGACCCCGGGCGAGCACCGGCTCTACGCCCAGGCCCTCACGCCGCTGGCCACCGTCGCCTGCGAAGCGGAGAGCACGATCACGGTGAACACGCCGCCGACCGTCGACGGGATCACCTTCTCCCCCACCGCTCCCGTCACCGCCGACGACATCGCCGTCACCGCGACCGGGGCCGACCCGGACGGGGACGACGTCACCCTCTCGGCTGTCTGGACCGGGCCCGCCGGCGAGGAGCTCCTGGGCGAGACCCTGACCAGCATCAACACCGCCGTGGGCGAGACCTGGACCGTGACGGTGACGCCGCGCGACGGCTTCGACACCGGTGAGGGCGCCACGGGCGAGGTCACCATCGGCAACACCGCGCCGAACGCGCCGACGGTCGCCATCGGGCCCGATCCCGGTCGCGAGGACGCCCTCCTCAGCTGCTGGATCACCGACCTGGACGATCTGGACGAGGACGATCAGGAGCTCACCGCGACCTGGAGCTGGACGGTCGACGGCGACGACGTGGGGGTCGCCGAGGCGACCGTCACCCCCGACCTCATCAGCGCCGACGAGGTGTGGGTCTGCTCCGCCACCGTCAGCGACGGCACCGACACCAGCGGCGCCGGATCTGCCACGACCGCGATCCTGCCGTCGCTCACCGCTCCGGCGTCCCTCAACCTCGAGGACCAGACGGTCATCACCGGGCTCAACGGGAGCCAGTACATCGGCGACCCGCTGACCGTGGGGAGCCCCGGCGACATCGATGGCGACGGCCTCGCCGAGTTCGTGATCACCGCCAACGACGACGTCTGCGACACCTTCTGCGACGGCAACGGCTACGCGCACCTGTTCCGCGGCTCCGACCCGTCCGCCAGCGACCTCGACGACGCGGGCGCGACCTTCATCGGCCCCGCCGGCTTCCGCCTGTTCGCGCCCTGGCCCATCGGCGACGTCAACGGCGACGGCATCGACGACCTCATCCTGCCGCACCGCTCCGTCACGTCCGCCACCGCCGAGGGCGGCTCGGCGGTGTTCATCGTCTTCGGCTCCGCCGACGGCTTCAGCGGCGACATCGTGGTGGACGACCTCACCGAAACCGGCGACGCGACCCGGATCAAGAACCTCGAGTTCGAGTCCATGGCGAGCGTGCCCTGCCCCCTGGGCGACGTGGATGGCGACGGCTTCGACGACCTCGGCCTCGCGGCCCCCGACGCAGACCTCGGCACCGGGCGCCTGTACGTGGTCTACGGCCACCCCGGCATCTGGCTCAGCGGCCTCACCGTCGCGGACCTCACCCCCGGCTTCCGCATCGTCGGGGCGGGCGCCGGACAAGCGATGGGTCAGGCTTGCGCCGGCCCCATCGACGTGGACGGCAACGGATTCGATGACGTGGTGGTGGCCGCCACCGGCGCTGCCTCCCAGGGCCAGGGGCGCGTGCTCGTCTACCTGATGGACGGGGAGCGGCTGTCGGGCGAGTTCACCTCCGCCGTCGCGGACACGATCATCGACGGTGACGGCAGCTCCATCGGCGGCTTCGGCGCCGGCCTCACGGCCCTCGGCGACCACGACGGCGACGGCCGCGAGGACTTCGCCATCTACGAGTTCGGCCCCGAGCTGACCAACCCGGATCCGCCGCCGAACAACTTCCAGGCCGGCACGGTGCACATCGTCTCCACCGGCGACGACAGCTTCGGCCCCGCGATGAGCTACGAGACCCTCCCTCACCACATCGTGGGCGACGGCGATCTCGGGTTCTGCGGTCACCCCGCGGGGGTGGACCTCGACGGCGACGGTCTGGGCGATCTCGTCTGCGGCGACACCCGCCCCCAGCGTGCCGAGGGGCTCGGAGAGCAGGCCGCGGTGCGCGTCTTCTTCGGCGGCTCCGGGCTGGCGGAGAACCGGACCTACGACGAGGCCGACCTGACCCTGCTGTCGCCCGTGTACGACCACCTCGCGGGCCTGAGCCTCGTCGGGGTGACCGACCGCAACGGTGACGGCTACGACGAGCTCCTGGTGGGTGCGCCGACCCGCGACGGTCCCTTGACCGACAGCGGCGCCGTCTACCTCATCGATCTCGCCGACTGAGGTCAGCCCCATCTCTGTGGACTCCGCCAAGGCTCCCCGGACACTGAAGCAGCGCCTGCTGTTCGTCGGCTGGGTGCTCGTGGCCAGCCTCCTTCTGCTGGAAGGGGTGCTGCAGGTCGGATCGCTGTTCTTCAAGGCGCCGCCGCCCGACCTCCGAGCCGACGTCGACTCCGAGGCGGTCCGCGTGCTCGCGGTGGGCGACTCCTGGGTGGAGGGCGCCGAGGCCCCCGAAGGCGAAGGGTTCGTCGACCACCTGGGCCGCGAACTGTCGACGGTCGCTCAAGACGCTCCGATCCAGATGTTCAACCTGGGGCGGACGGGCGCCAACTCCGCCCACGTGGCGCTCACGACGATGGACGAGGGGCCTCGCGTGCAGCCGGCCTTGATCCTCGTGCTCGTCGGTCAGAACAACGCCTCGAACTTCTACCGGGTCGCCGAGGTGGAAGAGCGCATCGGCGTCGCCAGCACCGGCAGCGAGCGCTGGTACGACCGGTTCAAGGTGGTCAAGCTCGGCCGCATCCTGCTCGCCACCGCCCGCGGCGGCAGCGACTACGACGAGAGCGCGGGTGACGCTCCGGCCGTCATCGCCATCCCCGACCTCCAGCGCGATGACAACGGCAACGCGGTCTACGCCGCCCCTCTGCTGGCGACGGACGCCGGGCGCGCCTACCTGCTGCGCGATGTCTGGGACGAGGTGCCGACGTCCGGGAGCAAGCTCCGCGACCTCGCCTGGGAGGTGCTGTTTGCAGCGGCCCGCCGCGAGTTGGACGTGGGCGCCAACGCGGCCGCACGGCTGGCCGGCGAGCTCGGCTGGCCTCCCACCGCGAACACTCCCTCGGCGCCGATGGCCGCGACGGAGACCGAGCTGCTCGCCCGCTTCGCGATGATGCGTCTGGCGCGGCAGCAGCGGAACTGGCGGGCGGTCCGTTTCCACGCCGGCGCGGCCGAGGGCTACGCGCCCCGCGGCGCAGTGTCCGACCTGATGGCCGCCGAAGCCCACCTCCTGGCCGGGGACTGGGAGGGCGCGCGTCGCTACCTGATCAGCGCGCACAACCGGGCTCCCGGGCTCCTGGACACGATCGACCTGGCCGCGCGCTTCCCCGAGCAGGCCCGCAACCCCGACGTGTTCGAGGCCCTGGAGTGGCCCCCCGCCGCGCTCGAGTACCCGGCCTACGAGCAGGCCTGGGTCGTTCGGTATGCCCTCTTCGATCCTGAGGCCGCGACGCTCCCGTACGCGGCCTGGACGGACCTGGAGCCCGCCGATGTGCCGATCCGGGTGGACCTCGCGGTGTGGCTGCTGGAGCACGGACGGCACCTCGAGGCCGACGCGCTGATGCGGGTCCGCCCCGATCCCGCCTCGGGACACCTCGGCCTGCCCCAGACGACCGATCCCGAGATCTGGCGGTTCGCGGTGGCACGGGCGCTCAGCACCGGAGACCGGGACCACGCTCTGGATGTGGTCGTCGCCGCGCTCGATGCCGCCGGCTCCAGGGAGCACGCCGGTCTGCTGGAGCAGGCCACGCAAGCGCTGTCGGCGCACGAGTACTGCGAGCTCCTGAGCAACACCGCCGACCGATGGTTCGCCGCCCGCGGGGACGCCAACACCTACGCCCACCTGCTCGCCCCCTGCGTCGACCCGGCTGACTCGGCGACGCGCCTGAAGGTCCTGCGCGCCGCCTGGGGACCGCTGGGCCGGGAGACGGCGTGGACGGCGCTGGTTCGGGCCGGCCGCAAGCCGTTCGAGCTGCTCTACCGGGATCTCGATCTCGTCGTCGCCGAGGCGGAGAAGGTGCAGGCCGACGTGCTGGTGCTGAACTACCCCAACCCGTCGGAAGACCACACCGCGCTGCGCCAGATCATCGGTGACTACGCCGCGACCCGTCCCGTCGGCTACGTCGATCTGTGGGCCCGCTTCGACAGCAAGTTCACCCGCGAGGAGTGGGCCGAGCGGCTCGGTCCCAACGGCCACTGCAACGCCCAGGGCTACCGCGAGATGGCCGACGGCGTGCTGGAGTACCTCGCATCCGAGGGGGTGCTTTCGGGCGGGGCACCGGCGCAGTAGACTCCCGCTCCCCTTCCCCGGACGGAGCGAGCATGGACCTCTTCAACCCCACCGACGAGCACCGGATGCTCCGCGAAATGGTGCGGGACTTCACCGTTGATCGCATCGAGCCCCAGGCCGAGCACTACGACGAAGTCGGCAAGCTCAACGTCGAGCTGTTCCGCGAGCTCGGGGGGCTGGGCCTGCTCGGCATCACGATCCCGGACTCGGACGGCGGCGCCGGCATGGACGCGACCGCGGCGGTCATCGTGCACGAGGAGATGAGCCGGTCCGACCCGGGCTTCACGCTGGGCTACCTCGCCCACTCGATGCTGTTCGTGAACAACTTCTATCACTGCAGCAACGAGGAGCAGCGCAAGCGCTACCTCGCCCCGGTGCTGTCCGGCGAGTGGGTCGGCGGCATGGGGATGACCGAGCCGGCGGTGGGCACCGACGTGCTCGGGATGCAGACCACGGCGGTCCGCTACGGCGGCGAGTACATCCTCAACGGCCGCAAGACGTTCATCACCAACGGGCCCGAGGGGCACTGCTTCCTCGTCTACGCCCAGGTCAACGGCCGCATCACGGCGTTCATGGTGGACCGGGACTGCGCGGGCTTCTCGACCGGCCCGAAGATCCCCAAGATGGGGATGCGCGCCTCCACGATGTCGGAGCTCATCTTCGAGGACTGCCACGTGCCCGCGGCGAACCTGCTCGGGGACGAGGGCTCGGGCATGACGCACATGATGCGCAACCTCGAGATCGAGCGGATCACGCTCGCGGCGATGAGCGTCGGCATCGCCGACCGGTGCTGCGAGATCATGATTCGGTACGCCAGCGAGCGGAGCGCGTTCGGCACCCCCATCAACGCCTTCGGCCAGATCCAGCGGTACATCGGGGAGTCGTATGCGGCCACGCAGGCCGCCAAGGCGCTGACCTACCAGGTGGCCCAGAACGTCGGGCCGGGCAAGCGCAACCGCATCGGCACCGACGCCGCCAAGCTGTTCGCGGCTCCTGTGGGCAAGCAGGTCGCGGACAACGCGATGCAGGTGCTCGGCGGCTACGGCTACTGCACCGAGTACAAGGTCGAGCGGCTGCTCCGAGACGCCAAGCTGCTGGAGATCGGCGGCGGCACCATCGAGAGCCACCAGAAGAACCTGACCAAGGACCTGAGCCGAGCCCTGGCGTGAGCGAAGAGGTCACCTCCCCGCTTCTGACCCCGCAGCTGGTCGCCCTCCGTCGGGCGGTCGGGATCGGCGCCGTGGCGGATCTCGTGCTCGCCGCCGCCGCCACCACCCACGGCCCCGTGGCCCTCGCCGCCGCTCTGGGCCTCCTGGTGATGGCGCTGGTCATCTGGGGTGGCCCGCGCCGCTACCTCCCCCTGGTCCCCTGGTACGGCTGGACGCACGCCGCCATCGGAGCGTTCGCCGCGTTGGACGTGCTCGCCGGCGGTACGGACCTGCCGACCTGGACCCTCGCGCTGATCGGAGGCGCCGTGAGCACCGCGGCCCTGCGCCAGTACCGCCCCGCTGGACGCGCGCTGTGGCGCGAGCGGGACGTGGAGGTCCAGACCTGGGGAGGGTGGACGTTCGAGCGCCTCGCCGGCGCGCGCCCCGGGGTGCTCCAGTCGATCGTCGAGCGCGGCCTCGGACCCGTGCCCCGCGACCTCGCGTGGTGGGAGTACCGGTGCTTCCACCTGCACCCGCTGGCGCGGCTGGTGCGTGCGGCCAAGTCGACGGTGGGCTTCTTCGACGCCGCCGGCACGGCCGACCTGGAAGGCTTCCGCCTCGCCACCTCCCAGACCGGCGAGGAGCAGCCCTGGGACACCGGGGAGCGCAAGGAGCGGTACGGCTTCTTCGTTGCGACCCCGGCCGACGTCCAGGGGCGCAACCGCATCCCCACCGCCACCGCGCTGGACTACCAGGAGAGCCGTCGCAACCCGTCCGGCGACTGGATCCGGCGCCGCATCACCTACCTCGTGATGGCCAACACCGGCGATCCGACGCTCCTCGTGGGCAAGGTCTTCCTGCGCGCGGGCCGCATCACGATCCCGGCCGGGTACGTCATCCTCGAGGCCTGGCGGGAGCACCGTTGGGACGGCGCGGGGCCGTGAGCCGCCGCCTCGTCCTCGCCTCCACCTCCCCCTGGCGGGGGGAACTCCTGGCCCGCCTCGGCCTCCCCTTCGAACAGCTCGACAGCGGCCTGGACGAGGAGCCGTGGAAGCACCGAGGCCTGGAGGCCCGCGACCTCACGCTGCAGTTGGCGGAGGCCAAGGCCCGAGCGCTCGGCATCACGGGGGACGCGCTCGTGCTCGGCGCCGACCAGGTTGTCTGCGTTGGAGACAGCATCCTCGGCAAACCGGGCACGCCCGAGCGCGCCGCCGAGCAACTCCGCCTTCAGTCCGGGGGCACCCCGGAGCTCATCACCGGCCTGGCGCTGCTGGATTGCGCCACGGGCACGGTGCGCACCGAGTTGGACGTCAGCGTGCTTCGGTTTCGCGTCCTCACGGAGGGCCAGATCCAGCGCTACGTCGCCTCCGAGGATGTGACCGGTTGCGCGGGGAGCTTCCGCCTGGAGGGCCTGGGAATTTCGCTGTTCGAGTCGATCTCGGGGCGCGATTACACCGGGATCATCGGTCTGCCGCTGATGGCGGTGACCCGAATGCTCGCCGACGCGGATCTCGACCCCCTCGGAAATTCCTGAGGGATTCCAACCACCTGCGATATCCACAGGTCATCCACAGGATCCACAGGGGTTGTGGGAAAGTTATGCACAGGTGTGGATAAGGGACCGAAAAACGCTGTACGGCACTACATGTAGTTGCCGGACACAATCAACACCACAACATCTTGTGTTTTCGTATTGACCGGGCCCTGCGTCCGCTCGTAGCATCGCTTGCAGGTTGCAGGTTTCCGGTAATTCACGCCAACGTGTCGGCGCCGCGGCGGCGTGAGGGAACCCGTGCCCTGAGAGGGAGGAATGCGTCCGCTCGGGCGCGTTACTACGGAGCACACATTCAGCAGTGACGCGGTCCCTGGACGGGGCTGCACGGGGAGTTCGATGGCGGTTCAGCGGCTGTTCACCAGCAAGGGCAAAGACATCTACAAGGATCTGACGTTCGTTCCGCGCCGGAGCGAGATCCGAAACCCAGATGGAAGCGTCGTCTTCCTGAACGAGGCCGTGATGGTCCCGGAGGGGTGGTCGCAGGTCGCGACCGACATCATGGCGCAGAAGTACTTCCGGAAGGCCGGCCTGCCCGCGCGCACCAAGCGTGTGAGCGAGAAGGGCGTGCCGGAGTGGCTGCAGCGGAGCGTCGCCGACGAGAAGGCGCTCGCGAAGCTGGACGAGGACGAGCGCTACGTCGGTGAGGCCGACAGCCGCCAGGTCTTCGAGCGGCTCGCCGGCTGCTGGACCTACTGGGGGTGGAAGTCCGGTCACTTCGCCGACGAGAAGACCGCGACGGCCTTCTACGACGAGATCCGCTGGATGCTCGCCCGCCAGTTCTGCGCGCCCAACAGCCCGCAGTGGTTCAACACCGGGCTGAACTGGGCCTACGGCATCGACGGCCCCGCGCAGGGCCACCACTACGTGGACGAGTCTACCGGCAAGGTGAAGAAGTCAACGTCCGCGTACGAGCGTCCGCAGCCGCATGCCTGCTTCATCCAGAGCGTCGGTGACGACCTGGTCGGCGACGGCGGGATCATGGACCTGTGGACCCGCGAGGCCCGCCTGTTCAAGTACGGCTCGGGCACGGGCAGCAACTTCAGCAACATCCGTGGCGAAGGCGAGCCCCTCTCGGGCGGCGGCCGCAGCTCCGGCCTGATGTCCTTCCTGAAGATCGGCGACCGCGCCGCGGGCGCCATCAAGTCGGGCGGCACCACCCGCCGCGCCGCCAAGATGGTCATCGTCGACGTCGACCACCCCGACATCGAGACGTACATCAGCTGGAAGGCCACCGAGGAGCAGAAGGTCGCTTCGCTGGTGACCGGCTCGCGGCTCAACCGCAAGCACCTCACGGCCGTGATGGACGCCACGAAGGACGAGTCCCTCGGCAACCACCGGTACGACCCCAAGCAGAACCTGGCGCTGAAGCGGGCGGTCCGACGGGCCCGCCGTGCGGCGGTCGCGGACAACTACATCTTCCGCACCATCCAGTACGCCAAGCAGGGCTACACCACACTGGACTTCCCCGAGTTCAACACGGACTGGGACTGCGAGGCGTACAGCACCGTCGCGGGGCAGAACAGCAACAACTCGGTGCGCGTGAACAACCGCTTCATGTCGGCGGTCCAGCGGGCCGAGGACTGGCGCCTCACGCGTCGCACCGACGGCGAGACCTGCAAGACGCTCCCGGCGCGGCGGCTCTGGGACCAGATCTGCTACGCGGCGTGGGCCTGCGCCGACCCCGGCCTGCAGTTCCACAGCACCATCAACGAGTGGCACACGTGCCCCAACGACGGTCCGATCCGCGGCAGCAACCCCTGCAGCGAGTACATGTTCCTGGACGACACGGCGTGCAACCTCGCCTCGTTCAACCTCATGCGCTTCTACAACCCGAAGACCCATGTCTTCGACGTCGCGGCGTACCGCCACGCGATCGCTCTGTGGACCCGGGTGCTGGAGATCAGCGTGTCGATGGCGCAGTTCCCGAGCGAGCCGATCGCGCGGCTGAGCTACGAGTTCCGCACCCTCGGCCTGGGCTTCGCCAACCTCGGCGCCCTGCTCATGCAGATGGGCATCGCGTACGACAGCAGCGAAGGCCGCGCCATCTGCGGCTGCCTCTCGGCAATCCTCACGGGTGACTCGTACGCCGAGTCGGCCCGCATGGCGGAGCAGTTGGGCACGTTCCCGGGCTACGACAAGAACAAGGAGCCGATGCTCCGCGTGATGGAGAACCACCGTCGCGCCGCCTACAACGCGGCCGCGGAGGACTACGACGGGCTGTCGATCCTGCCGGTCGGCATCCGCGCCGACGTCGCCCCCCCCGAGCTGCTCGCCCCCGCCCGCGCGGCGTGGGACACGGCGGTCGAGCTGGGCACCAAGCACGGCTTCCGCAACGCGCAGACCACGGTGATCGCCCCGACGGGCACCATCGGCCTGCTGATGGACTGCGACACGACGGGCGTGGAGCCTGACTTCGCGCTGGTGAAGTTCAAGAAGCTGGCCGGCGGCGGCTACTTCAAGATCATCAACCAGTCGGTGCCTCCGGCGCTGGACCGGATGGGCTACACGGAGGAGCAGGTCGACGACATCATCAAGTACACCTGCGGCTACGGAACGCTGGAGGGGGCGCCTGGCGTCAACCTCGACACGCTCCGCGCCAACGGGTTCGACACGGACGCGCTCGCGCGGGTCGAGGCGGTCGTCAAGACGGCCTTCGACATCAAGTTCGCGTTCAACAAGTACACGCTGGGCGAGGAGTTCTGCACCACCGCGCTGGGGCTGACCGCCGCCGCGTTGGCGTCGCCGGAGTTCAACCTGCTGTCGGCGCTGGGCTTCTCGGACGAGGAGATCGCGGCCGCCAACAAGTACGCCTGCGGCTCGATGACCATCGAGGGTGCCCCGCACCTGATGGAGCAGCACCTGCACGTGTTCGACTGCGCCAACAAGTGCGGTCGTGACGGCAAGCGGTTCATCGCCTTCGAGGCGCACATCCGGATGATGGCGGCGGCGCAGCCGTTCATCTCCGGCGCGATCTCCAAGACGATCAACATGCCGAACGACGCGACGATCGAGGACGTGGACCGCGCCTACACGCTGTCCTGGCGCCTCGGCATCAAGGCCAACGCCCTGTACCGCGACGGCAGCAAGCTCAGCCAGCCGCTGGCGGCGCTGTATGCCTCCGACATGTTCGGGGACGACGACTCGGCCAACGATGCGATGGACGAGCTGTACGACATGCCCGCCGCGGCCAAGGCCCACGCCGTCGCCGAGAAGGTGGTGTTCCGGTACCTCGCGTCCCGTCGGCGCCTGCCCGATCGCCGCCGCGGCTACACCCAGAAGGCCACCGTCGGCGGCCACAAGGTGTTCCTGCGCACCGGTGAGTACGAGGACGGCAACGTCGGCGAGCTCTTCATCGACATGCACAAGGAGGGCGCTGCCTTCCGGTCGCTGATGAACAGCTTCGCCATCGCGGTGTCGGTCGGTCTCCAGCACGGCGTGCCCTTGGAGAAGTTCGTCGACCTGTTCGTCTTCTCGCGGTTCGAGCCCAGCGGCCTGGTCACGGGCAACGACCGCATCAAGATGGCGACCTCGGTGATCGACTACATCTTCCGGGAGCTGGCGGTCAGCTACCTGGGTCGCGACGAGCTGGCTCAGGTCAGCGCCGAGGACCTGCGACCGACCACGGCCGGGGACCCGGACTGGACGAACGAGGAGATCGTCGGCGAGCAGATGCTCTACGGCGAGGACACGGACGACCACCCGCTCCAGGGTAGCTTCGGGTTCGCCCGGGGCCACACGATCACCCACCCGGGCCTGACGCCCGTGGCGAGCTACGCGGGGGCCGGCGGCCTCGGCATGGTGAGCGGCGGCAACGGCGCGGGCGGCACCTCGGTCGCCTTCTCCAGCGGCGCGGTTCCGACCTCGACGACCTCGGTCGCGGACGTGGTGAACCCGGTGGGCACGAACTCCCTCAAGAAGCGCAACTCGGCGATCCTCGATGCGGTCGCCCAGGGCTTCACGGGGGACCCGTGTGACAACTGCCAGTCGCTCCGCATGGTGCGCAACGGTTCGTGTCTGAAGTGCACGGACTGTGGCTCGACCACCGGTTGCTCTTGATCTGACGAGGGAGGGGCACTATCGGTTGAGGAGGAACCGGAACTGGGATCGCTTGCAACCCTTCTCAGCCCTTTGGTGACTTCTTCGTAGAAACCCAGGTCAGGAAACTGGCCTGGGTTTCTGCTTGGCGACTACGCGCGCTCTCGCGCGCTGCGCGACGCTGTTGCGTCTTGCGACAGCCTCAGAGCTGCACCCCAGCCGACCACGGCGACCGCGACGTCAACCCCCGCAAGGCCGAAGCTTCCCAGGAGCAGGTGCCCCGGTAGGAAGATCCCGCCGACCAGACCGACCGCGGCACAAGCCCAGGCGCTCAGCATCCGCCACGGCTGCGCCTCCCCTCCCCCGTACGGGCCCCAGAAGCCCGGGGGCTGCACGCGGTCGTAGAACGCCTGCAGCGTCGCCTCGTCCGACGGACCGAACTCGTGGATCGCCCACAGCGCCCACAGCGCGCCCCCGAACACCGCCAAGCCCAACTGGTACTCCCAAGGGAAATCGTCCGGCGCCAGCACCAGCATCGTGACCGTCACCAGCAGCGAGCCGCAGGCCCCCAGGAACTCCGCCTCCGCGTTCGTGCGCCACCACACCCACCGCAGCAGCACCGGGAGCCCCAGCCCCGAGCCCAGGGCCGCCACGAACTCCCAGGCCTTCTCCACCGAACTGATCTGGGTCGTCACCAGCAGCGCTCCGATGGCGATCGCGACCGACGCCAGGCGGGCCGCCCGGACCACGTCCCGCTCGCTGGCGTTCGGTCGAAAGCGGCCCCGGTACAGATCGTGGGCGAAGTAGCTCGAGCCCCAGTTCAAGTGCGTGTCGATCGTCGACATGAACGCCGCCAACAGCGACGCCAGCAGCAGGCCGAGCATCCCCGTGGGGAGCACCAACTGCGCCATCGCGCCGTAGACCAGCTCCCGATCCGCCACCTGAGCGGAGGCCAGCCCATCGCCCGGTTGGTACACCAGCAGCCCCACGAGCCCGACTACGATCCACGGCCACGGCCGCACGATGTAGTGCAGGCCCACGAACACGCCCGCCGCGACCCGCGCGTCCCGGGGTGATCGGGCCGCTGACAGCCGCTGCGCGATGTACCCGCCGCCGTCACCGAGGGGATGCGCCCACCACCGGATCAGCACGTAGACCGCAAACGCCTGCAGCGACAGGAACGACAGCCCGTCCGGCGGCGCCGGCACGAACGCCAGCACATCCCCGGCGCGCTCCGGCCCGAGCACCTCCTGCAAATGGCCTACCAGGCTCCCCGCCCCGCCGACCTCGCCCAGCGCATACCAGGCCAGCGCGAACGAACCCACGAACGCCAGGATCAACTGCACCAGGTCCGTGAGCACGACCCCGCGCAGCCCGCCGAGGGTCGAGTACAGCGTCGCCAACCCGATCAACGCGGCCGTCGTCAGCGCCGAATCCAGCGGCCCCAGCGGCGTTCCCTGAGGCCACCACGCCACGAGCAGGTCGTAGGCCGTCGCGGGGAGCAGCGCGTCCCACTGCGCGATGGGGCGGACGATCTTCTCCATCGCCCGGATGACCCACCCGAGCACGATCAGGTTGTAGAGCAGGCCGAAGAACACAGCCTTGGCCGATCTGAGGTTCTTCCCCGCTTCCCCGCCGTACCGCAGTTCCGTCAGCTCCGCGTCTGTGACCACCGAGGCCCGGCGCCAGAGCCGCGACCAGAACAGGAACATGCCCACGTGCGCCGCGCCGACCGACCACCAGAACCAGTTCGCCGCGATCCCCTTTGAGGCGACCATGCCGGAGACCGCCAAGGGCGTGTCCGCCGCGAACGTCGTCGCCACGATGGAGCAGCCGACGAGCCAGCCGGGCAGGCTGCGGTCCGCGAGGAAGTACGACTCTCCGCTGCGGGAGGCCCGGCGCGACGCCCAGATCCCGGCCGCCAGGGCGAACGCGAGGTAGGCCCCGATGACGGCGAGGTCGGCGGTTCGAAGAGGCACCGGCGCGATGCTAGCCTGAAGCGTGCTCGAGCCCCCTCGCACCGGGTCGCTTCCCGCGTCACCCTTCCGAGCGCTGTCCGTGCGCCACGGATTCGATCTGGAGCCCCTCCTCCCCGATCCCGCGCCCGCCTGGATCGACCCCGAAGAGACGTTCCACCCCGCCCTCACTGAGCCGATCTCCGCGCTTCCCCTGCACCGCTTCCCCACACCCGGGAGCCGCGCCGCCCTCACCGCCCGCCTCGTCAGTGAGCCGGGGCACCCCAACCTGACCGATCCCAACGACCCCTGGACGACCGTGTACCGATTCGCCGCCCGAGAGGCGATGGAGCCGGAGGTCACCGGCACGATGGCGCTGGTGCTGCTGCGCGAGCGGCTCGCCGAGGTCCGCCGGAGCTGGCGCCCCCGCCTCCCCCCACCCGAGGCGGCGCTCCACGACCCCGACCTGGACGTCTTCGCCCACCGCCGGGCCCGCCTCATCGACACCGAGTGGGAGGTGCTGTGGGAGGAGATCGACGCCGCGGTGCAGTTCCTCGGCGACGACCCCGCCCTCGCCTTCGAGCGCTCGGCGCTCCGAGCGTCCGCCTCCTGGCTCGGCGACTACCGGGCCTGGTGGGACATCGCCCGGCTGCTCGGAGACGGCGAGGTCCTTGAGGGCGTCGACGAGGAGCTGCTGCACAGCCGACTGGATGCGTTCGGCCCCGACCTCGCCTCCGCCATCGCGGACGGGGCCACCGCCGAGAGCGAGTTCATCGATCTGATCGGAAGCCGCCCCAACGGCCCGGTCTCGGCGCGGTGGCTGCTCGCCGAGCAACTCCGAGCGCTCCGCGATCTCCGCAACGCCAGCCGCTCGCGCTCGCTCGCGCTGCACGATCTCCTCCGGCGGACCGACCTCGCCCGCGTGCGTGTGCAGCTCGCCTACCGAGCCAGCCTCCTTCGCCTCTGGTTGGCCCGTGACGAGGAGCAGATCGCAGCCGCCGAGGGGGCGCTGCTGGACCTGCCCGATCCTCCGCATGCCACGACGTTGGGCGCCGGCCTCGGCCGGGTCGTCGGCATGGTCCTGCTCCGCCGGCTCCGCCGGGGCGACGATCGAGACGCCTCCGCGTTGGCCGAGCGGGCGCTTCAGCTCGCGCCCGAAGAGCTCGCCGTGCGCCTCACCTGGAACGACCTCCGGTACGCCCGAGGCCCCCGCGACCGCGCCCTCCTGGGCTCCCTCAAGGAGGAGGCCCAGCGCTGGGATTCGATCTCCGCCCGCACCATGGGCGTGCGCACCGCCGAGGGGCTGGCCGACCGGGGCAGCGCCCGCCACCTCGAAGCCGGCCTCTTCGATCGCGCCCTCGCCGCCGGCACGGGCAGTGCCTGGGCCGTCGCCGCCAGCCTCGCCCTCCGAAGCCCCGCCGGACGCGCCGACAAGACCCGCCTGGAGGCGCTGGCGGAGGCCCAGCAGCCGCCCCCCAATCCCCCCGACCCGCTGGCGTTCGTGCTCTTCGGAGCCGGCGATGTGGCCGAGGCGTGGGGCGATCTCGAGCTCGCCCTGGCCCAGGCGCTGGACGATCTCGAGCAGTCCGCGGGGCTGCACAGCGCGCCGCTGGAGGCGCCGGAAGGCAAGAAGAAGAAGCCGCCTCCGCGGTGGCGGCAGCTGGTCTCCAAGAAGCTCGTCGGCCACGAGCATCCGGAGTTCGCCGGCCGGCTGTTCGCCCGCATCCAGGGTCTGCGGGCCGCCTCCGCCGAGCTCCGATCGCCCCGCATCGCCCCGCAGTTGCGCTTGCTGACCCACCAACTGGTCGAAGCCGCCGAGCTCGGAGTCGAGCTGCCCGCCAAGCTGGAGGACGTCGTCCCGCTGCTGGGCGGCTGGCTGGACCAGCCGTCGGAGCCCGCCGAGAGCGAGCTCGCCGATCGGCTGGGGGCGATCTGCTACCCGTTGATGCACGCCCTCCGCCGACCGAGGATCGACCGCCTCGTGGCCGAACTGGCGAAGGTCAAAGCCGCGCTTCGGGTGCTCGGCCGTCCCGAACCCCTGGCCCAGGCGGACCACCTGCGGGCCCTGCTCGGCGATCCGTCGGTGGACCTGGAGCAGGCCGCCGCCCAGCTCGCCGCCCTCGCCGCGGGGCTGGCCCCCGCCGAGGCGGCCGACGAACCGGGCGCCGCCACCGCCGGCACGATGCGGTTCCACCCCGACTTCGACGGCTTCAGCGTCCAGGAACTGGGCATGCTCCCCGAGGCGCTGTTGCGGGCTCGCCAGCTGGTGAGGCTCTTCAACCTCGCCGGCGGGCGGCGCGACAAGAAGCGTCTGCGCACCGGCGGCGGCGCCTTCTTCGAGCTGCGCCACCGCACCGCCCAACATGGCGGCATCCGCGTGTTCTACCGGCGCGACGGCGACGGCTGGCTCGCCGTGGCGGCGATGAGCAAGTACGACGACCGACAGCAGCGTGAGGCGATCGATCGGGTGGTGAGCCGCTTCGCCGAGGAGTAACCTTCGACGCCGTGAGGCGGACACTCCCCCTGGCCCTCCTGGGCATGCTTCTGGGCTGCGGCCTACCGACCTTCGAGGACCCCGGCGACGTGTTCCTCGCGGACGACGACGACGACGACTCCGCCGCGCCCGCCGACGATGACGACGCCACCTCCGACGACGACGACGACGCCACCAACCCCGACACCGACGAACGCCACGGGCTGGTCTGGGTGCTCGACCGCCACCACTGGGAGGAGCCGGACCTGGACCTCCACACGACTGACGCCGGCGGCACCTTCGTGGTGGGCGAAGACCCGCCCGTGGTCGACGCGGTCAGTCCCGCGGGGCTCCCCCTCCCCGGCTTTGCCCTCCACCCCGACCTCGACCCCTTCGCCGGCGAAGAGGACTGCCAGCCGATCGCATCCACCGACGGCCACCCCCCGCTTCCCCCCAGCGACGACGTCGGCGCCGCGCTGCACCTGGACGACGAAGGCGGCAGCGCGTCGTTGGAGATCCCGGCACTCGTCGGCGGCTACCTCCTCGGGGCGGACGGCCCGGTCGATGCCGACAGCTTCGCGCTCACCTTGGACGGAGGTGTGGACTGGCCGGGCTCGGACACGCCCGCGGCCCTCGTCATGCCGGTGCAGCCCACGGATCTGCTGCCGACGCCGGGGAACCTCTCGGGCGCCGGCCTCGTCGCCCTGCACGTGCAGTGGGCACCGGACGACCCCGACGTGGAGGGAGCGCGGATCGAGATCATGGTCGTGCGGTTCGCGACGGTCGGAGACGAGACCGCCTGGTCGGGCCTCCGCTGCCTCGCCGACGACGACGGCACCTTCACGATCGACGCCAGCGCCCTCATCAGCGCCGGGTCGGGCGATCTCCAGTTCGCGGTCAGCCGGGCCGCCTGGACCGACACCGAGGACGCCCCCTCTGAGGGACGACCCCACCTGGACGCCGTCGGCGTCCGCACCGCCTGGTTCCGAGCGACCGTCGGCGGCTGAGCAGGAGCAGAGTTGATGGAGCACATCGAAGGCCGCTGGGTCGCGCAGACGCCGTTTGGCGCGATCGAGCTGACCGTGGAGCGCGACGGCGCGTTCGATCTGGACAGCCGCACCGGTCAACTGGAGATGGTCGGGACCGCCATCCGCATCGCGGACACGGACACCTACCTGCCGATCCCGCAGGGCGAGAGTTGGTGGATCCCCCTGCCCGACTCTGGCGGCGTGCTCCGGTTCTTGCGCCAGGTCACCAGCGACCGCCGGCGCCTTGACTTCGCCTCGGGCCTCCACCTCGAGCTGCCCGGCGAGTGGGAGGTGGGCGAGGTCCCCGGCGCCGTGTCGGCCTGCCCCCCCAGCTCCCTGCGACCGGGCCTGCCGCCGTCCGCCTTCATCGAGATCTACGAGAGCCTCGCACCCCTCAGCGCGGAGCTGCTTGAGGCCGCGATGATCAACATGCTCAGCGAACGCACGGGCAACTCGAACGTGCAGCCGTCGGTCCGGTTCCAGGTCGGCCTCCACGACGTGCACCGTTTCGCCAGCCTCGCCACCTCGCCGACGGGCGAGCAGGTGCAGGTGCAGCTCTGGGTCGCCACTTCGGGCGATCACGTGCTCGCCATCGCGCAGGCCCGCACCGAGGGCGCCGCCGGGGTCACCGACGAGGAGGTTCAGGGCGTGCTTCGGTCCGCGGTGTTCCCAAGTTGGGGCCGCGATCCGGGCCTTGTTGGACACTGGTTGCGCACCGAACGCCGCCCTTCGGGGCCGCTCACCGAGATCGTGCAGCGCACGCTGGACTTGTCCGAGGACGGCACCTACCGGCGGGAGCGGAGCTCCTTGCTCGAGGTCCCGGAAGGCTCGCGGCCGCCCACCCAGCAGCCTCGAGAGACCCGTGAGCGGATCGGTTTGTGGTACGCCCACGACGACCGTCTGCTGCTGTCCGCGGGGCTTCAGGGCTACCGCGTGCAGACCGTTCGGCGCGACGGCGACGGACTCGTCCTGGACGAAGAGGGGTGGACGCGGGACTGACGGGGCTTACATTTGTAGGGACAGTGGATTTCCAAGGAGGACAGGGGAGCCGGGTCGGGGACGAAAGGAGGCACCAGGATGGTGCGCACAATCTGGAACCGTTTGACGTCACAGGCGTCTTTCGAAAATGGCCTCCGCGCTCTGCTTGTCTTGAACCTCTTTGACGCCTTCCTCACCCTCCTCTGGGTGACGACCGGTCTGGCCACCGAAGCCAACCCCGTCATGGCCGAAGTGATGGGTCACGGACCCGCCGCCTTCGTGCTCAGCAAGATTGCGTTGGTGTCTCTTGCGGTGCTGCTGCTGTGGCGCAACAAGGAAGTGCTCACGGCGCGCCTGGCGCTCATCCCCGTGGCGATGCTCTACGCGTTCGTCGGCGGCGGCCACGTCGGCTTCGCCATCAAGCAGGGGATCGAAGCCGCCCCGATCATGATCGCGGCGCTGTAGCCGCTCCTAGATCGCCAGCCCGAGGAACTCGAGCCCCTCGATCGTCCACGTACCGCGGCCCGCCCCATGGCGGTCGGTCACCGCCGCCTGGGCCTGCGCGGCGGCGTCGGCGAGGTCCTTGCCCAGCACCACGTACTTGTGGTCTCCCCCGTCGGCCGAGACCCGCACGAGGTACGCCTCGGCGTCCCCGTTGACTGCGGGGCGCGGAGTGGGATCCGCGACCTCGGCGGGCTGCGCGCGAGAGGCTCCCGAGCGGACCGATGGCACCCCATTGCGACGGCGGTACTGCGCGACGGCGTACCGGGTAAGCCCGGTCTGGGCCGCGATCTCCGCATCGGGCACGGTGCCGAGCAGGTGCTCCAGCGGCTTGAGCCGACGAGCGGCCTTGCGCGCCTGTTGCGATCCCCGCGCCCCGCGCTGGGACCGGCGCTCGGTGCCGGTCCGCTTCATCGCGCGTTGCAGGGTGATCTCGGCGACACCGAAGCGCTTGGCGAGGTCGGCCAGCGGCTTGCGGTCCTTCAGGGCGAGGAACTCGTCCCACCAATCCTGCGCCTCGGCGCTCCGCGGATCGGGCCCCTTGGGCGGCGCTTTCTTCTTGGCTGGACCGCGGCCGCGGCGCACGGTCTTGCGCTCGATCCCGGCGCGCTTGAGGGCGCGACTCAGTCCGTTGATGGAGACGCCGAAGCGGTCCGCCATCTCCGAAAGGGAGAGTTCATCCTTCACCTCGAGCAGTTCGGGCCACCAGGACGCAGATTCAAGACGAGGGCGAGGCATGGGGCCGCTCCGTAACGATTGGGAGATAAGGTTGGGAGACAACTCTGGTGAATCGCTCGGGAGCGTAAAGGATCGTAGCGTCGATCGCTACTTCGACTCTCGCGGGCAGGTATCGTTCGGGCGTGCTCCGAGACGAGGACAGCGCCTTTGCGCGGGTCGCGCTCCAGATGGAGCTTCTGGTGCTGGAGGACCTCCTCGCAGCGGTCGCTGCCCATGTGCGTCGCGACACCGGCTCGACGTTGCGCGAAACGCTCGTTCGCGACGGCTACCTGAGTGAAGACGAAGCGGTCGCGGCAGCCCGCGCGGTGCTCGATCGTCCCCTCGGCCAGGGGCTCCGCGGGCCCCGCTACCAGGTCGGTGAGCTCCTCGGAAAGGGTGCCAATGGCGCCGTGCACCTCGCCGGCGACCAACGATTGGGCCGCTACGTCGCGCTGAAGATGCACGGCAAAGGCGCCGCCCTGAGCGACATCGAGTTGGGCCGGTTCTCCCACGAAGCGCAGGTCACGGGGCAGCTGGCCCACCCCTCCATCGTCCCCGTCCACGACCTCGGGGTGCTCCCCGACGGCCGGCCCTTCTACACAATGAAGCGCATCGAGGGAGACACCCTCAAGGACGTCTTCGACGGCGTGAACCGCGACACGGGGGACTACTTCGACGTCTGGACGGTGCCCCACTTCGCCGGCGTTCTCCTCCGCGTCGCCCAGGCGGCCGCCTTCGCCCACGACCGCGGAGTCATCCACCGGGACATCAAGCCGGCCAACATCATGGTCGGCGACTACGGCGAGGTCCTGTTGTTGGACTGGGGGGTTGCCCGTGTGCTTGGTCAGGCGGAACCTGGGTTTGCCCCGGTTGCCACGTGGCGAAGCGAAGGCGACGACGACATGACGGTCGTGGGAACGGTGGCGGGGACGCCTGCGTACATGGCGCCGGAGCAGGCGCGGGGCGACATCGATGCGATCGGACCGGCCTCCGATGTCTACAGCATCGGAATCGTGCTCTACGAGTACCTCACAGGCTCACGCCCGTTCCGCGCCTCCAACGTTCGCGAACTGTTGGACAAGGTGATCGTCGATCCGATCAAGCGGCCGTCGGAGACGCGCACCCGCCGGGACGTGCCGCCGGAGTTGGAAGCGCTGTGCATGAAGTGCGTGCACAAGGACCCCAAGAAGCGCTACCCCCACGGGCGGGCGCTGGCCGAAGCGCTGCAGGGCTTCCTCGAAGGCTCGCGCAAGCGGGAAGAGGCCGCGGCGCTGACCCGCCGGGCGATGGGCAAGTCGACGGCCTACACGCGGGCGGCCGAGGCGGCGGGAAAGATGGAGGAGACCCTCCAGCGCTACCAGGCGACGCTCGCGCCCTGGTCGCCGGAGGCCGAGAACCGGCCCGTGCAGGACACCCAGCGGCAGTGGCTGGAGCTCCGCAGCCTGCGCGACGACACCTACGACGAGGCGGTCGCCCTCTACCAGGCCGCGCTGGAGGCCGAGCCCCGCAACCGCGACGCCCGGGGAGGGCTCGCGGCCCTGTACCTGCGCAGGATGGACGAAGCCGAGGCGCGGGGTGACAGCAGTGCGGCCCGGTTCTTCCGGTCGCAGGTGCTGCGGTACGACCTGGGGGTGCTGCGGTCGATCCTGGAGGGTCCCTCGACGCTCGAGCTGACCCTCGATCCCCCCGACGCCCGGGCTGTGCTCTGCACCCTCCTCGATGGCCTCAAGGGGCTCGTCGAGACCCAGCGTGAGGAGCTGACAGCGCCGCTGTCGGGGCATCGCCTTGAGCCCGGCACGTACGCCCTGCAGCTGTCCGCTGAAGGCTGCGATCCGATCGTGGTGGCGCTGCACGCGGACCGCCCTTCTCGGATCACCCACACGGTGCGGCTCCCGCGGTCGGGCGAGCTGGAAGCGGGGATGATTCCGATCCCGGCAGGCCCCTACCCCGCCGGCGGCGATCCGCTGGCCGTGGACGGCGAGGCGCTGCGGGAGATCCGCCTGGCGACGTACGCCATCGGCCGCTACCCGGTGACGGTGTCGGAGTTCCAACGCTTCCTCGAGGAGACGGGCAGCGCCGCGGGCTTCGAGTGTTGGATCGGCCCCGAGGATGTGCCCGCCTCCGAGAAGCCTCACCTGCCCGCGCTGGGGGTCTCCCTGGACGGCGCGCTGGCGTACGCCGCGTGGCTCTCGACGCGCAGCCGCACACGCTTCCGGCTACCCACTCACGCCGAGTGGGAGAAGGCCGCGCGAGGCGTCGACAAGCGGATCTTCCCCTGGGGTTCCCGCTGGGATCCCACGGCCTGCAACAACCCCGACGCGGTCGGCGGGCCGGCGCGCCCGCGGGCGGTGGGCAGCTTCCCGCGAGACGTCAGCGTCTACGGCGTCATGGATCTGGCCGGCGGCGTCAGCGAGTGGGTCAGCGGACCGGTGCCGCATCGCCCGGCGCGTGCCTGGCTGCGGGGCGGTTCGTGGAACTCACGTCCCCAGCAGGCTCGGATCTGTTCGCGCCAGTCGGCCGAAGCCAACTCCCGGGGCGGCACCATCGGGTTCCGCCTCGTCCAGGAGCTCTTCTAGCTACTCCTTGAGCCAGTCCAGCACGTTGTAGAGCAGCTGCCGCTCGGTCGCGTCCCCGCCGTCCTCCGGCTGGAACGGGAGCCACGCCCCCTTGTGGTCCATCGGCACGCCGGCGAGGCAGGGCGAGGACGGGTTGGCGGTGTAGGCGATGACCTGCCGGATCGGCTCGACCGTGGCGTTGCCGACAAGGCTGTCCACCGTCGCGCCGGTGCACGTGCCGAGCACCCGGTCGCCGACCATCGCGGCCCCCAGGCTGAGGGTCACGCCGGGGATGTCGGTCCAAAAGACGCCGCTGGCGCGGGTCATGTCGGGCTCCACGGCGGTGCCGGGGTCGACCGTCGCCAGGGTCACCCCCGCCAACGTGGCCAGCTCGTAGCGGTCGTTGTAGGGCTGGCAGCCGTCGGTGCCGACGGTGCCGGTGATGACGATGCCCCGCCCCTGCCCCGACAGCCAGTCCTCGAGCTCAGCCCGCTCGCTGGCGGCGTAGGTGGCGGCGCAGGACTCGCCGGGGCTGCTCAGGAGCGCCACGTGGGCCCCCGCGGCCTCGAGATTGGCCTCGGTGACGACGGCGATGTCGACGAACGTGAGCGCGCAGCTGCCCAGGGACGCTGACTCCGCCTCGAGGTCGATGAGGGCGGGGAGATCGAGCCAGGAGGCGACCTGGCCGGGCAGGAACGCGACCACCATCTCGGTCTCGGGGATGCCGTCGCAGTCCCAGTCGCTGCCATCGCACTCGATGAAGCCGGCGCCCGGGTAGATGAGCGGGTCGTCGTCCTCGCAGTCCTCGCAGATCAAGGAGCCGTCGTTGTCCCCGTCCACGTCGCCGGCGATGCCGTCGCAGTCGTTGTCCGCCGACGTACAGGTCTGCACCGCGCCGGGGTAGCTGGTGTCGTCGTTGTCGTCGCAGTCGTCGTCGCCGTTGCCGAAGATCAGGTCGGGACCGCAGGTGGTGACGCCGTCGCCGTCGAGGTCGAAGTCCTCGTCCACGTCCCCGTCGCAGTCGTTGTCGGCGGCGTCGCAGGTCTCGACGAACGGGCCCGCGTTGTTGTCGTCGTTGTCGTCGCAGTCGTCGTCGCTGTTGCCGGGCACGCCGTCGGCGCCGCAGGTGGTGACCCCGTCACCGTCGACGTCGAAGTCCTCGTCGGTGAGGCCGTTGCAGTTGTTGTCGGCGGCGTCGCAGGTCTCGATGTTGTCGACGAACACGGTGTTGTCGTTGTCGTCGCAGTCGCCCGCGCAGATGGGCTGGCCGTCGCCGTCGGTGTCGCTCTCGACGGGGGGCACGAAGCCGTTGCAGTCGCTGTCGTAGCCGTCGCAGGACTCCAGCGCGCCGGGGAACACGGTGGCGACGTTGTCGTTGCAGTCGGGGGGATCGGCGCAGGTGCTGACGCCGTCGTTGTCGGTGTCGAAGGTCTCGTCGGGCACGCCGTCGCAGTTGTTGTCGAGACCGTCGCAGATCTCCGGTCCGCCGGGGTAGACCGAGGCGTCCTCGTCGTCGCAGTCGCCGTCGCACTCGCTGAAGCCGTCGCTGTCGAGGTCGAAGCCTTCGTCCACGATCGTGTCGCAGTCGTCGTCGACGTCGTTGCCGCACAGCTCTTCGGCGCCCGGGTTGATCGCCGGGTTCTCGTCGTTGCAGTCGCCCACGCAGGGGGCCCAGCCGTCGAAGTCGAGGTCGAAGCCCTCGTCGATCTGGAAGCTGCAGTTGTTGTCGAGGCCGTCGCAGATCTCCGCCGCCCCGGGGAACACCGAGGCGTTGTCGTCGTCGCAGTCCGGCACCGGGTCGGCGCAGGTGCTCACGCCGTCGGCGTCGGCGTCGAAGTCCTCGTCGATCAGGGTGTCGCAGTCATTGTCGACCAGGTCGCAGGCCTCGTCCGCACCCGGGTTGATGGCGATGTCGTCGTCGTTGCAGTCGTCCACGCAGGGGACGTAGCCGTCGCCGTCGATGTCGAACCCCTCGTCGAAGAGCAGGTTGCAGTTGTTGTCGAGGCCGTCGCAGAGCTCCTCGCCGCCGGGGTAGGCCAGCGCGGAGGTGTCGTCGCAGTCGCCCTGGCACTGGGGAACGCCGTCGCCGTCCGCGTCGGCCCCGCCGGCGATGCCGTCGCAGTCCCAGTCGACGTTGGGGGGATCGCACTCCTCCGTCGCGCCGGGGTGGATGAGGGCGTTGCCGTCGTTGCAGTCGTCCCCGTCGCCGCCGCAGGAGCCGGGGGCGCTGTAGCCGTCGTTGTCGCTGTCGACGCTCAGCCCTTCGTCGATCGCGCCGTCGCAGTTGTTGTCGATGTCGTCGCAGACCTCGACCGCGCCGGGGTTGATGGCGCCGTCGGCGTCGTTGCAGTCCGACGTGCCGAAGTGCTCCTCGCAGCCGGGGCCCGAGTAGTAGCCATCGCCGTCGCCGTCGAAGCCCTCGTCGATGGCGCCGTCGCAGTTGTTGTCGATCCCGTCGCAGTCCTCGGGGTGGTCGGGGAAGACGTCCACCGACTGATCGGCGCAGTCGCCGAAGCAGAACCCCACGCCGTCGCCGTCCTCGTCGATGTTGTCGGCGAGCCCGTCGCAGTCGTCGTCGATCTCGTTGCAGACCTCGGGGTTGGTGGGGAACCGGGCGGGGTCGTTGTCGTCGCAGTCGCCGTCGGCTTCGGAGAAGCCGTCGCGGTCGTGATCGGGGATCTGCCCCACGCACGCGGACAGAACCCCCAGCATCAGGACGAGCGCGGCGTACCTCATCGCACCTTCACCTCGATCGGCCGGGACGAGGAGCCTGCGGCGACGGCCCCTGGCTCGGCCACGAACCAGACCTGAAGCCGGTCCGTCTTCAGCTCGCTGGCGGGGATGTCGAGGGCGAACGAGCCGTCCCCCTCGGACCGGAGGGAGCGCTTGCGGCGGCCGCTGCTGCCTTCGCTCCGCCACTGGTAGTAGACCTTCACGTCGTTGGCGAGGAAGCCCTCCGGCCTCACCCGCAGGGACAGGGGCACGCCCAGCGGCTGCTGGCGGGCCGACAGGAACTTCAGGCTCGGCCCCACGGCCGCGACCGACGGGGCCGGGGTCGACTCGGAGCGGGACTCGGGGGTCAGGTCCTCGGCTCGTCGGGGAGCACGCCGCTCGCGCGTCCCGTCCCCCCCGACGACGGCACCGGGAAGGGGCTCGCGGCTGCTGGCGGGAGGAGGCGTCTCGTCCGCAACGACCCGACCGCTGCGCTCCGACGGCGCCGTCCGGATCGGCTCTCGCCGGGGGGTCGGCTCGGGCGCCGGGGCCGCCTCGCGGACCTCGTTCAAGCCCGCCTCGTCGGCCGCGACGGCGAGGTCCTCACGGGCCTCCGCTTCCTCCGACTCGTCGTCTTCGATGAGCATCTCGGCCACGCCGGGGAGCTCCGAGTCGGACGGCGCGAGGATCGGCTCGGCGCGCTCCGGGGGAGTCGCAGGGTCGGCGGGGGGCTGCGGCGCGGGGGCCTTCCCCGCCATCGGATCGATCTCCTGGATGGCCGGTCCGACGGGGCGGATCGCTACCGCGACGACGCCGAGCAGCAGCAGGATGAGCAACGCCGCGAGCCCGATGCCGAGGGCGTTTCCGCCGGCTCCGTCGAGTTGCTTGGGGCCTGTCGCAGGCTTCTTGGCGTACGCCGGGGGGAGCGGCCCGCCCGGAATCGGGGACGGGATCGGGGCGGTCTGGGCCCCCATCGCGGGGTGGGACTGGGACTGACCCCCGGGCGACGGAGGCGGCCGTACAGCGGCTCCGGGGGGGACCGCGGGGAGCGGCTGGGTGGGCTGGCCCCGGGGCGGCGGGGGCGCGGCAACCGGGGGAAGCGCATCCCGGGACGCTTCCCGGGCGGCCGCGACCTGCAGGTCGCGCGCCATCACCTGCCCGCTCCCGATGGGGAGGGTGCGGTCCAGATCGGGCGCCGGCTCGGGGGACAGCTCGGCCGGGGGCTCGGAGATCGGCTCGGAGACTGTCTCCGGGGGCAGGCCCCCCCCCCGGAGGGCCCCCTCCCCCGTCCAGGTGGTGAGCGCGGGGTTGTCGCCCTCGCTGTCGGTCCAGGACGGCGCGTCGTCGGTGTGAGCCGCGAGCGCATCGGCTCGCTTGTCCGCCTCGGAGTCGACGAACCCCGGGAGCGCTGGTGGGGTCGGCGACTTCGCCCGAAGCTCGCGCAGCGCGAGGGCCGCGGCGCCGCTGTCGGGGAACCGGCTTCCGGGCAAGGGCGCGAGCATGCGCATGAGCACGGCGGCGACCGGATCGGTGGCGGCGAGCCGGACGAGCCCTTCGCTGACGTCCCCTTCGACCACCTTGCCGAGGATCCCCAGTCCCTTGGGATCGCCCCATGCGGGCGTGCCCGTGAGCATCTCCAGGAGCACCAGCCCGGCGCCGAACTGGTCGGACGCGGGGCCCGCCTGCTTGCCCGCCGCCTGCTCCGGCGACATGTAGGCGATGGTGCCGCGCAGCTCACCGGTCTGGGTCGCGTGTTCGGCGTCGTCGCCGCGGGCCACGCCGAAGTCCATCAACTTCAGCCCGCCCGTGCGCGTGAGCATGATGTTGCCGGGCTTGACGTCCCGGTGGACGAACGCGCTCTCGGTGCCCTCGGGATCGACCAGGGTGTGGATCGAGTGGAGCGCCTCCAGCACCTCGGCGGCGATCTCCATCGCCACCTCGGCGGGGATCGGTTCGGCGTCCCCGTCCCGCCGCGGCGCCAACACCTCACCCAGGGTGAGGCCGTCGACGTAGTCCATGACGAGCACGAACTCCGGACCGATCCGGATGACGTCGTGGATGCGCACGAGCGCGCGGTGGTTCACGAGTCCGCCGTGCCGTGCCTCGCGCAGCAGGTACCGCTCGAACGCCTCGTCACCGGCGTGCTCGATGTGCAGCCGCTTCAGCGCGTAGTAGGTCCGGAAGCCGTCACGCTCGCCCTTGCGGGCGAGGTAGACCTTCCCGTAGGCGCCGCTGCCGATCCGCCTCAGGATCTCGTAGTCGCCGACCTTCAAATGAGCTTCCTACTCCAGGCGCCAGGGTCCGGGGAGAATCGCTTCGACCTGGCCCACCTGGACCTGGCCGACGACGATGGTGATGCCGGCTCCGACCATGAAGCCGCCGCCGACCGCGGCCGTGACCAGGCCCGCGTCGCGCTGGGTCGCGTCGATCGGCTCCTGGTTGTAGGCCCCACTGCTGAGGGCGGAGAAGGACAGGGCGTAGCCGATGACGGAGACCACGGCGCCTCCCACCAGCATGCCGACGCCGAAGTTCCGGGATCCCGTCGCGCTGCGCCACTGGGCCGTCACGGTGGGCTTGTCGAGGTCGACGCGGATCGAGTTCAGCAGTGTGACCGCCTGCGCGTGATCGACGATGGAGAACTCCTCCTGCATGGCGTCCGTGATCATCGTCTCGGCGACGTCGGCCTGGCCGTCGACGTGGAACAGCCGGGCGCGCTCGAAGTGGATGCCGCTGAGGTCGGGGTCGATGCGCTCGGCCCGCACGAGGTACTCCTCGGCGTCGTTGAGCAGGGCGTCGGCGGCTACGGACTCACCCATACGGCGCTTCTCCACCGCGGCGTCGATGGCGTCGGCCGCCTCGTAGACGAGGTCCTGGGCAGACTCCTCCTCGGCGGAGGCGGCGGCAGGGGTCAGCGCCAGGGCCAACCCGAGCAGAATGGACAGACGTCGCGCCAATCTTGCCTCCACGGATGCGCAGGGAGGGTACCACGGGGGGGCGGCCTGCCTTTCGGGCAAGCGCGGGGTAGGATGCTCGGCCATGAAGCGGGCTGCTCAGCGTCTCAAGCGCAACCCCGACCTCGCGATGCTCTCCGATCTGGAGGCCACCGCTCTTCTCACCCGTGCTTCGGAGCTCCGCTTCGACAAAGGCGACGTGCTCCTGCGGTCCGGCGACATCGGCGAATCGATGATCGTGATCGGCACCGGGACGGTCGAGGTCAAGCAGGGGGACCGCACCCTCGCGACCCTCGATCCGGGCGCCACCATCGGCGAGATGGGGCTGCTGGATCCCGCGCCCCGGTCCGCCACGGTGGTCGCCACCGCCACGGTCATCGCCTACGAGATCACGCGCGAACAGCTCTGGGCCATGCTCGCCGAGGGCGACAGCGGCGCCGTCAAGATGCTGCAGGGGCTGACTGCGACCGTGTGCGCGCGCCTCGAAGGCGTCAACAAGCTCGTGCAGGAGGAGGTCGTCCGGCCCAAGGGCAACGTCTTCTCCCGCATCTGGAAGAAGGTCTCTGCCAAGGGGAGGAAGTAACCATGGCCGCGGATCCCGCGCTGTTGACCGAGTTCGAGGCGCTAAAGGCCTTCAGCCGCATCGACCTGATGGAGCTGGCCCGCAACCTGCGGACCGACAACTTCCGCAGCGGCTCCCAGCTGTGCCGCGAGGGCGACGAAGGCGACGGCTGCTACTTCCTCGCCGACGGCGACGTGGCGGTAACCAAGGGGCTCCCCGACGGGCGACGCGTGCACCTCGCGACGCTGCCCCCGTGCACGTTGTTCGGCCAGTCGGGGCTGGTCCCCGGCCAGGTCCGCACCGCGGACGTGAAGGCCGAGACCAACGTCGTCGTGCTGACGATGACCCGGCGCACCCTGGAGTGGGGCCTGCGCCAGGGCGAGGGCTGGGCCGTCGCGCTCCAGGCGATCGTCGCGGTGTCGCTGGTGCGGCAGCTGCGCAGCGCCCTGAGTCGGCTGTCCGAGCTGGCCGCGGACGAAGACGCGGCTGAAGCGGCGGTCGAAGGCCGCAGGCGAGACACCATCGTCAAGCCCGTGAGCGTGGACGTCGCGTTCAAGAAGAAAGCAAAGGCCGCACCCGCTCCCGCCGCGCCTCCTCCGGCGGCCGGTGAGGAGAAGGACAGCTCCTTCGACGCCCTCCCCCCGGTGCCGGAGCACAGCGCCGACGACGAGGCGGCGATGTCTCAGAAGGGGCTGCTGTCGCTGCTGGCCGAGACGGAGTCGTCCCTGGCGAACCTGGGCTTCGATCTGGAGGGCGTGGACTTCGTCTACGACGAGGATCAGAAGCGTCAGGCGGACGCCCGCGGACAGGGCCGCTAGGCGATCACTTTCGCCGGACGACGTACTCGGGGTGGTTCAGGGCAAACCGAATCTGCCCCGGGAGCACGCGCTTGACGTTGTTCCCGAAGCCGCGGTCCTGCACGAGGATCTCACCGATCTTGTTCACGACGTAGAAGTGCGGAACGTTCCGCTTCTGGCCGAGCCATGCCCGCAGCGTGTCGACGCTGGGGTCCAGCAGGGGCGCATCGAGGCCGGAGGCGGCGACCACCTCAGCGTGCTTCTCCTTGGCCGGCTGGGCCGCGTCCACGGTCACCAGCACCACCTTCAGCCGCCCCTCGTTCTCCTCCTGCATCTTCTGCAGGAACGGGTAGGACTGCTTGCAGGGGCCGCACCACGACGCGGTGAACCCGACGACCAGCGCGTCCACTGGTTCGGCCGCGGTGGGGCCGGTCCAGTCGCTCAGCTTGAACGCCTCGCCGGTGCGCAGATCGGTGTGCGCCAGCTCCGGCGTGAACCCGCCGTTGCCGAGCCCCTTGGGGGTGTCGGGGAAGCTGACCGGATCGGGGAGCACATCGATGGTGGGCACGTCCGCTGCCGGCGTCGTCCCCTCCGCCGTCGCGGGAGCGGGCGTCGCGGCCGGAGCCGCCTCCGGGGTTGCGGCTTCGGTGGGCGCTTCGGTCGGCTCGGGGGCGGGCGTCGCCTCCGTCGCTTCGGGCGCCGGCTCGGACGCGGAGCATGCGACCAGCAGCAGCATCAGGGGGAGCAGAGACCTCACAGCAGGTCCTCCACCTGCGCCATCACCTTGGGCAGCTTCTCCTCCGTCTTGCCCCAGCCGACCAGCTTCTCCATCACCCGCCCGTCGCGGCCGATGATGTAGGTCGTGGGCATCGAGCCGACGTCGAACATGCCCAGGATCTTGTTCTGGGGGTCCAGGATCACCGGGTAGACCGCGCCGTACTTGCGGGCCATCGACTCGGACTTGCCGGCGTTGGTGTCGACGCCCACGGCGACGACCTGGAAGCCCTGCGCCTCGTACTTCTCGTGCAGTTCGTTCAACGCGGGGAGCTCCCGGCGGCAGGGGCCGCACCAGGAGGCGTAGAAGCTCAGGTAGGTGACCTTGCCCTTGAACTGGTCGGAGGTCAGCGTGCCGCCGCCCAAGAGGTCACCCTCGAAGCTCGGCACCTTCTTGCCGATCATCGTGTCGGGCGCCTTGGCGGCGACGGGCGTGCCGTTGACCTCCACGTTGCTGTCGCTGCAGCAGCGGAAGCCCATGCGGTCGTTCATGTGGCCCGGACCCCAGGTCGGGTTGGGGCGGAAGCAGCCGGTCTTGTCCTTGGCGCGGTAGTCGCCCCCCAGCAGAACGGCGTCCTTCTCGGTGGCGCCGACCCACTCGGCGACGTTGCCGCTGAGATCGAAGACGCCATCGGCGGTGCCGCATCGCGGCTTGCTGCCGGTCGAGGTCGGTCCGCCCTTCCGCGTCACGTTGCCGTCCGCGTCGCGCCGGTCCTGGTCGTTGTCGTGGCACCAGCCGCCGGAGTAATAGTCGGCGTACGGGAACTGGTTCCCCTCGATGTAGTCGTCGGCGAACGAGCCCGAGCCGTCATCGTCCACCGCGGCCGCTCCCTGGCACGCGCTCACCCACTCGTAGGTGGTGCAGAGGCGCTTGCCGGCGGCTTCGCAGGACGCCTTGGCGTCGTACCAGGTGGCGTTGGCGGGAGGCGCTCCGTGCTGGCTGAGGGCCTTGCCGGAGGCGTCCACGGAGCCTTCGAAGGTGTCGATCCAGAAGTTCGCGTCGCCGGCGGTGATGTGCACCTGCGAGGGCGCCGTGGCGGGCTTCACGGTGGTCGGCGGGGCGACCGCGACGCGCTGCGGCTTCTCGGACTCCTGGGCGTTGCCCAGCGCCTTCTCGATCAGCAGCTCCAGCGACTCCGGCGGCAGCGCCCCCTTGATGTACTTGCCGTTGACGAACGTGCGCGGGGTCGCCTTCACGTCCACGGCCCAGGCAACGTTGGCGTCCGCTGCGACCCTGGCCTTGGTGGCGGGGTCGCTCATGCAGGAGCCGAACTGGCTCATGTTCAGGCCCGCTTCGACGGCGTAGTAGTCCAGGTCCTTCCGCAGCAGTTTGTGCTGGTTCTTGAACATCAGGTCGTGCATCGGCCAGAACTTGTCCTGCTGGTTCGCGCAGACCCCGGCGTACGCGGCCCCGCAGGCGTACTTGTGCTTGTCGTTGTTCACGTTCGGGTTGCACTGCGGAGACATCGGGTAGTTCTTGAAGACAAAGCGGACATCCTCGTGTCCTGCATACTTTTTCTTCACCTGCGACAGTGAGTAGAAGAGCTTCTTGCAGTAGCCGCACTGGAAGTCTGCGAACTCGACCACGGTGACCTTGGCGTCGGCCGGTCCCACCGAGGGGTCATCGGCCTCGACCGGGAATTGGTACCAGCCCTCCTTGAGCTTCTTGGGCTCGACGCGCTCGCCCGCGGCGACGGGGGCCGTGGTCGGGGGGGCGGTGTCGTTGCTGGTCAGCGCCGCCTGCTGCTCGGCGAGGAGCCTATCCTTGCGCACGTTGAAGCCGCCGATCAGGAGCACCGCGAGCACGACGGCTGCGGCAGCCGCTCGCAGCGCCGGGGTCTGCCAGTCGTAGTCGCCGGCGGTCTTGCGCCACGCCAGGCCCGACAGCACCAGCGTCACCAGCGACGCGCTGTCCATGGTGAGGCAGTACAGGCAGCCGGTGCCGACCCGGAAGAACATCACGTAGACGAGGAAGAGGCCGTACAAGACCGCGCCGCCGCTGCCGAACACCAGCAGGCGGAGGGCGCCGCGGCCGGTGGCGTCGGCCTTCGTGGAGGCGAACCACGCCAGGATCGCGAACGCCAGGTAGGTGGGGATCGCGAACACCGTGATGGGGATGCCGGCGATCTTCCCGAACTCGGAGGTGTTCAAGGCGTCGCAGTCGAAGTTCGCGCTGACCTTGCAGGCGGACTCGAAGTTGGCGGGCCCGAACTCGAGCATGGTGAACGAGTAGAAGAGGTAGCTGGCCGCCCCGGTGGCGAGGGCCAGGAGCGCCCAGATGACCATCGCGGACCCCTTGCCCAGCGGTGGCGCGCCCTCGGCGGCGGGGGTCGACGGCGGCGGCGGGGGCGGCGGCGTGGGCTTGGGCGGGGTGGTCGCGGAGCCCGCGTTCTTCTTCTTGTTCTTCTTCTTCGCCATGGGGTCCTCGTATGGGCGCGACCGTATAGCATCGCGCCGCTATGAACACCTTCGCTGCGGCTGTCCGCCAGGGGATCCCCGAAGAGCTCCCTGATCTTCCCTCCGTCGACCCGAACGTCGATCGTTCTCCGCCGCGCACGCCCCACCTGACGGACGCCGAGGAGCGGCTCGCGTTGCGCAACGCTTTGCGCTACCTGCCCCGGAAGTGGCACGCGGCGATGGCCCCTGAGCTGGCCCAGGAGCTGCGGACGTGGGGGCACATCTACATGCACCGGCTGCGGCCCACGTACGCGATGCATGCCCGGCACCTGGACGCCTACCCGGCGCGCACGAAGCAGGCGGCCGCGATCCAGCTGATGATCCAGAACAACCTGGACCCGGCGGTCGCGCAGCACCCCTACGAACTGGTCACCTACGGCGGCAACGGAGCGGCCTTCAGCAACTGGGCCCAGTACCTGCTGACGATGCAGTACCTCAGTGAGATGACGGAGGAGCAGACCCTGGTCCTGTACTCCGGCCACCCGATGGGGTTGTTCCCCTCGCATCGGAACGCGCCGCGCGTGGTGCTCACCAACGGGATGATGATCCCGGAGCACTCGACGCTGGAGGAGCTGGAGCGGCTGAACGCGCTGGGGGTCACCCAGTACGGCCAGATGACGGCCGGGTCGTTCATGTACATCGGCCCCCAGGGGATCGTGCACGGCACCACGATCACGCTGCTGAACGCGGGGCGCCTCTACCTCGGGACGGGCGACGCGGGGCTCGCGGGCAAGGTCTTCGTGACCTCCGGACTCGGCGGGATGAGCGGCGCCCAGGCCAAGGCCGCGGTGATCGCCGGCGCCGTCGGGATCGTCGCGGAGGTGAACCCCGTGGCGCTGCGCAAGCGGCACGAGCAGGGCTGGGTCCAGGAGGTCGAGAGCGATCTCGACAAGCTCGCCGCGCGGGTCGAGCTGGCGCGGAGCCGCGGGGAGGCGCTGTCCCTGGGCTACCTGGGGAACATCGTCGACCTGTGGGAGCGGCTCGCGAGCGCGGGCATCGCGGTGGACCTGGGCTCGGACCAGACGTCGCTGCACAACCCCTACGGCGGCGGCTACTACCCCGCGGGCATGAGCTTCGAGGAGGCGCGGACGGCGATGGGGGCCGATCCCCAGGGCTTCAAGGAGGCGGTGCACGCGTCGTTGCGGCGGCAGGTGGCGGCGATCAACACGGTGTCGGACGCGGGGATGAACTTCTGGGACTACGGCAACGCGTTCCTCGTGAGGGCGGCGGAGGCGGGCGCGGCGGTGGACGGTCCTGGCGGCGCGGACTTCCGCTACCCGTCGTACGTCGAGGACATCATGGGGCCGATGTGCTTCGACTACGGCTTCGGGCCGTTCCGGTGGGTGTGCACCTCGGGCACCCCCGAGGACCTGCGCCGCAGCGACGCGATCGCGGCGGACGTGATTCGGGCCCTGGCGGCGGACGCCCCGGCGGAGATCCGGCAGCAGATGATCGACAACCTGCGCTGGATCGAGTCAGCGGAGGAGAACGCGATGGTCGTCGGCTCGCAGGCGCGGATTCTGTACGCGGACCACGCGGGGCGGCGGGCGATCGCCCAGGCGTTCAACCGAGCCGCGGCCGACGGGACGATCACGGCGCCGATCGTGCTGGGTCGCGATCACCACGACGTCAGCGGTACGGACTCCCCCTGGCGGGAGACGGCGAACATCCGGGACGGCTCCCGGTTCACGGCGGACATGGCGGTCCACAACTTCGTCGGCGACGCGATGCGAGGGGCGACCTGGGTCAGCCTCCACAACGGCGGCGGCGTCGGCTGGGGTCGGGTCACCAACGGCGGCTTCGGCATGGTCCTGGACGGCAGCAACGACGCCGCCCGCAGGGCGGACGCGATGCTGGACTGGGACGTAGCGAACGGGTTGGCCCGACGTGCGTGGGCCCGGAATCCTGGAGCTGAGTTCGCGATCGCACGGGCGATGGACGCTGACCCCAGGCTGAAGGTGACCGCGGCGGAGCACGCGGAGGACTCGGTGATCGAGGACGCTCTGGGGTAGCTAGACGCAGGGCGCAAGACGCAAGACGCAAGAGCGTCGCGCGGCGCGGGAGCGCCTTGCGCCTTGCCCTACCTACCCACCTGGCCAGTTTGACGACGGTGCGTCCAAGCACACGTTCTCGAACATGAGCCGAGTCCCCCTCCTCGCCCTCCGCACCGGTGTCCTCCTCCCCGGGACCTCCGCCTCCCTTCCCGTGGGGCGCGACCGCTCCGTCGCCCTCGTTGACTCCCTCCGCCCCGGCGATCGCGCCCTCATCGCCGTGCAGAAGGACTCTGCCGTCCTCGATCCGGGCGCCGACGACCTCCACACCATCGGCGTGCTCGCTCGCGTCGACGAGATCCGCCGCACCGGCCGGGCGCGGCGCAGGCTGACCCTCACCGCCCTGTACCGCGTCGTCCTCGACGACGTCAGCACCGCCGGCCCGTTCCTCACCGCCCTCACCTCGCGCCCCGACGAAGGGCCCGCCGACGCCGACCGCGCCGAGGTGCTGGAGGCCCTCCTGCGGGAGAAGCTCACCGAGCTCCGCGACCAGGCTTCCGGGAAGCTCCGCCGCCTCATCGAGCAGGTCGGCGACGAGCGCGCCCCGGGACGCCTCGCCGAACGCGTCGCGGCCGGGCTGGGGCTGGAGTCCGAGGACGAAGCCGAGGTGCTCGCCGCCGTCGATGTCGGAGACCGCCTCGAGATGGTCACCGGGCTGCTGTCCGAAGCCGTCGCCCGCGGCCAGGTCCGCGCCCGCATCGACTCCGAAGTGCGGCGCGAGCTCAACGAAGGCCAGCGCGAGGCGATCCTCCGCAAGCAGCTCGAAGCCATCCAGCGCGAGCTCAAGGGCGAAAGCGCCGCGGGCGGCGATGAGTCCGACTTCGACAAGCTCAGCCGCCTCGTCGCCGAGGCCGACCTCCCCGACGAGGTGCGCGCCACCGCCGAGAAGCAGCTCGCTCGCCTCCAAGGCGCCGCTCAGGGCTCGCCGGCGGAGGCCGGGGTCATCCGGAACTACCTGGACTGGATCCTCGCCCTGCCCTGGAACGAGCGCGCCGACGAGTCCCTCGACATCGCCGCCGTGGAGGCCAAGCTCAACGCCGATCACTTCGGCCTCGACGAGGTCAAGAAGCGCATCCTCGGGCACCTCGCGGTGATGAAGCGGGGCGGCTCCGGCAAGGGCACGATCCTGTGCCTCTCCGGCCCCCCCGGCGTCGGCAAGACGTCACCCGGCCGCTCGATCGCAGAGGCTTCCGGCCGACCGTTCGTGCGCATCGCCCTGGGCGGGGTCCGCGACGAAGCCGAGTTGCGGGGCCACCGACGCACCTGCGTCGGCGCCCTCCCCGGCCGCATCATCGCCGGCCTCAAGCAGGCCGGAGCGAAGAACCCGGTGCTCCTTCTGGACGAGATCGACAAGCTCGGAACCGGCTGGATGGGCTCCCCTGAAGCGGCGCTCCTGGAGATTCTGGCTCCCGAGCAGAATTCGACCTTTACGGACCATTACCTGGAGCTTCCCTTCGACTTGAGCGAGGTGGTCTTCCTCTGCACCGCGAACGACCTCAGCAAGCTCACGGGCCCGCTCCGCGATCGGCTCGAGGTCATCGAGGTGGATGGCTACACGCTGGAGGAGGAGGCCCAGATCGGCCGCGCCCACCTGCTGCCCCGCCAGCTCGACCGGCACGCGCTGGACGACGGTCTGCTCACCATCGACGACGACGCCCTGGACGCGATGGTCGAGGGGGGGACGCGGGAGGCGGGCGTGCGCCAGCTCGAACGCCAGCTCCGCAAGGTCTGCCGAGCCCTCGCGCTGCGCATAGAGCGGGCGTCCGACGCCATTCTCGAGCCGATGCACGTCGATGTGGATGCCCTGACGGACCTTCTCGGCCGCCGGCGCTTCTTCCGCGACGCCGCCCTCCGCACCTCGGTCCCCGGGGTCGCCACGGGCATGGCGTGGACCCCAGTCGGCGGCGACATCCTCTTCATCGAGGCGTCCCGCATGCCCGGCAGCGGCAAGCTCCAGACCACCGGCCAACTGGGCGACGTGATGCGGGAGTCGGCCAGCGCGGCCCTCACCTACGTGCGCAGCAACGCCGAACGGTTCGGGGTCGAGCCCCGCTTCCTGGACGGCTCCGACATCCACGGCCACGTGCCCGCGGGCGGCGTGCCCAAGGACGGTCCGTCCGCCGGCGTGACCATGTTCGTGGCGCTGACGTCGCTGCTGACGGGACGGCGGGTCCGCCCCGACACGGCGATGACCGGGGAGGCGACCCTCCGCGGCCGCGTGCTCCCCGTGGGCGGCATCAAGAGCAAGGTGCTCGCCGCCCACCGCGCCGGCCTCACGCGGGTGATCCTCCCCGAACGCAACCGCGCCGATGCGGCCGAGATCCCCGCCCGGGTCTCCGACCAGCTGGAGATCATCTTCGTCTCCGACATGGCCGACGCGGTCGAGGCGGCGCTGTCCGAGGGGCTCGATCCGACCCACGAGGGCCCGAACGCCGAAGGGGCTGGTCCGGTACGATCGGTGGCGTGAACCCGCGCCTACTCCGCCTCCTCTTGTTCGGCCTCGCGGCCGTCCCGCTGTTGACCGCGGCTCCCGCTTCCGCCGCCAGCGTCGTGCTCTACGAGGGCACCGACGCGGCGACGGCGGCGGCCGCCGGCAAGGAGGCGCTCGAGACGGGCGACTTCGCCATCACGCGCCTGGCCGACGTGCCCGGGCTCCCCGCCTCCGGCCTCACCGCCCTCGGCGGCTCCGCAACGGCCTGCAAGTCGCAGGGGATCTCCCTGAACGACCGGATCGAACGGGCGACCGCCCAGATCGACGAACTGGACTTCGAGGCCGCCCTCCAGACCCTGGCCGACGGTGCAGACACGGCAGCCTGTACGCAGGGCGACATCACCACCGCCGGCCTCTACAACCTCTTCTTCCTCGCCGGCTACGCGAACTTCTTCGCCGACCGCCCCGAGGCCGCCGGCGAGCTCTTCGCCCGGGCCGCGGTCATCGATCCCGCCCGGCCCTGGGACGAGGCCTACCCCCCGACCCCCAAGTCGGCCTTCCTCGCGGCGCTGCAGACGGCCCTGGCGAGCCCCGGCGCCCGCCTCGAACTCCCCGCCGGCGCGTCCTCCATCGACGGCACTCCGGTGGCGATGGGCCAGACGCCGACGGTGCTGGCCGGGTTGCATGTACTCGACCACGACGGCGCGCGCTACCTGATCGACGTGCCCCCGGCGTCGGTGTCCGCGTCGGTCCGACTCGTCGACGTCGCCGACCTCCGCGTCGCCCTGCTACGCGGCGAGGCGTGGACCGCTCCCTGGCTGACCGCCAAGGCCGCGGACGAGGGCTGGGACCACGTCGCGGTGGTGGGAGCCGACGGGGCGTCGGTGTTCCGGTCGGGCACGTGGATCTCGTCGATCTCGGCCCTGGAAGCGCAGGCCAACAGCACGGGAACAGGGACCACGTTCAAGGCCCGACGCCCCGGCCCAAGCGGCCGTCAGGTCGCGGGGCTCGTGCTCGCCGCTGGCGGCGCCGCCGCCAGCGTGGGCGGCATCGTGGGGCACGTCCGAGCGTACAACCAGGGCAACTCCCTGCTGGGCGGACCGGACACGAACGCGGACCTTTACCAGACCCGCTACACCGAGAATCAAGCCGCCTTCTGGGTGGCCGTGGGCGGGGGCGCCCTGACCGTCACCGGCGTCATCCTCGCGGCCGTGCCGGACCGCAATGCCCGGGCCACAGCGTCCGGCACGGCCCTACCCTGGGTCTCAGGAGGCCCCGGCGGGGTCGCCGTCGGCGTGTCGGGAGGGTTCTGAGATGCATCGAATCGCATGCCTGGCGGCCGCCCTCGGCCTGAGCGGGTGCTTCCTCGCCGCTCCCGACGACATCGTCTGGGGCGAGGCGGTGGACGATGACGACGCCACCGACGACGACGACACGGTTGATCCCGACGACGACGACACGGTCGAGCCTGACGACGACGACACCGCCCCCCCGACCGACGAGGACGGGGACGGCTTCGCCTGGGACATCGACTGCGACGACGGCGACGACACCGTCTACCCCGGCGCCGAAGAGGTCTGGGACTTCCGGGTCAACGACTGCGACATCGGCCTCCCCCTGGAGGTCTTCAGCGCCAACTCCCCCTCCAAGGGCAACTTCCGGGGCATCGAGGGTACGGAATCGTGGGCCAACTTCGGCGTGAGCTGGAGCCTGGGCGACGTCAACGGGGACGGCGCGGCCGACCTGTGCACCCGCCACGAGGGCGACGGCGACCTCCCCAACGATGTGCTCATCTTCTCGAACATCCTCGACCTCCTGGCAACGGAGGAAGGGCGCGTGCGGGACTGGCATGCGACCGCGCACATCCACGCCCCCCCGGGCAGCGGCAGCGTCGACTGCAGCGAGGACCTGGATGGGGACGGAGACACCGACCTCGTCTTCTCCAGCATCGACATCGGCAGCGGCGCCGGCGCGCTGGCGCTGTTCCTCGGCAACAGCGGCCTCGGCCACGGCGAGCTCGAGTGGGAGTTCGCCGACATCCACTGGGCGAGCAACGACACGGAGTGGCTCGGCTCCTGCTTCGCCCTGGGCGACTTCACTCCGGACGCTCCCGGAATGGAGGTCGCAACCGTGGCGAACTACGATGGCGAAGGCGCCGTCGCGCTGTTTCCCCAGACCGGCTACGACCCCATCGCCTACGGCCCGCGCGATCTCATCGGAAGCTTCGACGAGGTGACCTGCACCGCGATCCGCGACGTCACCGGTGACGGCTACGACGAGCTGATCGTGGCCGATTGGGGCACCACCACGCTGTACTTGAGCGATGACTTCGAAGCGGTCTCCGAGGGCATCTACCTGCAGCCGTCCTACGTCTTCGACGGGATCTCCGCGCGGAGCGGCTTCGGCCGAGACCTCACCGGCGACGGCCTCCGGGAGCTCGTGCTCGGCGCGCCGGATGCCGCCAACTTCCATGGCCACGGCTCCGCGGGCACGACGATGGTGTTCTTTGGGGACAACAGCGCCGTCAACTGGCGGTTCGGGCTGTTCGACACCGGCGAGCCGGTGCCCGGGCGGAGCTTCTTCATCGACGGCTTCGCCCCCGACGATCGGCTGGGCCACCGCGTCTGCCCCCTCGGGGATGCCTCGCGGGACGGGATCGCCGACTTCGTGATCACCGCCCCCGGCAACGGCAACGGCTCGGCCCGGGTCTTCGTCGGCCGCAGCCAGGAGCAGTGGGAGAAGGTTGCGGGCAGCGACGGCACCATCGAAGCGGGGTTCGAGGACTCCCTGTTCCAGGGCCGGCCGGTGATGCCCGACCTCGGCTTCTCGTACGGTCGATGCGGCTACGACTGGCGCGGGGAAGACTCCCCCGCCGAGCACCTGTGGCTGATGTCCCGAGCGATCGACGAAGCCGGCGCCCTCGCCATGTGGAAGAACGAAGCGCTCTGACCCTGTGCAGCGGCGGGCTGCACCGTCGAATGGCCCGAGTTCTGGTACAAGCCCGCGCGTGGCTTCCTCACCCGCTCCCCTCGCCCTCGAAGCGACCGGCCTGAGCCGGGGCTATGGCCAGCGCTGGGCCCTCGCAGGGTTCAACCTCAAGCTGAAGCCGGGCGGCTCCCTGCTCATCGGCGGCAGCAACGGCGCGGGCAAGACGACGCTGCTGCGCATGCTCGCCACCACCCTGCGGCCGACCGCGGGGAGCCTGCGCATCTTCGGCCTTGATCCCGACGCCGACCCGCTCGCCGTGCGACGGCGCCTCGCGCTGCTGTCCCACCGCACGCACCTGTACGACGACCTCACCGCCTACGAGACGCTGTCCGTGGCCGCGGGGTTGGGCGGCTTCGACGGCAGCGCCGCACACCTGAACGGCCTGCTGGAGCGGGTGGGCCTCGCGGGCCGCGGCGGGGACGTCGTACGCGGCTTCTCCGCGGGCATGCGCAAGCGCCTCAGCTTCGCCCGCCTGCTGCTGCAGGAGCCCGACGTCATCCTGATCGACGAGCCCTACGGCCAGCTCGACCCCAAGGGGTTCGACTTCGTGGACGCGCTCATCGACGAGCTCGTCGCTTCCGGCCGCACGCTCGTGATCGCGACCCACCTCGTGGAGCGCATGGCCCCCCGGCTCAACTCCGGCCTCGTGCTCCATGGCGGTCGCATGACCTGGGTCGGCCCCGCCGCGGGCGTGCCCCAGGCGCTGGCGGAGGCGCTGGCGTCGTGAGTGTCTTCGGTCAGATGCTCGGCATCATCCGCAAGGACATGCTCCTGGACTGGCGGGGCCAGCGCCGGGCTGCGTCGACCTTCCTCTTCGGCGCGATCACGCTGCTGCTGTTCAGCTTCGCGGTGGGTCCCGACAGCGAGGCCCTGGCGCGCCACTCCGCGGGGTACCTGTGGCTCGCCCTGGTGCTCAGCTCGACGCTCGCCTTGAACGAGAGCTTCCGGGTGGAGATCGAGGACGACGCGCTCGAGGGGCTCAGCCTGCTGCCCGTCGATCCGCGCGCGCTGTTCTACGGCAAGGCGATCGCCAACGTGCTCTTCCTGGCCATGCTCTGCGTTCCCCTCGTGCCCATGGCGTTGGTGATGTACAGCGTGTCGATGCCGGCCGGAGGCCTGGGCATGCTCGCGCTTCTTCTGCTGCTCGGGATCGCCGGCCTCGCCGGCCCCGGAACGCTGTACGCGGCCATGACGGCACGGGCTCGCGGGCGCGACGCGCTGCTGCCCTTGTTGCTCTTCCCCCTCGTCATCCCCATCGTCCTCGCATCCGTGAAGGGGACCCACCTGGTCTTCTTCGGCGATCCGATGGACCAACTGGGCGGATGGATGAAGCTGTCCGTGGCGTTTGATGTCGTGTACTGGAGCATCGGCGGCGTGCTGTTCGGAAAGGTGATCGACGCGTGAAGGACAAGGAACACATCCTCGGGCTGCTCGGTCTGGCGCTCCTGATCTTCGGGTGCCAGCGGGCGCTCATGTTCACGCCGCCCGAGACCCACATGCAGGACGTGCAGCGGATCTTCTTCATCCACGTGCCGACCGCGTGGAACACCATGCTGATCCCCACGGCCGCCTTCTTCCTCGCCATCGGGGCGCTCGTGAAGCGCTCCCGGAAGTGGGACGCGGGCATCGAAGCGGCGTGCGAGGTGACGGTGCTGTTCACCTGCATGACCCTGATCCAGGGGATGATCTGGGGCCGTCCCACCTGGGGCGCCTACTGGGACTGGGACCCCCGCCTGACCACCACCGCGATCATGGCGGTGCTGTTCGCCGGCGTGCTCAGCGTGCGGAGCTTCGCGGCGAGCCCCGAGCAGAAGATCACCTGGACCGCCGTCGCTACGATCATCGCCTACGTGGACGTGCCCATCGTCTACAAGTCGGTCGAGTGGTGGGACTCGCTGCATCAGAAGCACAGCGCCCCGGCCACCGTGTCGGTCGACTACTACCTCCCCTTGCGGGTCAACGCCTTCGCGATCCTGTTCATCTGGATCTGGCTGGTCATCCGCCGTTCCCGGGTCGCGCTGCTGCGTGACGCCGCCACCACCGCCGCCGCCGGCACCCCCACCGGGACCGGCCTCGTCGCAGGAGACGCGTGATGGAATTCGACGGAGTGATCGAAGGAGGCTGGGGCTACGTGGCCGGTGCGTACGGCATCTCGCTGACCATCTTGCTGGTCTACGTGCTCGTCGTTACCTTCCGCCTGCGCAAACTGCGCGCTAAGGAAGAGGGGTGAAGCGGATGAGTCCCAAGGTCTTCATCGCCGTATCGCTCGCGGCCGCGACCATCGCCCTGACCTGGATCGCGATCGGGAGCATCGGAAGCAACCTCGTCTACTACTGGACCCCGACGGAGCTGCAGGCCGCCGAGGACGCCGGGAATGCCACCGTGCGCCTGGGCGGCATGGTCAAGACGGGCACCATCGACTGGAACAAGGATACGGGCGTGCTGAACTTCGTGGTCCACGACGGCACCTCCGAGGTGCCCGTGCGGGCCACGGAGATGCCGCCGCAGATGTTCCGCGAGAACATCGGGGTGGTCGTCGAGGGCAAGCTCGACGCCGACGGCGTGTTCATCAGCAACCGCCTCCTGGTCAAGCACGACAACGAGTACCGAGCCCCCCACGACCCCAAGGAGGTCGACGTGCAGAAGCTCTGGGAGTCCCTGGACGCCGGAGAGCAATAGGCCTCGATGCTCGCTACGTTCGGACGCATTCTCATCCTCACCGCCCTCGGCCTCGCGGCCGCGGGGGCGATCACGGGCTACACCGCCGGTCGCACCGGATCGCCTCAGGGCGCGCGCATCACAAAGTGGTTGGCGGGCCTGTTCGCCGCCTGCCTCGTCGGCGCCAACGCGCTGATGGTCTATGCGCTGCTCGTGCGGGACTTCACGGTCGGCTACGTCGACCAGGTCGGCAGCCACGAGGTGCCCGACTACATCGCGGTGGTGAGCCTGTGGTCCTCGCTGGAGGGGTCGATCCTGTTCTGGGGCGCGATCCTCGGCGGCTACGTGCTGGTGTTCCTGGCGACCACGGCGCGCAAGCACGAGTACCGCGACCTGATGCCCTTCACCCTCGCCACGATCCTCGTCGTGGGGGCGTTCTTCGCCTTCATGCTCGCGGGGCCGGCGAACCCGTTCCTGACGATCGCCACGCCCAAGGAGTTCCACGTCGGGCCGAACCCGCTGCTGCAGAACCACGTGCTGATGATCATCCATCCGCCGATGCTGTACTTCGGCTACGTGGGCATGACGATCCCGTTCGCCATGGGTGTCGCGGCGCTCCTGCGGGGCCGGCTGGGGGCGGGCTGGATGAAGCCCATGCGGCTGTGGATGCTGTTCCCCTGGGGCACGCTCACGCTGGGCATCGTGCTGGGCGGCTGGTGGGCCTACGAGGTCCTCGGCTGGGGCGGCTACTGGGCCTGGGACCCGGTCGAGAACGCGTCGTTCCTCCCCTGGCTCACGGCCACCGGCTTCCTCCACGCGGCGATGCTGATGGAGCGGCGCGGTCTGCTGAAGGCGTGGACCCTGGTGCTGCTGCTGTCGACCTTCTGCCTGACCATCCTGGGCACGTTCATGACCCGGTCGGGCGTGTTCAACTCGGTGCACAGCTTCACGCAGTCGCCCATCGGGCCGCTCTTCTTCTTCTTCCTCGCCGTCGTGATGGTGTTCTGCGTGCTGCTGTTCGGCTTCCGCATGCACCTGCTGGGGGAGGACGGTGAGTTCAAGTCCGCGCTGAGCCGCGACGCGATGTTCGTGGTGAACAACCTGCTGTTCGTGGCCTTCACCTTCACGGTGCTCATCGGCACGACCTTCCCGCTCATCCGGGAGGCGATCATCGGCGACAAGATCACCGTCGGCGAGCCCTACTTCAACGCAATGACAGTGCCCATCGGGGTGGCGATCGTGTTCCTCATGGGGATCGGACCGGCCCTCCCCTGGGGCCGCGCCAGCCGCGAGGAGGCGATGCGGATCCTCGTGCTGCCGCTGGGCGCGGGCCTGGGCCTCACGGTGCTTGGAGCGGCGATCGGGGCACGGGACTTCTGGACGCTCATCACCCTGCTGGCGGCCGGGTTCGCGGCGACGGTGTCGCTCCGGGACATGCTGGTGCCCGTGGGCGCGCTGCGGCGGCGCAAGGGGCTGGCCCTCGGTGCGGCCCTGGCGACGGCGTTCCAGCGCGGACGGCGGCGCTACGGCGGGCAGATCGTGCACCTCGGGGTGGCGCTGATGGCGGTGTCGATCGCGGTGTCGTCGTCGTACCGGACCACGGACGAGGCGGTGGTCAACAAGGGTGAGTCGATGACGATCGGCGACTACACGCTGACGTTCGTGGGCACCACCCGCATCGAGGAGGAGCACCGGGACGCGGTCGGCGCGACCATGGCGATCCGCCGCGGCACGGAGGACCTGGGCACCCTGGAGCCCCGGATGAACCGCTACCGCGGGCAGGCCCGCCCCATCGGCACCCCCGCGGTGCTGTCGCTGCCGCACGAGGACCTCTACCTGAGCGCGATGCAGATCGACGATCGGGGAGCGTTCGTGGGGCTTCGGGTGTACGTGAACCCGATGGTCTATTGGATCTGGATCGCGACGGGGGTGATGATTCTGGGTTGCCTCATCTCGGCCTGGCCGGCACGGCGGGTGCGACATGCCTGAGTCCAGCCCGCACCGCGGGCCGAACAAGGTCGTCATCTTGATCGGCCTGTTGGTGGTGGTTCCGCTGCTGATGGTGCTGCTGCGGGCGTTCAGCCTGAGCCCCCCAGGATACATCGAGTCGCCGCTGCTGGAGCAGGCCGCGCCCGCGTTCGAGCTGCCGGGCCTGGACGATGGCGCGCTGGTGACGCTGGACAAGTACAAGGGCCAGCCCGTGGTCCTGAACTTCTGGGCCACGTGGTGCGCTTCCTGCCCGATGGAGCACCCCTGGCTGGTGCGCATCTCGGATCGGTTCCAGGGCAAGGCGCAGTTCGTCGGCGTCGCCTACAACGACAAGAACGAGGCGCTCAAGGCGTGGCTCGCCCAGCACGGCGGCAACGCCTTCCCCACGCTGGTGGACATCAACGGCAAGGTGGCGCTCGCCTACGGGCTGTACGGCGTGCCGGAGACGTTCGTCATCGACAAGGACGGGGTCATCCGGTTCAAGCACGTCGGGCCGATCAACCCGGACCTGCTGGTCCAGCAGATCGAGTCGCTGCTGTGACCGCCTTCCGCATCACGTTGCTGCTGGCGGCCTCGCTGGTGCTGTCGGCCCAGTCCTGGACCGAGGATCAGGGCGAGGCGGGCACGGCGGAGGACGAGTACGCGCTGGGCGTGGACGTGCAGGCCAAGCTCGGCCAGCCCTCGGGGCCAACGCTGTCTGGCGACGCGCTGGATGATGCGACCGCGGAGGTGGCGTCTCGGCTCCGCTGCCCGTCGTGCCAGGGGCTGTCGATCAACGACTCCCCGGCGGAGACCGCGCGGAACATGAAGCGGCAGGTCCGCGCAATGCTCGCGGCGGGCTACGACGCCGAGCAGATCAACGTCTACTTCGAGTCCGCGTACGGCGAGTTCGTGCTCATGGCGCCCAAGGTCGAGGGGCTGAACCTGCTGGTCTGGGGCGCGCCCGTGGTGCTGGTGGTCGGTGGGCTGCTGCTGGTGTTCGGTGTGGTCGGCAAGCCCCGCGAGGGCACCGCCGAGGCTCCGGCCCCGCCGCCGGAGACCGACGACCCCTACCTGAAGCGGATCCGCGAGGAGGTCGAGGGTGCTTGAAGTCGATTGGACCGGGCCCCTCATCGCGTTGCTCATGGGCCTCGCGGGGGGCGCCATCCTCGCGGCCCTGAACCGCAGCGCGGGTGACGATCCGACGACGGATGCCCGACTCGAGGATCTGCGTCGGGAGAAGGACCGGCTGCTGCAGGCCCTGCGCGATCTGCAGGACACCCGCACCGGCGAGGCCACCGCCGAGGAGCGCACGGCCCTGGAGACCCGGGCGGCCGAAGTGCTTCGGCTGCTGGAGGAGGAGGCGCCCGCCGCGGCCCCCGCGAGCGACGCTTCCTCCCCTGCCCCTGCCCCCGCCGCCGCCGCCAGGCCCTCGACCGGGGGCATGAGCTCCGAGCTCAAGGGAGCCCTCAAGGGCGGCCTCGCGGTTGGGTTCATCGCCGTGCTCGCGGTCGTGCTCATGAACGGCACCAGCGAGCGGCAGGACGGGATGTCCATCACCGGCGCAGTCCCCGAAGTGCGCCCGACGGAGGCTCGCGTGACCGTGCCCGGCGCGGGCGAGACCGGCGGCGCGGTCCCCGGCGTGCCCCCCGATCTGCAGCCCAAGGCGTCGCCGGCGGTGGATGCGGCCCGGGCCAAGGTGAGCTCCGACCCCGGGACGATCGACCACTGGGCCGAGCTCGGCTACGCGCTGATCGACGCGGAGGGCTGGATCGACGCCTGGAACGTGTCGGAGGAGATCACCAAGCGGGTGCCCGGCCACCCCGACGGGCTGGTCATCGGCGCCATGGTGCGCATCGCGATGGGGCAGGCCGACCGAGCCGCCGAGTTGCTGGACCAGGCCCTCGTCGGCGACCCCAAGCACCTCATGGGGCTGACCTACCGGGGCATGCTCGCGGCGCAGACGGGCGACATCGAAGGCGCCAAGAAGCACTGGCTGGCCGCGCGCGACCTCGCCCCCTCGGCCGAGGACAAGACCGCGTTCGACGAGCTCCTGGCGCGGGTCGAGGCGGGCACCCTCCCGACGGCCTCGGGGGCCGCCGGACACCCCGGCGCGGGTCACCCGCCCGCCACGGGCGCGCAGACGGCTCACCCCGGCACCGCGCCGACCGCCGCAAGCGGCACGAGCATCGAAGGCACGATCACGCTGGCCCCGGGGGCCAAGCCTCCGCCCGGCGCGGTCATCTTCATCATCGCCCGCCCCGAGGGCGTGACCCGCGGGCCCCCGGCGGCGAGCAAGAAGCTGCTCGCCAGCAGCTTCCCCACGACGTTCGTGCTGGGCCCGGGGGACGTGATGATGGGGGGACCGTTCCCCGACGAGGTCGAGCTGTCGGCCCGGTTGGATGAGGACGGCAACGCCATGACGAAGGGCGCCGCGGACCTGAACGGCAGCGCCGGTCTGGTGTCCGCGGGCGCGACCGACGTCGTGATCCAGCTCGAGGGTCCCTAGCGGTGCGGCGCTGGCTGATGCTGGCGGCGCTGCTGGCGCTGCCGACCCTCGCCCACGCCGATCCTCCCTCCGATCTGGAGCCCCAGGCGCTGGCGGCGTGGCTGATCGAGCACGGTTGCCCCGGATGCACGATCTCGGCGTACGGCTTCCAGGGACTGTCGGTCGATGGCGCCAACCTCCGGGGCGCGAGCATCAGCGGCGAGCTGTCGGGGACGTCGATGCGCGGCGCGGACCTGCGGGACGCGGTGTTCGGCTGCACGCCGTTCATCGTCGGCGGGAACTGCACCAACGGCGGCGTGGACGAGGCGGGCGTGCTCCACCTCGAGGGCGCCAACCTGCGGGGCGCGGACGTCTCGGGGATCCCCAACGTCTCGGTTGCGGGGGCGTTCGTGGAGGGGGCCACGTTCTCGCCGGCGTTCGCGCCGAGTCTGCTGAAGGCCCACTTCGAGACGGTGAAGCTGGCCCCCACCTACGGCTCCGGGTCGGAGGCGCTGGCCTTCTCCCGCGCCGAGATCGAGCGGCTCGCCCCCTTCGTTCGGCACTGGGACGGCGCCTGGGGCATCTACGGCTACGAGCTCGGCGAGGCCCCCGGGCCTGGCGCCTCGTTCGACTGCGGCAAGGCCTCGACGAAGCCGGAGCATGCGATCTGCGGCAGCGCGGAGTTGCGGGCGCTCGACTCGATGATGGCCACCCTGTACCGCGACGCCCGAAGCCGGCTGGGCAGCAGCGCGGTGAAGGCGACGCAGAAGAAGTGGCTGGCGGAGCGGAACGGGTGCGAGGCGGACGCGGCCTGCCTCGCCCAGCGCCTGCGCGAGCGGATCGCGGCCCTGGGGCGCACCCTCGCCGAGGCCGGTCACGCGCCGACGATGAGCGGAGGCTCCCTCGTCCCCACCTACGGCCTGTCCCGCCCCCTCCCCTCGGGACTGGCGGGCACCGAGACGGGTCGCAAGCTGCAGCGGCTGCTGCGGCACGACACCGACACCGCGACGCCGACGATGCGGGACGCCAACACCCTCGTGGTGGAGGCGTCCGCCCTCGGCGGCAACGGCCACAGCTGCGGGATGGAGGAGGCGGTCTTCGTGCGCGACGCCGACGGCTGGTTCCACTCCACCGACAGCGACGACCCCACCCGCATCCTCGTCAGCGCGGGCTGGCTGGAGATCCGCAACGCCCACTACTGGTGCGGCGCGCGGGCGAGCCTGGATGGAATCTGGATGGTCCGGCCGACGGACTGATCAGTCGCGACGGCGCCGTCTTCCGATCCCCGCGCCGAACAACGCCAGCGGCAGCAACCCGAGGCTCTGATCCAGGCAGGAGCAGCCGCCCGGAGAATCGTTGGGCGGAACCGTGTCGTCGTCGTCGGCGTTGAGACCCGCGTCATCGTCGTCGTCCGTCGAAGCGTCGTCGTCATCGTCATCGGACGCGTCGTCGTCATCGGGGGCGCCGCAGTCGCCGCCGCAGTCGGGGTCTTCGTCGCCGATGCAGCCGTCGCAGTCGAAGTCCTGCGTCGTCTGATCGCAGTGTTCCTCGACCTCCGGGGAGAAGTTCGGGTTCGTGTCGTCGCAGTCCCCCTCGTCTTCGGTGACGCCGTCCCCGTCGTCGTCGAACGCGGTGGTGCCGTCGTCGATCACGCCATCGCAGTCGTCGTCGATGCCGTTGGGGACCTCGGTCTGGCCGGGGAACACCAGGGGGTTGGTGTCGTCGCAGTCGCCCCCCGCCTCGGGCCAGCCGTCGCCGTCGTCGTCCCACAGATCGCAGTCGGTGGGCACCGCCTCGGGGCGACCGTCGATGTAGACGAAGAAGTCGACCCCCTCGATGTAGCTCTGACTGCAGCAGTCATCGACGTGAGTCAGGACCACCACCGAGTACGGGTCGTCGGTCATGTAGGGCAGCAGATCGCTGCTGACCCCGCCGCCGAGGAAGGCGTAGCCGCCCGGGTCGGTGACCCCGGTGGGGTTCGTGTCGGAGAAGACGGTCATGCGCACGCCGTCGTCGACCACCGTCACGTCCACCCAGGCTTCCGTGAAGGTGAACTGCGGGGGCAGGTAGATGTGCGTCTTGAAGTAGGTGAACTCACCGCCGTACCGGCACTCCGCATTGCCGCACAGCGTCGAGTTGTCGTTCAGGTTGTAGTCGATGGACTGCCCGCTGGGGGCCGCGGTCCAGCCGCCGCCGTAGGGGGCGGGGATGGTGGCGTAGTCGTACTCGGCGATCGCCCCGTGATCGCCCATGTCGAAGCCCCACGTCTGGATCCCGCCGCCGTCGTGCTGCTCCCACTCGGTGCGGCACGCCTGGACCTGCGCGCTGACGCTCACGGGAGCGCCCAGGGCGATGATCAGGACGAGGAACGCGGCTCGCACGCAAACGAGCCTAGGACGGAGATGTTGCGGACTACTGGATCTTCTTCCAGTTGCCCCGCGGGGTCTCCTTCGTCACCGGCGGCGTGCCCGCGGTGATGATGTACAGCGCCCGGCGGTTGGCCTTCATGTCGACGCTGTCTTCGGTCTGCACCGCCAACACCGACTCCCCGAACCCCTGGTAGTAGATCGGAAACTTCGCGCCCTTGCTCTGGAAGTACTGGGCGAGGGCCCGGGCCCGTCGCTCGGACAGCCCCTGGTTGCTCCCGGCGTCGCCGACGGTGTCGGTGTAGCCGCCGATGAACAGCGTGCAGGTGACCCACTCGCCGTACTTGTCGACAGCCTTGACGATCTCCTCGTAGGCGTCATCGACCTTGGGGGCCTCTTCGGCGACCACATCGTGCTTGCCGGAGGCGAAGTTGACGTCCTCGTGCGGGATCGACAGCGACCAGGGGATGATCTCGACGCCCGCCCAGTAGCCGAACTTGTCGTACGCGGTCGCTGTGATCTTGAAGATGTTGCCGTCCATCTGCTGCTCCCAGGTGACCCGCACGGGGCTCCCGGGCGTCGCCTCGGTGACCTTGAAGGTGGACTGGCCGATGGTCTTCATTCGGTCGTCGATGACCTCCAGCTCCACCCGGGACGGGGGGTGGTTGGAGACCAGGTCGAAGGCCTTCGCCTCCATGTCTACCGACTCGACGGGGATTCTCGCCGTGATGGGGCGTGCCGAGGCGAAGTAGACCCACACCTCTTCGGTGTACTTCTCCCCGTTGGACGAGACCATCTCGACCGACACGGTGTAGTCGACCTCGATGCCCGGCTGCTGCTTCCACGTCAGCTCGTACTCACGTCCCGGACCGGCACCGGGGAAGTTCCAGGTCTGCGAGAACGGGGTGCCGTCGCCGGTGATGGTGACGGTGGCGCGGTGGAGCTTCTCATCGAACCCGAGGGTGACGATCGGCTGCTCCCCCTGGTCCGGGTTCAGCAGGTCCTTGTTCTGGCCCACGAACACCCCCGCGGAGGCAGACATGGGGACCAGGGCGGCCGCTACGAGGACGGCGGCGATCCAGAGTCTCATTTGGATTCACTCTCTTCGGGCACGGGAAGGAGGAACAAGGCGGAGCCGGTGCGGCGGGTGCAGCGGACCGCGAGGAAGGCGCCGCTGCCGGTGATCTCGGTGTCGGCGCAGCCCTTGGGCACCGTCGTGCGGACCTCGCGATCCTTGCGGTCGTACATGTGGGTCGGGGGTACGCCGTTGGCGGACTCCTCGTACACCACGAAGCGCCGCCCGGAGTCCATCATCACCCGCTCGTAGCAGCCGTCGACCGAGCTGAACATGTCCTTGCGCCGCCGGGTCGTCATGTCGACCCACCAGATCGCGCAGACCCCGCCGATCGACGAACTGAACACCGCCGCGTCGCCCGATCCGTGGAGATCCGCCCCCCGCACGTCGCCCTTTCGACCGGACAGATCGAACGCGACGCCGCGCGCGGGATCGACCAGGTACAGCGACGTCAGGTCCACCAGCTTCGCGCTCACGAGGACCCGGCCGCCGTCGTTGGTGAGCTCCCGCACGTGCACGCCGGAGCCGCCGCGGAACGCCCGCCATGCGCCCGGCTCCTCGCCCAGCTTGGCCAGCACCGCGCCGTCTTTGCCGCCGACCTGGGCCACGAACGCGACCGCGTCGGCCTCGCCGGCGACCACGGGGTTGCCAGGCTCGCGCCAGCCCCCGACCACGCGGTGATCCTGGCGGGCCATCATGTCGATCAGGTGCACGGTGCGGCTCCCGCCCTCGTCCACGAGCACCGCGAAGCGCTCTCCGTCGGAGCTGAGGTCGGCGATCGCGCCGGCGCTGACGGGGACCGGGTAGCGGAAGATGGCGTACCCGCGACGGATCACGACGTGCTCGGCGCGGGGGTTCTTGTCGTCGAGCCCGGCGCAGATCGCGAGCGCCGCGAAGCCGTCTTCGCTGAGGCGGGGGTGGGAGCATCCGCCCTCGGCAAACGCGCCATCGAAGTACAGCCACGGGCCGGGCCCCAGCTGCATCGAGCCAGGAGGCGACGTGTACATCTCGGCGCTCTCCACGAGGATCCGCTCCTCCTCCTCCTCAGCGGGAGGCGCGGGCGTCGAGGCCTCCGCGGGGGCCGCTCCCTCGACCGCGTCGAGCTCGGGCGCGGCCGTGGTGGAGTTGGCGTCCTCCGGACCAGGGGCGGTGTGAGGCTCCCGCATGGTCACCAGGGTGAGGTGCTCGACCTCAGCGCGCAGGGGGAGCTCCCCCAACTCCATCTGCTGGGGACTGCCGATCTTGTCGGCGAGGGCGGTCCCGGGCAGGAGCGCGGGAACGATCAGCAGGAACAGGAGGCCTCGGTGCAGCATTGCCGCCCATCGTACAAGGGATGCGGCATTGCCTGCAGGAGGGCCGACCGTGGGTGATAAGCTCCGCGCCATGCGTCGAACTGTGCTCTTCGTCTTGGCCTCAGGCCTGCTCTTGACCGCTTGCGATCCGGGCTCCGGCACGCTGCTGGGGGATCGGGATTCAGGGTCGCAGTACACGATCGATGCCTCCGCTCTGGGGGATGCGAATCTGCTGGACGAGTACGCCGGCCGGGTATCGGTCGAGGGATACGGCGGCACCCAGGCCTGGGAGCTGGTCTCCGGCGAACTCCCTCCGGGGCTGACGCTGGACGGCGACGGCCTCGTGACCGGCGCCCCCACCTACTTGGGAACGTTCGAGTTCGAGGTTCGGGTCACCGGTGAGCTGCTCGCCGACAACGTCCAGGACACCGTCGCCATCACCGTGGTGCCCGGGACCGTGGACGTGCAACTGGGCTGGCTGCGGGACCAGACGACCCGGCTGACGGACAACGGCGACCGCATGTGGGACCCGTGGACGCGCCTCGCCAACGCGGGTGGGGACTACACCGAGGTGACCCTCCTGTACGCGCTGTACGCCCCCGGGGACGACGGCATCAACCGCAACGGCCGCGGCGACGACGTGGTCGTGGGGGACGTCGATCCCGCCGACGTGGGCGTGCTGCTGGGCGCCTGGAGCCCCGTCGACGACGCCGGCGACGGCATCGAGTACATCGGCGACGCCACCTTCCGCGCCCACGAAGGCACCGGCGAGGCGCCGCTCACGCTCGAGCTGGAAGGCTTCGACGACGTCGACACCCGGGTCATGGTGACGGCCCCCGACTGGTGCCTCGAGGGCGACCACCCCGGCGGCCCCGGCACCCCGGGCTTCTGCGCCTAGGCGAGCACCTCAGATCTTCGCCCGGCGCAGCCGCAGGGCGTTCCCCACCACAGTGATGCTGGACGCTGCCATCGCCGCCGCGGCGAACGGTGGGGCGATCTCGATGCCCAGCGGGATCAGCGCCCCGGCCGCGACCGGGATGAGGGCCGCGTTGTAGGCGAAGGCCCAGAACAGGTTCTGCCGGATGGTGCGCATCGTCGCGCGGCTGAGCTTGATCGCCCGCGGCACACCCCGCAGACCGCCCCCCATGAGGGCCAGATCGGCGGACTCGATGGCCACGTCGGAGCCGGTTCCGATGGCGATGCCGACGTCCGCGGCGGCCAGCGCGGGGGCGTCGTTGATGCCGTCGCCCACCATCGCCACCACCCGACCCTGCGCGCGCAGCCCTTCCAGGGTGGTCAGCTTGTCCGCCGGGAGCAGGCCCGCGTGCACGGCGCCGGGGTTCAGCCCGAGCTCCCGGGCGCGTGCCTGGACGGCCGCGTCGTGGTCGCCGCTGAGCACGTGAACGAGGAGCCCCATGGCGCGGAGCTCCGCCAGCGCTTCGCTCGCCTCTTCCCGCAAGGGGTCCGCGGCGGCGAGGAAGCCCGCGGCCTCACCCTCCTCGGCGACGTAGATGAGCGAGTCCCCGCGAGCGGCTGCAGCGGCCACCTGGGTCTCGATCCGGTCGACGCCGGTGATGCCTTCTTCGCGGAGGAAGCGGGCGCTCCCCACCAGCACAGCGCGTCCCTCCACGGTGCCCCGGAGGCCCCGCCCCGCGACCGCGGCGGTATCCACCGCGGCCGATACCGACAAGCCGTCAGCGTCGGCCCGAGAGGCGACCGCGCGGGCCAGCGGGTGCTCGCTGCCAGCCTCGATGGCGGCCGCGCTGGCGAGCACGTCGCCGCCGATCTCGACGATCACCGGCTCCCCGCGCGTCAGCGTGCCCGTCTTGTCCATCGCGATGTCGGTCAGCGCCGCCGAACGCTCCAGCGCCGGACCGCCCCGCACGAGCAGTCCCAGCCGCGCGCCCATGCCGGTGCCCACGAGGATCGCGGTCGGCGTGGCGAGGCCCAGGGCGCAGGGGCACGCGACGATGACCACGGTCACAAACCGCCGGACCGCGACGTCCGCCTCGGCGCCGACGAGGTACCAGCCGATCCCCACCGCGATCGCCAGCAAGATCACCGTGGGAACGAACACCGCGGAGACCCGGTCGGCCAAACGCTGCACCGGCGCAGCCCGTCCCTGAGCCTCCCGAACCAGCCGGATCACCTGCTCCAGGGCGGTGTCGGAGCCCACCGAGGAGGCTTCCACGACCAGGGTGCCGCTGCCGTTGATCACGCCCCCCATCACCCCGCTGCCGGGCTCGACCGCGACCGGGATGGGCTCCCCTGTCATGGCGGCGGTGTCCAGGGCGGAGCGGCCTTCCGCGACGGTCCCGTCGATGGGGATCCGCTCGCCCGCGCGCACGATCACCCGATCACCGACCTCGAGCTGCTCCACGGGGACCTCGATCTGGCCCCCGTCGCCGCGCTGTACCAGGGCGGTGGGCACCCGGAGGTCCAGCAGGCCTCGAATCGCTTCGCTGGCCCGCCCCTTGGCGCGGACCTCGAGGGAGCGGCCCAGGAGGATGAACGCCACCAGCATGGCGGCCCCGTCGAACCAGATCTCACCCCCGATGGTCAGCTGCCAGGCCGACCACGCCACGGCCGTGCCGCTGCCCAGCGCCACCAGGGTGTCCATCGTCGCGCTGCCGTGCCGAAGCGCGGCCACGGCGGCGGTCCAGAACGGCCATCCGGCTCCGAAGACCACGATCGGCGCCAGAATGGCGGGCCCGATGCGGGCGATCGGGTCGCTCATGGAGAGGCCCGGGATCCAGCCCATGGACAGCGCCATTGCCGTGACCGAGCCGACCGCGGCGACGATCGTCCGCGCCGTCCACCGTCGGATCGAGGCCTGCTCGGAGGCCCGCTCCGCTCCCGCCTCGTCGGCCGGGGCAACGGTGCGCCGGGGCACGTCGAAGCCGGCGCCCTGGACGAGCCGTCGAACCTCCGCGAGGGCCACCGGCGAGCCCGCCGCCAGCTCCACGGATCCCGATCCGGTGGCGTAGTTCACGTCCGCGGACGCGATCCCATCGGCCCGGCCCAGCACCTTGCCCAGCCGGGCAGCGCACGAGGCGCAGGTCATCCCCTCGACGGGGAAGTCCAGCCGAGCCGGTTCGCTCACCCCCGGGCGACCACGTCGAAGCCCGCGCCTTCGATTCGGCGGGCGAGGTCATCGCGGTTGGCGGAGCCGTCGAGGGTCATCGTCACAGCGTCCCCCGCATGGTCGACCTGGACGTCCGAGAGCCCCGGCGCCCCGGTGAGCACACGCTCCACACTGGCCGCGCATCCACCGCAGGTCATACCTTCGACCTTCCACACTTCGGTCTTCGCCTCTGTCATGCCTCGTACCTCTCTGGTAAAGATCGCGCCGCCAGTCGTTCCCAACTTGAATCGGAATCCCACGGAGTCAATCCGAAATGGCCCTCACCCCCGCCGACGTCCACGTCCCCGCCGATGTCCCGAAGGACAAGATCAGCACCTACACCCGCAACTGGCTGGGTTCGACCCACGGTTCGGGCAACCTGATGCTGTTCGCCGGGGATCAGAAGATCGAGCACCTCAACGACGACTTCTACGGCACCTCGCCGATCGGCACCATCCCCGCGGCCGACAACGACCCCGAGCATCTCTTCAAGATCGCTGCGACCAGCAACATCGGCGTGTTCGCCACGCAGCAGGGGCTGCTGTCGCACTACGGCCGCGACTACCCCGACACGCGGTACCTAGTGAAGGTCAACTCGAAGACCCACATGGTCAAGACCGCCCAGCGTGACCCGATCTCGGGCGTCATGACGACGATCGACCGCATGCTGGAGCTCAAGGCCAACGCGGGCGTCAACATCGTCGGCATCGGCTTCACCGTGTACGTCGGCTCCGAGTTCGACTACCTGCAGACCGAGCAGGTCGCGCCCCTCATCCAGGACGCGCACCGTGAGGGTCTGCTGACGGTGCTCTGGATCTACCCGCGCGGCGCCGCCGTGAAGACGGAGAAGGACCCCCACCTGATCGCCGGCGCCGCCGGGTTCGCCGCCTGCATGGGCGCCGACTTCGTGAAGGTGAACCCGCCCAAGCCGACCGACGGCCGCTCCTCGGCCCTCGCCCTGCGGGAGGCCACGCTCGCGGGCGGCCGCTGCGGGGTCATCTGCTCGGGCGGCACGTCCGAGGACGCCACGAGCTTCCTCACGAAGCTGCACGACCAGATCCACCTCGGCGGCGCCGTCGGCAACGCCACCGGGCGAAACATCCACCAGCGTCCGCTGGATGAGGCTCAGCGCCTCTGCTCCGCCATCTCGTCCATCACCGTGGGCGGCCGGAACGTCGACTTCGCGCTTCGCGTCTACAAGGGCGAGGAGAGCTACTCGAACCCCGCCCTGGAGCTCTAGCGAGCGATGGCCGAGGGCCCTCGGCTGCGGGCCTTGTCGGTCCCCCGCCACACCTGCAAGCACAGCAGCGCGTGCTGTTCGTCGTATTCGGTGGGACCGCTCCTGCCCGACGACGTGGTGCGCGTCGAGCAAGCGCTCGAGGCCGTGCGCGAGGCGTTCCCCGACCAGAACATCGACGAGCCGTTCACCGAGCGGGACTACCACGGCGCTACGACCTCGTTCCTCACCAAGCGGGACGGCTACTGCACGTTCTGGCGGGATGGCACCGGCTGCACCATCCACAGCGCCGCCGGCGCCGCGGAGAAGCCGCTGGTCTGCCAGATGTTCCCCGTGCAGATCGTGTCGACGGATCAGGGGCTCCGGCTGGGCACCCGGCCGACCTGCCTGGGCGATGAGACGGGTTGGGACGACGGCCCCGCCGTGGACGGCGCGTTCATCGAGCGCATCGTCGGCGACAGCCGCGGCTGGGTCGTGCGGGACGAGCCCGACGGCGAGGGCATAGCGCTGCAGCTGCTGTCCGTGCCCGACATCGACACCGACTCGATCATGGCCTTCCTCGCGGGCACCGACCGCGAATCACCGCCGCCGATCGAGGCCTGGCTGGAGGAACGCCTCCAACAGCTTCACCTCGAGTTCGACAAGATCGGCGACCAGGGACCGCTGCACTCCGGCACGAGCACCGCGGACGTGCTCGCCGACTTCCGGACCTGGCACGCGGACCGGGGCGACGAAGCTGGCTCCTGGCCGGAGGTCGTCCCCGAGGTGCTGCCCTGGGTCCGGGACGCGATGAAGCGGCTGGTGTTCCTCCGCCAGACCAGGCTGCACCCCACCATCCCCTGGTCCCTGGTGGCGTACGTCGCGGCGGCCCGGTACGCGTCGGCGTGGGCCTCCGCGGGGGGCTCCCTGGACCGGCGCAAGCTCGGCCGGGGCTTCTCCACCTGGCTCATCGTCATGGAGAATCCGCGGCTGCAGCGCACCTTGGTGGAAGCCGGACCCCCGTTCGCGGGTTCGGAGGGCCGTTGATCGCCCCCTCCGACCCCCGCCTGCTGCTGGCCGCCGCCAGCGTCACGCTTCTGCTGCTGCCAGTGCCTGCCGAGGCGCAGATCTTCTCGCGTGTGATCGACCGCATCACCGATCCCGCCCCCCCGTTCGGGCCGGTGGTGGACCGCATCTTCAAGGAGCACCAGGTCGGCGGGCTGAGCCTGTACGAGTACCTCACCGCGGTGGACTTCGAGGGCTGCCTGCAGGACGTACGGGTCGAGCTGCTGGACGGCCTCGATCAGCTCCGTTCGACCCACGTCGTCGCGCTGGAGAACCGCAAGCCGACGGCGGTGTGGCGGATCTGGGAGCGGAAGCTGGACGGGCTGTCGCCCGACGGCATGTTGCTGGTGCAGTCCTGGCTGGACTCCCCCGAGATCGGACGGCGTCTGTACTTCTGCGAGGACGGTCTGCCTCCATCGTGGCGCACCCTCGAGCCGGACGCCTACGTCATCGAAGCGGTCACCTGGTTCGACGTGGCCGCCGCCGAGCGGGACGAGCTGCTCCGCCAGGGAAGCCCCGGCGACCGCGAGCAGGCGGTGATGGAGCTGATCGAGTTGCGGACCGCGCTGACGGACCGCTTCACCACCACCTTCGCCACGAGCACCGCCACCACCGCCGCGCTGGCGCGCATGGACGACCGCCTGGACCTGATGTGGGACGCGCTGGTGGAGCCGCACCACTTCGGGTTCACGCCCCGAGCCCGCACCGAAGACCCCGACTACGACCCGGGGGCGACCCGCCGCGCGCGGCCCGCCAACCCGTTCGCGGGAGCCGCCATCCCCGACCCCCGCGACGTCGCCTTGCGGGACCGGACCGCAGCGTCGTGGCGCCGCCAGAAGCAGCTGATCGACCGGGACATCGTCGACCGCCAGGCCCGGTTGGACGAGGCCGTCGGAGCGATCGAAGCCGAAGGCGACCCCGCCGAGCTGGACCGCCTCGTGCGGGTGGCGATGCGGATCGACGCCGAGCTGGCCCAGTCGGTGAACGATCTGGAGCGCCTCCAGGGCCGGGTGCGGGTGCACGCCACGGGCCGTCCGTGGGTCGACTCCATGCTCGACAACGGCTACCGCCGCCGCGCCGTCCGGCGTCTGGGACGGCAGGAGCAGCAGACCCAGCAGCAGCGCGTCGCCACCGCCGACGCCATCGTCGTGGCCGTCCGCAAGGGCGCCCGGCCTCCCGACGAGCAGCAGGGCGGCGGAGGCGCGGGCGGCTCCGGCAGCGGCGGCGTCACCGTGGTTGCCACTGGCGAAGCGGGCCCCGGCAACTGGCTCGCCGGGCTCCCCATGCCCGAGTCCGGGCTCCCCCAGACGGCCGTCGCCGACGTGGGCATCCCCGAGGGGGCCGGCTGGGTCGATCGCGTCTACGAGGGTCCCCTGCCCTCGCCGTCGGGTGTCTGGAGCGACGACCTCGTCTCCGCCATTCGGGTGCGCCACCCCAGCCTCGACGACACCGACATCCGCATCCTCCTGGGGCTCGTCCGGGAGGCCTACCGCGAGCTCCCCTCCCGAGCCGAGGCCGAGCGCGCCGTGTGGCGTTCCCTGGCGTCCGATCGGGGCCTCAACATCCGCGGCGAGGAGTCCACCTTGAGCGACCTGTACCTCCCCGGCGCCGCACGAGCGGATCAGCCGATTGTCACCTTCGTCCTGACCCTGTACTTCTAGCCGCCTCGTGATTCCGTACTTCACTCTTCCGACGCCCACCGTGGCGGGCATCCAGTTCCCCTGGTTCATGATCCTGATCGTCGTCGGGATCGCCGCGGGCACCGAGTTCGCCCGGTACCGCGCCATCAAGAACGACCTGTCGGTGAAGCTGACGGTGGACTGCACGCTGTGGATGGTCGCCAGCGGCTTCCTGATGGCCCACTTCGTCGCCATCACCTTCTATCACCCGGACAAGTTGGCCGAGGACTGGAAGAACATCCTCCCCTGGTACAACTTCTCGATCTCGTCGATGGGCGGGTACCTGGGCGCGGCGATCGCCATCCCGCTGTTCCTCAAGGTCTGGAAGAAGGCCCCGGTCTTCGCCTACACCGACACCCTCGCGATGGGCGTGACCCTGGGGTTCGCCTTCGGCCGCGTCGGCTGCTTCACCGCGCACGACCACATCGGCAAGGCGACGACCTTCTTCGGCGGCGTGCAGTTCCCCGAGCGGTTCACCAACGCCATCGGCGAGCCCCTCGGCACCCGGCACGACCTCGGTCTGTACGAGGCGATCTTCCTGTTCACGCTGTTCGGGGTGTTCCTGCTCCTGGATCGGAACAAGGAGCGCTTCCACGGCTTCTACAGCGGCCTACTGCTGGTCGTGTACGGCCCGGTGCGGCTCTTCTTCGATTCACTCCGGGCGACCGACCTCAGCCGCGCGGATCGCCGCTACCGGCCCGACGACCTGTTCGCCGTGGCGATGGAGTGGCTGTCCGAGGGGGGCGAGAGCGCCGTCGAGCTGATCGACTCGCTCAAGACCTCGCGCATCGAGGAAAGCGGCTGGTTGGGGCTGACGTTCGCCCAGTACGGCGCCATCGGCCTGACCCTGCTGGGCGCCTGGATGCTCTGGATGCGCCACGACAAGGGGCGGTACGACATCAGCGGCGAGGTGGCCCGGGACTTCCCGGGAGGCCAGGTTCCGCCGAGCCCCGAGACCGACTCAGAAGTTGAGCAGCTCGAGTCCGCCGGAAGCGAAGAAGGCGGCGGCGCCGATGAGCAGGATGAGGAACCCGAAGACGGCGACGGCGGCAGCTAGCGCCGGAGGCGGCATCTTCTTGGGCGGGGGCGGCGGGCGCCGCCGGCGACGGCGCTTGCGAGGCTGACCGTCGGGCCCCACCCCGGGACCGCTGGGCCGGGCCGGACCGCCACTACGAGCAGCACCCACGGGCGGTACATCGACCCCCGCGCCGCCGACGGTGATCGGCTCCGGCTTCGGGACCGGGACCGGGACCGGGACCTTCGGCATGCGCGTGAAGATCGGCATCGTGCGCGTCTCCGGCACGACCGACATCTCCGCCCCCTCGACGCGTCCCGATCCGGTGATGAACGACGCGGGCACGGGCGCCTTCTCGGGATCAGTGGAGGCGGGGGAGATCGCCTCCGGAGCGAGCTCGGCGGTGGGGGGCTCCGGCGGTGCGCTGTCGGGCCCCAGTTGATGGGGCTTGAGCGCCGGCTGCTCGTCCGTCGCCGTCATGTCCGACTCGTCCTCGCTCTCGGCGGGCGTCGGACCCGAGACGGGCGCGACCGCGGGGGTCGACGGCACGGACTCGGTGGCGGCGAGGGGGGCGGGACCGCTGGCGGCGGCCTTGGACAGCCGCTGCGTCGACCGCTGGGGAGCGATCTCGTCGACGACCGGCCGGACCGACCGGAGGAAGCTCTTGAGGTTGATGCCGTCCGCTTGCTCCGCGAGCGGGCGCAGATCCTCGACCAACTCCGCGCCGGTCTGGTAGCGCCGCCCGGGCGCCCGCTGCAGCAGCTTGGTCAGCACCGGCACCAGGGCGGGGCTGCGATCGGCGACGCGCGCGGCCTCTTCCTCGGGCTTGCGGCGGGCCACCTGCTCGGCGATGCGGGCCAGGTTTCGGCCCTGGAACAGCCGCTCGCCGACGACGAATTCGTAGAGCATCGCCCCCACCGCGAACAGGTCGGCGGCCGGCTTGAAGTCCCGCGTGCCACCCCACACCTCAGGAGCGATGTAGCCGGGAGTTCCCTTTACGATTCCACGGGTTGTGGACTCGATGTTCAAAATGCTCTTGACCAGCCCCCAGTCAGAAATCTTGAGGCTTCCCCGGCGATCCACGAGTACGTTGCTGGGCTTCAGATCGCGGTGCACGATGCCCAGCTGCACGCCCTCGTCGTCTTCGGCCGTGTGGGCGTAGTCCAACGCCTCGGCGAGATCGACGGTGGCCTCCATGGCGGCCTTCAGGGGAATCACCACCCCCCGCTTGCGCAGCGCCACCAGCAGGGTGTTCAGGTCGGGCCCGTCGACGAACTCCATGGCGATGTAGAGCTCGCCGTTCTGCTCGCCGACCTTGTAGACGTCGACCACGCCGGGGTGCTTGAGCCGACCGCAGACCCGGGCCTCGTTGATCAGGGCCTTCTTCTGGGTCTCCATCTCCCCCGGAGGGGGCTGGAGCAGCTTCAGCGCCTGGCGCTTGGTGAATCCCAGGTCCCCGGACTCGACCGCCTGCCACACCTCCGCCGCGGCGCCCCGACCGAGGGGACGCTCCAGCATGAAGGGGCCGAACTGTTCGCCCGGCTCGTGTGTGGGGGCCTGCTCCATCATCCTCCGTCCAGGGGACGTCGGAATCTAACACGACGAGGTACCCTGAGGCGTGACCGCCAAGCCCTACCGGAAGGCCTCCGGCCCCCTCATCTTCGTGCTGCTGGTCGGCTCGCTGTTGGTCGCCCTCGTCGTCACCAAGCCGACCTGGGAGAGCGCGCAGACGCGGTCCCGGACCGCCGAGTGCGGCATCAACCTGGAGCACATCGCGGACCTGCAGGCGGCGATCGAAGAGGAGACGGGCGCCTACCTGGGCTGTCCCCAGCACCCCGCGGCGCTGCCGACCGAGGCCAGCCCGTGGGACACCGCGCCCCCCTGCTGGGCGAGGCTTGGCTTCCAGCCGGACATCCTGCTGTGGGGCCAGTACAAGGTGGTCGCGACGGCGAAGAGTTGGTCGGCGACGTGCACCATCGACGCCGACGGGGACGGGGAGCCGGCCCGGTGGACGGCGTCCGATGCCATCACGGCAGCGCCGGACCCGGCGTTCGAAGACTGAACCGGAGCGCTACTCGGGGACGACCGCGAGCATCGGTGGCGCGCGCGCCAGGTCGATCGCGGTGATCAGGTCGTCAATCGTGTCTTCGACCCCCAGTTGATCGCGGCCGAGGTCGCCCGTCAGAGGCAGCGCCCGGTAGAAGCCCCAGCCTTGGCGGCCCGGGAGGTAGAGCCCGATTTGAAGGATCGGCCCGCCGTCGACGATCGTGTAGCGCGCCGTCAGTACGGCCTCCGCCTCGATCGCGTCGGACGCGTTGCCCAGCCCCTTCCAGACCGGCGAGGTGCGCTGGCCGGTGGGGTCGGCGAGGGCGTCCACCAGCGCCTCCTGGAAGCCCGCGCTGTTGCGTACCTCGATGGCGAGGTCGAGCTCGGTCATGTCGTGGGGACGCAGGTGCACCCGCTCGCTGGCGTCGGCGTGGCCGGCCTTGCGCGCGGTGACCTCGTAGAGCCCCGGGGGGAGCGGCAGGTCGAGCTCGCTGCTCGGCCCGGTGGTGCCGTGCCGGACGCCGTACACGAGCACGTCGGTGAACGGCTGGCTCGTGCGCACGATCAACGTGGCCGGCGGCGCCTCGGCGCGTTCGGCGGCGACATCCCGCCACAGCGCGACCAGCTCCGGCGACTCCCACCCGTCGCGGGCTTCCCAGGTCGGATCCAACAGCACCGCGGCCCGCAGGGCGGAGCGGGACAGTGCCTCATCGCCGTCGGCGAGGCGGGCGCGCGCGACCATCAACTCGAGGTCGCGGACGAGTCCGTCGGGCAGGCGGGAGGCGGGGAAGCCGTCCACCAGCTTCAGGGCGTCCTCGGCGAACCGGGCGGCGACGTCGTACTCGCGGCCGCGGAAGGCGACCCAGGCGCCGTCCAGCCAGCGGCTGGCGTTGGTCGCGGCGACGGACACGCCTTCGCCCCCGAGCACGCGCGGCTCGAACGTCAGCTCGTCATCGGCGCGCAGATCTTCGAGTTCGTCGATGGCGGCGCTGATGCGGGTGTACCAGTGCCACGCTTCGGCGCGATCGTCGTCTTCGACGAACACGTCCCAGACCGCGACCGCGGGTCCCTTCTTGCGCTTCTTCTTCGCCTCCGCGTCGGCGGGCAGCGAGAACACCGCGAACGCGGCGAGGAGGACGGCAGTTCCGAGGGAGCGGAAGCTCATGAAAACAGTAGAGGTCGATTGCACCTCCCGGACAACCCAGGATGGGCGCCTCCAAGACTTGTGCACGCGGCCGTCACACTTGTGGAGGCCCCCACGAGGGGCGGTCAGGCCCCCCAGCCGCCCCCGCCGGGGGTCTGGACCTCAAGCACATCGCCGGGCTCCAGGGCGATGGTGAAGCGGCCCCCGAGGGCCTCCGAGGGCCCGCCGGCGCGATGCACGGCGGCGCTGCCCTTTGCTCCGTCGGCGCCCCCCGCAAGCCCGAACGGCGCCCGCTCCCGGCGTTCGGACAGCAGCGAGGCGGTGAGCGGAACCCGGGCCTGCAGCCGTCGAACGAGGCCGTCTCCCCCGGGGGCGGCCCCCTCGCCTCCCGATCCGCGGCGGATGGCGGTCTCGCGGACGAGCACGGGGCACCGCCACTCGAGCACCTCTGCGTCCGTCATGCGGGTGTTGGTCATGTGGGTGTGGACCGCGTGGGCCCCCGGCTGATCGGGCCCGGCGCCGGCGCCGCCCGCGAGCGTCTCGTAGTAGCCGAAGGTCCCGTCCCCGAGGGTCAGGTTGTTCATGGTCCCCTGGGACGCCGCGACCGCGCCGAGGGCCCCCAGGAGCACGTCCACCACCCGTTGGGAGGTCTCCACGTTGCCGCCGACCACCGCGGATCCCGGCGGCGGGGCCAGCACCGACGGGCGGGGCAGCACCAGGCCGACGGCCCGCAGGCACCCCTCGTTCAGCGGGATGTCGCGGCCGACGACGCACCGAAGGACGTACAGCAGCGCCGCTCGGACCACCGCGGGGGGCGCGTTCAGGTTCGTCTCGGACGGCGCGCCGGTGCCGGCGAAGTCGACGGTCAACCGAGCGCCGGTGCGCTCCAGGGCGACGGCGATCTGGGTGCCGTCGTCGAGGCCGTCGACGAACCGCAGGACCCCCTCGGGGAGGGTCGCCAGCCACCCGACCACGGTCTCCTCCCCGACATCGAGGATGTGGCCCATGTAGGCGGTCACCGCAGCCTCTCCCTCGGCGTCCGCGAGCTCGTTGAGCAGCCGCCCCCCGAGGGTGTTGGCGGCGGCCTGGGCGATCAGGTCGGCGACGACCACGTCGGGGCTGCGGCAAGGATGAGGGCCGGCGGCGAGGGCGGCGCGGACCGCGTGCTCGCGCAGCCGCCCATCTTCCAGCAGCAGCAGGTCGTCCAGCCGGACCCCTTCGTCGGCGAGGGTCCTGGAGTGCGGCGGCATCGATCCCGGCGTCAGGCCCCCCACGTCCTGGTGGTGGCCGCGGCTGGCGGCCCAGGCGAACGGCCGGTCCGCGCCGGGGCGGAAGACCGGGGTGATGACCGTGATGTCGGGCAGGTGGGAGCCGCCGGCGAACGGATCGTTGACCGCCCAGCAGCGACCGGGCTGCACTTCGTCGCCCAGCCGCGCGGCGAGGGTGCGCACCGTCTCCCCCATCGCCCCCAGGTGCACGGGGATGTGGGGGGCGTTGGTGACCAGGTGCCCTGCCCCGTCGAAGACCGCGCAGGAGAAGTCGAGCCGCTCTTTGATGTTCACCGACCAGGCGGCGCGACGGAGGGTCTCCCCCATGCGTGTGGCGATGGACATGAAGCGCCGCCAGAACAGCTCCAGGCGCACGGGACCCCGCCGCACGGTCCCGGGCCCGCGACGGCCGGTCCCGGCCTCGTGGAGGTGCACGACGCCGCCGGCATCCACGGCCAGGGACCAGCCCACATCGACCACGACCGTCGTGACCGGTCCGGGGATGAGCGCCGGACCGTCGCCGGAGGCCCCGGGCACGAGGGACTCGCGGGTCAGAACGGGCACGTCGTGCCAGGTGAGGCCGCCCGAGGGGTCGTGGAAGCCGACCCGCCGGACCGCCGCGGGCGGGGGCAAGGGAGCGGGGACGGCAGGCACGCCCGCGGGGGTCGGGGATCGGCCGTCGCTGCGCGCCTCGATGCGGATGCTGACCGTTTCGACGTCGGCGCCGGGACGTCGGAACCCGAAGCGCCGCTCGTGCTGGTCCTCGAAGTCGCGCCGATCGTCGGCCGCCAGGGTCGTCTCCGCGCCGACGTAGCGTAGCTCCGCGCGCTCGCGGATCGTCACGTCGCCGCCGCCCAACTCGTCGCTGGCGTCGGCCCGGGCGAGGGTCACGCGAGCCTGGGCCTCGGGCGACAGGGACCCCCAGGGCTCCATCACGGGCACGGTGCGGGTCGCGAGCCGCGTCGCTGCCGCAATGCCATGAGCCGAGAGCACGCCGGCGCGGGGATGCACCACGACGTGCCGAATGCCCAACTGGCGCGCGATCGAGCAGGCGTGCTGGCCCGCGGCCCCGCCGAACGCGATCAGGGTGTGAGCGGCGGGATCGTGCCCCCGGGCCGACGACAGCTCGATGATCGCGGCCGCCATGGTCGCGTCCGCCACCGCCAGGGCTCCCGCGGCGCGCTCGGCTTCGAGGGCATCCCGCGCCGCCCCGATGTCCAGGGATTCGGACCCCGAGTCCCCGAACACGGCGGGGAAGAAGTCGGGCTGGATGCGCCCCAGCACCGCGTTGGCATCGGTCACCGACGTCGGTCCGCCCCGCCCGTAGCAGGCCGGGCCCGGATCGGCGCCCGCGCTGGCCGGCCCGACACGCAGCCGCCCGTCCTGCTCGGCCACGATCGATCCGCCCCCCGCCGCCACCGTGCGCACGTCCAGGCTCGGGGCCCGCATGCGCACACCGCCCACGGTGATCTCCCCGCGTCGTTCCAGTTCGCCCGCCCAGCGGCAGACGTCGGTCGAGGTGCCGCCCATGTCGAACCCGAGCACCCGCTCCAGCCCCAACTCGCGCGCGATTGCGGCGCAGGCGACGACCCCGCCGGCGGGGCCGGACAGGGGCGCATCCACACCGCCGAATCGAGCCGGCTCGGCCAGCCCGCCGGACGACTTCATGAACCGCAGGGCGGTCCCCTCCCCCACGCGTCGAGCGAGGGCGTCGGTCCACCGCGCCAGGGTCGGGGACACGAACGCGTCCGCCACGGCGGTCTCGGCCCGCGCCACGAGGCCGATCTCGGGCGCGACGGAGCTGCTCAGGCTCACCTGGCCGAAGCCCGCGACCCGCGCCAGCGCCCCCACCTGGCGCTCGTGGGCGGGGTGCAGGTACCCGTGCAGCAGGGCGATCGCGACCGCCTCGATCCCAGCCTCCCGGAGGCCGCGCAGGGCAACCGTCACCTCGGCCGGGTCGATGGCCTGTTCGACCGTACCATCGGCGTACACACGCCCCCCGATCTCCACGGTGACCTCGCACAGGGGCGCCGCCTTCCGCACGAACAGCGCGAACAGATCAGGCCGGGCCTGGTGTCCGATCTCGAGCACGTCGGCGAAGCCTCGGGTCACGATCAGGGCCGTCCGCGGGCCGGTCCGGGTCAGCAGCGCGTTGGTCGCCACGGTGGTCCCGACGCGGAGCTCGTCGAGGGTCTCCGTAGGCGGGACGATCGCCTCGACCGCATCCGCGATGGCGCCATCGGCGGACAGCACCTTGCGCACGAGCACGGCTCCACGCGGGTCTTCGGCGAGGATGTCGGTGAAGGTGCCGCCCCGATCGACGGCGATGCGCCAGCCCATGGGGCCGCTAGTTCTCGGGGTCGAAGACGCAGGGTCCGTCGCAGGTGTGGATGATCGTGCCCTCGGCGCCGTCGGCGAAGAACTGCACCGTCTGCGTCTTCATCGCGTCCTTGTGCCGGATCGCCTTGTGGGCGCCGGTCTCCTCGGCGGGCCGGTTGACGTTCGGCGCGGGCGGGTAGCCGCTGTCGAACTGGACCATCCCGGAGGCGCCCGGGCCCTGGGGAGCCGCGCTCACCGACAGCCCCCACGGAGCCGTCACCGGTTCGCCCACCAGGGGCAGATCGATCGTGCGGGCGAACGCCTCGGCGGTGAAGTTGGGGACCTGCTCGTCGCCTACGGAGATCTGCCACAGCCCCGATTTGTCGGCGAGGCCGGCGGTGTGGTTGATCGGATCGACCGGATCCCAGAGCAACGAGCTGAGCGCGTAGATGATCTGGCGCAACGCGGGGTCGGGCTGGGTCACCGTGACGAACGACTCGAAGTCGCCCCAGTTGCTGGACCGCTCCAGCATGGTCGCCCACATCGAGCCCGGCACGTGGAGCACGCCGTAGTCGACAACTTCGCTGTTGGACAGCAGCACCGTGCCGCAGATCCCGCCCAACGAGATGCCGAAGTAGTGGATGCGGTCGGGGTCGACGAGCAGCTCGCCATCGGACTGCAGGAAGGCCTCCTGCACGAACGAGGTCTCGAACAGTCGGGCCATCGCGATCTGGTTCGCCGTGCCCTGGACCAGCTTGTCCGTCAGAAGCGGAAAGCGGCCCAGGTCTCGGGCCACGCGCAGGGGGTCGCCGACGTCGCGGGTGGTGAGTCCGCGCCACTCCGATCCGATGCAGATCGCGCCCATCCGCTCGCACAGATCGATGGTGCTCTCGGCGTCCGTGGCCGACGCGAGGTAGGCCTGGGGGGAGCTGAAGATGCCGTGGCCGAAGAGCACCACGGGCACCGTGCCGGGGTCCTGGCTGCGGGCCGAGTCGGGCACGATCATCGTGAAGAAGACGTCGCTATCGCCCCGCGGGATCGGCGCCCCGGTGGCGGGGTCGATGCGGAACTGGCCCGAGTCGTGGTCGTCTTCGGGAGCGTCGTCCCTGCCGTCCTCCGCCCAGAGGAAGTGGGTCCACCGAACCGAACCGCGGACCTCCCGCCAGACCCCCGACGGCATGGTGTCGCCGTTGTCGGCGTCGTTGAACTCCGTGACCGTGACCGTGCCGATGTCGGCTCCCGGGAGGGTGTCGGCGCGCACCGCCTCCAGCACGGTGTCCAGCGGCGCCGTGATCGAGGCCTGGGTGGCGGTGGGGAAGTCCCACGCGAGCACGATGCGGTCCGAGGGCGTGCCGAGCACGTCGAGCCGCTCCACCAGCGCGGCCGTCCACGCTTCCACCACGGGGTCGTGGTCGCTCGTCCCCTCCAGCAGCGCGGCGAAGCCATCGGACGGGGCGGCGGCGGTGCCGTCGGCGCGGAGCAGATCCGTGGTCACTACGACTGCGATCCGACGGCCGAAGCCCAGGTGCTGCATCGGCCGGATCAGCAGCGCGCGGGATGCCTCCGCCTGCTCGGGCCAGGCGTCGACTTCAGCGAAGCACGACAGCCTCAGTCCGCTGACGAGGTCCCACAGCTGGATGGCGCTGTCCTCCGCGAGGCAGGAGCCGGGATCGGTCAGGGGGGGCAGCGAGCTCGGATCGATGGCGAACCCCGGCCTCCAGACCATCGTGCCCGCGGGGGAGAAGCCGTCCCGGTGGTTCAGCGGGCTCATGTCCAACGTCTGCGACTCCGGACCCACCGGCACCGCAGCGGACGGGATCGCGAGCCGGCAGCCCGCGTCGGTGGAGGCGACGAGGTGCACGTTCGGCCACGGATCGAGCAGGTCCGCGCCCGTGCCGGGGTACGCGTCGAGGCCGCAGGGAGGCAGCTCGACCGGCTGGGGACAGCCCGTCAGGAGCGCGAGGACGAGGATCGCGGGCAGCCAACGCACAGTTCCGGCACCCTGCCACAAGCGATGCCGACCAAGAAGAACGAGCCGACCTTCCCCCAGCGTGTCTACGCCGTGGTGCGGACCGTGCCCGAGGGGGCGGTGACCACCTACGGGGACGTCGCCGCGGTCCTGGGGAACCCCCGCCTCGCCCGCCAGGTCGGCTTTGCGTTGGCCCGCCTGCCGGACGGCTCGGACGTGCCCTGGCAGCGCGTCATCAACGCCGGCGGAGGCATCAGCTTCAAGGATGAATTCGGGCGGGCCGAAGAGCAGCGGCAGCGGCTGATCGCGGAAGGGATCGAGTTCCGCGACTCGGGGACCTGCGATCTGGAGCGGTGGCGCTGGGACTACCCCGACTGGCGCCTGGAGTCGGATCCGGGTTAGCCCTGGGACACGCCCTTCTCGGAGACCACCTTCCAGATGCAGACCTGCTCGGCCTTCCCCTTGAGGGTCGCGGGCTCGAGCTCCTCCAGCACGAAGTCGCCCTGCACCGCCTCGAAGATCGACTGACTGATGATCAGGTCGCCGTGGCTGGCCCGACTGCAGAGCCGGGAGGCGACGTTCACCGCGTCCCCCACGACCGTGTAGTCCATCGTCTTGCGGGAGCCCAGGGGGCCCCAGATCGACTCGCCGCAGTTCAGCCCGATGCCGATCTCGATCGACTGCTCACCCCGCGCCTGCCGAACGCGGTTCAGCGATCGCAGCGCCGTGAGCATCTGCAGCCCGCACCGGACCGAGTCGTGAATGTAGTGCTCGGTCTCCTTGGGCACGCCGAACAACGCCATGATCGCGTCGCCCATGTACTTGTCGAGCGTGCCGCCGTGCTGGAACACCACGTCGACCATCACCTCGAAGTACTCGTTGAGCATCGAGGTCACCTCTTGGGCGTCCAGCTGCTCCGACATCGAGGTGAAGCCGCGGATGTCGGCGAACATCACCGAGGACTGCCGCCGCTCGCCGCCCTGGGCCAGGTCGAGGTCGCCGTTGACCACCTCTTCGACCAGGTTCGGTGACAGCAGGCGGCCCAGCCGCGCGCGCGTCTCCGCTTCCTGCTCGACCTGCTGCAGCAGGCTGGCGTTCTTGAGCGCCGAGGAGGCCTTGTTCGCGACCTGCTGGAACAGCTGCAGATCCTTGGGGGTGAAGGCGTGGGTCTGGTGCAGCGAGTCCAGGTGCATCGCCCCGAAGATCTCGTCTTCGTAGATGAGGGGCACGCACATCGCCGAGCGCATCGACAGGGCGACGATCGACTGCGCCGCCTGGAACCGACCGTCGGTGATGGCGTCGGTGGCGAGCACCGCCTTCTTGTTCGCGACGACCTCGTTGAGCACCGTCTGGCTCAGCTGCATCGCCTCCTTGGGCTGACCGCCGCCCCGCTCCATGACCACCCGGGGGGCCAGGGACATGCCGTCCTCCGCCATCAGCAGGATGGCGCAGCGATCCGCGGCGATCAGGTCGAAGCTGCGGGCCGCGATCTGCTCCAGGAGTTCGTCCAACGGGGCGTCGAAGCGCAGGCTGGCGCTGAGCTCGTGCGCGATGCGGAGCTTCTCGTAGTCCCGCTTCAAGGCGTCGATGTCGCGGATGACCTCGGCCGGCTGGAACGAGTCGTGCGCCATCTGGAACGCGTTGCTGTGCTCGATCGCCGAGTCGCCCTGGTGGATCGCGACGCGACCGCTCGAACCGCCTGCGGGGCCGAGGATGGTGACCCCCGCGCCCTGCCCCGTGTTCTTGAGGAGATCGCCCACCCGGAACGCGGACGTGACCGACGACTGGCCCGTGCGCTCAGCGTGGTAGCGGAAGCGGACGCTGCCCAGCACCACCTCTTCGGAGTCCTGCAGCACGTGCCGCTGGATGCGCTGACCGGCCACGTAGGTGCCGTTGCGGCTCCCCAGGTCCTGAAGGATGTGGGGGCCTTCGGGGGAGCGCTGGATCTGTGCGTGGAACTTGCTAACGGAGCGATCCGGAATCTCGATCGAGTTCTCCGGATGCCGGCCCAGCGAAGTCAGCGCGCCGAGGCGATGCCGGCTCAGCGGCGCCAGCTCGGGGACGAGGTACGCGTCTCCCATAGACCGGTAGGGTACCGGGATGGCCGACGGCGTGTACCGCTGCCCCGGGTGTTTTGCGCCTCTTTTCGCCGTGCTGGTCCCTTGTGACGGGTGTGGGGCAGCGGCGGACCGCGTGAAGGGCCTGCGATCATTCGTCATGCCCGATCGCGTCGGCCGGCTCGACCGGATCATGCGCGTGATCTACGACCGCTTCGGCCGGGGCCACGATCCCGCCCTCCGGGTGGTGCTCCCCCTGGTCGACGGGATCTCCGAGGGGGAGGCGCGGCAGCGGCTGCTGGACCGTCTGCCGCTGCAGCAGCTGCAGGCCGTCGCGGCGGAGCGTCCCCTCCGGGTGCTCGATGTCTCCTTCGGCACCGCCGGCGAGCTGCTGGGGTTGGCCCGCACGCTTCCGGTGGGAACGGAGCTGTTCGGGGTGGACCTGTCCTCGGGCATGGCGGCGCTCGGCGCCCGGAACCTGGCGCGCGCGGGGGTGTCCGCGGAGCTCTGCCTCGGAGACGCGCACCACCTCCCGTACCGGGACGAGACCTTCGACCTCGTCGTCCACGTGGGCGGAATCAACGCGTTCACCGACCGCCGGCAGGCGCTGGCCGAGATGGTGCGCGTGGCGCCCACAGGTACCGCCAGTGATTCCCGTCGGCGAAGAACCGTGAGGAGATGACGCCGCCCCGATCGGCCGGGCTCAGGAGCACGGCTGCGGCTCCCTCTCCAAACAACGGAAAGGTCCGTCGATCGCCTGGGTTGAGCACACCGTGAGCCCGCTCCGCGGCGACCACGAGGGTCGGCCCAAGCCCTGTGGCGATGCCCCGGGCCGCGAGGTCGAGGCCCGTCATCCAGCAGACGCCGCCGCCGCTGAGATCGACGACGTCGGCCCCCTCGATCAGCTCCATCGTGAAGTACGGGATACCGTCCTCGAGCCGCCCGAAGTCGTAGACCTCCGGCAGGTTCGGGTGCCGCAGCCGGGTCATCGCCCAGAATTCGGTCTTGAACAGGAGCAGCCGTCGGTCGTCGGGGCCGGCCTTCAGCGGCAGGGTCTTGAGCGCGACCACGTCGTCGGACGTCTCGTCGACCACCCGATAGACGACACCCATGCCGCCCTCCCCCAGTCGCTCGACCACGCGGTACCGCGCGGCGAGGACGGAGCCAGGGCCCGACGCGTCCTGGGTCGGGGTCGCAACGGCCACAGTCTCGGCGGGTTCATACTCCCGCGGGTGGACAGGGGGATCCGGGTCCCTATACTCCGCGCCCTCGGAGGTAGATCAGATGAGCAGCAGCAGTGTGGACGTCGCGGAACACGGAGCCAACGGACAGAGCCTGGATGTGCGGCTCTACTTCCAGCTCATGGTGTTCGACATCGAGCCGGCCGCGGGTCCCCGCGCGATGGGCCAGCAGCTCGCTCGCCGCCTCGCCGAGAAGAACATCCCGTCCGTCATCTACGAGGACGTCAACGACCACCGTGGCCTCGGGTTGCTGACCTGGTCGGACGACCCGAGCACGTTCGTCACGCGCGTCCGTCCCCTGCTGGGCGCCAAGCGCTACGGCGCGCTGACCCCGCGGCCCGGCTGGGTCATGTTCGGCCGCACCTACGGCACCGGCCACGAGGCCGACCTCGAGAACTGGCTCATGAGCCGGCCCGTCGAGAAGGCGCTCGACCCCAAGAACACGTGGGCCGTCTGGTACCCGCTGCGCCGCGCCGGTGCGTTCGGGCTCCTGCCCGCCGCCGAGCAGGGCGCGATGCTCAAGGAGCACGGCGCGATCGGCCGCGCCTACGGTGAGGCCGGCCTCGTCGAGGACGTGCGACTCGCCTGCTCGGGCCTCGACCCCGAGGACAACGACTTCGTGATCGGCCTGCTCGGCGCCGACCTCAACCCGATCAGCAAGGTCGTGGGCGAGATGCGGGGCACGCGGCAGACCGCCGAGTTCCTCACGAAGCTCGGCCCCTTCTTCGTCGGTCGTAAGGCGTACCAGCACCCGATGCCGCCCAAGGAGGAGGAGCCCCCCGCCGAGGAGCCCGCCGCCGAGGAGCCCGCCGCTGAGGAGCCCGAGCCGACCACGCAGGAGCAGCCCGCCGTGCCGGCGGAGGCCCCCGAGGCCGAGTCGGACACCGACGCCGACGCGCCCGCGCCCGTCGAAGACGACAGCTAGAAGCTCAGCCCTCGCGGGCGCTGACGTACTGGCCGGCCCCCCGGCCCTTGCCCAGCGCGCCGTCGAGGAAGCTGCGGCTGATCCCGACCGCCGCGGCCACCCCGCGCTTGACCTGCGCCGGCTGCTTCAGGCGGCTGAGCGCGAACTTCGCGAAGCGCGGCCGGAAGTAGAAGTGCATGTAGGTCTCGGTCACGAGGTGGTCGATCTCGGCGTCGTCGAGATCGGTGTCCAGCCGGATGACCGGGTGCACGGGCGTGCCGTGCAGCACGTGATCACGCCAGATGTCGACCCTGGTCTTGGCGAGGATCTCGTTGTAGATTGGCGTCTTGGGGAGCGGGAAGAGGCCGGCGATCTGGACCATGTCGATCGGCTCCCGGATCAGCAGCCGCCGGGTCATGGCCACCGTGCGGCGGTCCTCCAGCGGGTTGCCGATCATGACGAACGCGAGCACCTCGTAGCCGCGGGCCTTGGTCGCACGGATGACCTCGCCGATGTGATCGACGGAGTTCATGCGCTTGTCGACCCGGCGAAGCACGGCGTTGCTGCCTGACTCGATGCCGTAGCAGATGCGCCGGCATCCGGACTTCCACATGCGGTCCAGCAGCGCAGGATCGATCGCGTCGGTGCGGGCCCGAATCGACCAGACCATCTGGTTGAGCCCCCGACGATCGATCTCGTCGCAGATTCGATAGACACGGTCCCGACGGATCGTGAAGACGGGGTCGAAGAAGTCCATCTCCCGGATGCCGAGCTCGTGGTAGCAGTACTCCATCTCGTCCACGACGGACTCGGCCGACCGCTGGCGCACGGCGTCGCCCCGGAGGATGCAGAACTCGCACCGGAACGGGCAGCCGAAGTTGCTCATGGCGGCGGTGAAGTGGTTCTCGGTGGAGACAATGGAGAAGTGTCTCTCCGTAGGCCACAGCTCCCGCGCCGGGAACGGCATGTCGTCGTCGTCCTTGGGGCGCGGCTTTTCCGGAACGACCGTGACGTCGCCGTCCTGCGACCGGAACACGGCGCCCGCGACCTCGCCGAGATCCCCGCCGCTGCTGTGCGCTTCCAGCAGCTCAACGAGCGATACATCGGCGTGCCCGACCAGCCCGATGTCGATGCAGTCGTGCGACAGCGTCTCCTTCGGGTAGATCTCCATGTGGATCCCGCCGACCAGGATCGAGGCCGACGGAAGCTCCCGCTTGAACGTCTGCATCCACACCAGGGAGCTGGACCAGTCCACGGTCGCGAGGGAGAAGCCGACGTAGTCGGGGGCGAAAGCGCGCACCACCTCGACCGCCTTGTCGACCCGCATGCCGAGGGTCGAACAGTCCAGCAGGAGCACGTCGGCGCCCGCCTCGCGAAGCACCGCCCCGACGTAGCCGAGGGTCAGCGGGGGAATCGCCCCGAGGAACCGGGCGTTGTCCTGGTGGCTGGCAAGTTCGACGTCCAGGAACGTCGGAAACACGAGGGCCACGCGCAGCCCCGCGAGCCGACGCTCCTGCAGGCGCCGGGCTCGTTGGGGGCCCATCGGCCGGGTCGGAACCACCTTGCCCATGGCGGGCAAGGTAGCCTGAAGGAGCCGCCGTCGAAACCCGAGGAGTCGTATGAAGCAGGTCGCGTTCGCCGCCGCCGCCCTGATCGTTGGATTGATGCTGGGAGGGCTGCAGCCGCGGGCCCAGGTTCGAGATCTGGAACAGCAGCTCGCCGAGGCCGAACGGCCCGCCAGCAACGCCGGCCTAGGCGAGGACCTCGCCGAGTTCTTCGGCCGGGCGGGCGGCAACGCCCCGCGCCCGTGCCTGCCCACCGACGAGGCGATCCGGTGGCCCGAGGCGAGCGCCGAGGCCAACCCCGAGGCGGTCGAACTAGTCGACGAGATCAACGCCGAGATCGACAGCCAGCGCGATGAGCTGGAGTCCGGGCTGGAGAACCTCGGAGTCCCCGCTGACGCCGAACTGGAGCTGGCCCGCACGGCCCTCGATCTCCGGCGGGCCCAGTCGCGGGCGGCGTTGGTGCAAGACACCGACGCGGACGACGATCAGCTGGCCGAGATCGACGCCGCCTACTCCCAGATGAACGACGTGCTCGTGGACCTCTCCTCGGAGCTGGTGGACATGCTCGCCGAAGGACGCACCCCCAGCCGCCGGGACGCGATGGAGTTCACCGCCGACGCGCTGGACGCGATGCTGATCGCGGAACAGTCGGTGGAGGGGGTCTTCGACGAGGACCAACGCGGCGAGCTCGGGGAGGAGTCGCTGAACCCGTTCAACTACATCGACCCCGCGATCGTCGACACCCTTCGAGACCTGGACCAGCTCGAACTGTGACCACGCTGCAGTCCCTTCGCGACGTCGCCCTGGTGGCGCGCTGGTGGCTGGCGCGGTCCGTCCGCACGCGCAGCGCGGGGGCCCTGGTGCTCATCTACACGCTGCTGCTGGCCGGCGGTGCGTGGATGTTCACCAAGTTCATCCACTCGATGGAGCTGACGCTGGCGAACACGCTCCGGGTGCCCCCGACCAAGAAGCCGGGCGCCATGCTGGACACGCTGAAGGAGCGGGGCGAGCTCAAGGAGCTGCTCCAGGGGATGATCGAGGACCCCGCCGCGGTGGAGTGGGCGATCCAGCTCCCCGTGCTGTCCACGTTTACGTTCTGGATGGGGCTCGGGGCGGTCCCCTTCCTGGCCTGCGCGGCGGGGGCTGAGGCCATCTCGCCCGACATTCGGGACCGCTCGCTGCGGTACGAACTTGTGCGGACCGGCCGGCTGGAGCTGGTGGCGGGACGTTTCCTGGGGCAGGCGTTCCTGGTCGGGCTCGGCCTCGCGTTCGGCTGCGCCGGGGTCTGGATCGTGGCGATGACGGGGATGGTCGACCAGCCGCCGGCGGAACAGGCGACGTCCCTGATGCTGTTCGCCCCCCGGCTGTGGGTCTGGTCGCTGCCGTGGCTCGGCCTCGGGATCGCATGCTCGCAGCTATCGGGCACGGTCAACTTCACCCGCACGCTGGCGCTGGGGGGCACGGTCGGCGTGATGATCGTGTTCGGGATCACGCAGTGGCTGTCGGACGACTACTGGCCGATCCTGGGCGACCTGGTGCTGCCGATCCTCCCCCACAGCTACTCGCTGGGTCTCTGGGGACCGGGGTTCGGCTGGGCCGGGGAAGCGCTGATCCTGGCCGCCATGGGCCTGGTGTGGGCGCTCGTGACCTACCCCCTGTTCGCCCGGAGGAACGCGTGACTGCGCTCAAGCTGACGGGCGTACGCAAGCGCTATTCCCGACGGGGCGCCTGGGCCCTGGACGGGCTGAGCTGCCAGTTCCCCGCCGGCTCAATCTCCGGCCTCGTGGGACCGAACGGGGCGGGCAAGACGACGCTGTTCTCGGTGGTCTGCGGCTACCTCCCGCCCGACGAGGGCACGGTCGACATCCTCGGAGGCGGACCCTTCGACGTCATGCGTTTGAAGGGCCGGCTCGGGGTGCTTCCCCAGGACGCCGCGATCGGCACGCGGCTCACCTGCCGGGGCTTCCTCACCTACCTGGGAGGCCTGCAGGGGATGTCCGGGCGAGACGCCGAGGCGGCGGCGGAGCGTGCGCTCACGGACGTGCTCCTCCACGACCGGGCGGACGATCGGGCGGGCTCGCTGTCCCACGGCATGCGCCGTCGGCTGGCCGTCGCCTCGGCGCTGCTGGGCGCACCCGAGCTGATCCTCCTGGACGAGCCGATGGCCGGCCTCGACCCCGCCCAGGGGCGCGCGCTGCGGGAGGTGCTCGGGAGCCTGCACGGCAAGACCACCGTCATCGTCTCGTCCCACGATCTCGACGAGATCGAGCGGCTCTGCGACTACGTCGTATTGATGGACAAAGGGGCGCTGATCCGGGAGGGCTCGATGGCCGAGGTGACCGGCCGCGGCGAGCTGGTGCGGTGGGACCTGGGGCCCGGCGAGGTCCCCGTCGCAGCGCTGGAGGCCACCCTTCCGGGGTGCGGGTTTACCCTTCGGGACGGGGCGCTGCTGTTCGAAGCCGGGGACGAGGTCGACCTGGACGAGGCGTCCGTCGCGATCGCGGGGGCGTTGTCGACGGCGGGGATCCCGATCCGAGGCGTGCAGCGTGGCACCAGCCTGGAGGAGAGCTTCCTCGCGGAGACGCAGGAGGCCCGGGGCAGCTAGACGGTGTCCAGCGCCCTCACACACTCCAGGCAGTCGTCGTACCGCTCGGTCGGCTTCTTCGCCATCATCCGGCAGATGATGGTGTCCAGCGCCCGCGGGACCTGCGGGTTGAACGAGGACGGCGGCGGCGGGGGCTCATCGAGGATGCGCCGGAACAGCTTGGGAAGCCGCTCCTCGTAGAACGGCAGCTGCCCCGTCAGCGCTTCGAAGAACACGACCCCGAGGGCGTAGATGTCCGCTGGGGGGCCGACCTCGCCGATCGCGGGGCGGAGCCGCTCGGGGGCGAGGTAGGCGGGGGTGCCCACGACGCGGCCGGTGCGGGTGTGGTCGCCGGTGACGTCGACGGCCACGGCGAGGCCGAAGTCCATCACCTTGCAGCGTGCACCGCCGTCGAGCACGAACAGGTTCCGGGGCTTGATGTCGCGGTGGATGACACCGATGCCGTGCGCCGCGTGGAGCCCCTCCAGGGCCTGAACCATCAGCGGTTGCAGCTCCAGCAGGGGGGCGCGACCGCCCTTGCTGCGAAGCCAGTCGAACAGGTCGAGGCCGCTGAGCAGCTCCATCGCGATGTAGCAGGCCGAGCGCCAGACCCCGACCTCGTAGACCTTCACGATGTTGGGGTGCCGGAACCGGGTCGTGATCTTCATCTCGGCGCGGAAGCGGGCGTACCCCTTGGGGTCCCGCGTGTCCCGACGGAACAGCTTCAGCGCGATCGGACGATCCCCCTGCGCGTCCCAGGCCGACCAGACGACGGCGTAGCCGCCCTCCCCCACCGGCCGATCGAGCACGTAGCGGCCGGCCACCACCGTGCCGGCGCGGACGGGGCCCAGACCCAGCGTCATCCCTCGGAGGGCGACGCTCTCGTCCTCCGGCGCGGAGGCGGCGGGCATCGACTCGGCCGTCGTCTCCCCGCTGGTCGCGATGCGGGCGTGGATCTCGCCGCTGGCCTGCATCTGCTCCAGGCGACGGGCCTCCAGCACCTCGCGCTCGATCGTCTGCAGCCGCAGCTCCGAGTCGAGGAAGCCCGGCATCATCCGAAGCACGGCCCGGTAGGCGGCGCGGGCGCGGTCGCGCACATCCAGCCGCTCGTACAGGCGGGCCAGGCCGTACAGCCCCGCCGCGACCTCGCCGTCCGGCAGCGCCGACGGGCCCGAGCGCATGAACGGGTCGACGAAGTCGGAGAACCCGTCCGCCATCGGCAGCTCGTGGTCCCACAGGATGCGAGTCGCTCGAGAGACCGCGGTCACGTACGCCGGGTCATCGGCGCGGACCGACATCAGGAGCCCGACCGCGTCATCCAATCGGCCGTTGCGAAGAAGCAGATCCGCGGCCTCGATCCAGGCCCTTCGGCCGACCAGTTTGCGGACTTCGTCACTCAGCCGATCGTGGCTCATTCGTCCTCGGTAAAGGCGTACAGGAGCACGCAAGCGCCGCTGCTGACCACCCGCCGCCCTTCGCCGGGTGTCTCGACCAGAAACGGAATCGTGACGTGCGCGCCCACCTTCCCATTTCGGACGATGGTCTGGCCGCCTTGAATCCGACAAAGGTATTCGGTGCCCGCGGTGATGGGCTCGTAGAAGACACCTTGCTGCCGCAGATGCACCCAGGTGCCGGGCTGCTCGGGCTCGATCCCCTGGAACGCCTTCTCCAGCGCGCCGGTCATGCCGAGCAGGCAGGCCATCGGGGGGACCCCCTCATCTGACGGGACGTCGGTGGGGGCGGTGATGCCGCCGTAGTCGGCCAACTGCTCCGCGGTGAAGGAGTAGACGTCGCCGATCTTGTCCTCGTCCGACGGCTCGAGCACGGTCCGCCGGGGCACCTCCTGGGTGCCGTCGGCCGGGCCGAACGTGAACGCTGCCGGGCTCATGATCTTGGTCTCGTCCTCCAGGGTCGCGGCCAGCGTCACCTTCAGCTGACCGTCCTTCTCCTTGGTCTGACCCTCGAACGCCACGGTCTGGGTCGGGAGCACCGGCTGAGCGAAGCGAACATCCAGGATCCGCAGCATCGAGCCGGCGGGGGCGAACAGGTGGGCGGCGCGGGCGGACGCTCCGACCACGTTCATGCCGTGCACGATCACGCCGTCAAAGCCGGCCCCGCGGGCGTATTCGTCGTCCAGGTGCACGGGGTTGTAGTCGCCGGAGAGGCGGGCGTAGACCTTGGGGGTCTCAGCGTCGGGGGTCCAGGTCGCTCGGGTCACGTCAGTCAGCCTCCAAGAGCGCCGGATGCTACCGGATTCGCCCCTCGACGAAAGGCACCTCGTAGACCTTGTTGTGCTGAATCGGACCGTGGCCGAAGTAGCCGCTCTCCCCGAACAGTTCGCCGTGATCGGAGGTCACCACGATCCAGGTGTTGTCCGGGACCGTGTCGTACAGCTCTTCCATCGCCGCGTCGATGTAGCGAACGGTGTCGACCTGCATGCCCTTGAGCCGCTTCAGGAGGGCGTCGTCGAACCACGCGGGCGCGTCCTTGTCCTTAACCAGGCCGCCGCCGTCGAGCCGCTTGACCACGCCGTGCACGCCGGAGAGGTGCGGCAGGTCCGAGCTGTCCTGCCCCGGGGTGGTGTACGGGTAGTGCGTCTCGCCCACGTTCAGCATCCAGAAGCAGGGGCGGTCGGCGTAGAAGCGGAGGTCGCGGACCATCGCCTTGAAGTCGTTGTGCGACGGCATCAGGCGGTAGTCGTCGAAGTCACGGTTGGCGCCCGTCGCCTCGTTCAGCACCGGCAGGCTCACCTTCGCGCCGGTGCGGTACCCAAGCTTCCACTTCAGGAACGTCGGGAGCCACAGCGACGGCAGCATCTGGGCGAACGACACGTCGGCCCCGAGCCGATCGCTGAACCGGCCGAAGTCCTCCTTGTAGTACTCGCTGGCGTAGATCTTCTTCGGGCTGGGGTGCGGCAGCAGGCCGGTCAGCAGGTTGTAGTGGCTGGGCCCCGTCCAGGACGCGTACGAGTAGCGCTTCTGGAGCTTGCCCAGGCGGAGCATGTTCTTGGGCTTGGCGGCGGCGAAGCTGTCGTACCGGCAGCTGTCCAGCACGACGATCACGAAGTGATTCATCCCCTCTTGGGGGGCCGGCGCGCGGGGAGCCTCCTCGGCCACATCGTCCGGCGGCTCCCAGGACAGATCGTCCGGCTCGAGCGCGGCGGGATCGATGAACGCTTCTGCGGCGGCCTTCAGGCGGCGGCGCAAAGACTCGGACAGGCCCATGTCAGGCTCCCTCGGTCGTCGGGGGGGAAGGCAGCGGCGGCGGCACAGCCCGCGGCTTGAGGCGCTCCGGCTGGCCCCACCGGACACGCCACGGACGGTCGGCAAGGCGCGCGATCTTGCGGGCGTGGACCACGGAGATCCCGCCGCGGTTGCGGAGCATCCGGCGCAGCGTCGTGAGCGTGCCGAACAGGTAGCTCTCGATGATGAGATCGAGCCGCAGGAAGGTCGCCCGCAGCCGCCCGCGACTGCCGAAGAAGAAGCCCAGGATCAGATCCCGGTGCGACGGGGGATCGCCGGGCAGCTCGATCACCAGCAGCTGGTTCCCCTCGGGGGTGAGATCCCGCGCGATCGCCCCGACCCCGCGGATCCGCCGGTGGAGCCAGGGGGGCATGCGGAACAGGGTGCGCAGGCGCTGACAACGCGCCCCGTGAGACGCGATCGCCCGGTCCCCGACGAGGTACAGCACGTCGTGCTCGGGCTCGGCGTCCACGTCCCCGACGAACACCGAGGCCGACGGCCACGCCTTCATCGGGTTCCGCCGCGCCGGATCGTCGAACGCGGTGTAGAGCCAATCCAGGAGGATTCCGCAGCTCCCGGGCACGTCGTAGGGCTCGCCCGCGACGATCTGCAGCGGGAACGGGGCGCCGGTGGTCCGCTCGAAGTGCTCGCCGAAGGCGTCGACCCGCATCAGGCCGGAGACCCCGAAGCCACGCACGCGGGTCGCGAAGCGCTCCAACGGCTCCTCCGTCTCCAGCGCGATCTCGGTCAGCGACAGCGGACCAAACCCCCGCTCCGAAGCGAGCCGGAGGTGGGGAATGTCCGCGGGGTCGAGCCCGAGGATGCGCGCGCAGACCGCGTCGTGGGCCACCGCGTTGTCCGCGACGATGACCACCCCCAGACGGTGGGCCACCTGGGTCATCTGGTTGCTGCCCCGCCCGATGTCGACCGCGTCCGTGATGATCAGGTCCGGGTCCGTCACTTCGAGCATGTCGGCGATCCGCCGGCCGTTGTTCCAGTCGTGGCCGGTGGGGCGATCGGCGTCCCGCAGGAACCCGATCCCCTGGAGCTTCGTGGCCGCCGACATCCCGTGCGACAGCACATTGGTCTTGAGCTTGGGGAGGAACAGCACCGAGTCGGCGTGCTGCAACTCCCAGCCGGTGACGACGCGCTCCCAGTAGCGGGCCTCGGGGGGCACCTCGGCGTTGGGGTCCGCCCGCTCCTCGTCGGTCATCGGTCGGCCGACGGACAGCTGGTAGCGGTAGTAGCGCGTCTCGTCGGTGGGCCGGATCTGGACCCGCCCCCGGTGCAGATCGGGGAGCGCGGCGAAGCCCTTGCAGCGGAACCGCGGGTGCTCGCCCCGGGCGGCATGGCACATCCGCCGGGTGGAGACGCCGAGGCCGGAGTTGCCGCACATCAGGACGTACAGATCGGGGTCGCGGCGCAGCAGCTGTTCGAACGCCGCGTGCGCGACCTCGGGGCGGGTGCAGGCCGCTGGCGACAGGCCCCGGTGGGCGAACACCCAGTTCGCCTTGGCGACGACGTTCCCCTTCAGGCGGGCGCCCACGTGATCGAGCCCGCGGCCGATCGCGGCCGCCAGCGCGTCGTGGTCGTAGCCGTCGACCCTGGCGACGTAGACCCTGGGAGGCGCCTGGCTCACGTCTCGGTGCGGCGGCTCACGATGCGCGCCTGCGCGAACTGACGGTGCCCGTGGGGTCCGCCGTGGAACCCGTAGCCGCTCTCCTTGGTCCCCACCCAGGGGCTCCCGTGGGCACCGCCGACCCCCCGGTTGACGCCGACCATGCCCGCGTCGATGCGCTGGGCGACGTTCCAGGCCCGGTCTTCGCTGCCGAACACCACGGCGCCGAGGCCGAACGGGGTGTCGTTGGCGAGGCGCACCGCTTCGTTGTCGTCAGCGACCCGGACGACGCACGCGACCGGCCCGAAGGTTTCCCGCTGCATCACGTCCATGGAGTGGTCGGCGCCGAGGATCGTGGGCATCACGTAGAGGCCGTGGTGGCCGTCGCCGCCTCCGATCACCCGCGCGCCGTCGGAGACCGCGGCGTCGATCTGGCCGAGCACGTGATCGCGCTGGCGGGCGCTGATCATGGGACCCACGTCCACGCCCTCGGCCGTCCCCTCCCCCACCGTCAGCTGCGAAGCACGGTGGGCGAACAACCGCTCGAACTCGTCGGCGACCCCGTCCTGCACGTAGATGCGCTCGGTGCTGACGCAGACCTGGCCGGCGTTGCGGAACGAGTTGCGGGCCGCGAAGCCCGCGGCCTTGTTCACGTCCGCGTCGTCCAGGACCACCAGCGGGTCCTTGCCACCCAGCTCGAGCACGACCCGCTTCAACCCCGGCGCGGCCGCCTCGAGGATGCGCTTGCCGACCTCCCGCGAGCCCGTGAAGGCGATCAGGTCGATGTCGGCGGCGACCAGCGCCTTGCCCTGGTCGTCGGCCCCGTGCACCACCTGGAGCACATCCGGAGGCAGCACCCCCTGCAGGATCTCCGCGTACTCCTGGGCGATCAGCGGGGTCTCCTCGGACGGCTTGAGCACCACCGTGTTCCCCGCCATGAGGCTCGGCAGCACCATCCAGTGCGGCATCGAGATCGGAAAGTTCCACGGCGTGATCGCGGAGGCCACGCCGAACGGCTGGTGGATCAACTCGGTGTAGGTCCGACCGTCCTTCAACACCTCGGGCCGCAGCGCGGCGGTCATCTCGTCGAGTTCGGCCAGCAGGCCCGGGCCTCCGCAGGAGCGGACCTCGCCCCGCCCCTCGCGCAGCGGCTTGCCCATCTCCGCGGTGAGAAGATCGCCCAGCTCGTCGCTGCGGTCGACGAACACATCGGCGACGCCCCGAAGCACTGCGGCGCGGCCTTCCACCCCCAGGGCGGCCCATCCGGGTTGCGCGGCACGCGCACGAGCGACGATCCCCGGGATCGCCTCGACGGGGGTGACGGGCACGCTGCCGACGGCTTCGCCGGTGGCGGGATTGAACGAGGTAAGCGGCATGCCGGACAGTGTTGCATGCCCGTTCGCTGATATCCTGGGGTCGGTGACCGAGGAGGGGCCCGCCATCCGCAAGGCGCTCGCGCGTCTGCAGTCAGAACCGTCCGGCAGCGTTGAGCTGGCCGTGGACGTGCTTGCGAAATCCGGGATCCGGTCGAACCTGGTGCTCCCCGCCGCCCCCCAGATGCCCACCCCCCGGCGTGCCTCGGCCCCCGCGCGGCGTCCCGCCCACACCCGCACGCTGCGCACCGACGAGTCCGACGGCGCCATCACCACCGACGTGGACAAGACTCAGCCGCTGCTCCTGGAACAGAAGGGGGAGCTGGACGAGCGCTACGAGGTGCTGGAGTTGCTGGGCGAAGGCGGCATGGGAGAGGTCCACCTCGCCCGGGACCGGAACCTGGGGCGGGAGGTCGCCGTCAAGACGATCCCGCCGCAGCGCATGGACAGTAAGCGGCTGGCCCGCTTCGTCGCCGAGGCGCGCATCACCGCGCAGCTGGAGCATCCCGGCATCGTCCCCGTCCACGACCTGTTCCTGTCGGGCGAGGGCGACATCTTCTACACGATGAAGCGGGTCCAGGGGACGACCCTGCGGGACGTGCTGGACGACCTCCTCGCGGAGGACCCCGGGATCACCCGCCAGTGGAACCTGAACCGCCTGCTGACCGTGTTCCGAGGCGCCTGCCAGGCGGTCGCCTACGCCCACACGCGCCGGGTGCTCCACCGCGATCTCAAGCCCGACAACATCATGGTCGGTGACTTCGGTGAGGTCCTCGTCATGGACTGGGGCGTCGCCCGCATGCTCGACGACGCGCCCGAGGAACTGGTGCAGATCGTTCGTGAGGGGGCCAGCCTGTTGCAGACGCAGGACGGCGCCATGGTCGGCTCCCCCGCCTACATGTCGCCGGAGCAGATGCAGTCGGACGCGGGCGAGCTCAGCTGCGCCTCGGACGTCTTCTCCCTCGGCGTCATGCTCTACGAGATCCTGACGCTGCGGCGGCCCTTCCGAGCCCCCAACCTGGGCCGGCTGCTGTACCTCGTCGCCAAGGGGGAGTTCCTCACACCGTCGGAGGCGGTCAGCGGACGCGACCTCCCCGCCGACGTGGAGGCGATCTGCATGCGCGCGCTGTCGGTCGATCCCGCGGACCGGTTCGCCGACGCGGGCGAGCTGACGGAGGCGTTGGACTTCTGGCTGGAGCGCATCCGCCCCCGGGAGGAGGCCGACCGCCTCGTCGCCGAGGGCAAGGAGATGTTGCTCCTGTTCGCCAAGGCCGCCAGCGACGCCGAGGAGGCCGACCTTCGGGCCCGCTCGCTGCAGGCGGGGCTGGAGACGTGGGACCCGCTGTCGATGAAGCGGCTCGTGTGGGAAGCCGAGCGGGAAGCGGCCGATGCGGTCGCCGCCGCGGACACCCTCTTCGGTGACTGCGAAGCCGCCTTCGAGTCCGCCCTGTCGCACCTGAGCGAGTACCGGCCCGCCTGCTTCGGACTGGCCGATCTGTACTGGATCCGCTTCCTGCAGTCCGAGGAGTCACGCGACCCCCGCTGGCAGCGTCGGTGGCTTGGGCTGGTCATGCGGTACGCCCCCGAGCAGTACGCCAAGCGGCTGCAGGGCGACGGCACGCTGACGCTGTCGACCGAGCCGAGCGCGACGGCGACCCTGCGTCGGCTCGTCGAGGAGGACGGGCGGCTGGTGCCCGGGTCGACCACCGAACTGGGCGAGACCCCGCTGAGGCGCATCCCCGTCGCGATGGGGCGGTACGAACTCACGCTGCGCTCGGACGGAACCGCCCCGCTGCAGCTCCCGGTGGTCCTCCGCCGCACCCAGAACCTGGAGATGAAGGCGGCGCTGCCGTCGCAGGACGCGGTCCCCGACGGGTTCGTGGCGGTGCCCGCGGGGCGCGCCTACCTGGGCGGCGATCCGGCGGCGATCAGCGGCCTGCCCCAGATCGACGTGCACGTGAGCGACTTCGCCATCGCCCGCTACCCGGTGACGGCGGCGGAGTACCTGGAGTACCTCGCCGATCTGCGCAAATCGGGCATCGAGCCGGAGGCGCTCCTGCGCTCGCCGCGCGCCCGAGGCAGCCGGGGCGTCCGGCAGGAGCCGCTCTTCCAGCTCCCCCCGGACGGCTCCTACGCCCTCCCCTTCATCGACCGGGACGGCACCACGTGGCACCCCGAGCAGCCGATCGTCTCGATCAGCCACGACGACGCCGAGGCGTACGCCGTCTGGCTCACCGCCCGCTCCGACCTGACCTTCCGCCTGCCCACCGAAAGCGAGTGGGAGAAGGCCGCGCGGGGCGTGGACCGGCGGCTCTTCCCGTGGGGCGACCGCTTCGACGCGAGCTTCTGCGTGATGAGCGAGAGCAGCCCCGACACGCCCGATCTACCGGCCATCGGCGCGGTCCCCACGGACGTCAGTCCGTACGGAATCCGCGACCTCGCCGGCGGGGTGCGTGACTGGTGCAACTGGGACCCGGACGCCGATCCGATGGCGGGGCGCTACCCCATCCGCGGCGGCAGCTACGGCACGGTCGAGATCTACTGTCGGTGTGCGAGCCGCTCGGTGGTCGAGCTGCAGTACGTCGGTTCCCACGTCGGCTTCCGCCTCGTGGTCGACCTGTAGGGAGCTAGAAGCTCACCCTCACGACGAAGACGTGCATCTCCGAGCCGTCGGACGACTTGGACGTCAGCACCGTCTGTCCGCCCTTGCTGAAGCTGGAGGTGACCGCGTGGTCCTTGCCCTTGGGGTCGGTGATCACGAGCTTGACCTTGGCCTTGCTCGCGGTCAGCTCGGTCAGCGTCGCGGTGAAGGTCCGACCGCTGACCGACTTGCTCGCCGCCTTGCCCAGGGCCGTCTTGACCGTGAAGCTGCCCGCCGCCTTCCAGCCGCCGAAGCCGCCGAAGTTGGACAGCGTGCCGCTGTGCTTGCTCACCTTGGAGTCGGTGCCGGAACCGCCCTTGGTTCCTTGGATGACTTCGACCGCGACGGACGCCTCCCCGCCCGCGAGCACGGTGGTGGGGGCGAGGGTCAGCAGCAGCAGCAGCAGGACGGCGAGTGAGCGCATGGGTCGGCTTAGCTCTCAGTGAAGGAGACGATGGAAGGCGCCGAATCGGTCGCTTCCTGGACGATGACCAACGGACCGGCGCTCTCGACCTCTTCGATCTCTACCGAGTAGCTCAGCGGACCGGGGCCGGTCGGGGACGGGGACGTTCCGAGGTTGGGAATCACGGCCACGGCGACCAACGCCGCCAGGGCCACGGCCCCGAACGCGGGGGTGAACAGCCGCCGGAACCAGGGCACCGACGGGATGGGGGCGGCCTGCCGGGCGACCACCACGTCGGAGTCGGGCTCCACGGTCGCAGGGGCGTCGTCAAGGCGGGCCTCGATGTTGCTCCAATAGGAGCTGAAGTCTTCGCCGGCGAGGGCCTGGGCGATGTCGACGGAGATCGAGTTGCTGATGTCCTGCAGGGACTTGAGCAGCGCCTGGGCCTCGGGGTCGGTCTGCAGCAGCTTCTCGGCCAGCTCGACCTCGCGGCCGATGGTCTCGCCGTCGTAATAGCGCTGGATGAGCTCGTCCCGCTCCTGGGTGGTGATGTCGATGGTCATCGTTCGGCCCCCAACAGCTCCTGGAGCTTCTTGCGTGCGTAGAAGAGTCGACTCATCACAGTGCCCTCCGCACAGTCCATCGCTTCCGCGATCTCTTTGTAGCTCAGCCCCTGCACCTCGCGCAGCACGATCGCTTCCTTCTGTTCGTCCGGCAACTGGTCGATGGCGGCCTGAATGCGGCCCCCGAGGCGCTTCCGCTCGAGGCTCTGGCCGGGGGTGGCGAGGGGGCGAGGGCCGGTGTGGTGGGCCGCGTCGGGGGTGATGCGCGCCTCGTCCAACTCCATCTCGCGGTTGCGGTAGGCGCGCCGCTTGAGGTCGATCGAGAGGTTGACGGTGATGCGGTAGATCCAGGTGTAGAAGCTCGAGTCGAGGCGGAACCCGGCGAGGCTCTTGTAGGCCTTGATGAACGCGTCCTGGGCGACCTCGCGGGCGTCCTCGGCGTTGTGCAGCACGCCGTAGGCGACCGCGAAGATCCGGCGCTGGTAGCGCTCGACGAGGTGTCGGTAGGCGCCCTGATTTCCGGCGAGCACCTGCTCGACGATCGTCTGGTCGTCCAAATCCTCTCGTCCTGTCACAGCGAGCTTCCTGGCGGCATGGCCCATGGCTTCGTCTCCCACGCTGGGATGGACGGATGCCTGATCGCGGCCATTCGAACTTTCTTCAAATTCCCTCGTGTCCAGCGCTCTAGTCCGCCAGTGGGAGCGTCAGGATCACCGCTGAGCCGCCGCCGGAGGGACCGTGAATGACGAGGCGGGCCGAGGGACGGCCGCGCAGCTTCCGAAGGATCTCCCAGGCCGCCATCACGCCGACCTCGTCCGCGTCGCGCGCGCTCCCGAAGAAGTCGTCGATCATCGCGGCGACCTTGGGGTTGGGCTCGTCCGGGGGGGTACCGCGCACCATGCGCACGACCGCCATCGGCACGGTCTCGCTATTGCCCGACCACGACGACCGCGGCACCTCGTCGATGCCGATGCTCACGTCCATGGAGCCGTGCTCGCGGCCGACCTGGGCCAGCAGCGAGAGCGCCAACACGAGGTTGTCCAGCTTGCCCATCACGGCCGCACCCTCGGCGAGATCGCCCACGGTGACACCCTTCTCCCACGAGGAGAGACCGGCGACGACGTCCGCGAGGGGCACCCGACCGGAGCCCTCCGCCATGTTCCGCTGCCCCAGGGCCTGGACCGCGCGCGTGATCTCGGTGATCCGCTGCGCCTGCTTCACCATCAGGTCGATGGCGTCCTTGCTGCCGGTGTACTGGGCCTGGTCGGCCCTCAGCATCAAGTTGGTGAGTTGGTTGTTCAGGTCGTGCGCGACCGCGTTCAGCAAGCACCCCAGCGCCGCGGTCTCCCGCAGGTACGCCAGCTCCCCCTTCGAGTTGCCTTCGCTCAATGCGCTTCCTCCCAGTTGCGGCCGACGCCCGTGTCGACCTTCAAGGGAACGATCAGAGGATACGCAGCCTCCATCGCGCCCACCACCCGGGCGGTCAGAGCCTCGGCCTGAGCCTCCGGCACCTCGAGCAGCAGTTCATCGTGCACCTGAAGGAGCAATCGCACATCCCGGAAGTCCGTGCGCAGCAGCTCATCGACCCGGAGCATGGCCAGCTTGATGATGTCTGCGGCGGTCCCCTGCACGGGCGTGTTGATGGCGACGCGCTTGGCCGCCTCGCGCTGGTTGTAGTTGTTCGAGGTGAGGTCGCTGACGGGGCGCCGGCGGCCGGTGACGGTGCGCACGTAGCGGTCCCGCTTGGCCCCCTCGACGGTCTCCGCCATGTAGCGGTCGATCTCGGGGAACTTCTCCTTGTAGCGAGCGATGTACTCGCGCGCTTCGGCCCGCGGGATGTGCAGGCTCCGGCTGAGGCCGAAGTCGGTCTGCCCGTAGACGAGGCCGAAGTTGACCGCCTTGGCGGCGCTCCGCTGCGCGGACGTGACCTCGTCGTGGGGGGTGTCGAAGACCTCGGAGGCGGTGACGCGGTGCACGTCGGCGTCCTCGGCGAAGGCGCGGGCGAACCCGCCGGTGCCGCCGCACAGGTGCGCGAGCACCCGGAGCTCCACCTGGGAGTAGTCGGCGGACACCAGCACGTGCCCAGGCGCGGCGACGAACGCCTCCCGGATGCGGCGCCCCTCGGGGGTGCGAATGGGGATGTTCTGGAGGTTCGGCTCCTTGGAGCTGAGCCGCCCCGTGGCCGCCACCGTCTGGCTGTAGTGGGTGTGGATCCGCCCGGTCTCGGGGTTGACCAGCGGCGGGAGCGCGTCGATGTAGGTCGACAGCAGCTTGCTCAGCGAGCGGTAGGTCAGGATCGCCCTGGGCAGCGGGTGCTGGGACGCCAGCTCCTCGAGCACGGAGGCATCGGTGCTCGGCCCCGACCTGGTTCGCTTGATGACGGGGAGCTCGAGCTCCTCGAACAGGATCTCGGCCAGCTGCTTGGGGGAGGCGCTGTTGAACTTGCGGCCGGCGTGCTCCCAGGTCGCCTCCTCGGCGGCGCGCGCCTGACCGCGAAGCTCCTCGCCGTAGGCAAAGAGCATGTCCTGGTCCAGGAGGATGCCGTTGCGCTGCATGCGTGACAGCACGGGGATCACCGGCAGGTCGATGTTCCGGTAGACGTCCATCACCTCCGCCTTGGCGAGGTGCTCGTGCAGCGGCTCCTGCAGCAGCCACGTGATGTGCGCGGGCTCGGCGGCGAGGTTGGGGGAGGCCGCCACCTCCAGCGGTTCGGCCGACTTGTGCTGCAGCCACGTCACGCCCAGACCGACCAGGTCGTGGGTCTTGCGCTCAGAGTTCAGCAGGAAGCTGGCGACCGCCATGTCCCCCGCGATCGGCCCCAGCACCACGTCGTGGCGGGCCAGCACGTTGGTGACGAACTGGGCATCGGGGCACAGGAAGGACTTGGCCGGGCTCTCGAGGATCGCCCGGAGGTACAACAGGGCCGTGTCGGCATCCAGTTCGCCGTCCAGCGGCACGTACCAGGACTCCGAGGCGTGGGCGCACAGGGCGATGCCCAGCAGCTCTGCCTTGTTGCCGTCGCGGGTGTCGGTCTTCAGCTCCAGGGCGATGACGTCCTGTTTGCGGAGGTCGTCGATGAGCAGGCGCATCTCCAGCGGCTCGGCGGCGATCCGGTACCGGTCCGCCGTGAGCGACTTCATCTGCCCGCCGATCTCGTCCAGGAACCGGTGGAACTCCAGCTCCGTGAACATGGCGGTGACCGCCTTGACGTCCTTGGGCGGGAACTCGAACTTCAGGTCCTCCAGCGTGACGGGGACCTCCACGTTCAGCGCGAGGGTCGCCAGCTCCTTGCTCAGCTGGGCGGACTCGAAGGCGCCCTCGGCCAGCAGCGGCTTCTTGTTGCGGCCTTTGACGTTCTCGGCGTTGGCGAAGATGTTCTCGATCGTCCCAAACTCGGCGACGAGGTCGGCCGCGCCCTTCTTGCCGATGCGGGCGACGCCGGGGATGTTGTCGGAGCTGTCGCCCATCAAGGCGAGCATGTCGGCGATGTGCTCGGGGGGAACGCCCCAGCGCTGCTTGACCTGCTCGGGGCCGATCCGCAGCTCCTTCATCGTGTCGTACATGGTCACCGAGGTGCCATCGACCAGGGACATCAGGTCCTTGTCGCCGCTGACGATGACGATGTCGTGCGTCTCCTTGTGGCGCATCGCGAGGGTGCCGATGACGTCGTCGGCCTCGTAGCCCGGGACCACGATGTGGGCGAGGTTCAGCGCGTCGGCGGCCTCGGGGAAGCGGTCCAACTGCACCCGCAGCTCGTCCGGCATGTCCGGCCGCGTGCCCTTGTACTCATCGTAGATCTGGTTGCGGAAGGTGCCCCCGCGCGGGTCCCAGCAGAGGCACAGGTAGTCCGGGTTGTTCTCCCGGAACAGCTTCAGCAGCATCGAGACGTAGCCGTACAGCGCCTTGGTGGGGAAGCCCCGGGCGGTGTTGAGCGCGGCCATCGGCGCGTAGTGCGCGCGGAAGGCGATGTTGGGGCCGTCCACCAGGTACATCGTCGGCTTGGCCCCGTCGGGCCGCGGCGCGGTGGTGTTCCGAGCGCTGGGGGCCGCCTTGTGGCGGCTCGCGGGCTTCTTTCGGGCCTTCTTCTTGGGCGCCGCCTCCTTGGCGGGGATGCCCAGGAGGTTCAGTTGTTCGTTGCTCACCGAATCAGCCTTCCTTCAGCCACCGGGCGGCGTCGAGTGCGTGGTAGGTCAGGATGCCGTCGGCGCCCGCCCGGGCGATGGACGTGAGCGTCTCCAGAGTCACCCGGCGCTCGTCGATCCAGCCGTTGGCCGCGGCTGCCTTCACCATCGCGTACTCGCCGCTGACGTTGTAGGCGAACAGCGGACCCGTCCAGCGCTCACGCACGTCACGGATGATGTCCATGTAGGCGAGGGCGGGCTTCACCATGATCATGTCGGCGCCTTCGGAGATGTCGAGGTCGACCTCCCGCAACGCCTCGCGGCGGTTCGCCGGGTCCATCTGGTAGCTGTTCCGGTCGCCGAACGCGGGGGCGCTGTCGGCGGCGTCGCGGAAGGGGCCGTAGTAGCCGCTGGCGTACTTGGCCGCGTAGCTGAGGATCGGGAAGTGGTCGAAGCCGCCCCCGTCCAGCGCGGCCCGGATGGCACCCACCCGGCCGTCCATCATGTCCGACGGGGCGATCACGTCGGCGCCGGCGTGAGCGTGGGACAGCGCCTCGGCGGCGAGCCGCTCCAGGCTGGGATCGTTGTCCACATCGAGGGGGTCCCCCGCCAACAGACCGCAGTGCCCGTGGTCGGTGTACTCGCAGAGGCAGACATCCGTGATGAGGAGCAGATCGGGGCACCGGGCCCGGATCACGGCGAGGGCCTGCTGCACGATCCCGTCGGGGCGATCGGCGTGGCTCCCGCGGGCGTCCTTGGCCTCGGGGATCCCGAAGAGAATTACCGAGCGGATCCCCAAGCCCCACGCCTCCTCGCAGACGTCCGCGACACGGTCGACGGACCACCGGAACTGGCCGGGCATCGACGGAATCTCGTCGGCGACGCCGGTGCCGGGGACGACGAACAGCGGCAGCACGAACATGGAGGGTCGCAGCCACGTCTCCCGAACCATCTCCCGCAAGGCGGCGGTTCGGCGCAGACGGCGCATTCGCAAGGTGGGGAAGCCGGGGGCAGGCATGGCGCTGGAGGCTACACAGGGATCAGGCGTCAGGCCACAGGGCTGCTGCTCCCTGATCCCCTGATCCCTGATCGCTGAACCCTGATCCCTGAAGTGGTACCTTCGTCCGCTCATGTCAGACAGGCAAAATGGCGCCGCCGCTGCGGGTCACACCGAGACCGCCGCCGCGGCCGCCGAGATCCTCGCCGCGGGCGGCACCGCCATGGACGCCGCCGTCGCTGCGGCGCTCACCGCCGGGGTCTGCGAGCCGCTCCTGATGGGCCTCGGCGGCGGCATGATCGCGACCATCCGCGAGGGCGCCACCGGCAAGGTCTACGTGCTGGACGCCTTCTCCCCGTTCCCGGGCCTGGACCACGGGCTGTCGGCGCGCGAGTTCGAGGCGATCCGGGTCGAGTACGGACCCACCTTCCAGATCTTCCACGCGGGCCGGGGTTCCGCGGCCGTCCCCACGGTCGCCGGCGGCCTCGAGGCGCTCCACGCCCGCTGGGGCACGATGCCGCTGGAGCGGTTGGCGGCGCCGGCGATTCGCACCGCCCGGGAGGGCTGGACGGCGACCGCGGGCACCGAGGTGGTCGCCAAGATGCTCCAGGCAATCACCCGCGTGGGGCTCGAGAGCGACGCACTCTTCAACCCCGACGGCATCCACCTTCGCGAAGGCGACCGGGTCGTCATGCCGATGATGGCCGATGCCCTGGAGGACTTCGCGCGCGAAGGCTCGGCGCCGTTCACCACGGGCAAGCACGCGCAGGCGCTGCTGGCCGAGTACGGCCCTCCCCGCGGCTCCCTCGGACCGTCAGACCTGACCGCGTTCAAGCCGATCATCGACCGCGCGTTGGCGGTCCCCTACCGCGGCGCGACGCTCTACGTGCCGCCGCCCCCGTGCATGGGCGGGGCGCTGCTGGCGTTCGGGCTGGAGCTGCTGGACCTGGTGGCCGACGCCGACACGTCGCCCACAGAGATCGCCCGCTGCCTCGCCGCGGTGATGGCGGAGACCGAGCGGGCGCGCGCCGAAGGGTTCGATGAGCGCATGTTCGAGGACGGCGCCGTGCAGCACCTCCTGTCGGACGCCAACCTCCAGAGGCACGTGGTCCATTGCCGGGAGGCGATCGAGCGCAGCCGCGCGGGCGGGCTGCTCAGTGACGGCGTGCCGGTGGGGTCGATCCCCGGAAACACGACCCACCAGTCGATCGTGGACGGGTCCGGCAACGCGGTCGCGCTGACCTCGAGCAACGGCGAGACCTGCGGCTCGCTGTGGCCGGGCACCCAGATCCCGATGAACAACTTCCTGGGGGAGGACGACATCCACCCCCTCGGCTTCCACCTCGGCCCCGCGGGATCACGCTTCCGCACGATGATGACGCCCAGCCTGCTCGTCGAAGAAGACGGCGGCGTGCTCGCGATGGGCACCGGCGGGAGCAACCGCATCCGCACCGCCATGCTGCAGGTCGTCCGCCACGTGGTCTCGGGCCACGAGGGGGTCGGCGCCGCGATCATGGAGCCCCGCATTCACGTCGAAGGGGGCACCGTGCAGGTCGAGGATCTCGGCCAGGGCGAGGCCTGGATGCAGGCGGTCTCCGGCGGGGGAGAACGGGAGCTGTCCACGTTCCCCGAGCGTCACCTGTACTTCGGCGGCGTGCACACCGCCGCGCGTAGGGGGGACGGCCACTTCGAGGCCTTCGGCGATCCCCGCCGCAGTGGAGCCGCGGTCGTGATCTGAGGTTTTTCCGATCCGGGAACTGGAGACGGCCGTAGAGCCTTTGTCTTCGGACATCCCGAATTGGAGAGCACCCCCATGAAGCGCATCGCATTTGCTTCGGCCGCGGCCGGAGTCCTCGGGCTCGGTCTTGTTGGACTGCAAGCCGCCGACCACGCCGAAGCCCCCACGGCCGGCGCTGATCCCGCCGCCGACATTGCCGACCTGTACGCCTGGCACACGGACGACAGCACGCTGGTGACGGTCCTGACCTTCGCCGGCCTCGGCGTCTCCGGCGACCCCGCCATGTACGACGAGGACGTCCCGTACGGCATCCACATCGACAACGACGGCGACGCCATCGCGGACCAGGACATCTGGGCCCGGTTCGCCCCCGACAGCCTCGGAAACTGGGGCCTGCAGGTGCAGGGCCTTCCGGGCACCGGCGCCCCCGTCTCCGGCGCCGTCGAACAGGTCATCGAGGCCCCCGGCGGGCGCATCTTTGCCGGCCTCCGCGACGATCCCTTCTTCTTCGACCTGGGCGGCTTCAACACGACCGTCAGCACGGGCGACCTGACCTTCGACAGCTCGGCGGACTCGCTGGCGGGCACGAACGTCACCTCGATCGTCCTCGAGATGGATCTCGGCTCGGCCCTCGATGGCGCCGAGTCCCTGAGCATCTGGTCCACCACGAGCCGCATTTAAGGAGCCACGACCATGACCACCACGACACGAACTCTCTCCTCGATTCTCTTTGCCGCGATGTTCGCGCTGACCGGCTGCATCGAAGGCCCCGCCGGCGAGCGCGGAGCCTCGGGCCCCGAGGGTCCAGCCGGCCAGGACGGCGAGGACGGTGACGCCGGCCTGAACGGCGAAGACGGAAACAACGGCGCAGACGGCCAGACCGGAAACGACGGCAACAGCGGCCTCGACCGCGAAGACGGCAACGACGGCAACGACGGCGAAGACGGCCAGGACGGTGAGAACGGCGCCAACGCCGGCGACTACGACTTCCGCACCGACGACCCGTCCGCGTACACTCGGATCGACCGGATGGGCATGCCCGCCATCGCCACCGCGGTCATCACGAGCAAGGACGCCTACAACGTCGCCGACCCGGTCGACGACGACGCCGGCACCTTCGTCTCCGAGATCATCGCCAACGTGGACTTCTTCCACGCGGCGTTGGACGACGACCTGACGGGCCTGGGGCTGAGCCCCTGCGCCACCGCCGCCTGCGTGGCCGCCGCCGCTCCCCTGGTGGTCCCGGACGTGTTGAGCATCGACGTCTCGGGTGACGCGGGCTTCCCCAACGGACGCATGCTCGCGGACCAGGCCATCGACATCACCCTCGCGGTGGTGCTGCTGGACCTGAACACCCACCCTGTGACGTTCCTGGCGGACCTGCCGCTGAACCCCCCGGCCAACGACCGGCCGTTCCTCGCGAACTTCCCGTTCGTGGCGACCCCACACTAGTATCCCTGGGCGGAGGTCGCGATACGAATTCCGGTGAGGACCGGGCGTCGCTGCGGGTGATCGGACGAGCGAGGCGTACCTCGTGTACGCCGACGAGGGCGGACGCCAGCAGCGGCGTTCGGGGCCAGCGGAAACG
>JAAESI010000047.1 GCA_024229515.1 Pseudomonadota bacterium | reverse complement strand
GCGCAAGGGAGACCTGTGCCCTCTTTGCGCCTTTGCGCCTACGCGTGAGGAATAGGACCCGACCTCGGCGTCAACTCTCACCGAATCGCAGCGATATGTCGGCCAAGTGTCTGGAAAATATCGAGTTTTGAGATCTGAACTGGCTACATCGGGGTCGCGAGTTCGATGAGGATGCCGTCGGCGTCGCGCACCCAGGCGACGGTCTGACCCCACGGCTTCACCTGAGGCGGCACGACCGCCTCCATGCCGGCGCCGGTCGCCTTCGTCCACGCTGCATCGACGTCCTCGGTGACGAGGCCGATCTCGAACCGGGCGGGGGCCTGGTCGAACATCCCGATGGTGCGTTCGTCGGTGAAGTGGGTCTTGCCGAACTCCCGGCCCGCGAAGGACAGGGTGGTGTCGCCGGTGGAGAGTTCGGCGTACACGCCGGACTCGTGCACGAAGCTGCGTTCGAGGCCGAAGGCGGCCTCCCAGGCTTCGACCGAAGCGGGGACATCGTCGACGTAGAGGATGGTGTAGCCGAGCTTCATGGGTCCTACTTCTTCTTCGGGGGAAGGCCGCCGGCGTAGTCGCGTCCGACGTTGGCCCACTTGGCGAGCCCCTCGTCGTCGGCGAACCCGCCGGGGTCGATGAGCAGCCAGCCCGACATCGGCTTGCCGCCCCGTTCCATGCAGCCGCCGTGAGGCTCGGCGCGGAGGCCGTCAAAGTCCGCCTTGCTGCAGCGGACCATGAGCCGGCCGTCGTTGTGCACGCCGGCCGCCATGTGACCCCCGATCATGAAGCCGATGCCGCCGAACATCTTCTTCTCGGTGAAGAGCGGGTGGTCGTCGAGGTGGTCGCGGAGGCGGTCAGCGAGGGCTTCGTCGTAGGCCATGGCGGCGATGGTAGCGGGCGGCGGCGACATCCGTCCGCCCCCCACCGCCCTCCAGTGCTACACCCTCCCCCGCGATGAAACCCACCCGCCGCTCCATCCTCCTGTCCCTCTCCGCGCTCCCCCTCGCCCCCGCGTGCGTGCCCGCGGAAGAGCCGCCCCCCACCGAAGGCCCCCGCGACTACACCACTGGGGGCCCCGAGCCGGCCGCGTGGGACGCCCCCGGCTTCACCCTCGACGCCGCCGCCTTCCCCTGGGCCGTCCAGTCCCACGACGCCACCCCCGACTCCATCCTCCTGGCGCTCCAGACCGACGAGCCCACCCTCGGCGTGCGCGTGCTCGAGGGCACCGACGACGGCTGGACCGAGGTCCTCGCCACCGACGGCCTCGACGTGGTCGACGGCTTCCTCCACGTCGAGGTCACCGACCTCCGCTCGGATACCACCTACGCCTTCACCTTCGTCACCGACGACGGTCGCCGCAGCCTCATCGGCCGCTTCCGCACCGCCCTCGGCGACGCCGACTTCCGCCCCATCACCTTCGGCGCCTCCTCCTGCCTCGGCCACACCGGCCGCCCGTTCCCCTCGCTGTCCCGCGCCGCCGAAGAGTCCCTCGACTTCTTCTGCCTGCTCGGCGACACCGTGTACGCCGACAACGCCGACGTCCCCTCGGAGTACCGCGCCCACTACCGCGTCACGTTCGAGCAGCAGGGCTACAAGGACATCGCCGCCTCCACGTCCATCGTCGCCACCTGGGACGACCACGAGGTCGACAACAACTACGACCTCACCTCCCCCGGCATGGAAGAGCGCTTCGGCCACGCCCTCCAAGTCTACAGCGAGGCCATGCCCCACCGCCCCGGCCCCGATGGAACCGGCGTCTGGCGCAGCCTCCGCTGGGGCGACGTGCTGGAGCTGTTCGTCCTGGACTGCCGCGGCGAACGGCGCGACGGCAACTACGTGAGCCCCGAGCAGATGGCCTGGTTCAAGGACGGCCTCAAGGCCTCCACCGCGCGCTTCAAGGTCGTGCTCAACAGCGTCGCCATCCAGGACTACCAGTCCTGGTTCGGCGACATCTTCATCGAGGACCGCTGGGAGGGGTACGAGGACCGCGACGAGGTCATCAACTTCATCTTCGAGGAGCAGATCGAAGGCCTCTTCTGGATCGCCGGCGACTTCCACTTCGGCTCGCTCGGCACCGTCGACCCGCCCGGCTTCCGCGGCGACCACATGTACGAGGCCCTCGCCGGCCCCGGCGGCTCCAACCCGCTCGCCCTGTCCCAGGTCTTCGTCCCCAACGACCAGGTCGACTTCTTCATCTCCGACTACAGCTACCTGCGCGTCGTAGCCGACCCCAACGCAGGCACCCTGCACCTGCAGTTCATCGGCAACGACGGCGCCGTCATCGAAGAGCGCACCCTCTCAGCCTGACCGCCGGTCCAGCTTCTCCACGTCGAAGAAGCTCAGGTACGCGAACCCCAGCAGCGGGTACATGAACGTGATCCACATCACGAGCGCGATCCCCAGGTGGAACGCCCACGCCGCCACCGCCCAGACCTGACCCAGCTTCCGGTTCAGCAGCACCAGCGGCGCGCCCACCTCCAGCACGAGCGTCAGCACCGCCAGCGGCACGAACAGCGCCGGGGCTGCGAACGCGATCCCCGTGAACGGCGACCACGTCACCCCCAACTCCGCCTTGCGCAGGTTGTCGAAGGCGATGTGGTGCATCAGCGTGTCGTTGCCGATCCAGCCCAGCCCCGACACCTTCAGCTTCGCCACCCCGGCCACGAAGTACGCCGCCAGCGTCACCGCCGAGAGCAGCTTGATCGGCCACCCGTACGCCTCGTCGCTCCGTTCCGGCCCCCGCCCGACCCCCACCGCGTACGCCTCCGACGACCGGCAGCAGGCCAGCACGATCACGTGGAACATCAGCAGGTTGTCGGCGTGGAAGATCATCCCGAAGCAGCTGCGGTACGTCGTCACCAGCAGCAGCAGGGCGGCGAAGATCGGCCCCGTCACCCGCCCCCGCCAGCCCACCGCGAACGCCGTGCCCGAGGCCGCCAGCGAAGCCAACACCGCGTACCAGAGAGCCGCCGGGATCTTCCCCGGGAGCAGGTGCCCGGGCCCCACCGGCCGGAACGTCGACTCCTTCGTCCCCAGCCCCACGAACTCCGGACCCTGCACCGCCAGGTAGACGCCGACGAACAGCACCGTCAGCAGCCGGATCATCCCCAGCCGCCGCGCCGGCGCGGGCTCGAACCACCAATCGGCGAGCCGCTTCACGGCTTCTTCCCCACCCAGCAGCGGGCATGCACCCGCGACGACAGCGGCGCCGTCTCACCGCCGAAGTAGGCGACCGTGTCGTACCGGTCCGATCGAAGCTGGAGTTCCGTCGCGTGGGCCAGGGCGCCCGCCTCGTCCAACCGCCTGGCCGCCCGCCGGCACAGCCGCTTCCCCCGCTCCGCCCGCCGCAGCTTCCGCGCCGCCGCAGTGACGTGGGCCTCCCCGATCCACTTGGGGGCCACCGGCGCCTCCACCCCCTCCGGCGTGATCGACACCAGGTGCAGCAGCGTGATCTCCCGCGCGCGCCTGCGAGAACATTGGGTATGTCGACAACGGATAGCTGTCGTCCTTGCGCAGATCGCCCGCAGTCAGCGGCCACAGCACGGCGCCGATGAGGACGAGGCTCAGAATCGTGGGCGGGAGGCGGCTCAACGCGACCGGTAGTCGGCCGGATCCTCGAAGATCATCCCCGTGAATCCCCCACTGCGAAGCCGTTCGACGATGTCGTCGCGAACGAGCGTGAGGCCCAACGATGTGCGGGCCAGTTCGCACCAGCCCAGCGGCGCCAGCACCTCGTCCTTGAGGACCAGGCGGTCAACCTCGTCGATCCAATCATCCCGGATCAGCTCCAGCTTCGAACGCTCTCGATCCGTCGCGTCCACCGCGTGCAGGTGATGCAGGAAGTAGTAGCGCTCGGCTCCTTTCAGCACGGCTCCCTGCCGCAACAGCCGCACGGGGAAGAACTCCAACTCTCCCGCGTCGACCCGATCGGAGAGCGCCTCCGCGAGCCGAGGTGAGACCAACACGTAGACGCCTGACCAGAAGTAGTCCTGGGGCATCCACGGGGAGTTGATGCGGAATTGGGCCGACGCGGGGAACCGCCCCGCCAGCGGGGTGGGAAGCGTGGTCTTCAAGTCCCTCCACCCGGCGTGATAGACGACCGTAGCGTCGGTGCTCTGGCGGCTCAGTCGGTCCGCGACCAGGCGGTAGTGCATCGGCCCATGATGGAGGACGGCGGTATCGTCGTCACGTGCTCCGCGCCCTCGTCACCGTCCTGCTGCTCCTCCCCGCCTCCGCCGGTGCCGTCACCCTGACGCTCGAGTCCGAGTCGACGCCCCACCCCGGCGTTACCATCCAGCACTACGGAACCACCTCCCCGACGACCAACACCTGGGTCGCGCTGGTCGACCTGTGCACCGACTCCATCCACGTCGACGCCACCCGCGCCCCCTCGGGACGGCAGTCCACCGGCGCCTGGGCCGAGGAGCAGGGCCTCCAGGTCGCCGCCAACGGCGACTTCTATCGAACCGATCCCCTCCGCGTGTACGGCAACGCGGTCGGACGCGGCATCCCCTCCGCGCGGGCCACTGCGTCTCCGCCCCCGCCTGCGCCACGCTCCCCCCCGAGGGCGGCATCGTCGACGACGAGGGCGCCTGCTTCCAGGCCTTCGGCCCAACCCAGTGGTGGCGCTCCGAGGACGTCGGAAACGACGGTCACCTGCTCTGGACCAACGGCTTCACCAGCGAGCAGCCCAGCAACTGGGCGTGGTGGCAGCTCGACCTCGCCCACGCCGGGGAGTACCTCGTCGAGTACTTCGCCGACCCCGAGTTCGCGGTCTGGGATCGCGTGCCCTACGTCGTTCGAGCCGACGGTGTGAGCGAGGACGTGACCGTGGATCAGACCGGCGCCGACGGCTGGACCGAGCTCGGCACCTGGACCTTCGCCGCGGGCGGGGATCAGTGGGTCGCGCTGTACGACGCCGATGGCGTGACCGTCGCATCCGATCAGCACATCGTGGCGGACGCGATCCGCCTCACCCGCCTCGACCTCCCCAAGGGTGACGACGACGACGACGCGACCTCCGGCGACGACGACGACTCCTCCGCGGCTGACGACGACGACGCGACCGACGATGACGACGACTCGGCCGGTGACGACGACGACACCACCCTCAGCCCGCCCGATCCCGACGGCTGGGGCGTGGACGACGCCGGCTGCGCGTGTGCGGGCGAGGGCTCCGACGCCGCCCTCGTGCCGCTTCTGTTCCTCGGGGGCCTCGGCCTCGGACGTCGCCGCCGTATCATCCGCTGATGCGCACCGCCGCCCAGTACCTCGACAGCCTGCGAACCCGTGACCTCCGCCTCTTCGTCGACGGCGAGCGGGTCCCCGACGCGACCGTGCACCCCAAGGTCCTGCCGTCGATCCGGTCCGTGGCCCTCACCTACGCCCTCGCCCACGACCCCGAGCACGCGGCCCTCGCCACCGCCCCCAGCGAGCTGGTCGGGGGCCCCGTCAACCGCTTCACCCACCTGTTCGCGGCCCCCGAGGACCTCGTCCGCAAGATCGAACTGCAGCGCATCCTCGGCCGCGCCTCCGGCACCTGCTTCCAGCGCTGCGTCGGCATGGACGCCCTCAACGCCCTCTTCATCGCCACCTGGGAGGCTGGCCCCGACGCCCACGGCCGCTTCGTGCGCTGGATGACGGGCGTGCAGGAGCGGGACGACATGCTCTGCGGGGCCATGACCGACCCCAAGGGCGACCGCCGCAAGCGTCCCCCCGAGCAGCCCGAGCAGTTCCTGCGCGTGGTCGATCGCCGCGACGGCGGGGTCGTGCTCCGGGGCGCGAAGATGCACCAGACCGGGGCCGCCAACAGCCACCAGATCGTGGTCATGCCGGGCGGCATGCTCCGCGAGGGCGAGGAGGACTTCGCCATCGCCGCGGCCATGCCGGTGGACGCTCCCGGCATCACGATGGTCCTGGGGCGTCAGCCCAGCGATGACCGCAAGGGCGGCCCCGACGCCGGCAATCGCTTCGGAGGCCAGGAGGTCGTCGTGCTCTTCGACGACGTCTTCGTGCCCGCCGAACGCGTCTTCCTCGACGGCGATGTCGCCGCCTGCGCCACCCTCCTGGAGGCCTTCGCGGGCTACCACCGCGCCTCCTACGGCGGCTGCAAGCCGGGCAACTTCGACGCCATGGTGGGCGCCGTCGCGGCCGTCACCGACGACGCCGGCACCCGCCGCGCCTCGCACGTGCGCGACAAACTGGTGGAGATGATCCACCTCGCCGAGACCATCCACGGCGTAGGCCTCGCCGCCTCCAGCAAGTCGACCCAACACGGCTGCGGCACCTGGCAGGTCGACCCCGTGCTCGCCAACTGCTGCAAGCACAACGTCACCCGCCTGCCCTACGAGATCGGACGCATCGCCGAGGACCTGTCGGGTGGACTGCTGGGGACCATGCCTTCGATCGCCGACCTCGATCACCCCGAGTTCGGGGAAGCCCTCACCACGGCGGTCGGGGGGCGTGATCGAGCCCATCTGCTCCGGCTCGTCGAGAACATGACCTACGGCGCGGGCGCGGTCGCCCTCCGGCTGGAGTGCATGCACGGGGCCGGATCGCCGGCCGCGCAGCGCATCGTGCTCGAGCGTCACACCGATTGGGCCGAGCGCATGGCGCACGCCCGGAGACTGGCGGGCCTACCCGAGTAGGATGGGGCCGCCTGGGAGGCCACATGACTCATACGCTTCGGTTGCTGCTCGCCCTCTGCTTCCTCCTCGTCCTGCCGGCGTGTCCGGACGATGACGACGACTCCACCGTCACCGACGACGACGACACCTCCGTCGGTGACGACGACGACACCGCCGACGACGACGACACCACCGACGACGACGACAGCGGCTCCGACGACGACGACAGCGGCTCCGACGACGACGACAGCGGCTCCGACGACGACGACAGCGGCTCCGACGACGACGACAGCGGCGACGACGACGACTCCGGCGACGACGACGACTCCGGCCCCGCTGACGGCGACGGCGACGGCGACCCCGCCGACACCGACTGCGACGACACCGATCCGGCCCTGAACTCCCTGGACGAGGACGGCGACGGCGAGACCAGCTGCGACGGCGACTGCGACGACAGCCACGCCGGCATCTTCCCGGGCAACACCGCGATCTGCGACAGCATCCCCGACAGCGACTGCGACGGCGTCGTGGAGCCCGACGAGAGCGACGACGACCTCGACTTCCAGAACGAGTGCGACGGCGACTGCGACGACACCGACGACACCATCTACGGCAACGCCCCCGAGATCTGCGACGGCCTCGACAACGACTGCGACACCATCGTCCCCGCCGGCGAGACCGACGACGACGGCGACGGCCAGAGCGAGTGCGAAGGCGACTGCGACGACACCGACATCAACAACTTCGACGGCAACGTCGAGGTCTGCGACGGGGCGGACAACGACTGCGACACGGTGATCCCCGCGACGGAGATCGACGACGACACCGACGGCCAGTCCGAGTGCGAGGGCGACTGCGACGACACCGACATCAACAACTTCGACGGCAACGTCGAGGTCTGCGACGGGGCGGACAACGACTGCGACACGGTGATCCCCGCGACGGAGATCGACGACGATACCGACGGTCAGTCCGAGTGCGAAGGCGACTGCGACGACACCGACATCGACAACTTCGACGGCAACCCCGAAGTCTGCGACGGCGCCGACAACGACTGCGACCTCGCCGCCGACAACGGCGTGCTCGGCTCCGGCTCCGCCTGCGCCGCCGACTCCTGCCTCGACATCCTGAACTCGAGCTCCAGCAACGGCGACGACGTCTACACGCTCGCCGACATCACCGGCGCCCCCTACGACGCCTGGTGCGACATGACCCGCAACCTCGGCGGGTGGACGCTCGTCGCCAGCGTCGTCAACGACGGCAGCCGCGCGTGGGCCACCTTCGACGTCTGGACCGACGTCACCACCTTCGGCGACGTCGCCAACCGCGATGTCGCGGACTACAAGAACATCGGCTTCAGCGACGTGGACGGCGCCGACCTCCTCATCGTCACCGACGAGTACGCCTACTCCTTCGACGTGGTGCTCGGGGACCAGGACTTCGCCTCGTTCATGGCGTCCGAGTACGACGACACCCAGTGCTCCTCGACCTTCCTCGCCTCGGGCGCCGACTGGTCCGAGGGGCTCAGCGCCGACCAGGAGGCGCTGCAGTCGCTGGTCGTTCGCGGCTGGGACAACAACTGCAACTGCTTCCCCGGCTGCAACGAGAACTCGATCCTGTCGATGCAGCTCTCCTACTGCTGCTGGGTCAACGGCCTCGGCAACGCCTCCGCCGGCCAGCCCACGTGGAGCGCCCACGACAACTCGTTGATGCAGGTCAGCGCGATGGTCCCCGAGTCCTGCAGCGCCGGCGCCTACCCCTGCAACGACAACGGGCTCTGGGTCGCCACCGGGAACAACTGCTACGACACCAGCTGCAAGACCACGTACGGCCAGATCTACGTGCGCTGATCCTCTGCCGAACCGGGGGCGGACCCGCTACAGTCCGCCGCCATGAAGCAGCACCAACGGATCGCGGTCGTCGACTTCGGCGGCCAGTACGCCCACCTCATCGCCACCAAGGTCCGCCGCCAGCGCGTGCTCGCGGAGATCCGGCAGCCCGAAGATCCCATCGAGGCGTTCGAGGGCTTCGACGGCGTGATCCTGTCCGGGTCGCCAGCCCTGGCGTCGCACGGTGAGGACGGCGACTGGAACAAGGGCATCCTCGACCTGCCCGTGCCGGTGCTCGGCTTCTGCTTCGGCCACCAGGAGATCGCCAAGCACTACGGCGGCGAAGTGGTGCACGGCGGCCGCGAGTGGGGCGCTGCGCAGATGGAGCTGACCCGGGGCGACCACCCCCTGTTCGCGGGCCTCGGCCCCACTGAGCAGGTGTGGATGAGCCACTTCGACTCGGTCACCGCCGTTGGCCCCGACTTCGAGGAACTCGGCCACACCGCCTCGGGCGAGGGCGGCACCGCCCACCGCTTCGCCGCCATCGGCAGCGACAAGCTCCGCCGCTACGGCTTCCAGTACCACGCCGAGGTCGACGGAACGACCAACGGCGAGACCATGATCCGCAACTTCGTGGTCGGCATCTGCGGCTGCGAGCCGACCTGGGACATGGACGCCTACATCGACCGCGAGGTGGAGCGGATCCGCGCCCACGTGGGCGAGCGCAGCGTCTTCCTGCTCGCCTCCGGCGGCGTCGACAGCACCGTCGCGGCCAAGCTCCTCCGCATGGCGCTCCCCCCCGAGCGGCTCCGCCTGCTGCACGTCGACAACGGCCTCATGCGCAAGGACGAGTCCGCCGGCGTGCTCGAGATGTTCAACGACCTCGGCCTCGGCGACGTGCTCGAGTTCGTCGATGCCAGCGACGACTTCATCGGCGCGCTGGACGGCCTGACCGAGCCCGAGGCCAAGCGCCGCGCCATCGGCGACACCTTCATCGCCGTGTTCGAGCGCGAGGCCCGCCGCCTCGGCATCGAGGGCCACCTCCTGGGCCAGGGCACCATCTACCCCGACACCATCGAGACCGGCGGAACGAAGCGCGCCCACACCATCAAGACGCACCACAACCGGGTGCCGATCATCGAGCAGATGATCAGCGAAGGCCGCGTCGTCGAGCCCCTCGCGGAGCTGTACAAGGTCGAGGTCCGGGAGCTCGGCAAGCGCCTCGGCATCCCCCACGACGCCCTCTGGCGGCACCCCTTCCCGGGCCCCGGCCTGGGCGTGCGGCTGCTCTGCTCCGGCGGCACCGACGAGGCCCCCGCGGTGCAGGCCGAAATGGACGCGATCACCGACGGAACCGCGCTGACGGCGCAGGCGCTGCCGGTGAAGTCCGTCGGCGTGAAGGCCGACCTTCGCTGCTACGAGCACCCCGTGCTGCTGACCGGCGACGCTCCCTGGGACGATGCCATCGACGTCACCCGCCGGCTGCTCCAGCACGTGCCCCAGGTGAACCGCTGCATCTGGAACCTGAGCACCACCGCCCCCACGGCGCTGGGCTCACGCGCCGCGACGATGACCCGCGACCGCCTCGACCTGCTCCGCGAGGCCGACCACCTCGTCATGGAGGGGCTCGTTCGGCACGGCATCTACGGCGACATCTGGCAGTGCCCCACGGCGATGATTCCGCTGGCGATGGAGGGCGGCGACGAGTTCGTCGTGCTACGTCCGGTGCACTCGGCCCGGGCGATGATCGCGTTCCCGGCGGAGCTGCCCAAGGCGCTGCTGGACGAGCTGGCGGTGCAGATCGGCGCGCTGGACGGCGTCGGCTGCGTGGCCATCGACCTCACGAGCAAGCCCCCGGGCACCATCGAGTGGGAATGAGCCGCAGCTGAGCCGTACCTACGGCATGCATGCCACCCTCGCGCTCCTGTTCTGCCTCAACGCCCCTCCTGCGGACATCACCGAACAGAAGCGCCTCGAAGCGATCGAGCATCTCGATGCCATGATCGTCTGCGGCCCGATCGAGACCCGCCTGACGATCCACGGGTACCGGGCGCAGCTTCGCCTCGACCAGGCGGCCTACGAGATGGAGGTTCGAGGCCCGGACGCGGCGATCCCCTGGATCCTGGCCGCGATGCGTCGGCTGGATGGCATCGAGGCCAACGAGGCGTCCTGGACCGACGAGATCCGATTCGACTACTGGCGCCACACCGCCTACGCGGTCGAGATCCTCGGCGAAGAAGAGCTGGCCCTCAGCCTGTACGAGCGGGGGGCTCGCTGATCCCCTGCGATCGGTGATCGGCCAACGTGCAGCGGTTCTGCACGAACTCGATCCCCGCCTCCGTCATCGCCTCGCCGAAGGCGTCGCTCCGGATCCCCAACTGCAGCCACACCACCGTGGGCAGCGGGCTCATGCCCAGCACCTCCGGGATGTGCGGCGCGAGGTTCCAGGACGCGCGGAACACATCCACCAGGTCCACCGGCTCGTCGATGTCCGTCAGCGACGCCCGCACCGGCTCGCCCCACAGCTCCTGGCCGACGAGGCCGGGGTTCACGGGGAGGATTCGGTAGCCGCGTCGATGCAGGTAGTCGGGCACGTAGAAGGCCGCCCGGCGCTGCTCGTGGTGGGCGCCCAGGACAGCGACCGTGGGGCTCGTCTCCAGGATGCGGCGGATGCGGCGGATGCGGCTCATCGCCGGAGTGTACGCTTGCCGCATGGGTCGACCCCGCATCAAAAAGAAGAAGAAGAAGGGCACCGCCGGCATGCGCACCCAGGCGGTGCGGCTGTCCAAGGAAGATGCCCTCATGCTCATGGGGCTGGTGCGTACCGGCAGCGTCGCCGACGGCGAGAAGTGGCTCCGCGCCATGCGCCCCGACCTGGACGGCAAGCTCTACTACGAGGTGGCGATGCGCTGCGGCGATCCGGAGAAGTACGGCGGTGCGCGCACCGGCCACGACCCGGAGTTCGGCGACTACGTCGACATCCTCGTGCCGCTGGGCAAGCACCTCCGGCTCCGCCCGTGATCGACCTCGCCCACCTCGGCCTGGGGCCGCTGTTCCTGGTGCACGGCGCCCTCGAGGATCAGTCCGCCGACGCCATCGTCACGGAGGCCAACAGCCACCTGCAGATGACCGGCGGCATCGCCGGCTTCATCCGCAAGAAGGGCGGCATGGTCATCCACCAGGAGGCGATCGCGCAGGGGCCGCTGCCCGTCGGCCGGCTGGTGCGAACGGGCGCCGGGGAGCTGGAGGCTGAGCGCGTCTACCACGCGATCTTGATCGACTACTTCGTCGGCAAGGGCATGTCCTCGAAGGTCATCGTCACGCTGATGGGGGACATCCTCACCTTCGCTGTCGAGGACGTGGTCCGCTCCATCGCCCTGCCCCTGTTCGGCAGCGACGGCGGCCTTGGCCTCAAAGTGGCGCTGGAGGCGATCATCGAGGGGCTGGAAGCGGCCGGCCGCGAAGGCGACGACGAGGGCATCGAGCTCCGCTTCGTCGTGCGCGACCCCGAAGCCTACGAGCAGGCCTGCGCCATCGCTCAGGAGCTCAAGGCGGGCGACGACCGCCGCGACGAGGAGAGCACCCTGGCGTCCAACTACCTGGACGAGCTGATGGCCGAAATGGGCGGCGACTTCGACCTCACGGACCTCTCCTGACACGGGCTGGCAGCAGGCTCCGCTGGGCTCCCAGGCCATGTACACCGAAGAAGCCCTTCAGTTCCTCCGCGAGCTCGAGCTCAACAACAACAAGCCGTGGTGGGAGCAGAACAAGCAGCGCTACGAGGACATCGTGCGCACGCCGAGCCTGAACCTCATCGAGGAGATGGCCCCTCGGATCGCCGACATCTCGCCGCACTACCTGGCGATCGCGAAGAAGTCGGGCGGCTCGATGATGCGGCCCTTCCGGGACATCCGGTTCAGCAAGGACAAGACGCCGTACAAGACGAACATCGGCCTGCACTTCAAGCACCGCAACGGCAAGGACGTGCACGCCCCCGGCTTCTACTTCCACGTCGGCACCGACGGGGTCTTCCTCGGCGTCGGCATGTGGCACCCCGACGGCCCGTCGCTGAAGGCGATCCGGGAGCGCATCGTGGACAAGCCCAAGACCTGGACCACGGTCCGGGACAGCAAGGCGATGCGGAAGACGTTTCGGCTCGGCGGCGAGTCGCTGAAGCGGCCCCCGCGGGGCTTCGACAAGGAGCATCCCGAGGTCGAGGACCTCAAGCGCAAGGACCACATCCTGGTCTGCGATCTGGGGGAGGACTGGATCCTCGGCGACGATCTGCCCGACCGCCTCGCGGCGAAGTTCGAGGCCGGCGCCGACTACAGCCGGTGGCTGTGCAGCGCGATCGGTCAGCCCTTCTAGTTTCCGCTGACCTCGAACGCGGTCAGCATCTTCGCGTCTCACTCGGGGGTGCGGACCAGCTCCCCGCCAGCTGCATCACGGCGCCCATCACCGAGGTGCCGACTTCCTTGCCGATCATCGTCGCGACCTCGTCCATCTGCTGGCCGGCGCCGAGGTTGGCGGGCAGTTTGTTGTACATCGCGCCCACCGGCCCCGCGGAGCCGTCCGCGAGCATGTACGCCACGGTCGCGTCCACCGATTCGGTGCACGTCGCGGCATCGAGCTTGCCCTTCTCCCCGGTCTCCGGGTCGGTCAGCTCGGTGGTGCAGGTCAAGAGGTAGGCATCGGCCGCGCACAGCTTCTTGCTGACCTGCTGTCCCTTGATGATCTTGGCGGACCAGTCGGCCTTGCTCTGGAAGTCGGCGGCGAACGCGACCGTCACGACGAGGGACAGACCGGCGGCGATGGCGATGGACGTGAAGCGCATGAGGTTCCTCCGACCACGCTTATCGGAGGGATCGCGCGCTACTCCACCCGGTCGTGAGTGGAGCTCCGGCGCAGCACCCGCACCGCGCCGACGGTCTCGGCCAACACGCCGGTGGAGCCGCGTCCGAGGTTGGCCGCGTTGCCCTCGTCGGTGTCCAGGTGCATGTCCAGGTGGTAGCTCGCCTTGACCCGCACTATGACGTCGCCGAAGACCATGTTCCGGCCGTCGGTGTCCACGCCGACTTCCACGATGTCGCGGTCCGAGACGCCGTAGATCTCGGCGTCCTCCGGCGTCATGTGGATGTGCCGCTGTGATTGGATTACGCCCTCGGCCAGCGTGACCCGGCCGTGGGGACCCTCCAGGGTGAGCCCGGGGGTGTTGGCGATGTCGCCCGAGCAACGGATGGGCGCGTCCAGCCCCAGGTGGAACTCGTCGGTGCGGGAGATCTCCACCTGCGTCTTGCCCCGCGTCGGGCCCACCACCGTGACCCGCTCGATCTGCCGCTTCGGACCGATCAGGGTCACCCGCTGCTGGGCGGCGAACTGCCCCGGCTGGGTGAGCTCCACCCGCGGCTCCAGCTGCGCGCCGGGGCCGTACAGCGCCTCGACATGCTCCTGGGTCAGGTGCACGTGGCGGGCGCTGATCGAGATCGGAATCGGTGGCGCCTCGGGTAGCTCCGAGAGCCCCTGAGCGACGCGCGCGGCGGCCTCGGCGATGGCGTGCTGCTCATCGGTGGCGACCACCAGCAGCTTGCAGCGGCTGTTGCGCGTGCTGATGTCGGCGACCGGGTTCTCCAGGGAGACCTTGCAGTCGCGGTTCAGGTCCTCGCTCAGCCGGGCCCCGAGGAAGTCGAGGCGGGCAGCCACGCGGTGGCGGACCAGCGCCGAGTTCTGACCGATGCCGGCGGTGAAGACGATCGCGTCGACCCCTCCCAGCACCGCCGCGTAGGCGCCGATGTACTTGCGGAGGCGGTGGCAGAAGGCGTGCACGGCGGCGCGGCAGCGTTCGTCACCGTCGCCCGCGCGCTCTTCGATGTCGCGCATGTCGGCGCCGACGCCGCTGAGCCCCGCGAGCCCGGACTTGCGGTTGAGGAGCTCGTCGAGGCCGTCCAGGTCGAGCCCTTCCTGCCGCGCCAGCCAGAGCAACGCGCCGGGGTCGACGTCGCCGCTGCGGGTGCCCATCACGAGCCCCTCCAGGGGGGTCAGCCCCATCGACGTCTCCACCGAGCGGCCGTACTCGATGGCCGCAATGGAGCAGCCGCCGCCCAGGTGGCAGGTGATGATCCGCAGCTCGCGGATGTCGGTGCCGAGGTGGTCGGCGGCCCGCTCGGCGACGTACTTGTGGGACGGCCCGTGGAAGCCGTACCGGCGGATGCCGTGCTTGTCGGCCAACTCCTGCGGGATGGCGTAGCGCTTCGCCCGGTTGGGCAGGGTCGAGTGGAACGCCGTGTCGAACACCGCGATGTGGGGCACGTCCGGCAGCAGGCGCCGGGCCGCTCGGATGCCCGCGAGGTTGGCAGGGTTGTGCAGCGGCGCCAGCGGCGTCAGCTCCTCGATGAAGCCCTCGACCGCGTCATCGAGGACGACCGGCTCCTCGAACTTGTCCGCACCGTGCACGACCCGGTGCCCGACCGCTCCGATGGTCACGTCTCCGGCTTCGCTCATCAGCGACGGCAGCGCCTGCGCGAGGGCGGCGCCATGGTCGGGGACCGCCTCTCCGATTCGCTGGACCTTCGCCCGCGCGGCCGCCTGGCCGGTCTTCACATCGACAATCGCCGCTTTGAGCGACGTGGAACCACAGTTGACTACAAGCACGTGCATGGCCGCGGAGCCTACCCGCTCGGTCACTGCCAGGCGATGTCCTCGAACGTGACCGCTCCGTCGTAGACAGCGGCTCCCCCGGCGGGGGTGAACGGGTTGCTGACGACGAACGGCTCGCCGCCGGCCGTGACCGACGCTTCGCCGTCGCCGTGCTCGATGACGAGGGTCAGCTTCCCGTCGACGGGGACCGCTTCGCCGGCGACGCCGGGCCAGTTCACCGAGCCCTCGGTGACGGTGAAAGCGCTGAACGCGCCGGCGCCGTTGAGCAACAGGGCGAGGTAGTTCGACGAGTCGTCGTACCCGACCATCACGCCCACGTCGGCGGCGTTCGCCGGCACCTCGAACGTCGCCTCGAACCGGTCCACGGGGGACTTCAGGGGGGCGATGGTGAGCACGCCGGAGGACCAGCCGTGGATGGTCCCGGGCTTGCGGTGGATCCACTCCAGGTACGTCGGCGTCATCGGCTGCTGGTGCTCGTCCACCCAGTCGATGAACTCGTTCTCGAAGGCGCTGGGGGGATCGCCGAGGGCCTCCGTGAACTCGGGGATCGACTGGTCGCCGCCGGTGTCCATCGCGTCGCGGAACTGCGCGAACTCGTCCTCGTAGACGGCGTCGAAGAAGCCGAAGAAGGTGCCCGCCACGGGCCGCGACAGGCCTTCTCCGTCGAGGTCGACCCCGCCCCCGGCGAGCTCGTTCTGGGCCCGCGCGTGGAGGTCTTCGAGGGAGATCATGGGGACCCGACCGAGCCGGGTACAGCCGTCGTCCCAGTCGTGGAGGCTCAGGTACTCGGCGGCGCCTTCGTTGTACCAACCGGGGGTGAAGTGCCCCTCGGCGCTGCTCAGCTGGTGGAACTGGTGAACCGCCTCGTGCAGGACCAGCACCCGCGTGAACCACACCGTGGGCTGGCGCCATGCGTACGCCGTTCGCGTGGCCGAGTGGTAGTAGCCCCCGGCCCCGTAGGGAGGCTCCAACCCGTCCGCTTGAATGGCGTCCCAGAAGCGCTGCTCGGTTTCGTACAGCTCAACCCGGAGTGGAGCGCCGGTGGATGGCTCGCCGGCGAACCAGACCGCCATCGCGTCGTACGCCGCGTCGAGGATCCAGGTGATCTCGCGGGCCTCGGCTTCCCCGATCTCCAGGTAGGCGTCGTAGCGGTCCGTCTGGACCGACCATCCGTCGCCTTGCGCGGTGGGGGAGGCGGGCTCGTCGACGCAGTACCAGGGGGCGTCTTCGGCGTCCGGGGGGGGGCTGTCGTCGTCGTCGTCGTCGGACGGGCCGCCGGACGGGCAGGCCGTCAGAAGGAGCGCGAAGCCAAGGAAGAGAAGTCGAAGGCTCAAGCGTGAGCTTGTACCACCGCGTCGCGGGGTTCGAACCGGGCACCGACCAGCCGGCTGGCCTCCTCGAAGTTCACCGCACGGCTGAAGTAGAAGCCCTGGCCCTGCGTGCAGCCCATGAGCTTGAGCCGGTCGAGTTGGCCGATGTTCTCGATCCCCTCGGCGACGACGCCCATGTTCAGGCTGCGGGCGAGGCTCAGGATCGCGCGCACGATGGCCTGGTCCTCCACCGAGTCGCTGAGGCCGCCGACGAACGACTGGTCGATCTTCAGGCAGTCGATGGGGAACCGCTGCAGGTAGCTCAGCGAGCTGAAGCCGGTGCCGAAGTCGTCCAGGTAGATGCGGATGCCGAGCGCGCGCAGGCGGGTGAGCATGCCGGCGGCGATCTCGGGGCTCTCCATCAAGGCGGTCTCGGTCAGTTCGAGCACGAGCCGCTTCGGATCCACGCCCGTGCGCTGCATCGCGCCAGAGATCTTCTCGACCAGGTCCTGCTGGCGGAACTGCCGGCCGGACAGGTTGATGCTGATGGTCAGCTCCGGATAGTCCTGGGCGGCGCGGTTGAGCTTGGCGGCGTCTTCACACGCCCGCTCGATGAGCTGCATGCCCAGCTCGCCCATGAGGCCGTGGTCCTCGGCGAACGGGATGAACGCACCCGGCCCGACGATCCCGTCCGGCGGACGGTTCCAGCGGGCCAGCGCCTCGAAGCCGCAAACACGGCCCTCGGAGAGATCGACGATCGGCTGGTAGTGGACGACGAACTCGTCCTGGTCCATCGCCCGTCGCAGGTCGGTCTCCAACTGCAGCTCGCCCATGACGTCGCTGTGCAGGTGCGCCTGGAACTCTTCGCTGCGGGCGCGGCCTTGCCGCTTGGCGCGGTACATGGCGAGGTCGGCCTTGCGGAGCAGCTCCTCGGGGGTGTCTCGTTCGCCGCCACCTTCCGCGATCCCGATCGATGCGGAGGTGAAGATCTCCTGCCCGCGAAGCGAGACCGGGAACCCGAGCGCCTCGTGGATGCGCGTGGCCGCCGCGTGGGCGCCGTCGGGGCCGTCGACGTCGTCCAAGAGCACGGCGAACTCGTCGCCGCCGATGCGGGCCACGGTGTCGCCGGGGCGGACCGCCGCCTCCAGGCGCATCGAGACCGCGACAAGCAGCTCATCCCCGGCGACGTGGCCGAGGCTGTCGTTGACCAGCTTGAAGCGGTCCAGATCGACGAACAGCACCGCGAATCGGTAGGCGTTGCTGCGTCGCGTGCGGCGGATCACGTGGGACAGCCGGCTGACGAACAGCGCGCGGTTGGCGAGTCCGGTGAGGTCGTCGTACAGGGCCAGCCGCATGAGCCGGTGCTCGGCTTCCTTGCGCGCCGAGATGTCGGTCATCGAGCCCGCCATGCGGTAGGCGTTGCCGGCCTTGTCACGCACCGCGAGCCCGCGGCTGAGGCACCAGCGCCAGTCACCGTCGGAGTGGTGCATGCGGTGTTCGTGCTGGAAGTGCTCGGTGATGCCGTCGACGTGGCGGTTGATGGCGGCCGCCAGCTGGTGCAGGTCGTCCGGGTGTACGAGTCCGAACCAATCCTGCGGAGTGGGACCGACATCGTTGGGACCATGGCCCAGCAGCGCCTTCCAACGCGTGGACAGGTGGAGCTTGTTGGTCTTGAGATCCCAGTCCCAGATGCCGTCGTTGGCGCCCAGGACGGCGAGCTTGTAGCGCTCCTCGCTCTCGAGCAGCGCGCGGTCCTTGTGCGATCGCTCGATGGCGTACCGGATGGCGCGGGTGAGCATGCGCTCGGTGAGCTCACGCTTGACGAGGTAGTCCTGCGCGCCCTGGTTCAGCGCGCCGATGGCGATGACCTCTTGCTGCAGCGCGCTCTGCACGATGATCGGAACCGACGGGTGCGCGGCGCGGGCTGCCTGGAACGTGGCGATGCCGTCGCTGTCGGGAACGGTCAGGTCGAGCAGGACAACGTCGAACTCGTCTTCGTGAAGCAGATCGACGGCTTCGAAGAGCACGCCGACGTGCTCGATGTCGTAGCTCTGAAACTCATCCTTGTTCAGCCAGTGCTTGATTCGGTCGGCGTCAGCCTCGGAATCCTCCAGCAACAAGACGCGTACGTTCCCCATGCGTCCCTCCTCCTGATCTCAGTCATAAGAGCGGGGGCATCCAACGTTGTCAAATGTGGCGTGAACTACCACTAGGCCCGTTTCTCGTTGGCCGAAGCGGGAACGGTGAACTGGAACGTGGATCCCTCACCGGGGTTGGATTCAACCCAGATGCGCCCCCCATGGCTCTCCACGACCCGTCGACAGACCGCCAATCCGATGCCGGAGCCGGGCAGGCTCTCGGCCTCGGAGCCGCGCTCGAACATCTCGAACACGCGCGGTTGGAACTCCTCGGGAATTCCCATTCCGTTGTCTTGGACGGTGAAGACCCACTCGCCGTTGCCCCGCTCGGCGCTCACGTGCACGCGCGGGCTCGCGTCCGAGCGGTACTTGATGGCGTTGCCGACCAGGTTCTGCAGCAGCTGCGTCATCTGGTTGGGGGGGAGGGGGACGACCGGCAACCCGTCGTGGCTGACCTCGGCGCTGCTGTCGGCGATGGCCGCGGCGAGGTTGCCCATCACACCCCGGAGCACGTCCTCGCAGTCGGCGGAGCGGGTCTCGGCGCGGGTGTCGATGGTCGCCTCTTCGACCAGGTCGCTGACCATCTCCTCCATGCGGGCGGCCGCTTCGCGTGACCGCTTGAGCATCAGCAAGGCTTCGCTGTCGAGCGTTTCGGCGTGCTTCTCCTCCAGCAGATCGGCGTAGATGCGCACCGTCCGCAGCGGCTCCTGGAGGTCGTGCGACAGCCCCAGGAGGCGGTCGCGCTCCGCCAGCGTCGCTTCTTCGGCTTCCTTGGCTCGGCGGCGCTCGTCCAACTCGATGACGGGGACGTCGCCGCGGATGGTCTCCAGGTCGGTGGTGTCGACCATCAGGCCGTCGATGACGGGGGTCTCCTTGCTCGCCGACGAGCCCCGCAGGGTCAGCGAGACCACCCGGCGGGTGCCCGACACGGTCTTCAACTCCAGCCCGGTCTCCGTGACGGCACCCTCCTTGCGGATGTCCTTCATGAAGCCCTTCCAGCGGGTCTTGGTGAGGCCCAGCCGGCTCAGCCGGATGTCGCCGCGCTTGGACTCCATCGTGGTGAGGAAGGCGTCGTTGGCGTCCAGCAGCACGCCGTCCAGATCGCAGCGGAACCAGCCCACGGCGGCTCGTTCGACCAGCTCCTTGAGCCCCGGTCGGTCGCCCACCTCGGTGGGCATCTCGGTCGACGGGATGGAGACCTTGCGGGAATCGGATGGGCGCTTGCGGTCGAGCGCCTTCATGACGGCCGTGGGGGTGTCGGAGCGGTCGCGGCTGCGCGGCGGATGCGGCGGGTGGGGCATCGGCGTGCCGGGGGTCGTCGGGGGGAGCGGTTGGGCGTCCTGGCCGGTCAGGGGCACGCCCGGCTGGGTCCGGCGCTCGCTCTGCGGCCGGTCTACGGCGGGCGCCCGCCGGTCGGTGCGGCGCCGGTCGAGGACCCCTCGCTCGGCGAGCACGCGCGCCACGGCGTCGCGGACCCGGAGGGGGGCGCTGCTGTCGTGCACGACGAGGTCGGCGAGGCCCAGGCGGAGGGCGGCGCTGGCGGTGGACTCGTCGGCTGCATTCACCAGCAGCACGACGGGGGAGTCGGGGAAGGCGTCCTGAAGGCGCTCGACCAGCTCGAAGCCTTCGAGCCAGGGGGACGGGTGGGCGGCTACGACCGCGGCGACGTCCGTCGCGCCGAGCAGCTCGCCAAGGCGCACGGGATCGCCGACGACGTCGACGAAGCACCCCTCGACCGCCGCATCCAGGACGATCTTGAGGAGTTCACGCCGATCGGCTTCGCCGTCGACGAGGAGGATTCTCAAAGTCTCAGCCACTGCCGCCTTACTCGCTCGATCCGCTCGGACCATGCAGATCGTGCAACGAGTATGGACCCGGGCGCGGCCCGGATGCCAGCGCTATCGAAAAAGGGTCAGGGGGCGGTGATCGTGACGTCCACCGCGCCCTCGAATTCCTCGTTCCAGGCGTCGACCACGAGGTAGTAGACGCCGATCCCGAGTTCGGCCTCAAAGGTGCCGGTCGGGTCGGGGTAGGGGTCGTAGCAGTCGCCCACGGTGGGGCAGACGTCATCGGGGCCCCAGAGTTGGAACTGTGCGTCGACGCCGTCGGCGAGGGAGACGTCGAAGCTGACGCTGCCAGCGGTGCCCACCTGGAACCGGATGAGGGCATCTCCGCCTCCCTCGGCGGAGCAGGTGGCGGCGGTCACGTCGTCGCCCACCGTCTCCACGCTCGCGGCCGTGGGGCCGTCGAGCAGGCCCAGGTCGATGTCGGCGGCGTAGTCGCACGCGGGGGTGACCTGGCAGTCGTCTTCGCAGCCGTCCAGTGCGACGTCGTTGCCGTCGTCGCACTCCTCGGTGGGGTCGAGCTCGCCGTCGCCGCAGACGGGGGTGTAGGCGGTGAGCTCGAAGTTGCCGAAGCTGCCCCCCCAGCCGTCGACGATGACGGTGTACGCGACCCCCTCGACCGCATCGAGGCCGATGATGGAGGTCCGGTTCTCCCCGTCGATGTCGTCGTCGCAGGTGATCTCGGTGTCGGCGTCGGCGCAGGAGCTGCGCACGTACAGGGTGGTGTCGAAGTCGGTGCCGGGGTTGTTGGTCGTGAAGACGACGGGTCCGGTGACGAACGCGGTGAAGACGAACGCGACCTCGGGGCTCCCGTCGGAGCCGCACGACGGCTCGTGGAGCGACGCGTCGCCCTCGACGGTGGCGCCGCTGAGCGACTCGGCGTCGACCAGGGGGCTCAGGTCGCCATCCTCGACGGGGCACTCCTCCTCGAGCAGGCAGCCGGGGGTGCAGCCGTCGTCGGGCTCGTTGGCTCCGTCGTCGCACTCTTCGACGCCCTCGGTGGTGCCGTCGCCGCACACGGACACGCCGGTGCTGACGGTCAGCTCGTAGTCCTGCGGGGGGATGGACGAGTCGTCCTCGTGCACGGCGATGTAGTAGGTGCCGGGGTCGAGCTCCTCGACCACCCGCGCGCACTCGCCGTCGCCGGTGTTGTCCGCGCCTTCGTTGTTGGTGTCGTCGTTCATCACGAGGAGGGACAGCGTCTGCTCGGTGCAGTCGGTGGTGAGCACGCCGCCGGGCCCCACGGACGCGTCGAGGTAGGCGCCCTCGTCGGTGATGGTGACCTCGAACAGGTCGAGGTAGACGGGATCGAAGTCGGGCGAGATGTCGGTGGTGCAGAGGAAGCCGCCGATGGCAGCCGGCAGCGTCAGGGGCGTCGCCGTGGCGATGGTGTCGTCGTCCTCCTGCGCGTCTTCGAGGTCGCACTCCCAGATGCAGTCGGCGTCGCAGCCGTCGCCGGCCTCGGTGTTGCCGTCATCGCACAGTTCACCCGTGGTGACGATGCCGTCGCCGCAGACCACCAACTCGATGGTGATGCCGAACTGGCCGACGTTGTCGTAGCCCTCGACCGCGACGTAGACGACGTCCCCGTCGGCGGCGTCGAAGACGAGCTCGGAGGCGAACACCTCCCCCAGGATGATGTCGTCGTTGCAGGCCAACTCCGAGGCGAGCGAGTCGGCGCAGTCGGTGAAGGCGAACAGGAGGGTGTCGTACTCGGTCTCGTCGAGGTTGGTCGTGACGAGGTAGGTGCCGTCTTCGGGGGCGGTGAAGACGAAGACGGACTCGGGCACCTCGGCGTTGGAGCAGCTGCCGGCGTAGTCGTCGGTCTCGGGGGTGGTGTCGCCGAGGGTGACGGTACCGGTCCCGACGGTCGCGGTGAGGTCGTCGAAGCCGGCGCAGGGATCGGCCGTCGCGTCGTCGTCGTCGCCGGGGTCCACGCTGTCGTCGTCGTCATCGGGGCAGCCGACGAGGAGGAGGAGCAGGAGCAGGTGCAGCGGGAGGAGGAACGGCGAGCGGCTCATGGCCGGAGGGTATCGCAGGTGTGCTGCGCTTCGCCGGGCGCTATCGCTCCCAGGGGGGCCGTTCGGCTCGGACGCGGTTGCCCGGCTGCGTGGTCGCGCGGGCGGCGCTGGGGGTCGGCTCGCCGGGGGCGGTGACCTTCGGCAGCTCCATGGCGTCGGCCTCCGGGGGCATCAGGTGCCACGGCGGAAGGGGCGCTCGGGTGTGCCGTCGGGGGACGGCCGCGGGGGGCTCGCCGGCGGGCACCGCGAGCACGAGGTCGGCGAGCACGCCGAGGGCGGCGGGGAAGGAGGGAGCGAACGCGTCGGTGCGGGAGACCTCGTTGACGTCCTCGTCGTCGAGGAGGTCGACCTTCCACTCGTCGGTGACCTCGTCGGTGTCGGCGTCGTCGTCGAGGGTGGGGGGGCCGGCGAAGTCGGCGAGGGGGGAGCGCCGGCCGGGGTCGGTGTTGATCTGGTCGGGCGGCAGCTGGCCGAAGTCCTGGGGGCGACCGATGCCGACGCCGGCCTTCAGCTGCGATTGGTAGATGCGGTAGCGGCTGGCGGTGCCCCCATCCGAGAGGATGCGGAAGGCTTCGTCGATGCGGGCGGTGAGGGCGTCGACGTCGGCCTCGTCGAGGGAGCCGGAGCGGCCGACCTCGGCGCGTCGCTCCGACCAGGCTCGGCTGAGCGTGGGGCGCGGGCTGTCCATGGGCACGCCCAGGAGCTCGTAGCAGGACGGTGATACGACCGGCATGGTCAGCGAAGTCCCCTCAATCCGTCGGCCCAGGCCCCGGCCGAAGGGATCTTCTAACACGACCCGGGCATCGGAAGATCAGCCGAGCGCACGCTCCGCCGCGAGATCGCCGAAGGCGTCGTACAGGTCGGCTGCCCAGTCTTGAAATTGTACGGCCTGATCGACCGGATTGCGGTCGCGAGCGATCGCCCCCAACCGATCACCCAGCGAGGCGACGGTGGGTTCGGCGGCGCCGTCGCCCAGGAGGAGCTTCGTCCAGGCGACGGGATCGTCGGCGGCGCCGAACTTGAGCAGGTCCATGAGGGAGCGGGTCAGGAGCAGGCCGTGGGGGCCCTCCCAGGTCTCCATGATGGCGGCGTCGCGCCAGAGGCGAGGGAGCGCGCTGAAGCGTTCTTCGATGCCGTTGCCGCCGAGCAGCATCATGGCGTTGTGCACGCGGGTGGTGCCGCGCTTCGTGGCGCAGGTCTTGGCGAGCATCATCAGGACACGGAGGCGGGCCTTGGCGTCGGCGGAGCCATCGGGGTCGTTGGCGGCTTCCCAGGCGGAGAGCAGCTCGAAGGTGCCGGCGGTGAGCCGCTTCCGCTCCTTCGTGAGGGTCTGAAGCGTGTGCTGGACCAGCGGGAACTCGGCGATGGGCTGGCCGAATGCGTTGCGGAAGTTGGCGTAGGCGTGGCCGATGCGCTCGGCGGCGCGGACCTCCGCGGCGGCGGCGATGACGTTCCAGAAGCGGGAGGTGGTCAGCACGATGGCGACCATGTTGCTGAGGCCCTGGTTGAGCTCGCCGACGGGCCAGCCCTGAGCCCCGTCGAGGGTGATCTCCCCGGTGGGGAGGGCGCGGGTGCCGAGCTTGTCCTTGAGGCGCTCGATGCGCCAGCCGCTGTTGGCGCCGTCCTCGGACGTGCGCGGAACGACGAACATGGCGACGCCCCGGGGGCCGGCGGGGGCGCCTTCGGGGCGGGCGGTGACGGCCCAGTACTGGGCCCAGAGGTTGGAGCAGAAGAACTTGTTGCCGTAGAGGCGGTAGCTGCCGTCGCCCTGGGGGATGGCCTCGACGGAGTTGGTGGCGGCGTCGGAGCCGCCCTGGATCTCGGTGACGAACTGGGCGCCGTGCACGGGGCCACCGGGGGCCTGGGTGAGGATGTGGTCGAGGATCTCGGCGTTGCGCGGGGGGCCGTCGAGGTTCTGGAGGCTGCGGACGAGGCCGTCGGTGCAGGCCAGCGCGCAGGTGACGCCGCCCTCGCCGACCTGGCCCTGGAGGTAGGCGGTGGCGTAGCGGGTCCAGACGTTGGGTTCGAAGGAGACGCCGGCGCGGAGGGCGGCGGCGAGCACGCGACGGGAGGACGGGTGCACGCGCACGCCGACGGGGTCGGGGTTCCCGAACGGGTCGTGGGGGGTCAGGACGGGGAGCTCGCCGGGGCGATCGGCGGCGTCAGCGGCGACGGCGGCGGAGCGGGCGACGAACTTGCCGTGGCCGCGGATGCGCTTCCAGGCGTCGTCGTCGTCGAGGCCGTGGTGGCGGAGGATGCGCTCCAGATCGGGGTCGTCGGCGCAGAAGTCGTCGCCGAGGGCCTCGAGGAAGGGGGCGAAGGAGTAGTCAGTCATCGGGGGAGTCCGAGACGCGGCGCCACAGCAGCCACGTGATGAGGAAGAGGGGGAAGTCGGTGACGGCGACGACCAGGTAGGCGGGGTACCGGGCGTGCAGGGCGAAGGCGGCCAGCCCCATGAGGGTCGAGGTGACCTTGCTGAACATGACCGGGATGGCGAAGTCCTTGTTGCGCACGGGGGCGCGGGCCGCGAAGACGCTGCAGACGGTGATGGTGACCATCATGGAGACGGCGAGCGCGTGCCAATTCAGTGCGGCCGCGGCGGGGTCGGGGACGAGGAACTCCAGCAGCGGGAACAGGCTGGAGGCGCCTTCGTGCAGCATGTGGGTGGCCAGAGGCGCGACCGCGAACGAAGCGGCGCCGAGGCCGTAGAGCACGGCGGAGAAGGCCATCCAGCGGCCGAAGGCTCGTTCAGGGGGCATGGCGGCGGAGTCTACACCCGGGCTGGTGGGGTCGACCTGACCGTCCGTGAGCGTCCGTGAGTGTCCGGCCTCACGGACACTCACGGACACCCAAGCTGGCCCTGATTCGCTGCACGTAAGCCCATCTGCACCCTGGCATGCGGTCTGCATTCGCCCTGCCGCATGTACGAAGACCCCGACACTCGCCTCGCGCAGCTCGGCGCCTCGTCCCTCGCGGACGCGGAGCTGCTTTCGTTCCTGTTGACCCGTGGGGGGGCGCCGGGGGAGCACGCCCTGGGGACGGCCCGCCGGGTGTTGGAGGCGGCGACGGACCTGCCCCACCTGGCGGCGATGGGGGAAGGGGAGCTGATCGAGGTGCCGGGCATCGGGCCGGTGCGGGCGCGTCGGGTGGTGGCGTTGGCGGCGCTGGCGCGGCGGATCTCGGAGCGTCCGTGGCCTCGAGGGGAGGCGTACACGGGGCCGCGCAAGGTCTACGAGTCGCTGCGCGGGCGGCTGGGCACGGAGCGGGCGGAGGTGTTCCTGGTCGTGCTGTTGGATTCCCGGCTGCGGAAGCTGCGCGAGTTGGAGGTGTGTCGCGGGGGTCGGAACTCGGTCTCGGTGCTTCCCCGGGATGTGTTGGAGCCGGCCTTGCGGGAGGGCGCGTCGGCCCTGGTGGTGGTGCACAACCACCCTTCGGGGGATCCCACTCCGAGCGGGGAGGACATCGCGTTGACCCACCGGTTGGCGGCGGCGTCGGACCTGCTGGGGGTGGCGCTGCACGACCACGTGATCATCGGCGACGGTCGGTTCGCCTCGTTGGCGGAGCTGGGGCATCTGGACCCGGTGCCGGTGGGCCTTGGGGCGAAGGCGTGATGGGCGACGTCATCGAGATGCGGCCCCCGGCGTGGCACGCGCTGGAGATGGACCTTCTGGACATGTTGGCCCTGGCCCGCGCGCTCCGGGCGTGGTTGTCGGTGCCGTCGCCGTGGCCTGACGGGGAGGCGCGGGGGGCGGCGCTGGCCGAGGTGGGCGCCGTCGCGACGGCCTTGGGGCTGGCGGTGGCTGAGTCGTGTCCGAAGCTGCAGCAGGACTACCTGCTGGTGGCGAGCGGTCGGGCGGTGATGCTCCGGGGTTCGGTGATGGGGTTGGAGGCGAGCGAGCTGCTGGCGGAGTGGCAGGAGCGGATCGAGGACCTCTGCGACGCCCTGGAGATGGCGGGTCTTCAGAGGTTCACGCTGATGGAGCGCCCCGCGGGCGGGGAGATCGTCCCATGGTGATGGCTGGGCACACGGTGTCGCACCTGGCGAACCGCCGGGTGATCGCGACGGACCCGAAGATGCTCCGCTCGGTCGCCGTTGGCGTCCTGACGGTCGGTCGGCCCTTCGAGCTGCTCGCGTTCAAGTTCGCCGACAACCACCTGCACGCCCTCGTCTTCGGCGATGAGGCGACCGCGACGGAGTTCGGTCGGCGGGTGGAGATCTCGATCTCGAAGCGGACCAGGCCGGGCGTGCGGTTCGCCCACGTGCACGTGGAGGCGGTCCAGACCCAGAGTCACCTGCGCAACGCGTTCCGGTACGTCTTTCGGCAGGAGTCGAAGCACGGCACCTGCATCGATCCGCTGTTCGAGGCGAGCAACCTCCCGGATCTGCTGGGCATGCGCACCATCGGTCAGTGGACGGCGCCGCACGTGAAACGGCGGCTTCCGCGGGTGACGCGGGAGGATCTGCTCGGGTTCCTTCCGGTGCGTCTCGGGGGAGCGCCGAACCTGGAGTTGCTGCGTCAATCCGCTGAAGTCGCCGCCGGGATTCCGCACCTGGGGTGGCGCAGTTGCGCCGGGCTCGAGGCGCGGGTCGCGGCGGTGCGGGTGGCCGATGATTGGTTGGGGTACCGGCACGCGCCGAAGTTGCTGGGCCTTGGTCAGAGCACGTGCCGCCGGCTCAGGGAGTACAAACCCCGGACCAAGATGGTGCGTGCGGTCATTGCCCAGCTGCAATTGCAGAGCGCCTGGGAGGCGCTGCAGGCTGCACAGCCGGAGAATCCGATCTAGCGACGCCGCCCTCAAGCTCAGTTCTGGCGGACATCGCCGATGTGGTCGAGCAGCGAGCGCCCTCGCGCTCAGTTCTGGCGGACATCGTCGATGTCGGCGCGGAGCGAGCGCTGAGACGCTCAGTTCTGGCGGACATCGCCGATGTCGGCGAGCCGCGAGCACCTACGCCTCCTCGTCCTCCCGCACCCGCTCCCTCCGGTCCCCCACAACCTCCTCCAAATCATCCACCAACCTCTTGAGCACCCCGTGCCCATAGTTGCTGCTGACCCGGTCCCTCCCCCCGGCCTCTCGGCCCCGGAAACGGTCCACATCGACGCGATCCCCGCCATCGACCGTGATCTCGTAGTACTCGCGCTCGGTGACGCTTCCCCGAGCCGTCCGCAGCACCCCGCGCCCCGAGCTGGGGTCGATCTCCAACGGCTTCACCGGCTCCGCCAGGTACCCGACGTCGGCGGTGATCTTGTCGACCACCCCTTGCATCCGCTCCCCGCGCGTCGGGTCCTCGTTCCCCCGCGGCTGCGCACGCTCGATCGACAAGCCCCGGATCTCCGAACCGTACGCCCCCGAACCGACCACATCGGCCCGCGCGCGCACTTCGTCGTGCGTCACCTCGACCGGGCCTTCGGACCCCGTCTTGAGCTTGTCGATGAGTCGCTTCCCCAGGGACATCAGGACGTCTTCTCCTCCGCCTTCTCATCGGCAGGTTTGCTCTTCTTCTTACGATCGAGCCACGTTCGGCTCCCCCCGGTCCCATCGTGAGACACGCGCAGCGGGCGCCCATTCATCATCGTCGTCATGTGCACGGGCCGCTTCCACAACCTCACGAGGTTGCCCAGCGTCGTCTCCGCCCAATCCATCTTCAGGTCCGCGCCCGTGTGCGCATGCCTCAGCAACAGCTCGCCACGGTTCTCGAAGTTCGCGTCCACCACGTCGATCAACGGCTGCCCGAAGTTCGTCAGCGACGAAAGCAGCTTCTCCTTGATCTCAGCAAACTGGCGGCTCTCGATCACGTACTGCCGACTCGTCCGGTCGTATCCGTACGCGAAGAACCCGTGTTCCCGACAGAAGTCCTCCGTGAGGAACGCATCGACGAACTGAAGATCGTTGTAGATCTTCCGCACCTCGTAGACCTTCTGCATCCCGCCCCGCTCATCGACGAACCAATCCTTCCGACGCTTCAGATCGTCGCACTCGGTCCAGTCCCGGCCGTGCCGACCGGTGTCCCAGCGGAACTCGATGTCGCGGAACAGCTCCAGCCCCAGCTTGTACGGATTCAGCTTGTACGGACTCATCGCGACCGTGCCCGCGTGGTGGTCCGCGTAGTCCACGATCTCCGCCGCCGTGCCCAGCTGCTCCGTCATCAACCGGGTGTGCCAGAAGGTCGCCCACCCCTCGTTCATGATCTTCGTCTGGCCCTGCGGCGCGAAGTAGTACGCCTCGTCCCGGATGATCGAGAGCACGTCCTGCTCCCAACCATGCAGCGGCGCATTCTCGAGGATGAACCCGAGCACATCCCGCTCCGGCCGCTCCGGGATCTTCTTCAACTCCAGGCTGCGCTCCAGCGCCTGCTCCCGCCGCGCCAACACGTCCTCGGCCGGGTTGATGAAGCTGTCCATGTACGACCGGTCCACCTCGACCTTGAAGTGGCGCGCGTCCGGCAGATCCACCTCTTCGCCCTCGGCCGCCCGCTGGCGCAGGCTCTCCACTAGGTCATCGTCGTCGCGCGGCTGCCGCCGAATCGCCGAGGCATGGATGTCGATCAGGTTCTCCACGCTCAGGCAGCAGTCGATGAACTCCTCGACCCGCTCCGCCCCGAACCGATCTACCAGCCGCCGAACCCGCGTCGCGTGGTTCGCCATCTCGTCGATCATCTTCCGGTTCGTGTGACTGAACCACATGTTGTTCTTGAAGAAGTCGCAGTGCCCGTACACGTGCGCCATGACCATCTTCTGGTCCGTCGCCGCGTTGCAGTTCATCAGGTACGCGTAACAAGGGTCGGTGTTGATCACCATCTCGTAGATCTTCGAGAGACCGTACGTGTAGCTCTTGTGCAGCTGAGCGAACTCCATGCCGAAGCGCCAGTGCGGGTACCGCGTCGGGAACCCCCCGTACGCCGCCAGCATCGACATCTCCTCCGGGTCCACCATCTCGAAGACCACCGGGAAGAAGTCCAGCCCCGCGCTCGCGGCCACCTTCTCCACCCGCGCCTGCATCTCCTTCAACTCAGGAGGCAGCCCATGGCGGTACCGGATCTCCCACAACCGGTCGTTTTCGTCAGGCACGTCAGCGTCCCTTGCCGAGGAACGTCTTGATCGACTCCATCACCGCGTCCTTGTCCTCGATGCGCGACAGAATCACCGCCTCCTCCTCACCGAAAGCCGACTGCAGGTCGTTCATGAACTGACCCGACCCGTACTCCGACTCCACCTGGCCGTAACAGAAGGCGTTCACCCGGGGCAGCATGTCCTCCTTCAGCAACCGCATGCACTCGCGCGTGTCGCTTCCAGACCAGTTGTCGCCGTCCGAGAAGTGGAACGGGTAGATGTTCCATTCCGAGCTCGGGTAGTCCGTCTCGATGATCTTCTGGCACAGCTTGTACGCCGTGCTGATCAACGTCCCGCCGCTCTCCCGCGTGTGGAAGAACGTCTCCCGATCGACCTCCCGCGCCGCCGCGTCGTGGATGATGTACCGCGTCTCCAGACCGTCGTACTGCGTCGACAGCCACGTATCGATCCAGAAGGCCTCCATGCGGACGATCTCCTTCTGCTCGTCCCCCATCGAACCCGACACGTCCATCATGTAGACGATCACCGCGTTCCTCTCGGGGCGGCGATCCTCCTTCCACGATCGGTACTTCTGATCCTTCTTGATCGGCACCACCGACGGGTTGTTCGGGTTGTACGTCCCCGCCGTCATCTGCCGCTTCAGCGCCTCCCGGTACGTCCGTCGGAAGTGCTTCAGGGAGTCCGGCCCCTCGCTGCTGACGCGGTTGTACCGGTCCTTCTTCGCGACGACGTTTCGGTGCCCCTTGGGCTCGATCATCGGGAGCTCGAGCTCCTCGCCCATGATCTCCGCCAACTCCTCGATCGTGATGTCGACTTCCAGCAGGTGCTGGCCCGGCGTGTTGCCCGCCTCGCCCTGGCCGTCGCCGTCACCCTCGACCGCATCGCCCGGCTCTCCCTCGCCCGAGCCGACGCCACCCTCCTCGTTGTCCCCGTACCGCAACCGCGGCAGCTGGATCTGAGGGAGCGGGATGGACACGTAGTCCTTCCCCTTGCGACCGATCAGCTCCCCCGAGGACATGTACTTCTTCAGATCCTTGCGGATCCGTCCCCGGACGATCTGGCGGAAGCGACGAACGTCGCGCTCGATCTTGGTGGTAATCACGGCGCTATTCCGAATCCCCCCGGGCGAAGATGGAGGCCACGAACGACAAGATGTCGGTCGCCGATTCGTCGTTGTATCCGTAGTCGCGGATCAGGCGGCTCTTCACCACGTCGATCTTCTCCTGCGTCGCCTCGTCCATCACGTTGGACACCAGCGAGCTGAGCTTGATCGAGTCCTTCTGATCCTCGAACAGCTTCGCTTCCAACGCCGTGCGCAGGCGCTCGTTGCTCTCCCAATCGAAGCTCTTGCCGTCCAACGACAGCGCGGCGATGAAGTTCATGATCTCGCGACGGAAGTCGTCCTTCCGCGAGTCGGGGATGTCGATCTTCTCCTCGATCGACCGCATCAGCCGCTCGTCCGGCTCCTCGTAGCTGCCGGTGAACTTGTTCTTGACCTTCTCCTTCTGGGTGTAGGCCTTGATGTTGTCGATGTAGTTGGACGACAGCCGCGCGATCGCCTCCTCGTCCGCGGAGATCGCCTTCTGGACCTCCATCTTCACGATGTTCTCGTACTCCTTCTTCACCTCGCCCAGCAGCTCCCGGTACTTCTTCCGAAGCTCCTCGTCCGCGACGAGCGAGTGGTGCCGCATGCCGGCCTCGAGCTCGTTCAGCACCATGAAGGGGTTGATCGTGTCGTGTGTGTCCTTGACCAGCGCGTTGCTGATCTTGTCCTGGATGTACCGCGGGGAGATGCCTTCCATCCCCTCCCGCTTCGTCTCCTTGCGGAGCTCCTTGACGTTGTCCTCGGTGAACCCCGGCAGGCTCCGCCCGTTGTAGAGCTTCAGCTTCTGCAGCAGCGTCAGGTTCGCCTTCTTCGGGTCTTCCAACCGCGTGAGAATGGCCCACATCGCTGCCATCTCGACCGTGTGGGGAGCGATGAACTTCCCTTCGATCCGCTCGTTGTTGAAGTCCTTCTCGTAGATCTTCTCTTCGTTGTCCAGCCGCGTGCAGTACGGCACGTCGATGCGGATCGTCCGGTCCCGGAGCGCCTCCATGAACTCGTTGCTCTGGAGCTTCCGGTACTCCGGCTCGTTGGTGTGCCCGATGATCACTTCGTCGATGTCGCACTGGGCGAACTTCTTCGGCTTGATCCGGTGCTCCTGAGACGCCGTCAGCAGGTCGTACAGGAACGCCACGTCCAGCTTCAGCACCTCGACGAACTCGATGACGCCGCGGTTGGCGACGTGGAACTCACCGTCGAAGTTGAACGCTCGCGGATCCGAGTCCGTGCCGTAGATCGCGATCTTTCGGTAGTTCACGTCGCCGGTCAGCTCGGTGCTGTCCTGGTTCTTCTCGTCCTTGGGCTGGAACGTGCCGATGCCGACGCGGTCCTTCTCCGACAGCACGATCCGCTTCACCCGCACGTCCTGGGCCACACGGCTCCAGTCGCCGTCGTACTCGTCCATCTTCTTGCGGTACATGAACCGGCTCACGGGGCTCAGCTCGCCCTTGATGTGCACCTTGAAGCCGTCCTTGCTGAGCTCTTTGGAGACCTGCGCCCGGAACTGATCGGGGATGAGCTTGAGCGGCTCGTCGTGCACCGGATCCTTCAGCCAGCCGCCCTCCTCCGAGTCGTCCTTCCACTCGAAGGTGTACAGGGCACCCTCGTCCGTTCGGCTGTACTGCTCGACCCCCTTCTTGAGCAGCCGCACGATCGTCGACTTGGCTGATCCGACCGGCCCGTGCAGCAGCAGCACGCGCTTCTCGGGGCCGTAGCCGCGGGCGCCCGACTTCAGCACCTGCACCAGCTTCATCAGGTGCACGTCGATGCCGTAGATGGCGTCCTTGCCGTGGTCGATGGGGTCGTCGAAGAGCTTGTAGCGGGTGATCCGCTTCTTGAACTCCACGTACTCCTCGGTGCCGTACGTCAGCACCATGTCGTACATCCGCTGCCATGCGTTGCGCGTGACGCGGGGGTTCTCCCGGACGATGTCCAGGTACTGCTCAAAGGTGCCGTTCCAGGCCAGATTGCGGAACTCCGCAATGTCCTGGTTGGCTTGGATCATCGAGATGATGCTGGTGCCACCGCTCATACCTGTGCTCCCAAGGGGCACCGAGCCGGACCAGCCATCATTGCTGTTGATTGTGGGGGCGGAGGTCAGTCCGACTGCGCTGCCAAAGATCCGATTGCTGCTTACGTTCTGCTTCGACCAATCAGGCGCTTTGCCCCTTCGCGTTCGACCACACTCAGTCTACACGACGCAGGGGCGCATTCTCTTGAAACGTAAGACCGGTTTGGGGGACAAACCAGGGCCGGGGGCGGCCCGAGTCGTCGTCAGGAACGACGGATGCGAACGGCCAGGAGACCCGCCAGGAGTACCAGCAGGCTCGCGCCGGGGCGGCCCGAGGCCGAGCAGCTGAGCAGGGAGACGGCCTCGCCGCCGCAGTCGTCGGCGTCCTCGTCGGCCACGAGGTCGACGCCGAGGGCGACCTCGCCGGCCTCCATGCCGGTGACCTCGACCCAGGCGCACTGGCCGTCGTCCGAGGGACACGGCACACACTCCAGGCCGAGCAGCTCATTCAGCCAGATGCAGCCCTCGCCGGGGCCCGAGATCGGCTCCACGCTGTCGGCCTGCAGCCACCCGTAGAAGCCCACCTCCACCATCGCGGAGCCGTCGGGGATGAAGTCGCCGTCGAACCACGCCGCCTCGAACCGCAGGGGCACCTGGTCGACCGTGATGGTCATCGATCCGGGCTCGCTGGCGAAGTAGGGGTCGGCCAGCTCGACCGGGCTGTCGGACGTGGCGAGCACCTCCGTCGCGGTGCAGAGGTCCTGGTACAGCCCGTCGCCGTCGTCGTCGTAGGCACCCAGGCCCGCGGTCACGCCGAAGGCCTGGTCCGTCGAATCGAAGTCGACCTGCCACATCCACGCGGCCTGCTCCCCGAGCGTGCCCATCAGCGACGCCAACGCGGGCGTGGGCCCGGACTCGGCGGTGGAGAAGTCGATCGCGTAGGTGGAGCCGCCGACGTCCGCGCCGCTCTGCAGCGGGGAGCCGATGTCCGACGTGGTGAAGTTGTACTCGAGGCTCGCCTCGCCGACGTCGACCGAGACGGTGTACTCGGCGCCCGGGAGCAGCCACTGGGACGGCTCCGCGGTCAGCTGGGTGCCCTGCTCGTTGAACCGGTTGGTCACCGGGAGGGCGTACCCGGACGCGTCGTACAGGGACACGCTCGCGCCTTCGGCGGGCAGGTCGAACGTGACGACGATCGGGGTGCGGTAGTGGTGGGAATCGGTCTCGGGCTCGGGATCGAACGCGACCACGATCGGCGCCTCGTTGGGCGGCTCGGTGTCGTCGTCGTTGCTGGAGCCAGCGTCGTCGTCGTCCGAGGAGGTGTTCGGATCGTCGTCGCCGTCGATGAACTGATCCTCGGTTCCGTCGTACTCGGGGGCGCGCGCCGCCTCGGCTTGGATCAGGTTGTTCGCGCTGCACCCGCCCAGGCACACCACGGCGATGCCCAGAAGGGACAAGAGGCGCAACGACGGGAAGTTTCGGTTCATCGGCCCCTTCCAGAAACCACGTTCTGTGCCGTCTCTGCCGGGCTCTTGTTTGCCCGATGCAGAAGAATGCGCCCCGTCTCGCCGTCGACGGTGACCTCGTCCCCATCCTGCAACAGACGCGTCGCGCCTTCCACGTTGACCACCGCCGGGAGGCCGTACTCCCGGGCCACTACAGCCCCGTGGGACAACACCGAGCCAAGCTCCAGGATCAGGCCGCCGGCCACCAGAAAGAGCGGTGTCCACCCCGGATCGGTGGCCCGCGCGACGAGGATCTCACCCGGCTGCAGCCGGCCCATTTCGTCGAACGATTTCAGCACCCGCACGGTCCCCCGAGCGACTCCCGGGGAGATCGGCTGGCCCACCAGCTCGCGTCCGCCCCGGGCCAGTGGCACGGCCGCGACAGGACGATCCGCCTCGAGGAAATCCGGGTGCGCCAGATCCCGGTTCGCCGCGAACTCGCGCCGTCGGGTCGCTACGAGCCCGGCCGCTTCGTCCGGTCGGAGGCGCCCCTCCACCACCGACGTCACCTCGTCGATTGTGAGGAACACGATGTCGTCGCCCTGCTCCAGCAGTCCATCGCGCTCCATCAGCGCGCCGAGCCGTTCGAACATGCGCTTCATGCGCAGCAGCAGGCGGTCGAACGAGAACCGTTGGTTCTCCCGCAGCGCCATGTAGCGCCGACACAGGTCCAGGAGCTGAGCGAAGACGGACTGGCGCCACGGCAGAATCCGCCGCCGCAGGGTCCGGGTCATGCGTTGCTTCACGAGGCGCTCGGCCTGGGCCCGCTCCCGCTCCCGCCGCGACTCCATCTGGTCAGGGAGTTCGTCCAGGCCCCCGCGCACGTAGCCGCTCGCGAGCTGAAGCACGAGCTCGGGGCTGTCGGCGTAGCGGGTGGCGAAGATCTCGTAGGAGGCCTGGCTGCGGTGGCCGAAGTTCCGGATGAAGGAGTCGAACTGGGCGCGGAACGAACGGCCGCCGGGAAGCTGCTCCAGCTCGTCCAACTCGGGCACCGGAACGCGGCACATCGCCGCCTCCAACTCGGGGTGCCGGCGGGCCGCCATCGCCAGTTCCCACAGCGCCTTGTTCGTCTGCAGCGTGCGGTTGGCCACCGGATCGGCCACCAGCGCCGACCGGATCGCCTCCCCTTCCACGCCGACCCAGCTGACCAGGGCCCGGTCCAGCGCCTCGTAGGTGAGGTGCGCAAACAGCAGGCTGAGCAGGTGGATCGACATGTACTCGAGCATCAGCGCGCGGCCGCGTTCGATTGAAACGAGCGCTTCGCCGGGCTCCCGCGCGTCCACCGAGAGGGCCGCGGTACGCGCTTCGAAGCCGGGGCGGAACTCCTCCCACACCCGGTGGTTGGTGAGGAAGTTGTAGCGGTAGCGCTTCCATCGCTTCTCGCGCACGACCTGCCACAGGATCGAGCTGACCAGCGCGAGGTTCGGCACGCGGGGACCCTGGGCGAGCTCGGCTTGCTCCGTCGGCGGGAACATCTCGAGCAGGAACTGCGGCGGCGTGCCCCCCGGGGGCCGGAACGACAGGTGCCGGAAGATCGTGACGTTGAAGTAGGGGCGGCCGCGGTACAGGCGGGTGGGCAGCGTGCCGTCGAGCCAGCGTCTGCTCGCGATCTCCCAGTAGGTGAACCAGTGCAGCACCGGCTGCACGATCGACCACCCCAGCGGGGTCGCCTGCTCGGTCCACCGCTCCCCGGAGAACCGCTGCGTCCACAGCACCGGCCGCTTGCGGGACGGCGTCGCCGCGTGCGGGGGCATGGCCGTGACGGGGCGGGCCTGGAGCAGGTGCAGGCGGCCGTGCTCGTCGATCGACCACTCGATGTCGACCGGTCGGCCGATCTCGTCCTCCACCCGGAGGCCGAGTTCGAACAGCTGCCCGACCTCCGCGTCGCTGACGCAGGCCTGGTTCCGGACCCGGGTGTCGATCGGCTCGAAGCCCAACGCACCGCCCCCGTCGGGGAGGGGGACCAGCCGACGGTCCTTGGCCGCGATGCCGCGCTCCTGAATGGAGCCGTCGGTCCGGTCGATGAGGAAGAAGTCGGGGTGGATGCGCCCCTGGGCGAGCGCCTCGCCGAGCCCCGGGCCGGCCTCCAGCGCCATCTGGTTCCGGTCGCCGATCACCGGGTTCACGGTGAAGAGGATCCCCGAGGCGCGGGGCGCCACCATGCGCTGCACGACCACCGCCATCGGGGGGATCACCGCGCCGGGGGAGGGGGCCACCACGCCGAGCCGGTAGCCGATGGCTCGATCCGAGTACCAGGACGCCCAGACCTCGCGGAGCCCGTCGATGACCTCGTCCTGCGATCGCAGGTTGAGAACCGACTCGAACTGGCCCGCGTGCGAGCGATCGGCCGCGTCCTCCCCGACCGCGCTGCTTCGCGTGGCCAGGATCGCGTCGGCGCCGAATCCATCGAGGGCCGCCTCGAGGGCGGCGATCAGGTCGGGGGGGAGCGTGGCGGTGCGAAGTGCGTCGGCCGCCGCTCCGCCCGCGGCCCGAGCGCGCTCGCCGTCGCCGCTGGCCAACGCCGCCGCCGCTGCCTCACAGATGGGACGCAGGCCGGCGAAGTCGATGGTGTGCAGGAGTGCGTCGGTGGTGATCGCCCACGCCTCGGGCACATCGAAGCCGCGATCCGCCAGCTGTCCGAGTTGCCAGGCCTTGCCTCCCACCGCCCGCTCGCCCGCGGTCGCGGGGCTGACAGGGAGGACCAGCGGAGCGCTTGGGCCCTTAGAACTCACCCTCGCCCGAGAAGAAGAGCGTGAAGCCGGCCTCGGCGTACTCCTCGGCGTAGTCGTCGATTCCGCTCCAGGTGAACTCGACGCCCTGGAAGGCACCGATGCCGTGGGCCGTCAGCGCGTTGTTGTCGCTGTCCCCGCGGTTGCGGTGGTAGGTGAAGCCGATGTCGCTGGTGAATTCGATGCCCACGCGGCGGATGTAGGTGGGGTCGACCTGCAGGCCGCTGCCCTGGTTCAAGCACGGCATGGTGGGGTCCTGCGCGACCAGCGTGACGGCCCAGATCTCGTCGCAGGTGGGGCAGAGGTTGCCGTCGTCGATCAGGGAGTTGTCGCCGAACGTGTCGAACGCCTCGAAGCAGTCGAAGTGGCCTTCGCCCTCGGCCTGCTGCGTCCAATCCAGGTTGATCAGCTCGGTGCCGTCGTACTGGGTGAAGTCGAGGTTGGCCGCGCCGTCGTCGTCATCGTCGCCGTTCCCCTGGCCGGGAAGTGGCACGTTGACGCCCCAGATGTCGAGGGTTCCGGTGCAGCCAGTGAGCAATACGGCGAGCACGGCGATGGAGAGTCGAATCTGCATGAGGCCCCTTTCCCAGCGTCCCAGGAGGATGCCAGTCCGAGACGGCGTTGTCGTCGTCGGTGCGCTTGGGTATCTTCGCGCCCCGTTCCTTCGGAGGATTCTCATGAGCGCCAACAACCAGACCCTGATCGATGAGCCGCTTCGCGTCGGTGACGTCCAGGAGCTTCCCGAAGAGATCCAGGCGTCCTTGCGCGTGGTTGCCGGACCGGACACCGGGAAGATCATCCACATCGAAGAGCCGATCACCATCCTCGGGCGAGACGAGGCCTGCCAGGTCCCGCTCGACGACCCGCGCGTCTCGACGCGTCACGCGATGGTGTACTTCGCCGGCGGCGAGTTCCGCGTCCGCGATCTCGACTCGACCAACGGGAGCCTGCTCAACGGGAGCCCGCTGACCGAGTTCGCGTTCCAGGACGGCGACGACCTCCGCGTGGGCAAGACGGTTGTCCGACTCGTCATCGACTTCCGCCCTTAGCGACGCGCTCGATCGCCTCTGGGAAGCGGCCCTCGCCCTTCCGGACGACGCCGCCGCCTTCGACTCCCTCGATCCCGACGCCCGTCGTGCCGCGCACGATGTGGGCCAACGCTGTCAGGACCGCCTGCTCCGCTGCTTGAGCCGCCTCGTCGAAGGCATGGCCAAGGACGGCGTCGAGCTGCTCGACGACGGCCTGCCCGGCCCCTTCACTCAGGGATAGTCGACGTACAGCGCCGCGGGTCCATCCGCCGGCACCACCACTTCGCGCACCTCCCGGCCCCACCCGGGGTGGCTCAGGGTCACCGCATGGGGGCCGGCGGCTGCGTCCGGGAACGCGAACCGGCCCTCGGCGTCCGTCACCGTCCAACTCCCGCCGTCGACGATCTCGATCGTCGCGCGCATCCAGTCGAAGTGGTCGGACTCGACCAGCACCGGCCCGGTTTGGGGCAGCGTCCAGCGCAGGGTCGAGCCGGGGGGCACGGCGAGGTTCTGGATTGAGGTCCCCTCAGCGTCCCGCAGGTGGAACGTGTGGATGAGGGGGTCGTCGTGGCTTACCACCAGCGTCGCGCCGGGCGCCGCCGCCAGGGCCGCGGTGGAGTAGCGGCAGCCGGCTGCTGACAGGACCGCCTGCATCGGCGCTTCCTGCTCCGGTCCGGCCGGTAGGAGAACGATCACATCGCCCAGGCCGCCTTCGGGCCCCAGGGTTCGCAGTCTTGGATCGGCTTCGCCGCAGCCCGCGGGGACCAACCCCTCGCCGGCTGCTTTCGGGCCGTGCCAGCGGATGCGTCCATCGATTCCGCTGGACTCGAGGGCGGGAGATGGTGCGGTCGGGGGCGGATTCGAGCCGCACCCCAGCGCCCACGCGAGCGTCGCGCAGGCGAACAGTTGGGCTCCACGGGAGCCGTTCCGCCTCCGGACCGGTAACATGCTGGCGCTCTCCGTTTCGGGCATGGGTGTGCCGAATTCTGGGAGGTCGAGGGGCCTCGCCGCAAGCGTTAGGGAACGATGGCAGCCAAGTCGTTCGGCCGATACCGGCTCGTCCGCCTCCTCGCTCGGGGGGGAATGGCGGAGGTGTACCTGTCGGTCCTCCGCGGGGCGGCCGGCTTCGAGAAGCGGCTCGTCATCAAGAAGATCCTCCCGATCTACGGCGACATGGAGGAGTTCACCCGCCTCTTCACCGACGAAGCCCGCATTAGCGTCAGCCTGAGTCACAGCAACATCGTTCAGGTCTTCGACTTCGGTGTACACAACGGCGATCACTTCATCGCGATGGAGTACGTCGACGGTCCGGATCTGGAGAAGGTCCTCATCGGCTGCCGCAAGCTGAAGACCCACCTGAGCATCGACGCGCTGCTGTACGCCGCCACGCGCATCGCCGCGGCGTTGGAGTACGCTCACTCCCGGGTCGATGATCGCGGCCGAAGCCTGCAGCTGGTCCATCGCGACGTGTCCCCGCCCAACATGCTGCTTTCGGTCGAGGGCGAGGTGAAGCTCACCGACTTCGGCGTGGCCAAGTACCAGCAGCGGCTGTCCAAGAGTCGGCCCGGCGTCGTGCGCGGCAAGTACGCGTACATGTCGCCGGAGCAGCTGACCGGCCAGCCGCTGGACAGCCGCAGCGACCTCTTCAGCCTCGGCACCGTGCTGTACGAGATGCTGACGGCGAAGAACCCGTTTGTCGGTCCGACGGACTACCAGACGATGGAAGCGGTGGTCGCGGCGAACCCGCAGAACCCGCTGGAGCTGCGTCCCGACGCCCCCCACGACCTGGTCCGAATCATCCAGCGCTGCCTCGCGGGGCACGTCGACTCGCGCTACCAGCGCGCCGGCGAGGTCCGGCGGGATCTGGCCGAGTTGATGTTCAACCGGGGCGTCATCGACGATCCGTTGCTCCTGATGGAGGAGCTCTGGCGCCTGTTCCCCAAGCAGCTGAAGCGCCGAGGAGGCGAAGCTCCGGAGGTCTCCAGGCCGGCGCCTCGGGCCAAGGCTCCGGCTGCTGGTGCGGGGGCCGCGGCCCTCGGAATGCCGCGGATGCGGGCAGGGTCGGGGGTCAGCCCCGTCGACGAGTGGGGACGGCAGCCGGGGGGCGGCAACGTCATCCAGTTGGGGCCCGCGGACGAGGAGTTCGGCGAGGACGACGCCACGATCCCGGCGCTCGCCAACCAGGACGTGGTGCCCACGCAGCCGCTGGACGGCGGCTCGCACACGCTGGAGTCGGTGCCCAAGGGGCTGCGCCAGCTCGCCGGTGTGCCCAAGAAGGACGTGAGCGATCCCTTCGGCGTGATCGCCCCCCGGAAGAAGTCCGACGGCCCCCGCCCGCGCATCGAGGTGAAGGATCCGTTCGTTCCCCCCGGGGCGTTCAACTCCACGGACCCGACGATGGCGGCGTTCGACCCAGCGGCCCCGACGATGGAGCGGCCGCACGAGGACGACACCGAGGACGAGGACGTCGATGGGTCGCTGGACGAGGAGATCCCGCTTCCCGCCCCGTCGGTCCCGATGCCCCGGCTCCCGTCGCTGGAGCCGCAGTCGGCCGAGACGACGATGCTGTCGACCGGGGCGCCGGTTGCGGACGACACCGACGATGAGTTCGCCTACCTCAAGGGCATCGCGGCGCCAGGAGACGCGACGGCCTTCTCCGCGGACGCGGCCCGAGGCGACGAGACGCTGCCCTACACGGGGCCCCCGGCGGACCTGAGCGTTGCCTACAAGGACGAGCCGGACGAAGAGCCGGACAGCCCGGACGAGTACCCGGAGACGGCGGACCCCGCAGCCGAGACACTTCTGGAGATGCCCGCTCCGGCGATGGACGTGCCTCCTCTGCCGATTCCGCGTCACGGGGGCATTCCGCAGACGGTGCCGTCGGCGTCACGTCCGACCGAGCCGGAGCAGTCCAAGGCCAAGCTTCAGCCGTGGACCCGGTTCGAGGAGATGCCCACGGGCGATGAGTCCACGGCGCAGACCCCCTACGGGCAGCCGGACGAGGAGCCGGCCACCGACGATGGCATGCCCGCGGTGCCGTCGGCGCCGGACATCGAGCTCCCCGAGCCCGAGGACCTCGAGCAGACGCAGCCGGAGGCGGAGCCCGTCGCGGCGCCGATCCCGTCCACGCTGCCGCTGCCCGAGTCGGCGCCGGCAAAGCCCCCCGCGCCCCAGGACGATCCGGGACCGTCGGACGAGGGTTCGCCGTGGCCGGTGGTGATCGCGGCCATCGTCACGATCGTGCTGGTGTTCCTGTTCCGCGGGTCGATCTCGCAGCAGGGCGACGCGTTGATGAACGACGTCGAAGGGGACCCGCCCACCGCGACGGCGACGCCGGAGCCGGGCCCCCCCGATGAGGTGACGCCGGAGCCGGAGTCCGCCCCGGAGGCCGCTCCCGACGAGCCCGATGAGGCCGCTCCCGACGAGTCCGATGAGGCCGACACCGCGGTCGAGCCCACGCCCGAGGCGGCTGCGCCGGCAGCGGAAGAGCCGACCCCGCGGGCGGCGGAGCCGACTCCGAGGCCGGTCCTTGCGGAGGCGACGCCGCGGCCGGAGCCGCGCACGCCCCCGCCCCGGCCCGAACCTGTGTTTGAGCCAGCCGCCGTCGAGGCGGCCCCCACGCCGTCCACGCCGGAGCCCTCGTTCGAGGTCGGCGGAGCGGATGAGCCGGCCGGGGAGGCGCCGCGGGAGGAGTTCACGGTGCCCATCACGGTCGAGTCGCGACCTCGCGGTGCGCGCCTGACGATCCGCGGGGAGTCCGTGGGCCGAGCCCCCCACAAGGTCTGGGGCAAGCCGGGAGAGAACCTGGAGATCTCAGCTTCCCTGGACGGCTACCTGAAGACCACCCGCACGCTTCGCGTCGCCGAGGGCGACGAGAGCGCGCTGATCGAACTGAGTCCCGAACCCGCCTCCAGCTCGGGCGATGACGCCGACATGGGCAAGCTCGTGATCACGTCCAACCCCCGGGCCTACGTCACCGTCGACGGCCGTCAGCTCGGTCGGGTGACCCCGGTGACCCTGGACCTGAAGCCGGGGCGGCACACCGTGGTCTTGGACAACTTCGACACGGGGTGGAGCGAGGCGCGCACGGTGACCGTGGAAGCGAACAAGACGCTGAAGCTGGATGTGAAGCGGTAGCCGCCTCTAGTCGACGGCTTCGATCAGGAGCTCCATCACCGTCTCGCCGTCTTCCCGCATCGTCGAACTCTGCTCGAGGTGCACGAACCGCCCCCCAGCCGCGTCCGCGGCGGTGTCGCAGGGGCTCTCGGAGCCGTTGACGTAGCGGCCCTGCGCGTTGGTCGTCCCGCAGAGCCGGTCGGCGACGAGGGCGCCGTCGTAGTCGTTGCAGGTGGTGACGAGCTGCTCGGGGAACTCCGTCGCCAGGGCTGCGGCGAGGGTGGCGACTACGGAGTCGCTGGCGACGTCGCCGTCGGTGCCGTCCGAGAGGCTGACGCCTTCGTCCGCCATGCCGTGCAGCGACACCACGACGTCGTCCTCGAACAAGTCGGCGAAGAGCTCGTGTCCCACGCCGAAGACCGTCTCCGTGACGTGGGCCTGGTCCGATTCGCGGTAGGGGAGGTCATCGCCCCCGCACACGCCGGTGGTGCCATCGCAGGGCGACGCGCCCGTGTTCGCGCACCGGTGGGCGCCCGCGCTGATCAGCACCCGGGCGTCCAGCTCGCCGAAGGCATACACGCCCTCGTCCAGCGTTCCGTCTTCGAACCACGGATGGGGCACGCCGACGATCAGCGGTCGCGCCTCCACCGCCCGCCAGGCGATCACCGCGCGTCCCGAGCCGGGCTCGACCGGACGCCACAGCGCCGTTCCGGCCTCGTCGCCCGCGCCGCCGCACAGCTCGTAGCCGACCACCGCCACCTCGGCGAGGGCCAGCGCGGCGTTGCCGCTCGTCAGCGCCTCCACCGACGCCACCACCGCTTCGATCGTGTCCTCGCTGGGGATCAGGTAGCCGTCGCTGGCCGGACCGGGGGGCTGGATCTCGTCTTCGGTGAACGCCGCCAGCACGCTCCCCTCGCACGCCGGCAGATCGCCGGTCACGTCCACTACGTCGTCGTCGTCGTCCGCGCTGCTGTCGTCGTCGTCGGTGCTGTCGTCGTCGTCGCTGCCGACGGCCGAGTCGTCATCGTCGGTGCTGTCGTCGTCGTCCTCAGGCACGTCCAGGCAGTCGCAGTCGCAACCGCCGCCCCCCTCTTCGGTGCAGTTCAGGGCAGGGACGACCAGCACCATCAGGAGCAGGCATCGAAACATCCACAGGTGGGTCTCAGCGCGCATCTCTCTCCCATCGGCGGTGCGGCCGCGCGCTACAGGGTCGCGTGCGGCCCGAACGGCTCGCCTAGCCCTTGTACTTCGGCTTCGGGATGCCGAAGGCGATCCCGATCTGGCCCAGGATGCGGAACTCCGGGTTCCCCATCGCGGCCCCCAGACCGCTGCCGCCCGCGAGCTGGACCCGCAGACCGAAGGGCGCGCGGTAGCGGACTCCGAGCAGGAACTCGGCCGGCACCGGCGCTGAGGACGCGTCCTCCGCCTCGTCCGACCCCAGGGGAGCGGCGCCGAACGCCACCAGCATCGCCTCCAGGTCGTCCACGCCTAGGCGCTGCGACACGGAGAAGCCCCACCGCAGCCGGCTCCCGACCTCGGTCCCGCCGAGCGTCACCGTCGAGCCCTCGTCGGTCGAGTAGGGACCGGCTGCTTCGGCCACGGGAGGGGTTCCCGAGGCGAGCGCGATGGAGGGGGCGAGGATGAAGGCGAGGGGGATGAACGAAGCGTTCAATCGCATGCGGTTGCTCCAGTGCACATGAATCGTACAAGATCGGGGCATGCGCCGACTCGTCCTGGCCCTCGTTCCATTCGCTCTGCTGCGCTGTCGGAGTCGACGTCTCCACTGACTTCGACGTCGACTCCGACACGCTCGGGTTCGACAACTTCGGTGGCGTCGCGGGCCCCTCCCTGGTCGGAACGGGGGAAATGATCGATCTGTTCGGCAGCGTGGTTTGCGAAGACGGCACGATCACAGCGGACGGCTGCACCCTCGTTCCCGAGGCGGTCCAGTGGCAGCTCCAGGCCAACCACGCCCTCGGCGGGGGCCGCTGCGACGGATTCGCCCACATCGCGCAGTCCGTCGCCCTCGCGGGCTCACTGCCCGAGGGCGAACCGCTGAGCCGGTCCATCGCGCGGGAAGCCGCCGCCCAATTCACCGCCGACGTGCGGGACGCGACCGAGCCGACCGACGCCTCCGACACCGCCAACCGCCTGCTCGAGGAGCTCGGCAACAACGACTGGTTCACCCGCATCGGGCTCGTTCGGACCGTCGACGGCGAGCCTCGCGGCGGCCACGCGGTGGTGCCCTGGGCGATTCAGGAGACGTCGGACGGGAGCGTGGACGTGCTCGTCTACGACCCCAACCACGCGGGCGAATCCCGCCGTCTGTCCATCGACCGCGCCGCCAACACCTGGCAGTACGGGGCCTCGGTGTCGCCCAACGACGACACCGCCGACTACGCCGGCGCCGAGGGACAGCCGCTGTACCTCACTCGCGCCGACGTCCGGGTCGGGGAGCACGCCTGCCCCTGGTGCGCGGCCGACGGCGTGGAGGCGCGAGGCACCGTGTTGACCGGCGGCCCCGCGACCGCGTCGGTCACCGACTGCGACGGCGCCGCGGTGGGGTCCTGGATGCCGACCTTCAGCGGGCTCTGGTCCGACACTGCGCCGGCCGCCTTCGATGCCCCCGTCGACGGCGCCCTGTGTGTCGATCTCGCTGCGCGCGAGGCCGGCCTGGGCGAGACCGATGACGTCCTCGTCTCCATCTTCCGCCCCGGACGCACCATGGCCGGGCTGCAGGGCACCGGCCAGGCGGGGAGCCACTCCATGGCGCTGTCCGCCGCCGGTTCCTCGCTGGACTACACCACCGACGCCACGAACCCCGGCTTTGTCTCCCTCGCGCGTGCGACCGACTCGGGCCACGTCGCGGTGAAGGTCGATGTCGCCGCCGTCGAGGGCGGACAGGCCCTCACCGTCGCCATCGATCCGGCTTCCGGTGATGTCTCCCTCGCCCTCAGCGACGATCAGGCGCAGGCGGTGCGAGTCCAGATCCAGCGCACCGTAGGAGCGGCCCGCGACGAGTACGTCGGCAGCTTCGACGTCACCGAGGCGGGCAGCGACTTCACCTTCTCGGTGGGGGACTGGGCCGGGAACGGCACCGACATGGCGATCGCCATGGACTACGACGGGGACGGCGCCACCGACATCGAGTTCACCCAGGACGACTGCGACGACGCGCTCGACTGCGAGCCGCTCAACGGCGACGACGGCGACCTCGTGCTGTCCGAAGACGACAACTGCGACGGCTGGTTCAACCCGGGCCAGGAAGACGGCGACGGCGACGGCGTCGGTGACGTCTGCGACCCGTGCCCCGACGACGCCCTCTGCTCCTGCGCGGTCGGCTCCTGGGACGACGACGGCGACGCCGACACCGCCTGCGTTGCCTGCGTCGCGGGTGAGTACTGCCCCGGCGGCGCCACCCCCGCGACCGCCTGCGGCGGCACGACCTTCGACCACGACCTCGATCCCGCCACGGCGTGCATCGAGTGCGACTCCGGAACGAGCAGCGCCGACGGCCTGACCTGCGAATAGGTCAGACCGCCGGCGCCGCGACGTTCGGTTCTGAGTCGACCGCTTAGTAGCGGTAGAACTCCGGCTTGTAGGGGCCGTTGACCTTGGCGCCGATGTACTCGGCCTGCTCCTCGGTCAGCGTGTCCAGCTTCACCCCGAGCTTGCCGAGGTGGAGGCGGGCGACCTCCTCGTCGAGGATCTTCGGCAGCATGTACACGCCGAGGTCCCAGTCGTTGGTGAACAGCTCGATCTGCGCGAGCACCTGGTTGGTGAACGACGCGCTCATGACGAAGCTGGGGTGGCCGGTGGCGCAACCCAGGTTCACGAGGCGGCCGCGCGCCAGGATGATCAGCTGCTTGCCGTTGGGGAACTCGAAGATGTCCACCTGCGGCTTGACGTTGATCTCCTTGATGTCGTCGCGCTGCTCCAGGTACTTGATCTCGATCTCGCTGTCGAAGTGCCCGATGTTGCAGAGGATGGCCTGGTCCTTCATGGCCTCCATGTGCGCGCCGGTGACGACGTCGAAGCAGCCCGTGGCGGTGACGATGATGTCGGCCAGCGGGGCGGCCTCGTCCATCGTGAGGACCTGGAAGCCCTCCATCGCGGCCTGCAGGGCGACGATCGGGTCGACCTCGGTGACGATGACGCGCGCGCCGAGGCCGGCCATCGACTGCACGCAGCCCTTGCCCACACCGCCGTAGCCGGCGACGACCACGACCTTGCCCGCGAACATGATGTCCGTGGCGCGCTTGATCCCGTCGGCCAGGCTCTCGCGGCAGCCGTAGGTGTTGTCGAACTTGGACTTCGTGACCGAGTCGTTGACGTTGAAGGCGGGGACCTTCAGCTCACCCTTCTCGAGCATCTGGTAGAGGCGCAGCACGCCGGTGGTGGTCTCCTCGGAGATGCCCTTGATGGCGCCGAGCAGCTCCGGGTAGTCGTTGTGCACGATGGCGGTGAGGTCACCACCGTCGTCCAGGATCATGTTCATCGGCTGGTCGCCGAAGGCGGAGACCTGCTGGTGGATGCACCAGTCGTACTCCTCCTCGGTCATGCCCTTCCAGGCGAAGACCGGGGTGCCGGCGGCGGCGATGGCCGCAGCAGCGTGGTCCTGCGTGCTGAAGATGTTGCACGAGGTCCACGTCACGAACGCACCGATCGCCTGCAGCGTCTCGATGAGCACGGCGGTCTGGATGGTCATGTGCAGGCAGCCGGCGATGCGCGCGCCCTTGAGGGGCTGCGTGTCGGCGTACTTCTCACGAAGCGCCATCAGGCCGGGCATCTCCTTCTCGGCGAGCGTGATCTCCTTGCGACCCCACTCGGCCAACGACAGGTCAGCGACCTTGAACGGAGGGTTGGCGGACTCAATGGGGGTGGCGATCGGCTGATCAGTGTTCGGGGCGACCATTTCGGCTCCTGGTGGGTTCACACACGGGTGGCGCGCGCGACAAAGACGCCGAGCGCACCGGGTTGGTTGGGGGGAATCGGCCGCACGTCGATGGCTTCGAAGCCACCCTCGTCCAGCCAGTGGGAAACGTCGTCGGGGGCGAGGCCCAGCCACTGATCGGCCAGGGTCTCGCGCATCCACTCCTGGTCGTGGGGGAGGAAGTCCCCGATCAGGAGGGTGCCGCCGGGGCGGAGCACGCGCTTGATCTCGTCGAAGGCGCGCGCCGGCTCGGGCAGGTGGTGCAGCACCATGTTGGCGACGACGGCGTCGGCCTCGTGGTCCTGCAGGGGGAGGTGGGCCAGATCGCCGAGGCGCAGGTCGATGTCGTCCAGCCCCGCATCCTGGGTGCGGCGCCGAGCCTCCGACAGCATCGCCGCCGAGGCGTCCACGCCGATGACGTTGGGGGCGCGCCCCCGCAGTCCGGGGAGGAGGCGGCCGCTGCCGGTCCCCAGATCGACGACCGTGTTGCTGTCGGGGAGTGCTTCGAGGAGCAGCGGGAGGCAGTCGGGGGAGCCGAGCCAGGCGGCGGCCGGATCGGCCGGATCCACGGTCGCGAAGAAGGAGGCGGTGCGCTCGCGGCGGGCCTCCCACGCGTCGTGGATCTGCCGTCGCACATCGCCTTCGATGGCGGGGCCGTGGGCTTCCACCCAGGTGCGCAGCGACGCGGCCGCGGGAGCCAGGTCCCGCCGCCAGGCGTAGTAGACGGTGCGGCCTTCGCGGCGGCTGCTGAGCAGGCCCGCGTCGACGAGGATCTTGAGGTTCCGCGACACCGTGGACTGGCCCGCGTCGGCGATCTCGGTCAGCTCGGACACGTTGAACGTGCCCAACGACAGCACCCGCGCCAGGAGCAGGCGACCCGGATCGGCGAGGGCTTTGAGGAGCGTGACGGCCATCGAGGGCAAGATATATCGACGTATCTCGATTTGTCGATAGGAACGTCGGAATCACCTCGGATGGTAGGCTCCTGTCGATGGGACTCCTCGACTTCCTGAAGCTCGGCGTCAGCGACTTCTTCACGACGAGCAAGACGCGTGAGATCCGCCGCCAGTGCGCGTTTCACATCAAGAACGCCGAGAAGTTCCAGACCGACGCCTTCCAGGACGACGAGGCGGCGTGGGAGGCCTACTTCGAGGAGCTGGCCAAGGCGATCGCCGCGGACACCTCGACGATCGAGGCCCGGTATCTGCGGGCCAAGGCGCTGCTGTACTGGTTCGAGCACTACCGCGGTCGATCCCCGCATGACGTGCGCGACTACGCGCGGGCGTGGGACCGCGACCTCAAGTTCATGCTGACCCACTGGCCGGACGAAGACCCCGAGGGGATGACCCTGCGGAGCACGCGGGAGATCCGCGAAGAGTTCGAGCGCCACTGCCGCGGGCTCGGCCTGGGCTGAGCACGTGGCGCGCAGCAACTACGGCACGCCCGAGATTGCCCTCCCTCCGGGGCGCTACCGCGCTTACGGTCTCGTTCCGATGACCGGGCTGATGTTGGACAAGTGGATCGATGTCTCCTCGGAGAATTCGCCCGGCTGCTACGGTCCCGCCGACATCGAGATCGCCACCGCGATCCCCAACCTGCTCCGCATCGAAGACGCCGACGGACGCACCGTCTGGCTCCGGGAGGGCGCATGAGATCTGCCCTGCTGCTCGCTGCCGCCCTGCTCCTGATCGGCTGCCCCACCAACCCCGAGGAGCGGGCCGTCTCGCCGGTCCAGCTGCACTTCGACACGGACCTCCGCGACGGCTTCTGGTCGATGCCCTGGCCGCATGACCTGCGCACCGTTCCGGCCCGCCGCGCCGGGGGACGCCACCCCGATCTGTGGGGCTTCCCCAACCCCTCGGCGTCCCCGATCCTCGGCGACTACGTGCTCTTCGGAAGCACCGTCATCGAAGGCTTCGGCCTGAACTCCCCTACGTACTTCTGGTTCGACGGCCCGGTCGCGATTCCGGCGTGGGATCGCTCCGGCGCCCGCGCCTCGATGCGGTGCGAGGGGCCGATCCGGATCGTGAACATCGACAGCACCTCGGACGAGTTCGGCGAGTGCCTGCCCGCCCGCTGGGAGTACGTTGAGGACGCGGGCTCGGACCCGTGGCTGGAGGACAACCTCCTGATGGTCGCCCCCTACTGGGGCTTCCCCCTCGACTCCGCGACGACCTACGCGGTCTACGTGATCGATGCCCAGGACCCGCAGGGCCGGTACCTGCGGCCTTCGGCAGACGTTCAGGAGGCGCTCGAGAGCGATCTGTACGCGCCGCTCATGGACCACCTCGAGCAGACCGTGCCGCTGCCGGCGGACGAGATCGAGGACCAGCCCCCCTGGTGGTGGGTCAGCGCGGCGACGGTGTTCACCACCCAGGACGTCCTCCAGGAGATGCGTGTGCTGTCGGACTTCGTCCGGGAGGAGCCGACGTACCCCGCCTGGAACGACGATGAGGGGCTCACGCTCCTGGACGAGGACCACCCCGAGCACCAGAGCCAGTACGACCTCTACGACGGCTCCTACACCGCCTGGAACTTCCAGGAAGGCGACATCCCCTACGTCTCCGAAGGGGGCGGGTTCGTCTGGGACGAGAACGGCCGGCCGGTGCCTCAGGCCGCCGAGCGCATCCCCTTCGTCATCGGCACGCCCCTGGCGAGCGCGGACCAACCCGAGGAGGGCTGGCCGGTCATCCTCCACGCCCACGGCACCGGGGGCGACCGCTTCAGCCACCTGGGCGGCGGGCAACTCCGGCCGGGCCTGCAGGGGGCCGCCCGCGGCTTCGTCTCGATCGGCATCCCCCAGCCGTTCCACGGGGACCGCTGGCCCGGGGGCAACGACGGCGCCATCTCCCTGTATTCGTTCAACTACTTCAACCCCGAGTCGGGCGTCTCGACGTTCCGCCAGGGGGCGCTCGACACCATCGCGCTGGTCCGCTTCGTTCAGGAGAACCTCGCCGCCGGGGGCGCCCTCGCGGAGGCTCACCCGGACCTCCGGATCGACCCGGAGTGCATCTACTTCCTCGGCCACAGCCAGGGTGGCCTCACCGGCGGGCTGGCGATGCCGTTCACCGAGGGCGTGAAGGGCTGGGTCTTGAGCGGCTCCGGGGGGGGCCTCAGCATGACGATCATGCAGCGCGAGGACCCCTTCATCATCCGCGACGTGCTGCTGTCGGGCATCGGCGCCCCGGAGGGGACCACGCTGTTCGAGATGCACCCCATCGTCGGCATGGTGCAGTCGCTGGCTGAGCTCACCGACCCGATCAACTACGCCCCCTACTGGATCGCCAAGTCCGAGCGCGGTCCCTCCTCGCTCCTGCTGACCGAGGGGATGCACGACATCCAGACCCCGGCGGATACCTCCGAGGCGCTCGCCACCTCCGGCCGCCTCGGCGTCGTGCGTCCGTTCGAGGAGCGCGATGTCTTCGGCCTCGAACTCCGCGGACTGGAGTCCATCCGGGAGCCCTACAGCGGCAACTTCGAGCACCCCTCGGGGGTCAACGTCACGACGGGCGTGGCCCAGTTCGACACCGACCACTTCGCGATCTTCACCAACGCCGATGCGTCCCAACTCTGGGCCAATTTCTTCTACTCGATGGCCCAGGAGGGCCCCCCCGGCGAGCTCGGCGCGTCCTTCCCGTGAGCCCCCCCGATTCGGTCTGCGCGGTCCGTCCGCGGGGCCATCTCAACCTCCACTCCACCCTCGCCGAGCTGGGCGTGGGCCGGCGCGACGATGCACGCGTGCTGCTTCCCGGTGGGGGTGTGCTGTGGGCCACGCGCACGCCCGAGGGGCCCGTGACGCTGCAGATGATCCCGACCGCCGACGTGGTGGATGCGGCCGCTTGGGGGCCGGGGACGGACTGGGCGCTGGATCGGCTCCCCGCGCTGCTGGGCCAGGACGACGACTTCGACCCCATCGAGACCGACCATCCGCGGCTGCGTGATGCGATCCGCAAGTCTCGGGGGCTGCGGTTGACCCGTGCCTGGGACGTGGCCTCGATGCTCATCAGCAAGGCTACTTCCAGCTCGTCACGGGGCGGAGGGGATGCGGGCCTACCGCGGCATCAACCGCCGCTTCGGCGATCCCGCGCCGGGGCCTCACGATCTCTGGCTTCGGCCGTCGTGCGACGCGCTCAAGCGGGTCCCCTGGGAGGTCTACTGCAAGTTCGGCGCGAGCCGGAAGATGGCCCAGACCATCATCGAGATCGCCCGCGTGCCCGGTCGCATGGAGGAGATCCTGACGATGGAGGCGCCCGAGGCGCGCGCCCGGCTGCAGGCGATCCGGGGGGTCGGCCCGTGGACCGCCGCGTCCGTGATGTCGGAGTGCTTCGGCTTCCCCGATGAGGTCGCCGTGGCCGACTACCACCACCCCAACACGGTCGCCTGGTTCTTCGAGCGGGTCCCCCGCGCCGACGATGCCCGCATGCTGGAGCTGTTGGAGCCCTACCGGGGGCAGCGCGGCCGGGTCCTCCGCATCATCAACGCGTACGGCGAGTCGGCGCCGAAGTTCGGACCCCGCCACCGAATCCGAGAGCGCTGGTAGCGACGGGCGCGGGATGCTAATCACCCCGCCGTGACTCAGCCCAGCCCCGCCGATCTCACCTTCGAAGATGCCCTCCAGGAGTTGGAGGGGATCGTCGGCCAGCTCGAACGCGGCGATGTCGCGCTCGAGGACACCATCGCCCGCTTCGAGCGCGGCATGGCCCTGGCCCGGCGCTGCGAGGACCGCCTCGGAGAAGCGGAGAAGAAGGTCGCCCTGCTCCTGCGCGAAGGCGACCGCGTCGTCGAGGTGGACATGGCCAGCGGCAAGGTGCTGACCGAGACCCACGATCCCGGCGAGGCGCTGCTCCCTGGAGCGCCGCAGGAACCGGCTCACGTGGCGGCCGCGCAGCAGTCGCTCCTGGACGACGACGATGACGACCTCCCTTTCTAAGCTCCACGACTACATGGCGGACCGCCGCGCGGTGGTCGACGCCGCCCTCCATGGCTTCTTCGCGCGCCCCAAGCGCTGGCCGCAGCGGCTGTACGACGCGTCGGCGTGGGCCCTCTTCGGCGGCGGCAAGCGCATGCGCCCGGTGCTCGCGCTGGCCTCCTTCGAGGCCGTCGGGGGCAGCGCGGACCGCCCCCTGGACGCCATCCTCCCCGCCGCCTGCGCGGTCGAGATGGTCCACACCTACAGCCTCGTGCACGACGACCTGCCCTGCATGGACGACGACGACGAGCGGCGGGGCCGGCCCACGGTGCACGTGCAGTTCGGCGAAGCGTTGGCCCTGCTGGCGGGGGACGCGCTGCTGACCGAGGCGCTCCGCCTCATCGCCGACCGCGGCGCCTACAACGACGCCGTTCCGGCGGACGAGATCATGGACGCCACCTCCGCCCTCGCCCGAGCGGCGGGTTGGCTGGGCATGGTCGGAGGCCAGTCGATCGACCTCGGCTTCGAGCAGCCGGTCAACGACGAGGCGTCGCTGACGTTCCTGCACCGGCGCAAGACGGGGGAGCTGTTCCGGTTCTCCACGTGGTCCGGCGCGCTGCTGGGTGGCGGCACCCCGACGCAGGTGCATGCGCTGTCGGAGTACGGCGAGACCCTGGGGCTGGCGTTCCAGATCAGCGACGACGTGCTCGACGAGCTGGAGGACCAGACCGAGCGCGGGGACACCGCCGCGGACACGCCGTCCTTCCCCGGCTTGATCGGGATCGACGCCAGCCGGGAGCGTGCCGAAGCGCTGCTGGTCCGCTGCAACGAACTCCTCGAAGGGTTCGACGAGCGCGCCGATCCTCTCCGCCAGCTCGCCTGGTTCGCCGTCTACCGCGACCACTAGGCTCCTGGCGGTGAAGCAGCGGATCGACGTCCTGCTGGTCGAGCGCGAGCTCGCCGCCTCCCGCGATCGCGCGCAGCGTCTGATCATGGCGGGGCAGGTGTTGGTCGACGATCGCGTCGTCGACAAGGCCGGCACCAAGGTCTCCACCGAGGCCGCGATCCGACTCAAGACCGCCGACCACCCCTACGCCAGCCGCGGCGGCCTCAAGCTGCAGGGTGCGCTGGAGGACTTCGACGTCGATGTGACGGGCGTGCGGTGCCTGGATGTGGGCGCCTCCACCGGCGGATTCACCGACTGCCTGCTGCAGCGCGGGGCCGACCACGTGGTGGCGGTGGACGTCGGCACCAACCAACTGGCGTGGAAGCTGCGCAGCGATCCCCGCGTCACGTCCATCGAGCAGACGGACGCGCGCGCGCTCACGCGTGAACAACTCGGCGGCACGATCGACCTCGTCGTCATCGACGCCTCCTTCATCAGCCTTCGGCTCATCCTCCCCGCTGTGACCCCCCTGATCGATGCCGGGGCGAAGCTCGTCGCGCTCGTGAAGCCGCAGTTCGAAGTGGGTCGGAAGCACCTCGCAAAAGGGGGGCTGGTCCGCGACGAGGAGCAGCGCCTGGCGGCGGTCGCGGGGATCGTGGCGGAGGCCGAGACGTGCGGCCTCGAGGTCCTGAACCAGAGCGAGTCGAAGGTCGCCGGAGCGCGCTCCGGAAACCGTGAAGTCTTCGTCTTGGCTCGATTCTTACCCGAGGGACGGCACGGCTGACCGTGCTAGAACTCGCCCCCGTCTGGAGACGAACCATGCGCTTCTTTCAGGTTCTGATTGCCCTCGCCGCCCTCTCTCTTGCCGCCTGCCAGGGCGACGTGACCCTCACGGGTCCCGATCTCCTGGACGACGAGGAGGAGGATTTCCCCGAGTTCGACACGGCCACGCTTGCGGTGCACTCCCCGCAGTCCGCCGACATCGTCTTCCTGGAGGAGGCGTTCGTTCTGGACGCTGAAGTCCTCGACGGCGACGGCGTGCCGATGGAGTTCGACGACATCACCTGGGAGCTCAACGACGAGGAGGCGCCGCTGTACGAAGGCGCCTACGGCGAAGTCGACCTCGAGCACGGCATCCACAACTTCACCGTGACGGCGAACCTGCCCAACGGCGACCGGCTCGTCACCCAGATCGGCGCCGTCCGCGTGCAGGGCCGCCACTCCGGCATCTACACCGGCGACTTCCAGCTCAACATCGACGCCGACTTCCAGGGCACGCCGATCACGGCCTCCTGCCTCGGCGGGCTCGACTTCATCATCGACATGGCCGGTGAGACCATCATCGGGGACGACGGCGGCTGCACGGTCAACCTCTTCATCCTCGGTGAGATGGACATCGCCTACGGCCTCAACGGCGACGTCGGCGACATCAACGTGGCCGGTGACCTCTCGATCAACCTCGGCTTCTTCGATCTGCCGGTCGGGTACGAGGGTGAAATCGGCGACGGCGAGCTCTACGCGGGCTTCGAAGGCACGGCGATTCTGTTCGACTTCACGGGCGCCATCGACGCGTCGCGGGTGAGCCTCTACGTCGAGGAATAGAGCCTGCTCGGGACGGATTTCGTCCCGTCCTCTGAGAGAGTTTCCCCCGGGCCCGCGGTTGATCTACAGTCCGCGCCCCAGGCCCCAAAACACGGGAAATCAATGGCGTTCGCAGTCAACAAGGTCATCCTCCTCGGCAACCTCGGCAGGGATCCGGAACTCCGGTACACGCAGTCTGGAAAGGCTGTTGTGAAGTTCTCGCTCGCGACGTCTGATCGCGGTCGCGACGGCCAGGACCGCACCGAGTGGCACAACGTGGTCGCCTGGGACAAGCTCGCCGAGCTCGCCAACAAGCTGGTGGTCAAGGGCAACAAGGTCTACGTCGAGGGCCGCCTGCAGACCCGCGAGTACACGGACAAGGAGGGCAACCGCCGTTGGTCCACGGAAGTGGTCGCCCGCGAGATGGTGTTCCTCACCACCGAGCGCGACATGCGCGGCGGCGGTCAGCGCCGTGAGAGCGGCGACAGCTGGGGTGGCGGTCAGGGCGGCGGCGGCGGTCAGGGCGGCGGCGGTGGTGGCGGCCAGGGCGGCGGAGGCGGCGGACGCCCCCAGCAGCAGGCGGCTCCCCAGGCGGCTTCGCAGGACATCCCCTACAGCGACGACGAGGACATCCCCTTCTAAAGGGGTAATGTCGGTCCGCATGCGCGCCGGACTCTCCCTCGCCTTCTTCCTCCTCGCGATGCCTCTGGCGTCGGCGCAGGTGGACGACCTCGATCTCGACGACGTCGACCTCGACGAATACGAAGACGATCGCGCTGAGAGCGACCTCCGGCTCCCCGAAGAGATCACCGAGGAAGACCTCGTCCAGACCGTGCTCGTGGTCCCCCTGAAGGGGGAGACGGCCGAGTCGACGGGCGTGGGCGTGCTCCTGGAGGGCTTCCTTCGGGGCTCCCTGGAGGACCAGGATCGCTTCACCGTGGTCGGCCTCGAGGAGTGCCCCCAGGTCGAGGACATCGACGCGGAGCTCTACTACGAGGGCTGCCCCGCAGGCGACGAGCTCGGCTGCCAGTTCGTCATCGGTGAGGTCGCCGACGTGGACCGCGTGATCAGCGGGCGCGTCACTGTCCGGTCGGAGGGCCGGTACCGGATCATCGTCACCATCCTCAACGTCGCCCACGCCGATCTCGAGTTCGAGTACGCGCTGGATCTGGCCGAGGGCGAGGAGGACCTGCTCCCCCGGACGGTCGAGTTGGCGTTGGACCGGCTCCGCCGCGAGGAGCTCCTGAGCCCCTACCGCGACGCCCTGGAAGCCGACCAGGACCGCCGGGAGGCGGTGGAGGCGGCTCAGACCGAGGAGGAGCGCCGGCTGGTCGCCCGCATGGAGTTCGACGACCTCCGCGGCGACGAACTGGAGCGCGCGGCGGCGGACGCCAAGCCGGTCGATCGAGGCATCACCGAAGAGGAGATGGAGGAGATCAAGTCCTCCGAAGGCGTCGCCCGCGAGTGGGATGACATGGGGATCTCCGAGCGCCAGTACTTCTCCTACAAGAACTCGGGGCTGGAGTTCGACAAGTGGAAGTGGCGCTGGTCGGGGCACCGGCTGCAGCTGCTCGCGTCGGTCTACGTCGGCTTCATCGGGGGCTCGACGGGCCTGAAGTACTACGGCGGCTACCTGCTCGATCCGGGGCTTCAGTCCACGGTCGACAGCTACTCCTGGCAGCGCGTCGACCAGGGGCAGTCGTTCACCATCGGCTTCAGCGGCGGCATCGGCCTCCTCCGCAACCTCGACATCGAGGCTGGGGCGTGGTGGTCGCGGAGCAACGTCAGCGTGCGCCTCTTCAGCGGCGACACCCAGTGCCCCACCCCCGGCGATCTCGCGTGCCCCGTCGATCAGCTTTCGCCCAGCGACGACAACCACCCGCCGGGCCCCTGGGCCGACAAGCAGGTCGACCTGTTCGGCGGCGAGGTGATGCTCCGCTTCTTCGTGCTCACGATGCCGATCGTGCGTCCCACGATCGGTGCGGGCTTGCAGTGGATCCTCTACCCGAGCCTCTACAACGACCCCGACGTGCCCGATCCGCAGGAGCAGCCGGAGCCGGCGGTGGCGGACTCGTTCCAGACGTTCAGCCGCCTGATCGACTTCGGGCTGCAGCTGGAGCCGGGCGTGCAGATCGACATCGGCAAGCACCTCGGGATCTTCGTTCGGGTCCCCATCGGCATCGGGATGAACCCCGCGCGCAAGCAGCAGACGGCGGAGGCGCCCTCGATCATCAGCAACGCCGACGAGGTCGGAAACGTGCCTTTCGGGACGGTCCGGGTGGTGATCGGTGTTCAGGGGCGTCTGCTGGGCCTCCCCGTCCAGCCCAAGACCGGAGGAGCCGACGATGTCCTGGACGAAGATGAGTAGGCGGATCCTGATCGTTCTGATGTGCGGACTGATGCTCGGCGTCTCCGCGTGCACCGAGGCCCAGAAGGAGCAGGCCGCGGCCGCGGCGGAGCAGCGCAAGCGGACCTTCGCGGAGCGCGCGCTCAAGGAGCGGGCGTCCGAGTACTGGAACCTGGTCCGGTGGCGCACCTGGGACAACGCCGCGAGCTACCTCGAGGACGAGGCCGAGCAGCTGGAGTACCTGCGCGGCCACACCGACGTGGGGGCCGATGAGTCGCCCACGATCCAGGACCTCGAGGTGCAGTACGTGTTCGTCGGCGCCGGCCAGGAAGAGGGCGAGATTCGCATCACCTGGACCGAGGTCGTGGCCGCCGAAGGCCGGGTCGCCGATCAGACGGTGACCCAGCGTTGGTACAAGCACCACGGGAAGTGGTGGGTGGATCCCAACGAGACCCTCGGCCGCAAGGAAGTCGGCCAGCTGGACGAGAGCGCGGCCCCCGAGGAGCCGCCCGCAGACATCCCCACGGAGACGCCGTAGATGACCGACCCGGTGCGCCCGCCGGCAGCCTTGATTCTGGCTGCCGGCAAGGGCACTCGCATGAAGTCCGATCGCCCCAAGGTCCTGTTCGAAGTGCTCGGCCGCTCGCTCGTCCGCCGCGTCGTGGACGCTGCAAGGGAGGCGGGCTGCGAGGACGTGGTCGTCGTCGTGGGCCACCAGGCCGACCGTGTGGAGGCATCGCTGGCCGACGTCGAGGGGCTCGTGTTTGCGACCCAGCGGGGCATGAACGGCACCGGTCAGGCGGTCGCCCACGCTCGGGACGCGGTCAACTACCGGGACCGAACCGTCGTTGTTCTCCCCGGCGACGTGCCTCTCATCCAGGCTTCGACGGTGCGCGAGCTGCTGGAGGCCCACTCCGGTGCGGTCACGGTGGCCACGATGGTCCCCCCCGACGCGCACGGATACGGACGTGTGGTGCGTGCGGACGACGGCGGCGTGGTGCGGATCGTGGAGCACCGCGACGCGACGGAGCAGGAGCGGGCCATCGGCGAGGTGAACACCTCGATCTACGCCTTCGACGGCAGCTTCCTGTTCGGCGCGGACGGGCAGGGGGGCGCGGTGTCCGAGATCGGCACCGACAACGATCAGGGGGAGCAGTACCTGACGGACGTGGTCGGCATCGCCGTCGGCAAGGGCGAGACCGTCGGCGGCTACGTCATCGAGGACGCCCACGAGGTCGCGGGCATCAACGACCGCGCGCAGTTGGCCGACCTCGAAGCGGGCGTGCGGACCGCCTTGAACCGCAGCTGGCTGCAGGCCGGCGTGACGATGGAAGATCCCGACGACGTCCGCATCGAAGAGGGCGTCCGGCTCGAGCAGGACGTCACCCTCGGCGCTGCCGTGGAACTTCGCGGCACCACGACCGTCGCCTCGGGCGCCTCGATCGCCCGCGGCTGCGTGCTGACCGACACCCACGTGGGCGCGGACGCGACCCTGGGGCCGTACGTGGTCCTGACGTCGGCGAACGTCGCGGCGGGGGCTCGCGTCTTGCCCTTCACGGTGGCCTCCGGGCTTAACGAGAAGAAGCCCCACCTGACGACTGAGGACGATCGCGTGCTGATCGGGGAGGGGGCCCGCGTCGGTCCCTTCAGCCACCTGCGGCAGGCGGCCGACCTCGGTCCGGACGTGCACGTGGGCAACTTCGTCGAGCTCAAGAAGACGCGCATGCACGACGGCGCCAAGGCGAACCACCTCGCCTACCTCGGCGACGCGGAGATCGGCGGCAAGTCGAACATCGGCGCGGGCGTGATCACCTGCAACTACGACGGCTTCGGCAAGCACAAGACGACGATCGGCGAGGGCGCCTTCATCGGCACCGACAGCCACCTCGTGGCGCCGGTCAAGATCGGCGACGGGGCCTACGTCGCCACCGGCACGACGGTCACCCGGAACGTGCCCGCCGACGCGCTCGCCATCGGCCGCGCGCGGATGGAGAACAAGGACGGCTACGCCAGCAAGATCCGGAACCAGCTGAAGCGTCGCGCCGACCGCGCCAAGGCCAGGGTCGCTGCGGCCGCCGAAGCTGCCGAGAAGCCGTCCTCCTGAGATGGACGAGGCGCTCAAGGGGCTGAACCCCGAACAGCTCGCCGCCGTCACCCACAAGGGCGGCCCCCTGCTGGTGCTCGCGGGCGCCGGCTCGGGCAAGACGCGCGTGCTCACCCTGCGCCTGGCGTGGCTGGTCAAGGAGTTGGGGATCGAGCCGTGGCGCCTGCTCGCGGTGACCTTCACGAACAAGGCCGCGGGAGAGATGCGGGAGCGCACCCGGGCGCTGCTGGAGGACGCCGGCGCGACCCCCTGGGTCTCCACCTTCCACTCCACCTGCCTGCGCATCCTGCGGCGCGAGATCGACCACGTCGAAGGGCTCAGCAACGACTTCGTCATCTACGACGCGGACGAGAGCAAGCGCCTCGTGAAGATGATCGTGCAGGAGGCGAACCTCCCCAAGCAGGTGAACCCGCGCGCGATCTCGGCGGTCATCGACCGGGCCAAGAACGACGCCCTCACTCCCTCGGGCCTGGCCAAGCAGAAGAAGGCCGACCTCGACCCCCGGGTGCCGGAGATCTACCGGCGCTACCAGGAGCGGCTGCGCAAGAGCAACGCGGTCGACTTCGGCGACCTCATCTTCGAGACCATCCGGCTCCTGGAGAACAACCAAGACGTGCGCGACCGGTACCGCCGCCGCTTCGCTCACGTGATGGTCGACGAGTACCAGGACACCAACGCCGCGCAGTACCGGCTGCTCCGGCTGCTGGCCGATCACGGCGACCGCAACGTCTGCGTCGTGGGCGACGAGGACCAGTCGATCTACAGCTTCCGCGGCGCTGACATCCGCAACATCCTCGACTTCGAGCGCGACTTCGAAGGCGCCACCGTCGTGCGTCTGGAGCGGAACTACCGTTCGACCGAGACCATCCTCAAGGCCGCCACCGCGGTGGTGAGTGCCAACACCGATCGGCTCGGCAAGCAGCTCTGGACCGAGGCCGGGCTCGGCGACCCCATCACCGTGCGCGTCTCGTTCGACGATCGGGAGGAGGCGGTCAAGGCGCTGGAGATCGTGCGCCGGGAGATGCGGGTCGGCATGAAGCCGCGCGACATCGCGATCTTCTTCCGCACCAACGCCCAGTCCCGGCAGCTCGAAGAGGAGTTCATCGCCTCGCGGCTGCCCTTCGTGCTGATCGGCGCGCAGCGGTTCTACGACCGCAAGGAGATCAAGGACGCGTTGTCCTACATGAAGCTGATCCTCAACCCGAACGACGACATCGCGTTCCTTCGGGTGCTGAACGAGCCGCCGCGCGGCATCGGGCAGGGGACCCGCAAGAAGATCACCGAGGCGGCGGTCGCCCGGGAGGTCAGCTGCTGGGAGCAGCTCCAGGCGATGGCGGACGATCCGCGCAGCCCCAAGCGGCTCAAGGCCTCCCTGGGCCGGTTCCGCGATCTGGTGGAGCTGCTGCGCAAGGTGGCGACGGACCGTCCGCTGCCGTCGCTGCTGGACGCGATCCTCCGCGAGACCAAGACGATCGAGCGGTACACCGAGCAGAACACCCCCGAGTCGCTGGCCCGCATCGACAACCTCGAGGAGCTCAAGAACTCGACGTTCGACTTCGAGGCTCACACCCCACCCACCGGGTTGGTGGAGTTCCTCGACCGCGTCTCGCTCGTCAGCGACACGGACAAGCTCGAGGACGCCGAGGAGACCGGCGGCAAGGTCACGCTGATGACGGTGCACGCGGCCAAGGGGCTGGAGTTTCCGGTCGTCGTCGTGGTCGGCATGGACGAGGACGTCTTCCCCCACTTCCGCGCCAACGAGTCGGAGAAGGACCTGGAGGAGGAGCGCCGCCTCGCCTACGTCGCCATCACCCGCGCCGAGAAGCGGCTCTACCTCCTGCGCGCCCGCCGCCGTCGCTTTGGCGGCATGTTCAAAGACACCGACGAGTCACGCTTCCTGCGGTTGCTCCCCCGCGAGCTGCTCACCGGTGACGTGGTCTTCAGCCGCCGCGCCACCCCGCGCCACGCCCCGCCGCCGGCGCCCGTGCCGGAAGTGCCGGGGGACACCGTCGTGGTCTACGACAACGACTCCGACCGCCAGCCCCGTGGTTGGGCCGCGCCCAGGAAGAGCTTCCAGTCTCGATTCGACCGCAACCGGCCGACCCGCCGCGACGCGCCGCCCCCCCCGCCGGTGGACGAACCCCGCGTCGTGCAGGAATTGGACGAGGACGCGCTGTCGATGCTGACCCCCGGGACTCGGGTCATCCACCCAGTCTGGGGGGAAGGCGAGGTCCGTGAACTCGAGGGATCCCACGCCAATCCGCGGGCGCGAATTGCGTTCCGGAGGGGAGGCCAAAAGCTCGTCTACCTCGCGAGCGCCAACTTGCAGATCGTTTCTCGCTGATTGGAGGACTCGGTCGCTGTGTTAGCATCGGCCGGTATATCCGGAAGAGCGCCCGGGGGCGAATGCGACGATGGTGATCACCTGTCCCAGCTGTAGCGCGCGGTACCGCCTGAACCCTGACAAGATCGAGGGTCGGGGGGCGAAGATCACGTGCCCGAAGTGCAGCCACATTTTTGTGGTGTTCTCTGAACAGGAGGAGAAGTCCTCTCCTGGCGCAGAGGTGCCCGAAGCTCCCATGCCCAAGGGTCCGAACACCGCCGGCGATGCCCTCGCCACCCGCGATCGTGCGACCACCACGGGTGCCTTCAAAGCTGTCGGAATCGACGAGGGCGTCAGCGACCCGGCCCTGACCGCGTCCGGGAAGATCCGCGTCGTGGCCCCGGGCCCGCGCAAGGCCCGCCGCCGCTCGGCGACCACGTTCGACTCCAGCGCCTCGCTCGAGGCGATCCGTTCCGCCTCGGTCAGCACCGTCGCTCCGCCGGCTCCCGAGGTGGAGTCTCCGGCGGTCTCCAGTCCCGGTGTCGTCGCGGCCGACATTCCCGAGCCGGCCAGCGCATCCGAGTTGGACTTCCGTGAGGTCGGCATCACGACCTGGAAGGTCAAGGTCGCCATCGGCCTGATCTACGACTTCAGCGACATCTCGACGCTCAAGAAGTACCTGGCGGACAAGAAGGTCACCGAAGACGACCTCATCAGTCACAACGCCAAGGACTGGGTTCGCATCGGCGACATCGAGAACCTCGACCGCCACTTCATCGAGACCTGGAAGATCGCCAAGGCCGACAAGATCGCCCGCGGCAGCTCCACGAAGGTCAAGAAGCCGGCCGCCGACGACGCTGCCGCCTCGGGCCGCTTCAGCGCTGCCGGTTCTTCGGCCACCGCCGGAAGCACCGGCTCCTTCGCCGGTCATGGACCTGCCGGCGGCGGGCTCGCAGGCAGCGGCCAGGCCCGGGCCCGCAGCCCCCGCAAGGCCAAGGCGCCTGAGCCTCCGGCTCCTCGGAGCAAGGCTCCGCTCGCCCTCGTCGCGGTGGTTCTGCTCGGCGTGGTTGGCTACTTCGTCTTCGGCCGGCCCAGCCCCGTGCCCACGACCGCGAACAACACGGCGGGCACGACGACTGCCGCCGCCCCGGACGCCGACATCGGCGACGCCGAGCGCGAGGCCATCCGCGAGCGCATCCGGCGCGACATGGAAGAGCAGCGCCGGCAGCTGGAAGCCCAGGAGCTGGCCGAGGATCTGACCCCGGAGGAGCGCGTGCTCGAGCCGGTGACCCCGAACCGGGTTCCGGAGCGGCAGCAGCCGGGCCGGCTCCCGTCGCCCATCCGCGAGATTCCGTTCGCGAACCGCCCGTCGGACTCCGCCACCGCCGGCAACAGCGGCGGCGGCAGCGCGGAGGTCAAGGTCAGCGACACCGACTCCGGCGGTAAGATGTACTACGGCAAGGCCAAGGAGACGTTCGCGGCAGGCAACTACGGCGTCGCCAAGTCGATGATCAAGAAGGCCATTCAGAAGGACCCGAACAACGGTTCCTATTACGCGCTCCAGGGGGACATCTACACCGCTCTGGGCGAGCCCGAAGCCGCTGCGATCGCCTACAACAAGGCCGAGAGCATGGGCACTACCGTCAACCGCGCCGGACCCTGAGCACTCGCTGACTTTTGCGGATCATCTGTCCCAAGTGCGGAACTGAGTACTTCCTCGAGGGCGAGCAGCTCGAGCGGGACGGGACCCCTGTGCAGTGCTCCGCGTGTGAGCACACCTTTACGGTCTACGCCCCCGTCTCCGAGTCGCCGCGCACCCCGCGCAGCAACCCGACCGCGTCCCACCCCGGGGCGCAGACGCCGGCTCCAGCCGAGCCGGCCGCCCGCACTCCCGCCGCGCTCCCTCGAACCTCCCCCGTCGTCCCGCCGCCGCCGCCGGTGCGGAAGGGCTCCGGCACGCTGTTCCTGGCCCAGGGCGACCGCGTCTATAAGGTCAAGGACATCGCCACGCTGCAGCGCTGGGTGGTGGAGAAGCGGGTGCTCCCGGGCGACCGGGTCAGCAACGACGGCAAGAACTGGGAGGTCGTCAACGAACGCGGCGACCTGCGCGCGTTCTTCGCCATCATCGACCAGCTCAAGCAGGCCAAGCGGGCGCTGAAGCAGAAGACGCGGGAGATGACCGCGGTCAGCCACGAAGCAGAGGTGGCGCGCCACGCCGCGATCGAGGCCGCCGCGCAGATCCCCGGCCCGACGCCCGAGGAGTCGACGGTTCGTCCCATGATGGACGTGAGCGCGAGCGGCGATATGCCGGACATCACGGGCGCATCGGCTGACTTCTCGGGCGGAGCCGACCCCGACGACAGCTTGCGGGCGGCGTCGCTGTCGCTTCCCGACACGACCCCGGTGGCGCCCGAGTCGGTGCCCGACCTTCCCGCCATGTCGGCCCCCTCCGAAGCGGCGGTCGAGGACAAGTTCTTCAGCGCATCGACCGGTTCGCTGCCGGCCGCTCCGCCGCCCCCCGAGGAGTCCAAGGTCTCCTTCTTCGATGTGCGCGGCACGCCGATTCCGGATGAGGAGTCCCCCTCGTTCAACCGCATGCACGAGATGGGCGCCTCCGGCTCCGTGAGCAGCCGCGACGAGTCGGTGCACGTCGACACGACACCTGGGGTCGAGGACCCGGGGATGTCGGTGCAGCCGTCCCGGCGGGACATTCCGCAGCCCACCAAGGAGGAGCTGGCGGACCTGAAGGCGACCCGCCACGTGCCGGTCAGCACGAAGGAAGAGACCGTGTCGGCTCCGATGCCCTCGGAGCCCAGCCCCGCGGACGAGAGCGGCGACTTCGACCCGAACCAGACCTTCGACGACATCGAGCCCTACACCGGCGGCAGCGGCCGAGGCTTCTACCTCGGGCTGCTGCTCCTCATCGTCATCGTGGGTGGGGCCATGTGGTACTTCCTCATGGGTCCCGGGGCTTCCCAGGTCTTCGAGACCGGCGAGCTCGCGGACGGCGCGGTGGAGGCCGAGGTGCTCGAGGAGACGACCCCGGAGGAGCCCGCCTCTCCGGAGGAGACCCCCGACGCGGTCGAGGAGACGCCGACGCCCGAGCCGGAGACGCCTGCGCCGACGCCGGCCCCGACTGTCGAGCCCGCCACGCCCAAGCCGACGCGACCCCCGCCTTCGGCCCGTGAGCCGGCGACTCCGAAGCCGACGCCGAAGGCCAAGGAAGACCACATGGGGGTCGGGAACAAGGCCCGTGACCGGGGGAACTTCCGCACGGCCGCGGACGCCTACGGCAAGGCCCTGGAGGCCGATCCCCGCAACTTCCGCGCGGCCATTCAGCTGGGCTGGATGAACGTGGAGCTGGGTCGGAACTCCGCCGCGCAGACGGCCTTCAAGAAGGCGCTCGCGCTCAAGGGAAGCAGTGCCGAGGCCCGCTACGGTCTGGGCCTCGCGTACCAGGCCTCGGGGAAGAAGGCGGCAGCCATCTCCGAGTACGAACGGGCCCTCGCGCTCGAGCCGGATGGACGCGATGCGAGGGAGATCCGCGCGATCCTCAGTCAGCTGCAGTAGTCTCCCCCGCCATGAGCAACGAGGACGAGTATTTCGCGAAGCTTGAGGCGGAGAAGAAGGCGCGGATGGCGGACCTGCTGGGCCGTGCCGACGCTGTCGAAGAAGCCGCCCGGCTCAAGGAGCTGCACTTCAACCACTGCGGCAAGTGCGGTCACGCCATGCTGACGTCCCACTACAAGGGCGTCGAGATCGAGGTCTGCCCCCACTGCGGTGCGGTCCTGCTGGACCCGGGCGAGCTCCAGGAGCTGGCGGGCGAGGAGCACCACGGATTGCTGCGCGGCATCGCGCACGTCTTCGGCTTCGACCCCAAAGTCTGACGTGAGCGACTTCGACGTCGCCACCGTGCATCACATTGCGCGGCTCGCACGCCTGCGCGCCGATTCGGACCAGAGCGAGTCGTTGGCGGCCGAGCTTGCCCGCATTGTCGACTTCGTCGGAGTCCTCGAACAGCTGCCGACACCGGCGGCCACGTTCGAGGACGAGCGCACCACGCCGCTGCGTGAGGACGTGGTCAGCACCACGAGCCGCCCGGACGAGCTCCTCGCCGGCGCCCCGGACGTCGATGGCTCTCACCTCCGCGTTCCCGCCGTGATTCGAGACGCCACGTGAGCGCGACGGCTTCCGAGCTCGCTGCCGCCCTGCGCGCGGGAACGGTCACCTCGGCCGAACTCTGCGAGCAGGCCCTCGCCGCCGCCGAGGGGGCCTCCGATCTGGGCATCTTCATCACGCTGGATCCCGCGGGGGCGCGCGCCGCGGCCGCGCAGGCCGACGCTGAGATCGCGGCCGGGCAGGACCGGGGCCCGCTGCACGGCATCCCCATCGCGCTCAAGGACAACCTCTGCACCGAGGGGCTGCGCACCACCTGCGCCAGTCGGCTGCTTCGGGACTGGATCGCACCGTACGACGCGACGGTCGTGCAGCGCCTTCGGGATGCCGGCGCGGTGGCCATCGGCAAGACCAACATGGACGAGTTCGCGATGGGCTCGTCCAACGAGAACTCGGCGTTCGGGCCGGTGCGGAACCCGCGGGATCCGTCCCGCGTGCCCGGGGGCAGCAGCGGCGGCTCGGCCGCGGCCGTGGCCGCTGGCATCGTCCCGCTGGCCCTCGGCTCGGACACGGGCGGCTCCGTCCGCCAGCCGGCGGCCCTCTGCGGCGTCGTGGGCCTCAAGCCCAGCTGGGGGCGGGTCAGCCGCTACGGCCTCGTCGCCTTCGGCTCGTCGCTCGACCAGGTCGGGCCGATCGCCAACGACGTCGCCGGCGCCGCCGCCTTGCTGCAGGCCATCGCCGGCCCCGACCCCCTGGATTCCACCTGCTCGGGCGAGCCGGCCGGGGACTACTCGGCCGGACTCGGCGGCGACGCGCCCCTCCGCGTCGGCCTCCCCCGGGAGTACGTCGACGAGCTGAGCACCGAAGCGCGCGCGGCCCTGGACGCGGGCCTCGCCGCGCTGGGGGACATCGAGGTCGTCGACGTCTCCCTGCCTCACACCTCGTTCGCGATCGCGACGTACTACGTGCTCGCCAGCGCCGAGGCCTCGACCAACCTCAGTCGGTTCGACGGGGTGCGCTACGGCGCCCGAATCGAACCCGGCGGCGAAGGGCTGGACGGCATGTACACGGCCACCCGCAGCGACGGCTTCGGTGCCGAGGTGCAGCGCCGCATCCTGCTGGGCACCTTCGCCCTCTCCTCCGGCTACTACGACGCTTACTACGGCAAGGCCCAGACCGCCCGCGAGGCCATCCGGGGTGACTTCGTGGCCGCCTTCGCCGACGTCGACGTGCTCGTGGGTCTGACGGCGCCGACCACCGCCTTCCCGCTGGGGAGCAAGACCGCCGACCCGGTGCAGATGTACCTGTCGGACATCTTCACGATCCCGGCGTCGCTGGCCGGGCTGCCCGCGATCTCGGTGCCCGTGGGGACCGACGGCGACGGACTCCCCTGGGGCTTGCACCTGATCGGCCCCGAGCTCGCCGAAGCCCGCGTCCTGAGCGCCGCCGCGCGCGTAGAGCGGGGGCTCGCGTGACCGCCTGGGAGACCGTCATCGGCCTCGAGGTCCACGCCCAGCTGAAGACGGCGACGAAGCTGTTCTGCGGCTGCCCGACGACCTTTGGCGCGACCGCCAACCACCAGACCTGCCCGCTCTGCCTGGGCATGCCGGGCACGCTGCCGGTCCTGAACCGCCGGGCGGTGGAGCTGGCTGCCCTCCTCGGGCTCGCGGTCGAAGGCACGGTCCACGTCCGGTCGGTCTTCGACCGGAAGAACTACTTCTATCCGGACCTCCCCAAGGGCTACCAGATCACCCAGATGGACCACCCCATCGTCACCGGTGGGGGCCTGTGGGTGGAGACCGAAGAGCGCGGTCGGCGGTTCATCCGGCTGACCCGCATCCACATGGAAGAGGACGCGGGCATGTCCGCCCACGGCGGTGCGGGCACGACCCGGGTGGACCTGAACCGCTCCGGCACCCCGCTGTGCGAGATCGTCAGCGAGCCGGACGTGCGCTCCGCCGCCGAGGCGATGGCCTACCTCAAGGCCCTCCGCTCCGTGCTCCGCTACACGGGCACCTCCGACGGCAACATGGAGGAGGGCTCGTTCCGCTGCGACGCGAACATCTCGCTGCGCCCCGTCGGTGCCGAGGAGTTCGGCACGCGGGTGGAGATCAAGAACCTCAACTCCTTCCGCTTCGTCGGGCAGGCGATCGACCATGAGGTCCGCCGCCAGGGCGCCATCCTGGAGTCCGGCGGCACCGTCGAGCAGCAGACCCGCCGCTTCGACAGCAAGGCCGGGGTCACGGTGTTCATGCGGGGCAAAGAAGACGCCCACGACTACCGCTACTTCCCCGAGCCGGACCTGCTCCCGTTGGAGTTGGATGAGGCCTGGCTGGCCCAGCTGGCGGGTTCCCTGCCGGAGCTCGCGGACTCACGGGCGCGGCGCTTCGCCTCCGATTGGGGCCTGTCGGCGGTGGATGCGGCGATCCTCGTGGCCGATCGCGAGCTCGCGGAGTGGTTCGAAGCCGCGGTGGAGGCCGCCGGCCCCGAGGCGGCGAAGGCGCTGTCGAACTGGACCCTCGGCGAGGTGCTGCGGCAGCTCAAGGAGGACGGCCTCGATCCCGCGGCGATCCCGCTCGCTCCGGGCCGTCTCGGTCAGCTCGCGGCGCTCGTGGCGGCCGGCGACATCAGCTCCAGCATCGCCAAGAAGGTCTTCGCCGAGATGTGGTGCAACGACGGCGACCCCGCCGAGATCATCGAAGCGAAGGGCTGGAAGCAGATCAGCGACACCAGCGCCATCGACGCGGAGATCGCCAAGGTCCTCGCCGCCAACCCCAAGCAGGTCGAGCAGTACCGCGGCGGCAAGACGCAGCTGAAGGGGTTCTTCGTGGGGCAGGTGATGCGGGCGACGCGGGGTCAGGCGAACCCGAAGTTGGCCGCCGAACGGCTAGTCCATGCTCTCGTCGACCTCGACAACGATGAGGTCTGAGTAGGTATCGAGCTCGTCGCGCGGCGTGCGCTGGGCCCCGGGATGCTCCACCGTTTGGGCGGTGAGGTCCCTGGGCGCCTCGACCTCGTCGCTCTAGTCGTCGTCGTCGGCACTCTTGAGTGCGTGAATGCGGAAGCTGTCGATCCCGGAGGCCTGCGGCAGGTCGGTGGCGCTGAGCGCGGCTTCGCGGGCGGTGCCGTCGTCCTCGATGACGAGATCCAGGTCCTGCTCCTGGGCCGACAGCGCCATGGCCTCTTCGTCGGCTGCGCTCCGGCTCGCTGCCTCCACCCGATCGCGACCGCCCTTCTTGGCCCGGTAGAGCGCCTTGTCGGCGGCGACGATGACCTGACCGGCATCCCCGCCGTCGTGGGGGAAGGAGGCCACGCCGATCGAGACCGTGAGCCGGCCTCCGGGCTGGATGTCGCGGTGGGGGAACGCGTGCTGCGCGACCAGCGAGCGGACCCGCTCGGCGAGCACGATGGCGTCGGTGCGCTGCGATTTGGGCAGCACCACCACGAACTCCTCGCCGCCGTAGCGGGCCACGAGGTCGACCTCGCGGACCGACCGCAGCAGCAGCATCGCCATCTCCTTCAGGAGCACGTCGCCCTGGGGGTGGCCCATCGTGTCGTTGTAGTTCTTGAAGAAGTCGACATCGAGGATCATCAGGCTGAGCGGCTCGTCGTAGCGACGGGCCAACTGCACCTCGCGGCGCCAGCGATCCTGGAAGTAGCGGTGGTTGTACAGGCCGGTGAGGCCGTCGCTGATCGCGAGCTTGCGGAGCCGCTCGTTGGCCTGCCGCAGCGCCAGGGTCTGCTCCTGGACCATGCGCTTGAGTTCGGCCTTCTCCCGGCGCAGATCGGCGACCAGTTGCCGGTTGTGGGCATCCAACGCAAAGCGCTCGATCGCGCGCTTGAGCGTGATCTGAATCTCGTCCGGGGACCACGGCTTGGTGATGTACCGGTAGATGCGCCCCTGGTTGATCGCACTGATCAGCGACTCGTTGTCGGTGTAGCCGGTGACGATGATGCGGATGAGGTGCGGGTGCACGTCGACCGTCTTCTCGAGCAACTCGACGCCGCTCATCCCGGGCATGCGCTGGTCGGAGATGATGATGGCGAAGTCGCGCTCGCGCAGCTTCTCAAGGGCGGCGTCACCCGAGTCAGCGGTCTCGACGGTGAACTCGTTGCGGAAGTTGAGGACGAACGCCTGGAGGTTCTCGACTTCGTCGTCGACGACGAGGACGGGATAGTCGCGGTAGTCCAGCCCGTTCTCGTTCGAGAACTCCAGGCTGCTCCGCACACTGGGCGGTGTGCGCACGGGAGCCGCGTGCTCCCCTGTCGTGCGACCCGTCGACGTAGTCATCCCCGGCGGCCCTCCGGCAAAAAATCCCTCCACCGCGAACAACCAAGATTAGCACAGGGGGCGCTCTTGCCCGTTTGACGCTCCTCCGCCCCACTGTATGATGCTCTCCATGTCAGGAGATAGGCCTTATTCGGCCAACGTCTCCGCATCCAACGGGAGGATGCAATGTTCGTTCGGGGTTGTCTGAAGTCGCTGTCTGTCTCTCTTCTGGCCCTGACCGCCCTCACGGGCTGCCCGGAGCCGGTCGAAACCGGGCCCACCAATCAGAACCCCGTGGCGCGGATCTTCGCTCCCGTCGAAGGGCTGAGCAGCGACCACGGTGAGGCCTTGAACCTCAGCGGTTCGTGCATCGATCCCGAGAGCGCCGAGGAAGAGCTGCTCGCGCGTTGGAGCTCCGACATCGACGGTGCGCTCGTCGAAGGCGCGCCCGACGGCCAGGGCAACGTCAGCGGCATCGTCGAAGAGCTCAGCGAGGGGCCGCACGTCATCACGTTGACCTGCATCGATCCCTCCGCCGGCGAAGGCACGGACATCAAGAACATCGTGGTCGAGGCGAACGAGCCCCCCTCGGTCGACATCGACGAGCCGGACAACGGTGACGACTTCACCACCGACGACTCCATCGAGATGGAGATCACCGTCCGCGATGACGTCGACAGCGCCGATGAGCTGCTCGTCTCGGTCGAGAGCGACCTGGACGGCGTGCTCGCCGACGGCCTCGTGCCCGGCAGCGACGGCTCCCTCGTCACCGTCATCAGCCTCCTGGGCGGCGAGCACCTCGTGGCCGTGACCGCGGTCGACAGCGAGGGTGGCATCGGCACCGCCACCGTAGCCCTCAGCGTCACCTCCGATCACGTCGCTCCCGAATGCGAGATCGTGGAGCCGCTCGGCAGCACCGGTGTTCAGGAGGGTGAGAGCGTCTTCTTCCTCGGCCAGGTCAACGATCCCGACGTGACCCCCGAAGAGCTGACGGTCCACTTCGAGTCCGATGTGGACGGCTCCATCGCCGTGCTCACCCCGGACACCGACGGCCGCGTCGAGACCTTCTACGAGGGCCTCTCGGTCGGCGACCACGTCGTGACCATGCGGGTCGTCGACGAGGAGAACTTCGAGTGCCTCGACTCCACCGAGGTCCGCGTGTGCGAGGTCAACGATCCGCCCGTCGTGACCCCCGGCGAGCCGACCGAAGGCGGCGGCCCCTCCCTGGAAGGCGCCTACCTGGCGGGCGCGGAGGTCACCTTCTCCGCCACGATCGCCGATGACGTCACCGCCCTCGGCGACGTCGTCGTGACCTGGGAATCGAACATCGACGGCATCTTCAACAGCGACGCCGCCGATGCCCTCGGCAACGTCTTCTTCAACTACGCCGGCCTCACCGCGGGCGACCACGCGATCTCGATCACGGCCGACGACGGCTGCGGCAACCAGACGACCCACGCGGTCGCCATCCGCATCGTCCACGACGACGACCTCGACGGCTTCGTGGCGGAGCCGCTCGGCCTCGACTGCGACGACACCGCCGCGGCGATCAACCCCGACGCCACCGAGATTCCGTACGACGGCATCGACCAGGACTGCACCGGTGCGGACCTGACCGATGTGGACGGCGACGGCCACGACAGTGACGTCGTTGGCGGCGACGACTGCGATGACACCAACATCGAGATCAACCCGTCCGCCGAGGACATCCCCTACGACGGCATCGATCAGGATTGCTCCGGCGACGACGCCATCGACGTGGACGGCGACGGCTTCGACGGCAACACGGTCGACTGCAACGACAGTAACCCGGCGATCAACCCCGCCGCGACCGAGATCCCGTACGACAACATCGATCAAGACTGCGATGGCGCGGACCAGACCGACGTCGACGGCGACGGCGTCTCCTCGATCGTGATCGACGGCGGCACCGACTGCGACGACTCCGACCCGTCCATCTTCCCCGGCGCCCCCGAAGTGCCCTACGACGGCATCGACCAGGACTGCAACGGCCAGGACCTGGTCGACGCGGACGGCGACGGCTTCGACGCGGTCGCCGCTGGCGGCACCGACTGCAACGACAGCAACCCCGCGGTCTTCCCGGGTGCGCCCGAGGTTCCCTACGACTCCATCGACCAGGACTGCTCCGGCTCCGACTGGGAGGACGTCGACAACGACGGCTTCGCCGGCCTCGCGGCGGGCGGCGGTGACTGCGCCGACAGCGACCCGACGATCTACCCCGGCGCTACGGACATCCCGTACGACGGCATCGATCAGGACTGCGCCGGCGGCGACCTCGTCGACGTGGACGGCGACGGCTACGCCTCGGACGTCGTCACCGGCGGCACCGACTGCGACGACAACGCGGTGCTGACCAACCCGGGCGCGGCGGACATCCCGTACAACGGCGTGGATGAGGACTGCGACGGCGTGGACCTGACCGACGTCGACAACGACGGCTTCATCTCCGACACCGTCGGCGGCCTGGACTGCAACGACTTCCTGCCGACCGTCTACCCCGGCGCCCCCGAGGTGCCCGGCGACGGCCTCGACAACGACTGCAACGGCCTCATCGACGACGTGACCGTGACCTCGGTCCCGGCGCTCGCGGGCAACCCGTACCTGTGCACGCCCATCCCGATGAGCGCCGCCGGCTCGTACGCGCCCCCCGGCCCGCCGATGACCTACGAGTGGTTCATCGCCGCCAAGCCGGCCATCTCCGTGGTGACAGATGCGGACAACCTGACGGATGCGACGACCATCGTGGCCAGCTTCAACCCCGACATGGTCGGCCAGTTCCTCATCGGACTGACGGTCACGCAGGGCATCGAGACGGACACCGCCTACCTCGTCATCGAGGTGGAGAACGACCCCTCCAACGGCGCCCCGGTGGCGGACGCGGGCCCCGATCAGGCGGTCACTGGCTCGGTGTCGGCCTTCTACAGCAACTACACGTGGAACTGCCCCTCCTGCAGCGTCAACGCGACGCTGGACGCGACCGGCTCGACCGACCCCGACGGCAACCCCGTCGAGTACGCCTGGCAGGCGCTCAGCGGCGTCACCTACACCGACGCCACGGAGCCCGACACGGCCGCCTCGTTCAGCGTCGGCGCCCCGCCGTACAACGGCAGCACGAACCAGTCGTTCGACGTGACCGTCCAGGTCACCGACTGCGAGTTGGTCTCGCACACGGATGAGGTCACCATCGACGTGACCTGCTCCTGCAACTGAGGCGGCTCAATCGCTGCTAGCCTTGCGCCCACGTGCGCGCCGTTCTGCTTGCCATCGCCGTCCTCACGCTGAGCGCGTGCCCCGGTCCGTCGTACGAGGAGCAGGCCCTGGAGGCCCACGCCGCGGGTGATTTCACCTTGGCGGCGGACATGTACACGATGGCCGCGGGCGAGGCGGTGTGTCCCGCCCGGGCCGAGTTCCTCATCGCTCGCGCGAAGGTCCAGGAGCTGGACGGCATCGGCGCCTCCGCGATGGAGTCCATCAACAAGGCGATCTCCAACTGCCCCGAGGTGACCGAGGCGTGGTGGATGCGCGCCCAGCGAGCGGCCGAGGCGGGCGATGTCGAGCTCGCGATGTCCGACGCAGCGCGCATCCAGGATGTGCACCCCGAGGCCGCCGCGCTCCACTCCGAGTTGGCCATGGCCCAGGAGCTCAAGCGGTCGATGCGGGCTCGGTCGCGCGAGCTGGTCACGGGGCTGCGCGACGTGCTGAACCTCGAGTCCAAGGACGCCCGTCTGCGGGGCCGGGAAGCCGCCGTGTTGGCCCGTCAGGTGCCCGTCCCGGTGACCCTCAGCTACCAGGTCCGACAGGTCGTCAGCAGCCCCAAGAAGTTCGAGCTTCAGTGGGAAGAGATGTGGTCGTACCGCGGGGACGCGGCGGACGGCGGCTACGTGCTCGTGCGCCGGCTGGACGTGCCCCCCCTGGAGAACTCGCTGCCGCTGTACTACCGGCTGTCGATGAGCAACCAGCGTCAGGCGATGCGGTTCGTGATCAACGACAAGGGGGACGTCACCGACGCCACCTGGCTGCGCAACGGTCCCGACCGCGGCATGCGTCCCGCGATGCTGTTTCCCGAGGTCGAGGGGATGCTGAAGCGCCGGCGGCTGTTCGATCCCGGCGAGACGGGCGAGCGCCGTCCGGGCGACACCTGGCGGGGCGGGGACGTGCGCGTCATCGACGGGCTCCCCGTCCGCGCCGAGTACACCAGCACCGCCGTCCGCTGGGAGGAGGTCCTTGGCGCGCGCACCCTCCGCATCAAGACCACCCTTCAGGGCGATGGCTTCAAGTCGAGCGAGGAACAGTGGATCCACCCCGCGACCGCGATCGCGGTGCGTTGGTCGCGCGATGCCCTCTACGGCATCGACACCAACTCGGGCGGGGAGGCCTGGTCGGACTACCTCGAAGGTGCCCTGGTCTCGATCTCGGGAGTCGACTAGGGTCCGATTCGGGCACAGGAGCGGGTGATGCATTCGATGAGCAAGTGGTGGCTACTGGTGGTGTTGGGGCTCGCGCTGCTGGGCTGCCCGGACGACGACGACGATGCGACCTCCGGCGTCGACGACGACGACGCCTCTGACGATGACGACGGCACCGACGACGACGACGCGTCCGATGACGACGACACCGTGCCCCCCGACCCGATCGAGTGCGCCGGCGATGACCCCGTCACGGCCGAGACCGAGGTCAACGACACGCCCGAGAACGCCACCGTGGTCACCGACCTGGGCGACGAGGGGTTCTGCCTCGAAGGCTCGATGGAGTGCGGCGATCAGGGGTACCTGGACCTGGATCTGTACAGCTTCACCCTGCCCGCCGACCGCGAGATCCAGGTGGTGCTGCGCTGGACCGCGGACGCGGACATGGACCGGTACCTGTGGGACGCCGCCAGCTACGAACCCGACAGCAAGGAGTGGCTGATCCCCTTCGAGGACGGCTTCGTCTCTCCCGAGGACGGTGAGGCGGACGTGCTCGACGGGCAGGAACTCCTCATCGAGGTTGGCTGCTGGGCCGGTCAGAATGGCGACTACATCGTCGAGGTCAGCTACGTCGACACGACGTTGGGCGACGATGACGACTCCGCCCCCGGGGATGACGACGACTCCGCGGTTGGCGACGACGACGACGACTCGGCCGTCGGTGACGACGACGACGACTCCGCGGTCGGGGACGACGACGATGACTCCGCGATCGGTGACGACGACGACTCCGCGATCGGTGACGACGACGACATCGCGCCCGACGACGACGATTCGGCGCCCGGCGACGACGATGATTCGGCGGTTGGCGACGACGGCTCCGTCGCGCTGATCTAGACTGTCCGGCGCGTGACCGACGGATCCTCGGTCGTCCTCATTGTCGAGGACGACAAGCAGTTCGCCGCCCACCTCAAGGAGTTGGTGGAGTTCAACGGCCATGAGGCCCACGTGGCCTACACCGGCCCCGATGGGGTCACCACCTTCACCAGCCTGCAGCCCGACTTCGTGCTCATGGACGTCATGCTCCCGAACCTCCATGGGATTCGGGTGCTGGAGAAGATTCGCGCGGCGCCCCGCGGGGGTGACGTCCCGGTGCTCCTGATGAGCGCTGTCTACCGCAGCGAGACCATCTTCGAGAAAGACATCAAGCGGCTGGGGGCCCTCGGCTTCCTCGCCAAGCCCTTCAGCCTGATGGACCTCGGTCGCAAGATCGACAACGTGCTCGCGTCCGAGGACAAGGGCCGCCGCGACATCCGCCGTCGCCTCATCGAAGCGGCCGCGAGCATGACCGGGCCGGTCCAGGTGGTTCCCAAGCCCGGCGAGGCGGAGGAGGCTCCGCGCACCGCGTCCGGCGCGCCCCCGGAGCCGTCGTTCCCGTCGATGACCGAGCTGCCCGCGGTCATGCGCCGGCCCCGCGACCACACGCTCGACTCAGGCGACAGCTTCGTCCGGGTCGACACGAGCCGCCGCCTTCCCGCCGTGGGCGAACTGACGCCCGCCGTGTACGTGCAGATGCTGACCACGCTGTTTCACAGCCACAGCAGCGGCCGGTTCGTGTTCGAAGTCCCGGGCGGTCGGAAGACGCTGTTCCTGCTCAACGGGTACCCCGTCTGGGCCGAGCACAACGACGCGATGAAGGGCCTTCCCGAGTACCTCCAGCGAACGGGCGTGGTGTCGGCCGTCCAGCTGAAGCGGATCGGGAACGACGCCCGGGACGCTTCGGACGTTCGGCAGCGTCTCCTCATCCGTGGCTTGCTGCGCGCCGAGGCCCTCGCCGAGCACCTCGAGGGCTGGGTCGCCGACGAGGTCCGCACCGGACTGGGCCACGCCTGCCCCTTCAAGTTCCATCGCGGAGACGACTTCGCGGGCACCATCCCGATCTACGAGATCAACCCGATCCGGGCGCTCTGGTCCGCGCTTCCGGACCACCTCGAGCTGGACGACCTGCACAAGGAGCTGGACCAGCTGGAGGGCCGGTCCATCGGCCGCACCCGCACGTTCCACCGGCTGTTCGGGTACGTCGCCTCGACGAGCTCGCTGCGATCGCTGGGCGAGGCGCTGCTGCAGGCCCGGCGCATCGAAGAGGTGCGCTCCCGTTTCCCCGACAGCTCGGGGCAGATCACGCGGTGCCTCTGGTTCATGATTCACGCGGGGCTCGTGGCGCTGTCGGACTCCCCCGCTGTCGAGCGTTCCGGAGGGGCCCGCAAGAAGAAGAAGCCGCCGGCTCGGCCGGCCCACCGCCCCCGGGTCGCGACCCCGCCCCCGCAGCGCGCGCCGGAGCCGGATGAGCGGGTGGTCGAGTTCACCACCACGACCAACCGGCACGACAAGGCGATGGTGGACAAGCTCCGCGCCGCCGTGCCGAAGGCCGCCGCCGACCACGCGGCCCTCATCGTCCGCGACTACGTCACGCGGATGGAGATGAACCACTACGACTTCCTGGGGGTGTCGCAGGACGCGACCATGGCCCAGATCGACGAGGCCTACACGCAGCTGGCACCGAGGTACCGCATCCAGAACCTGGACAACGACATCCAGGGGGACGTGCGCCGCAAGGCCAAGGAGCTGCTGACCCGCCTCGTGCGTGCGTTCGACGAGCTCAGCGACGGTCGTCGCCGTACCGACTACGACGTGCGCCTGATGCGGGAGGGGGGCGTCAGTCCGGGCTCGACCGGCAGCATGTCCGCGGTGTCGGATGCCGACCTGGATGCGGCGTTCGCCGACGAGGACCCTGCCGCCATCTCCATGGTGCTGGCGCCCGTGGAGGAAGAGGCGACGGCGTGGTGGCCCGGCTCGGACGACCCCTCGCTCCTCAGCAAGCGTCGCCGCCGGATGGATCGTGAGGACGGCGACAAGCTGGTGAAGGCCCATGCGGGCATGGCCAAGAGCAACTGGACCGAGGCCGCGGCCATCATCGAGGGGCTGCGCCAGACCTACCCCAGCAACGCCGGCCTGCTCGCGGATCTCGGCTGGTGCCGGTTCGCCATCGCGCCTGCCAGCGTGCGCGGCATCGACAAGGCGATGGAGTGGGTCGATCTCGCCCTCGCCTTCGACCCCGAGCACGCCGACGCCTCGGAGGTGCGCGCGCGCATCCTCGCGGCCACCGATCGCACCGACGAAGCGCTGCGGGCGGTCAAGCGCCTGCTGCGCATCCGGAAGACCTCCGAGTGGGGCAAGGCGAAGCTCGCCGAACTCTCGGCCCCCGCCGACGAGGCCAAGGGCAAGGGGCTGGGCCGCTTCCTCAGACGCCGCAGCTAAGGCTCGGTGCGCGGCCTCCTGGAGCGCTACGTCGCCACGTTCGACGCTTCCCGACACGTCCTCAACGACCCCCTTCAGTTCCCCCATCGCTACGCCGATCCAGCGGACGCAGAGGCGGTGGCGTTCATCGCCGCGAGCATGACGTTCGGGCGGGTGGCTGCTTTCGCGCCGGTGTTGGAGGGCATCTTCGACCGCCTCGGCGCCCACCCCGCGGAGGCACTGAAGGCTGGCGGTCTGGCTGCTAGCACCACCCGCTATCGGTGGCTGGAGGCGCGCGACATCGACGCCCTGCTGGCCGCCGTGGGGTCTGCGCTGCGGAGCCACGGAAGCCTCCAGACGCTGTTCGCCGAGGGGGACCGCGGGGAGCCGACCACGTGGCCGGCGCTGGGCCGCTTCTTGGGCTGCCTCAAGGCCGAAGCGGCCGCGCACCACGACGATCCCGAGGCGCGCATGCGCGCGCTGGGTTTCCTCTTCCCGTCCACGTCCGGGCAGGCGGCGTGCAAGCGCCAGCACCTGTTCCTGCGGTGGATGGCGCGCCCCACCACGGAAGGCGCCGACCTCGCCCTGTGGCCTGATCTGGATCCGTCGCGGCTCGTGATGCCGTGCGACGTTCACACCGCCCGCATCGGCCACGCGTTGGGGCTCGCGATCAGGCCCGACAGCACGCGCAAGACCGCCGACGAGCTGACCGTCAGCCTGCGCGCCATCGATCCTCGCGACCCGGTCCGGTTCGACTTCGCCATCAGCCACCTGGGCATCAGCGACGGCTGCCGGGGCAAGCGCCACGAGCCGGTCTGTTCGGGGTGCGACCTGCGGACCGCGTGTGTCTGGTGGAAGCGCGGTTAGCTGGCTAGCCTTCGCAGCCTTCGCAGACGACCGATTCCCCGCCTTCGCCGGCGATCAGGCCGTTGATCCAGTCGATCAGCGGCACCCCGTCGCTCTCGACTTCGTACAGCTCATCCCGCGTGACGATGCAGTGCCGGTCGCCGGGGGCGAGGTAGCTGCAGAAGTTGTCCTGCCGGGATTCGATGTTGGCGATCGAGGCGAGCATGCCCTCAGTCCAGAGGTCGGCGCCGCCGCCGCCCATGAAGTCGAAGTAGCTGACCTGGGTGCCGTCGGCGAGGGTGTTGAACTGGCTGAACTTGGCGTTGGGGTACTCGTCCCCGATGCCGACGTAGAGGTCGGCGAGCTCCTTGCCGAGGATGTCTTGCTGGGCCGGGCCGAGGGCATCGATCCACTTGGGGAAGCTGTCTAGGAAGAAGGACTCGGTGATGACCCCCGCGCCGCTGTCGCCGAACTGGATGATCTCCGCGTCCGGCCACTGCTCGGCGATGTAGGCAGACCACAGGATCGACCCGTAGGAGCCGGCGCTGCAGCCGGTCACGAACACCTGCTCGGGGGCGGAGAACTCGGCAAACAGCCAATCCAGGACCGCCCGGGCGTTGTTGGCGCCGATGTGGCCGATGGTGAAGCCGTTGGGGCCGGGGTTGTAGACGACCGTGTTGTCGCCCCAGTGGATGTCCCCGGTGCAGTACGGAATGACCGCGTGGTACCAGTCGGTGAAGGGGTTGTCGGGGTGCTCGAGGTTGTAGATCCCGGGCCTGGGGTCCTCGGAGGTGACCGCGTCACGGATGGGGTCCACCGAGTCGGTGAAGATCGCGTCCGCCACCGAGCAGGTGGTGTCGTTCCAGCAGGCGCCGCCGCCGAAGAAGTCGATCACCAGCTTGTTGCTGCTGCCGCCGCGCACCCACCACGCGAAGTCCGTGCCCCGGGAGCAGCCGGTCGTGCCACCGGGGTTCTGCTCGGTCCAGGAGTCGGTCGGCAGGTCGGGGAAGGTCGGGCGGTCCTGGCTCGGGCTCGGGGCACGCGACGAGGACGAGGGAAGCGAGCAGAACGAAGACGGGGCGCATCGCAGGACTCTAAAGCCCCGCGACGCGCCCCGTCTTGTCGTTTGTCGCTACTCGGGGCAGATGGCCTCGCCCGGCGTGTAGTCGCAGGGCTCGGCGATCCAGTTGTCCTCGAGGTCGCCGTCGGCCAGCACCACGCGGCTCACGCTCGTTCCGTTGCCGGCGTTGAACGGGAAGGTGTAGCTGTCGATGACGGAGTAGCCGTCGGCCTCGTACAGGTAGACCGGGTCGTTGCTGGCGGCGAGGCCGGAGCCGATGGCGCCGTCATCCACCGTCACCACGGTGATCCCCGAGGGGATCGAGTACTGACCGGTGTAGTCGAGGTCGACGATGACCGCGTACTCGCCCGGGTCGACCACGGTGGAGCCGGACTGGAACTCGCGAAGGAAGTCCCAGGCGTCGCCGTCGTAGACGATGAGGCCCCACAGGTCGATGGCGGTGCTGCCGTAGTTGTAGACCTCGATGTACTCGCCGGTGGACTCCACCAGCGGGTTGCTCATCACCTCGGAGACGTACAGCTCGGTGTTGCCGGTCGGGATCGGCGTGTAGGAGACGCAGTTATCGAGGCCCGGGCTGGAGCCCAGGGTGCACGTCGCCGCGGCCCAGTTGTCGTCCGTGTCGCCGCCCGTGGCGGTGATCTTCTCGACGCTCGTTCCGTTGCCGGCGTTGAACGGGTTGACCCAGGTGTCGACCGTCGACTCGAGGTCGCTCTCCAGCAGGGTGATCGGGTCGCTCAGGCTGAGTCCGTTGCCCAGGTGCGAGTCGCCTGTCGTCAGCGTCACCGTGCCCGTGGGGATGGTGAAGTTGCCCGCGAAGCCGCTGTCCACGATGAGCGCGTACTCGCCCGCCGCCAGGACCGTCGGGCTGCCGCTGTAGGCGATGAGCTGGTCGAGCTGGTCGCCGTCGGTGATGCCGAGGCCGAGCAGGTCCACGTCGCCGGGGCCGAGGTTCTTGATCTCGATGAACTCGCCGGTGGTCTCGTTGAGCGGGTTGTTCAGGATTTCGTTGATCACGATGCCGTCACCGACGCCTCCGGCGGTGCACGCCAGGCGCGCCGCCGAGTGGTTGATTCCGCAGGTGCTGGGGGCCCAGTTGGTCTCGAGGTCACCGGCGCTGTTGTCGATGCGCTCGACGCTGACGCCGTCGCCGTAGTCGGCGGGCCAGCTGTAGGTCGAGATGACGGTGCTGCCGTCGATGTCGTACAGGGTCACCGCGTCGCTGTTGCCGAGGCCGTTGCCGATCGTGCTGTCGCCCGTGGTCATGAGGATGGTGTCCCCGGGGACGATGTAGAGCCCGGTGTAGTTCGGGTCGACGATCAGCGCGTAGCCGCCGGCGGGGAGCACGGTGTCGCCGCCGCCGAAGCCTTCGAGGGTGTCCGACGAGGTGTTCCCGGTGACGGTGTGCTCGTCCTCGATGACGAGGCCCGCGAGGTCCACGTCCGAGGCGCTGTTGTTCCAGACCTCGACGAACTCGCCCGTGGCCTCGGTCAGGGCGTTGGCCATGACCTCGGTGATGACGAGCACGCTCGCGTCGTTGGGGGCGACCTCGCCGGCGGCGCAGTTGGCCGCGCCACCGGTGTGGCCGTCCGGGTCGCAGGAGACGACCCAGTTGCTGTTGACGTTGCCCGCGAGCACATCGACGCGCTCGACCGAGTTGCCGTTGCCGGCGTCGAACGGGATGGTCCACTCGTCGATGACGACGTAGCCGTCGGCCTCCGACAGGGAGATCGGGTCGTTCGTGCTGAGGCCGTTGCCGATGGTGGCGTTGCCCACCGTCAGCAGGATGGCGTCACCGGGGATGGTGTACTGGCCCGCGTAGCCGGGGTCCAGGACGATGCCGTAGCCGCCGCCGGGGATGATGGTGGTGCCCGAGTTGTAGCCCTGGATGACGTCGTCGGAGTCGCCATCGCTGACGATGAGGTCGGCCACGTCCACCGGGTCGTTGCCCACGTTGATGATCTCGATGAACTCGCCCGTGGACTCGACCGTCGGGTTGGACATCACCTCGTTGATCTTCAGCGTGAAGGACGACAACGACCACTCGTCAGCGCCCATATCGAAGCCGGCGCCCGAGGGGCGGGGGAGGCCGTCCCAGTCGTGGTCGGGGGCGTCCGCGGCGGAGCCGGCGTCGATGAGCTGCGAGGTCTCCAGCAGCCGGAGGTTGCCGTTGCTGACGGACACGTACTGCGGGTCCACGCTCAGGTCGGTGGGCTCGGCGCCCGCGTCTCCGGCGTAGTTGGTCGTGTTGCCCCACACGTTGTTGTGGTCGAACGTCGAGTCGCAGGCGTCGCACTGCATGCCGTAGAAGTTCGACGTCACGCTGTTATTGCGCACGATGGCCGCGGCCGAGCCGACGCCCAGCGAGATGGCCGCGTCGCGGTCGACGGTGTTGCCGCCGAAGGCGTTGCCGATGAGCGTGTTGTTGACGATGCGCGGGGTGGTGCCGTCGAAGGCCCACACGCCCGAGCGCACCGAGTACGCGATGTAGTTGTTCGTGAGGTCCGCCTCACCGGAGTAGACGGCCACGCCGTAGCCGTTGCTCTGGAGCGTGGTGCGGTCGACCTCCGGCCAGGGCACCGAGAGGGCGCTGCCGGGGTCGAGGCAGAAGGCCACGTACCAGTCGGAGACCCGCACGGACTGCGCGAGGATGGAGTCGCCGGCGCCGACGGTCACACCGCAGTCGGTGTTGACGTTCGCGCCCAGGCCGTTGACCTGGAGCGACGCGAGGCCCGCCTGGCCGCCGGTGACGGTGACCTGGCCTTCGATCTGGGTGGCGTCGAGGCCCGAACCGAGCACGGTCACGCCGCCGGGGATGGTCAGGTCTTCGATGAACGTGCCGGTGCCCACGGACACGACATCGCCCACCTCGGCGGCCGCGAGGGCGTCGCTGATGGTGGCGTAGTCGCCGGGGACCTCGATGGTCACGGCCAGCTGACGGATGTCAGCGATTTCGGGGACGACGGGCTCGACCGGGTCGAGTCCGGGGGCGCAGGCCGCGAGGGCCAGCAGCGCCAGGGGGGTGAGCTTCAGTGGAGTCATGCGATTGTGCCTCGATTGACGGGGGGGTCGACGGCGCGGATAGTAGTCCCCGCCCCGAACCTGACAAGAGGAAGTTCGCTTTGTTTTCAAACGAAAAATCAAGCTCTTGGCGCATTCTCACGGCGCTGCTTTTGACGCTGAGCCTGCCCCTGTTGGGGGGCTGCCCCGGCGACGACGACGACAGCTCCGTCACGGACGATGACGACGCCACCGACGACGACGATGCGACGGACGACGACGACGCCACCGACGACGACGATGCGACGGACGACGACGACGCCACCGACGACGATGACGCGACGGACGACGACGACGCCACCGACGACGACGACAGTGCCGGCGACCTGGAGGTCTCGACCGTCACGGTGACGCCGTCCCTGGGGGCCCCGACCACCAAGGACACGGTCGTGCTGACACTCGAGGCGTTCGACAACGGGGGCGACCCGGTGACCTTCACGCAGGACGACGTGACCATCACCCTGACGCCGGTGTCGGGGGACCCCACCCCCGTCCTGGACGGAATGGATGTCACGTCGGTCACCGCCGGCGAGGTGGACGTGTCGGTGGAGATCGGCACCGGGCTCGGCAACGTCAGTGTGACGTTCACCGCCGCGCTGGTCGTGGCTGGCGATGTGGTCCTCAACGAGGTCCTCGTCGACGGAACCGCGGGCGACGCCAACGGCGACGGAAGCACCGACGCGGACGAGGACGAGTTCGTCGAGTTCGTGAACATCTCGGGCGTCGAGCTCGACTTCGAGGGGGCCGAGATCTTCGACTCGGACATCGTCGCGCTGGCGCGGCACACGTTCGGTGTGGGCACCGTCCTGCCGGGCGAGGCGGTCGTCATCTTCGGTGGTGGCAGCCCCGCGGCGGCTCCGGCGGGGGCGCAGTTCTTCGCCGCCGACAACACCGACCCGGGTAGCCCCTTCTACCTCTCGCTCGACTCCACCGGTGACGTCGTCAACCTGATCGACGCCGGCGGCTCCTCGATTCTCTCGGTCGGCTACGGCGACGAGGTCGGCGGCGCCCCGAACGCCAACATCGACCAGGCGATCACGTTGGACCCGCAGATCACGGGCACCTTCTACGAGCCTCACAGCGATGTCGGCACCGGGCTCTTCAGCCCCGGGACGCTCGCGGACGGGACGCCGTTCTAGCGGCTGTGGGCTACAGGCTGAGGGCTATAGGGCCGGCTTCGCCGGCTAGATGCCGTGACTCAGCCTTGGACCGCAGGGTCGGCCGGCCGCTTCAACCCGCCGACCTACAGCCCACAGCCCAAAGCCCACAGCCGGGGCCTGCAAGGCCCTACAGCCCCGGCGCGTCCCATCCGTCGCCGGCGACGTCCACGTAGACGACGTTGGTGGCCGCGTAGGGCACGCCCCCGCGCCACACGCCGCCCATCTGGCTGGCGCCCTCGGTCTCGAGCACGTACCAGGCGTCCTCGCTGTCCTCGAGGGCGAAGGCATGCTCCAACCAGAGTCCATCGGTCGGCTCGTCGGCGAGCTCGATCGTGTCGATGATCTCGCCGTTGCGGATCAGTCGGAGGGGGCCCGGAGCCATCCACGCGGGGGCGAGCACCCGGCCGGTGATGGTGTGGCTGCCGCCCGTGACCGTGTCCCCGGGCAGCGCCCCATCGTCGACCGTCGCGCGCAGCGTGGTGCCCCCCGCCACGACCGTGTGACCCGCGCGGAGCGCCTCGGCGAGCATCGCCGGGGTGACGCTGGCGGGATCGTCGGTGTCGAGGAAGACGTCGGTCCGGCCGTACCCGCACGGGGAGCCGCGGCCGTGGCTGTCGGAGACGCCCGTGGGGAGCTTGCGCCGACCCAGGTTGGTGAAGCTGAACCAGTCCTCCCGCAGCTCGGTGAAGCTTCCCCGGCCGCTGCCGTTGATGAGCTCGAACGCGTCGAAGTCCCACGACCAGCGGTTCTCGTCCCCCGCCATTCCGCTGACGGGGTCGTAGCTGGCGAAGTCCATCATCCCGTCGCGTCCGTGGTTGATCTGGACGATCGAGTTCTCGTTCCCGGAGTCGCGCACGCGGGCGAGGAACTCGTTCTGGTCCGCCGGGATCTCCCACCAGGGCTCCGCGCCGCCGTTGATCAGGTCCTGGTCGGGCTCGACCGGGAACAGGTTGAAGTGGCCGCGCAGCACGGGCGAGACCTCGACGCCGGGGAAGATGTTCAGCCGGTCGGAGACCCCCATCGCCTCGGCCAGCGGCCGGTAGTCGGCCATGCGGTCGTGGTCGGTGTTGATCGGGAGATCCACGCCCGTCGCCGCGCAGGTCGCGATGCGGTGCTCCATGGGGAGCTGTCCGTCGTTCGACGGTGCCGCGTGGAGGTGCGAGTCCATGGCCAGCCAGCCGTCGTGGAGCACGACCTTCGCCAGCACCGCGGCCGCCGTGGTCGTCTCCCCGGCGGTCACTTCGACGTTCTCGAGGCGCGCCCGGTCGTGGCGGAACGAATGCTCGACGTCGAGCTGGTAGATGCCGGGCGGGATCGGAATGTCGATCTCCCCGTCGGTGAGCCAGACCCGGGCGAACCGGGTGCCCGACTCGCCGATTCCCAGGTGCTCGTGGAGGTTGGCGGGGACCGCGCCGGCGGGGTCGTCTCCCCCGGTGCGCACGATGTCGATGAAGGCCGGCAGCGGGGCCCCCGCATCGTCTTCGATCGTCACCCGGAGCGTGCCTCGGGGGGGCATCTCAAGATCCAGCTCGGCGGTTCCTCCGACGGTCACGGACACCGGCGTGGGGGCGGCGGTGGGCCAGCCCGTGGCGAACGGGAGGGCGACCGCTTCCTCGTCGCCCCGCAGCACCGCCAACTGGCGGTCGTTCACGCTGCCGGCGGCGTAGGGGGCGTAGCGGCCCGACGACTCCGGGAGGTCGACGATTTCACCCTCGGATCGGCCGACGGCGTAGGCCTCCCACGGCCCCACCGGGACCTGCCCGGTGTATCGGCCGTCCGCATCGGTGACCGCGAAGCCGGCGATGCGCGGCTCGTCCACGCCCGGCTCGACGAACCACACGCGGGCGCCCGCGATCCCTTCGCCGTCGCTGGCGACGATGCCCGTCACCGTGCCCAGATCGTTGGCCTGGGCGGTGTGACGCTCGGCCTCGGCGGTCAGCGCGTCCGGGGCGACGGTGATGTTCTGGACGAACGTCACCGACTCACCCTGGGTCACGATCGACCAGCCCATCGTCGTGGCGGAGATGCCGGCGGACGACACCAGGGCGGCGATCCCGAGCGAGTTGAGCTCCCCGTGGTCGGGCCAGAAGCTGTAGGACGCCTCGCCGCTGCTCCCGACGGCGCCGATGGCGGCGAGGTCGTTCAGATCAGTCGGCTCCAGCCCCTGGTCCGCGGCCCACGCGGCCAGGTCCTCGTCCGAGGCGAGCCACCCGATCGACGGGTTGAGGTTGGCGTCGTCGATGCCGTTGCTGGTGTACGTCGCCTCGACGCGCACGGTGTGGGAGTCGGGCTGCAGCGTGTAGTCGACCACCATCGCGACGTCGACGTCGGGGAGGATCGGGTCGGTCGCCTCCACCGCCCCCTCGATGAACTGCCACCGGACCAGCCCCCCCGTTGCGCGGATGCGGGCGGCCACGCCGTCGCCTCCCGCGGAGGCCACCTCGACCGTGTCGGCGTGGAACAGCCAGCCGATGCCGTGGGAGATGAAGACGTCGTCGATCGGGTCGCGGCCCAGCTGCCCCTCGGGGCGCACGATGTCCGCGTCGATGATGCTGCCGCCGGTGTCGATGTAGCCATGGGAGCGGTAGGCCCCCTGCACGATGAACCGAACGCGGTCGTTGTAGATCATCACGTCGCCGGCCTGGCCTTCGGCGGCGAGTCCGCCGAACAGCGCGGCTTCTCCGCCGTCGCGAATCCGGCCCGCGCGGGCTTCCCCGGCGGCTGCGGCCACCGTGGGATCCACACCGTCCCCGGGGTCGGGGGTCGGCGGCTCGACCGGCTCTGGGGTGGGGCAGCCGAGCAGCGAGCCGGCGGCGAGGAGAACGAAAACGAAGCGGAAGGCGAACATCGACGGGACGCTATCACGCGTCTCAAGTGCGTATAGACTTCCCGTCATGCGTCGAACTCCGCTGCTTCTGCTCGCCCTCCTCGTCCCCGCTTCCGCGGCTACCGAACCGCTCGACATCGACCTCGACAACGTCGGCAAGCGTTGGCTCGGGGCGCAGTACATCGACAGCCTGGGGTGGGCGGCGGCGGCGCCGGGCGATCTGAACGGGGACGGCTACTCCGACTTCGTGGTCAGTTCGCCGCAGGACGAAGGGCCGGTGACGTTCGATTCGATCCTCCGGGTCTACTTCGGCAGTGCCGACGGAGCCCCCCAGAGCGGCGTCGCCGACTGGTCGTCCGTCGACGTCAGCGACGGCAAGGTGGGCGGGGACTCCGTGTTCGAGTTCGCCTTCATCCCCGACGCCACCGGCGACGGCGTCGGTGACTTCCTCGTGGCCGAGCCGAACGCCTCGAAGGCCGGCAAGGTCCTGCTGTACGCCGGCCAGGGGGACGACTGGCCCGCCCTCATGGGCGCCCCCGATTCGGTCGCCCGGTGGGACGGCTTCCTGCAGGACGAGACGGACCTGCTCGCCCCGGAGACTCGGCCCAGCGCGGTCGCGGGCGGCGACCTGGACGGCGACGGGCTCGCCGACATCATCATCGCGTCGGCATTCTTCCAGCGGATCTTCATCGACTACTCCGACGCCCCGTTCGGCGACGTGACCTCGCTCTCGACGCTCGAGATCATCGGCCGCTGCGGCGACGAGGTCCCCGGCTCCCGCTTCGGCGCGGCCATGGCGGTGGGGCACTTCAACAGCGACGACCGGGCCGATCTGGCCGTCAGCGCGCCCGGCTGCGAGGACGACGAAGGCCGCGTCTTCGTCTGGTACGGCTCTGCGGCCGGCCTGGCCGCCGAGCCCGACCTGACCATCGGCGGCGGCGACCGCCTCGGCGGCGCGCTCAACGTGCTCGACCTCAACGGTGACGGCTTCGACGACCTCCTCATCCAGGAGCTGCTCAGCACCGCTGACGGCGACCCCGGCCAGGAGGGGCGGGGCAACCTCTGGATCCACTTCGGCGACACCAACGGACTCGAGGCGGTGCCCGACGGCACCATCTTGGGCGGCTTCAGCGACAGCCGGTTCGGCGAGACCGTCGCCCTGATGGCCGACACGTCCAACCCCGCCGACGGCTTCCCGGAGCTGGTGGTGGGGAGCCCCGAGGCGGCGATCGGCGGCGTCGGGCAGGGCGCGGTCTACATCTTCGACGGCCGCGCCGACTGGTCCGGCGAGCTCTCCTCGTCCGATGCCCATTACCGGATGGTCGGTGCTCACCGGGACGCCTGGTTCGGCAACAGCCTCGCCGCCACCGAGGACTTCGATGGCGACGGCTTCCCCGAGCTGATCATCGGCGAGCCCAACTTCACCGACGGCGACAGCGAGAACGACTTCCACCGCGGACGCTTCTACCTCTTCGCCTCGCTGCCCGACCGCGACGAGGATGACGACGGCATCAGCACGCTGAACGGCGACTGCGACGACAGCAACGCCGACGTGAGCCCGCTGGCGTTCGAGGACTGCTCGGACGACATCGACAACGACTGCGACAACGAGGTCAACGAAGGCTGCGGCGACGATGACGACGCCGCCGACGACGACGACACGGCGGACCCGCCGGGGGACGACGACGACGACGATGACGACGGCTGCAGTTGCAACAGCAGCGTGGCGGCAGGGCCCAACGTTCGTGCGGCGGCGGGCCTGGGCGGTCTGCTCCTGCTCGGCCTGGTCGGCTACCGGCGCTCGAGGACGAACTGACCGGTCGCCTCGTGGGCCCGGCGTAGGTTGTAGACTGCGGTCGCTTCCGCGATGAGCCGACGTCCGGCGTCGGGGTCCTCGATGCTGTCCTGAAACACCTGGATGCGTGCGACGCCGACTCGGTTGCCGAGCCGGACGACCCTCGCTTCGGCGATCAGGTCGGTCAGCTCCCCCCGGCGGAGGTAGTCGATCCGCAGATCGATGGTGGAGCAGGTGTCGCCCGGGTCGCCGGCGGTGAACACGGCCGCCCCTCCGGCGGTGTCCACGAGCATCGAGATCGTGCCTCCGTGCAGCGCCGGCCGGGTGGGGTCGCCCACGAACTCTTCGCGGAAGGGGAGGCGCAGCACGGCGTAGCCCTTGCTGACCTCGACGGCCTCAAGTCCGAGGAACTTGTTGAAGGGGATCCCCACCTGCATGAAGTGCTGGATCTGAGCGAGGTAGCTGTCGTCTCCCATGATCGGGCAAGAGGGTAGCTACACTGGGGGGGATGCGGAACCTGCTGCTCCTGTTGCTCCCCTCCGTCGCCATGCTCGGCTGCGAGACGACCACCGTGCCCCCCGAGCAACCTCCGATCGCCCCGGTCGTACGCATCGCGGGCATGAGTCTGGTGGTTCACGACAGCGATTCGCTGGACCAGGCGTTGGCGACGCGGGAGGCGCTCCGGCCCACCGGCATCGTGCTCGCCGGGGAGCTCGCCCCGACGTTGGATGGCGGCCCGGAAGCGGCGACGGTCGAGGCGCTCGGCACCCTCTCGGAGGCGCTGGGGTCGGAGCCGGACATTGGCGTTGGCGTGCAGGTGGCGGCCCTCGGCACGGATGTGCCCGCGTCGATGTGCTTCGACCCGGAGCACCCCACCGACGACGCCACCCTCGCGGGCCGGTCCACGGCGCTGGCGTCCCTGCTCCTTGCGCACCCCGAGATCGACGAGGTGTCGATCGATCTGGCCGCTGACGTCGCCCCCTGGGACGTGCCCTGCACCTGCACCCCGTGCGACACGGTCGGGGCGGCGGGCCAGGCCAACCGCCTCAACGCGGTCTACGGCGCCTTCGATGTCGCGCTGGACGATCACGGCCGGTCCGGCTGGTGGATGGACGCGCTGACGGTCGCGGCCCCCGATGTCGACCTCGGCGAGGTGATGGCGACGGCGCTGGACGAGGGCGTCGGTGCTCACGCGCGAGTGCGCGCGTCTGGTCATCGCGGCCCTTCGCATCGCTGGGCCGCGGACAACCCCACGCTGGATGAGGGGGCGAACCGCGAGGTGGTCGCCGATCTGGATCTGTGCGGCCAGAGCTACGGCGACACGGACGCCCTCTTGCTGTTCCCGCGGCGCCTCCACGACCGGATCGGCCACGACCGCGAGCGCGGCGTCGTCGCCTGGTTTGCGGACACCAAATGCGGCTCTCGAACCGCCTGGGATGGGCTCGCCGTCGCCAACCTCGAGTTCGCCCTCCGCCTCTTCCGAGAGCTCGAGGTGACGCCCGAGACGTTGGCGCTGGAGTGGACGGGCGAGCGCTTCGGGCTCGCTCCCGAGTTGGAGGACACCGCGTCCCTCGCGGCCGCCCTGGGAGCCACCGGACGGGCCTTGGAGCTCGCCACGCACCCGCTGGGCATCGCCGTCGCGGACGTCGGGGCCGGCGCCCGGGAGCTTCCTTTGACGTGGGACGACCCCCGGCCGTGGGACGACCGCTGGGCGGATCGGTGGGAGACGCTCGCCTTCCCCTCGCAGAGCGACCTCGTGGCGATTCACCAGTGGGGAGCCGAGGGGCACTCGCTCGCCGCCGCCGCCTTCGATGCGGTCCAGCTCGCCTCCGCGTCGCTCGATCCTGACGACTTCGAAGAGCTCCAGCAGGGCACCCTCGCGCTGGAGCAGCAGACCCGCGCGTGGCGCCTCCTCGTCAACGCCGACGTCACCCTCCGGGTTTGGCAGGAGGCCCCCAACGACGACCTCGCCTCCTGGCTTCGGCACGACGCCGATTCGCTGGATGAACTCGCCGACCAGGTCGAGACCCGGGTCGCCGCCGGCCAGGTCGACCCCTCACCGCACTCCGATCCCGGCACGCTCCGGGCCGTCGCCGGGCAGCTGCGCGCCGCCGTCGGACCGGGCGTCGCCGTCGACCGTCCGTTCCCCGCCATCACCGAGGTCGGCGCGACCTTCGAAGAAGACCGCACCAACGTGCGTTGGACCCTCCGCCCGGGTGGCCTCGGCTGGTGGGAGCGGGGGCCGGGCTGGCCGGCCGAGTACGACGACTCCAGCAGCGTGGGCACCTCGTCGGCCGTCTTCTGGCACGGCTGGACTCCGGGCCTGATGCCGGAGACGCGCGTCCCCTTCCGCACCTGCGGCGACGTCGACGGGGCTGTCGTCTGCAGCTCCGACCGGGTGCTGTGGACTCCTTGACACCGTCCGGAGAGCAGCGCTAACACAAGGACTGGGTACCGGGACCTTCTCCATTGGGTGTGGGGAATCCCCGGATAAGGAGTTGGGGATCGTGGCGCATCGCGTCGCGATCCCTTTGTGTTTTCAGGGACTTAGGAGTCTCGCTGATGTGAAACCACAGTGCTTTGCAAAAGACGTCAAGAATTTGTGAAGCAGTTGTGAAGGACTGTGCTAGAAAACAAAACGACCCCGTTCCAGGGGCCCGTCACTTGTGACGTTGGAACGGAGTTCGAGGGTGGGGCGAACCTGCCCTCAGCATGATGGAGGACGAACGAATGCGTCGTCTCTGGGTTGCTGGTGTCGCTACGGGCCTCTTTCTTCTCGCCTCCACGAGCGCGTTCGCGCAGTGGAACGTCGCGCCGGACACGCCTCTGCCGATGTCGCAGAACGCTGTCGTCGCCGATGAAGACGGCAACATCTACACGTTCAACGGGCAGACCTTCTACCCGTTCGCGCCCGACCTGCTGCCCGCGCTCGACTGCGCCTTCGTGTTCGACGTCTGCAGTGGCGCTTGGGACACGATCAGCTTCCCCGGCTGGACCAGCTACGGCGGCAACTCCGTCTACCTGGACGGCTCGATCTACTGGCAGGGCGGCGTCAACGCGGCCCCCGGCGCCTTCTCCCGGTACGACATCGACACCGACAGCTACACGGTGCTCGCGTCTGCCCCGACGGCGACCAACAGCTATGCCCCCGCGATCGTCGCGGACAGCACCCGCGGTCTGATCCACTGGATCGGCGGCGAGGACTTCGGCTCTGAGCACAACGTCTACGACCCGCTGACCAACAGCTGGTCGTCGGCCGCCGCGCCCCTGGTGGGCGGCTTCGGCCACGTCGCCGTGTACGACGACTGGAACGACCGCATCGTGCTCGCCGGCGGTTGGGCCGGAAACAACGAAGAGACCGGCGCCGCGACCAACGCGACCCAGGTCTACAACCCCGCCACGAACTCGTGGACGCTCGGCACGAACATGCCCGGCCCCGGCCGCTACATGGCCGCGGGCGACTTCAACACCGACGACAACCTGCTCTACGTCTGGGGCGGTTCCAGCAACTACTTCAACGGCAGCCCGGCGTACTTCAACGACGGCCCGTACACGTACAACGTCGCCACGAACTCGTGGACGAACCTCAACGACCTGAACCCGCAGGGCGGTAACCGCGAGATGGGCGCCGCCTACGACTCGTACGGCCTGCTCCACTTCGTCGGTGGCAACACGTACCCGCCGACCACGCGCCACGAGTACTACGGCGCCATCGCCGATGACGACAACGATGGCATCGACGCGTGCAACGACTGCGACGACAACGACCCGAACAACTACCCGGGCAACACCGAGATCTGCGACGGCCAGGACAACGACTGCGACACGATCGTGGATGAGAACGGCGCGGACCTCGACGGCGACGGCTACAGCTGCGACGACTGCGACGACGACAACGACCAGACGTACCCCGGCGCCCCCGAGATCTGCGACGGTGAAGACAACAACTGCGACGGCGTAATCCCCGCGACCGAGACCGACGACGACGGTGACGGCGTCTCCGAGTGCGACGGCGACTGCGCCGACGCCGCCGACAACAACTTCCCGGGCAACACCGAGGTCTGCGACGGGCAGGACAACGACTGCGACACGCTCGTGGACGAGAACGCCGTCGACAACGACAACGACGGCTCGGACTCCTGCGACGACTGCGACGACAACGACCCGAACAACTTCCCCGGCAACACCGAGGTGTGCGACGGCGCGGACAACGACTGCGACGGCGACATCGACGAAGGGTTCGACGAGGACGGCGACGGCTGGACCACGTGCGCGGGCGACTGCGATGACGACAACCCGGGCGCGAACCCGGACTGCCCGGACATCTGCAACGGCATCGACGACGACTGCGATGGCGACATCGACGAGGACTGGGATGTGGACGGCGACGGCGTCACCACCTGCCAGGGCGACTGCGACGACACCAACGCGTCCAACTTCCCCGGCAACGTCGAGGTGTGCGACGGGCAGGACAACGACTGCGACGGCGCGATCGACGAGGACTGGGATGTGGACGGCGACGGCGTCACCACCTGCGCCGGCGACTGCGACGACGCGGACGCCAACAACTTCCCCGGCAACGCCGAGGTCTGCGACGGCTCCGACAACGACTGCGACGGCGCGGTCGACGAAGGGTTCGACCAGGACAACGACGGCTGGACCACGTGCGCGGGTGACTGCGACGACACCAACCCGGGCGCGAACCCGGACTGCCCGGACATCTGCAACGGCATCGACGACGACTGCGACGGCGACATCGACGAGGACTTCGACGTCGACGGTGACGGGGTCACCACCTGCGCGGGCGACTGCGACGACACCAACCCCGACGCCTACCCCGGCGCCGAGGAGCTCTGCGACAACGTCGACACCGACTGCGACGGCGCGGCCGACAACGGCTTCGACGACGACGGCGACGGCATCCCGGACTGCATCGACGAGTGCCCCATGGGCGTCGACTTCGACACCGATCCGTGGGGTGACGCCATCGCCAGCGGCGACGACATCGGCGACAGCTACATGAACTGGGGCATCACGGTCGAGCAGTACGACGACCCGAACCTGGAGATCACGACCCCGGCGATCACGGTGGACAGCGGCCTCGCGGCCCACGGCAACGTGATGCCCGCCGAGGACAACGCCAACACCTGGTGGATCGTGAACTTCAGCAGCAGCACCTGCGTGCACAGCATCGACCTGCTCGGTGTGGCCGCGGACGAGCTGGCGGCTCAGGTCATCCTGTTCGACGTCAACGTGCAGACCATCGCGACGTACACCGCCTCGGCGCTGGGTGATGCCAGCACCGAGACCGTCGACCTCGGCGGCACGTGCGGCGTCTTCGTGATGCTCATCGACTTCTACGCCGACGGCGGCTGGGACAACCTGAATGTCTGCGTCGACCCGACCGGAACCGAAGAGGTCTGCGGCGACGGCGAGGACAACGACGGCGACGGCGAGGTCGACGAGGACTGCGACGCCAGCGGTGACGACGACGACGACGACGACGATGACGACGATGACGACGACGACGACGACGACGACGACGGCGAAGAGGGCAGCCCGGACTGCTCGATGGCCGGCGGCTCCGACGGCGGTCTGCTCGCGCTCCTGCTGATGGTCGTGGGGCTCTTCGGGAGGCGCCTCCGGCGACGCTGAAGCCGGCCGGTTAGACTTGGGGTCGATGACCCGAGGTCAAGTCAGCATCCTCGTCGTTGATAATGATCCGAGTTGCCTTGGCGCCGTCACACGGCTGCTCGGCGATGCCGGCTTCCATGTCGAAGCGGAGGGAGATCCCGCGGCCGCTGCCAGGCGCCTCAATCGTGGCGGGATCGACATCCTCATCACCGATCACCGGATGGGCCCACCGACCGGGCTGGAGCTCGTCCGCACCGCGAGGGCCGCTGATCCCAGCCTCGTCGCCCTGATCCACACGGGGGCGGCCGAGCTCAAGACGGTCGTGGGTGCCCTGCGGGAGGGCGTCTTCGACTTCCTCCGCAAGCCGGTTGCTCCGGACCAGCTGATCCAGGCGGTCGACCGCGCGGTCCGCCAACGCACGGCGCGCGCGTTCTTCGGCTCGGGCCTGGAGCGGATCTCCGCGGTCGGGATCGACCTGCTCCACGTGGAGGACGACCCCGCGGTCGCCGCACTCGTGGAAGCCCTCCTGGAGGAGACGGCCGGCGGGAAGGCGGTGCGCATCCGCAGCGCTCGCTCCATCGCCGAGGCCGAGACCCTCGTGGGCGAGCACGCGCCAGATCTCATCCTGACGGACCTCGGGCTGCCTGACTGCAATGGGTTGGAGACGTTCGTGCGCGTGCAGACGCTGGCGCCGAATCGACCGGGTCGTGGTGCTCAGCGGAAACGAGGACCGGCGCGTCGCCGCACAGGCGGTCGGCTGCGGCGCGCAGGCCTACATCCTGAAGCAGGAGCTCACGGGGGACTTGTTGCTTGCAAGGGTGGGCTACGCGCTGGAGCGGCAGGCTCTGCTGGCCCGTCTGAATGTCATCGGCGCCGAGCTGCCCGGTTCCTCCGGTTCCGTCAGTGAGGTTGCCGACGGCATCGTCGTCCTGGGGGGAGGGGACGGCCGGGTGTCGTTCGCGAACCCCGCCGCGGTGGCGCTCCTGGAGCGCTCCTACGACGAGCTTGTCGGGTCGCCGTTCCCCCACGCTCCCCCTGATGGGCAGCAGATCGCCCTCGTGGAGCTGCCCCGAACGGACGGCTCCCTGCTGCTCGAGATCCATGCCCAGACCACCCGGTGGGAGGGGCGGTCAGCTCGGATGCTGACCCTCCGCGACGCGGTGGCCCACCGGGCGGCGGAGGGAGTACTCCGGGAACTCAACGCCCGCCTGCGCCAGGCCAACGACCGGCTGGAGGCGTTGGCCCGATTCGACCCGTTGACGGGCCTGTTGAACCGGCGGGGGCTGGAGCGCACGTTGGAGCAGGAGTCCGCTCGCGCCCGGCGGGAAGACGGGACCATCTACGCCCTCCTCATCGACCTGGACGACTTCAAGCGGGTGAACGAGGGGCTGGGCCATGCGGTCGGCGACGTGGTGCTGAAGGAGGTCGCGAGGCGTGTCCGGGAAGTGCTCCGAACCTCGGACGAGGTGGGGCGGCTGGGCGGCGACGAGTTCCTCGTGATCCTCGGCTGTTGCGAAGCCAGCGCAGCCCGGGCGGTGGGCGAGCGGATCCGCCTCGGGCTCGCCCAGCCGATGATCGCCCACGGCGCCGATGTGCGGGTCACCGCGAGCATCTCGATCGCGCCGGTGAGCGCCGATGCGGTGTCCGTCGAAGAGGCGCTGATCGCCACCCGTCGCGGGCTTCGCGCGAGCAAGAGCGCGGGCAAGAACTTCGTCACGGATCAGGCCATCCTCCAGCCGGACCGCGACGTCAGGGACCCGGTCGCTGACGCCCTGGAGGCGTTGCGCGGGGGAACCGCGGCGAGGGCCTGGGCGCAGCCGATCTTCGAGACGCGGGGGGGGGCGGCTGGTCGGCTACGAGATGCTGACCCGAGGGCCCGATGGACCCTTCTTCTCACCCGTGGAACTGCTGGCGCTCGCCTCGGAACACGACCTCCTCACGAAGGTCGATCTGGACTGCCTTCGCGAAGGTCTGGCGGCGGCGGAGTCGGTCCCCGACGGGCTCCAGATCCACCTGAACCTGTTCCCGTCGACGTTGCTTTCAGTGAAGCCGCAGCGCCTGCTGGAGCTCTTCCCGCCGGACCGGGCGTGCGGCCGGTTCTGCGTCGAGATCAGTGAACAGCAGTTTCTGGGGAACCCCGCGGTCCTGGCGGCCGCGGCAGATCGCTTGCGCTCCGCGGGGATCAAGATCGCCTTGGACGACGTCGGTTTCGGTCGCACGCCGGTGGAGGCGCTCGTGCTGCTCCAGCCTGACGTGATCAAGCTGGACCGTCGCTTCGTGGATGGTGCTTCGGCCGGCCGGCAGCGCGGGCGCGCCTCGGGCGGCTGGTCGCCATGCTCGAGCCGCTGGGGGCGGTCCTCGTCGCCGAGGGAGTCGAGCGTGATCACGATCTCGCCCTGGTGCGCGATCTGGGAATCGCCCAGGCGCAGGGCTACCTGCTGGCCCGTCCGTCGCCCGCGTCCGTGTTCACCAGCGAGGGACGAAGGGCGCGCAGCCGCTGAGGGTAGCGGTGCAGTAATAGTCCAGCTCCAGGCTGTGCCCGCCCAGCAGCAGGTGGTCCACCCGGACCTCGTAGCGCACGCCCACGTCGACGTGTTCGCGGTCGATGCGCTCCCAGAACAGCGCATCGCTCTGGAGCCAGGCGAAACCTTCCGCGTCGGTGCGCTCGTTGAACCAACTCTGGGCCGAATCCAGGCGGCCGTCGGTCACCGCCCGCTGGCCGGCTTCCCCCACCAGGGCCTGGATGCGCAGGAAATCGCTGTACACCGGCCCATACTTGAGCGCGGCGTAGACCCCCAGACCCAGCCCCACGGCGATGAGCGCGGCTGGTAGCGTCACGCGCCCCCGTTGGCTCCGCGCGCGTGGAAACAATGGATTCATGCTTGACACAGTTGTACCGGATGGGTTGATCGGAAGGTGATGCTCCGAGGGATCGAAAGCGTAGCGCGATCTGCTGGTCGAGCCTGGAAGCGGGCTCGGGCGGGTTCAGCCGCGCTCACGGCGCTGGCTGCAGCCCTGATCGGGGCCTCCGCGACGGCCCTCGTCCTGGAGGTGACCCGCGGGGGGCTCGGGATCGTCCACTGGCCGTGGCTCGCGGCGTGGCTCCTGTTGCTCCCGATCGCGGCCGCCGTCGCCGTCTTGCGGCCCATCCCGGGCGCGGTCGCGGCCTCGGAGTTGGATCGCCGAGCGGGCTACGCCGACCGCCTCGGCACCGCGCTCGAGTTCGCCGCCGACCCGTCCCCGATGGCCGCCCTGCAGCGGGAGGACGCCGCCGCGTTCGCCGCTGCCGCCGCCCCCGCCGCCGCCTTCGGCGTTCCCTGGACGGGCCGCACATTCGCCCGCCTCGCGGCCCTCTTGGCGTTGTTCCTCCTCATCGGCGGCGCGTCCCTGACGTGGCGCCTGGGCCCGGCCGAGCCCGAGCCCGAGCCCGAGCCCACCGCCGCGGACGACCTCCTCGCCCTCATCGAGGCCGACCGGCTTCGCATGGAGGAGCTGGGGGACAAGGAGGCGGTGCGCCTGCTGACGGACCTGGAGCGGACCATCCGCCAGATCCAGGCGCGGGAAGAGGAGCTCCGCGAGCGCGTCGCGCGTCGGATCAAGCCGGAGGAGGACGAGGGGTTCGTCGAGCCGGAGCTGGACGAACCGGAGCTCCCCGAGGAGCTGGACGCCGTCGTCGACAACGACCTCATCACCGCCGAGGACCTCGAACGGTTGGAGGAGTCGACGCTCGAGCAGCTGCGGCTGACCGACGCCGAGACGGACGAGCTGGTGTCCCAGCTGTTCGACCACAGCCGCACCGCACAGAAGCTCCTGGACGAGTTCGAGTACAGCCAGAAGGACGAGATCGACGCCGCCCACGAGGCCCACGGGGACGAGTGGACCAACCCCACCGAGGGGACGGACATGCGCGACTTCGCCGGCGGCGAGGATCCGGTGCGGGACGCTTTCGGCGAGTACGGGGCGGAGTCGGTGGACGACCCCAGCCAGGACATCCAGGACGTCATCCGCCGCGACCTGTCCGAAGAAGGCATGGGCGAGCATGACCTCGGTCATGACAAGCGGGAGTCGTTCAACCAGTTCCTGCAGGACTTCGTGAAGGACGTTCGCGAGATCGTCTCGGACGCCGCCATGGGCCGGTCCACCAAGGACAAGAAGCCGGGCAAGAAGAACGGCCGTGAGGTCAACGTCGACCCGGGCGACGGCGTCGCCGACAAGAGCAACTCCATGGAGGAGTCGGGCTTCGAGGAGATGGACGACAGCAAGCGCCACGAGGGCGAGGCGCCCTCGGAGATGGTGGGCGAGGGCGAAGGTCCCGGCCCCGAGCAGGGCGGCAGCATGAAGAAGGGGCCAGTGTCGGAGGATGCGATGGCCATGAAGGGCCCCGCGGGTACCGGCACCGAGGCGGGCGCCTCCGGCGCGGGCACGGGCAACCCCAACGCCACCGGCGGCCTGGCTGCGCTCCTGGACAAGGTCGTCTCCCCGGAGGCGGCGTCGCAGGGGCCGCTGGAGCAGGCGCTGACGCAGTTGGCCCAGGGGCGGCTTCCCCCGGAGCAGCGGGAGGCGGTGTTCGACCGCATCGCGCGCCACAAGGTGCAGGCGGGGCCCGCGACAGAAGCAGATGACGTGGTCGTCGACTACTTCGCCGAGGCGGAGGAGCTGATGGTCAGCAACCGGGACAGCCTGCCGCCGCTGTTCCGCGATTACGCGCAGAGTTACTTCGAGGCGATCAAGCCGGGCTCGGACGACCAATAGCTCGTCCCCCAGGAGATTCGATGGATCCGCAGCAGTTTCGGGAGACGTTTGCTCGCATCGAGCAGGCGATTGGAGAGGTCATCGTCGGCATGCGGCCGGTGGTTCGGGGGTGCCTCACGGGGCTCGTCGCGGGCGGGAACATCCTGCTCGAGGGCGTGCCCGGACTGGGCAAGACGCTGCTGGTCAAGAGCGTGGGCGATGCCCTCGGCCTGGACTTCGCGCGCATCCAGTTCACCCCCGACCTGATGCCGGCGGACATCACCGGCACGAAGCTGGTGGTGGAGACCGAGGACGGGGGCAAGCGCTTCGACCTCCACAAGGGGCCGATCTTCCACCAGGTGGTGCTGGCCGATGAGGTCAACCGCGCCACCCCCAAGACGCAGTCCGCGATGCTGGAGGCGATGCAGGAGCGGCAGGTCACGATCGTCGGCGAGACGTACCCCCTGCCCAAGCCGTTCTTCGTCGTGGCGACCCAGAACCCGCTGGAGATGGACGGCACCTACCCGCTGCCCGAAGCGCAGCTGGACCGCTTCTTCTTCAAGCTCCAAGTCGACTTCCCGGATCTGGAGGAGATGCGCGAGATCATGAGCCGCACGACGACCAACCAGACGCCCGAGGTGAAGCCGGTGTGCGACGCCCCGACGCTGCTGGCGATGGGCGCCCTGGCGCGCGAGGTGCTGACCAAGCAGGACGTGACGGACTACGCGATCAAGCTCGTGCTCGCGTCGCATCCGCAGCGCTCCGATGCCCCCGACATCACGAAGCAGTACGTGCGCTACGGCGCCTCCCCGCGTGGCGCCCAGGCGTTGCTGCTGGCGGCGAAGATTCGGGCCCTGCTGCAGGGCCGCGCCAACTCCTCGGTCGACGACGTGCGGGCGGTCGCCCGTCCCGCCCTGCGCCACCGCGTCATCCTCAACTTCGAGGGTGAGGCCGAGGGCGTGCCCACCGATCGCGTCGTCGCGGGAATCCTGGACAGCGTCTCGTCTTGAACCCGGACTTCCTGAGGAAGCTCGAGTTCCTCCGGGTCGTCGCGCGCCGGGTCCACACGGGCCGCTTCAGCGCGCTGAACCGGAGCAAGAAGCTGGGGCGTGGCATCGACTTTGCGGACCACCGTCCGTACACGCCCGGTGACGACTTCAAGGACATCGACTGGAACCTCTACGGCCGCATGGATCGGCTGATGGTGCGGCTCGCCGAGGAGGAGACGGAGCTGAACCTCCACCTGCTGGTGGACTGCTCCGGGTCGATGGGGCCGGCCAAGAGCAAGTACGCCCACGAGGTCGCCACGGCGCTGGCCTACGTCGCCCTCGCGCACCTGGATCGCGTGCACGTGTGGCCGTTCGGGGGTGGGCTGCAGCCGCCGATGTCGCCGCCCCGGCACAAGGCGCAGGCGGTTCAGATCCTCCGGTACCTCGACGGCATCGGGGCCCAGGAGGAGACCGACCTGGAGGCCACGGCGAAGGCATTCGCGGGGGTGTCCCGGTCGCGCGGCATCGCCCTCGTCATCTCCGACTTCCTGGCCCCCTCGGGCTGGGGTCGGGCCCTCGACCTGCTCCGCCACGCCCGCTACGAGGTGGGGATCCTGCAGATCTCCTCGCCCGAGGAGGCGGAGGCGCCGCTGCGCGGCGAGATCGTGCTGAAGGACCGGGAGACCGGCCGCCGCATGCGCGTCCGGGTCACCGACCGCATCGCCCAGGCCTACAAGAAGGCGTTCCTGGACCACGGCGAGGCGCTCCAGAGCTACGCCCGCGGCCACAACCTGTTCTACGCGCACGGACGCAGCGACCAGCCCTTCGAGGAGATGGTCTTGCGCACGATGCGGGCGGAGCGGCTCCTTGCCTGAGGGCTGGACCTTCCAGGGCCTGCCGGCGGGGCAGGTGGCGCTCGTCGCGGGGATCGGCGCGGCGCTGGTGATCCTGTACTTCCTGCTCCGTCCCCGCCCCCCCGTGGTCGAGGTGAGCAGCCACGTGCTGTGGGACAAGGTGCTCCCCAAGCGGCGCAACCCGCTGCTCAAGGAGCTGCTCATGGTGGCGCTCCAGTTGGCCGCGGTGGTGGCGCTGGCGCTGGCGTTGGGCGACCCCCGCAAGGACGACGACGAGGACACGGCCGCGGAGCAGCTCGCCGACGGCGTGATCCTGGAGCGCGTCTGGGTGGTCGATCGTTCCCTGTCGATGGGGGCGGTGGACGCCGACGGCCGCACTCGGATCGATCGCGTGGGGCGGCTGTTGCGCGACGAGCTCGCGGGCCTGGATCCGCGGGTCTCCGTCGGCGTCATCGGCGCGTCGTCCACGCCGGAGCTGCTGGCACCGGTGGGGCTGGACCGCGAGCGGGTGGCGCTCGCGCTGCGGCTGTTGGACGTCGACGGGGTCACCGCCGATCTGTCCGCCGCCGTCGCCATGAGCCCGCCGGGGGCGCTGGTCGAGGTCTTCACCGACGCCGCCGACGCCGGCGCGCTCGCCACCGATCGGATCGTCATCCGGGCCCCCTTCGAGCCCCGCGCCAACGTTGCCATCACCGCCTTCGACCTGCGCGCCAGCGAGGGCATCCCGGCCGAAGAAGAGGCGGTGGTCCGCCTCAGCAACCGGTCGACCTCGCCGGCGGAGGTGGAGCTTCGCCTCGAGACCGTCGATTCGATCCTCGGCCAGGCGACCGTCATGCTCGCCCCGGGAGCGGAGGTCGTCCGCCGGTACCGCTTCCGGCCCCTGGACGGCTCCGGCATCGAGGCCGTGCTGCGCCGGATCACCTTCGAGGACGGTAGCCACGACGCGCTCGCGGCGGACGACCGGGCCTACGCCTGGGTGCAGCCGGTGACGCCGATCTCGGTGCTCCTGGTGACCGACGGCAACCGCTTCCTCGAGCGGGTGCTGAGCCTGCTCCCGGGTGCGTCGGTGGACCGCATCAAGCCGGCCGCGTGGAGCCGCCGGGCGGGTTCGGCGGATGCCTACGACGTGGTCTTCCTCGACGGCTTCGTGCCCAACGGCAGGCAGCCCGCGCGGGCCTTCTACGTCGCTCCCCCGGCCGGCGGTCCCTTCGCGGTGGAGCGGATGGTGGCGGCGCCGGCGGTGACCGACTGGAACCATGACCACCCCCTGTTCAAGGGGCTGGTGCTTCGCGACCTCCATGTCCAGACGAGCGCGGTGTTGACCGCGGGGCCCGACGACGTGCGCCTCATCGGCTCGCCGGCGGGCCCGCTTGCGCTGGCTCGGGAGACTGCGTCGGGGCGGTCCGTCGGCTGGGGCTTCGACTTCGGAGCCTCGGACCTGCCGCTGCGGTTGGCGTTCCCCCAGACGATGGTCAACACGCTGCTGTGGATGCGGGACGGACGGGCCGTGGGCCAGCCTCCGGGCGGGCGCCACGCGTTGGGAGACCCCCTCTGGGTGGGGCCCGACGGAGTCTCGGGGGCGCCTCGCGCGGAGACGAACGACGAAGTGGCCGCGAGCGCCGGCGGGGATGACGAGGTCGGCGCCTGGATCGGGCTGACGGATCTGGGTCAGCAGGCCGTGGCCCTCGCGCAGGACGATGAGCGCGGCGCCCAACGCGCGACGACCCGCTGGGCGGTGGGCGACGGACCCCGTCCCCTCCGCCTGCCGCACCCCGGGCTGTGGCGGCTGGACGGGCCCGGCTGGAGCTACGACGTGGCGGTGAACCTGGGGGACAACTCGGAGTCGTCGCTGGCATCGCTTCCCGCCCACGACGGCGCTCGCATCGAGCCGCCCCCCGTGCTCGTGGCGGACGAGGAGCCCGACCGCAACCCGCTGTGGCTGCTGCTGGCGCTCGGCACCGGCGCCGTGCTGCTCGGCGAGTTCGGGCTGTACACCCGATGATCGACCTCAGCTCCTGGCAGTTGGCCGCTCCGTCGGCGTTGTGGGCGCTCCTGCTGCTCCCGCTCCTGGCGTTGCTGCGCGAGCGGTCCCCGGCCGGACACCCCGCGTGGCGCAGCTTCGGCGCGATGCTGCTGCGGGGGGTCGCGTTCGCCGTGCTGGTGCTCGCGCTGGCGCAGCCGTTCGTGGAGACGACGGTGCCGGATCGGTCGGCGGTGTTCGTCGTCGATGCGTCCACGTCGCTCGATCCGACCCGCACCGAGGCGGCGGCCACGTGGCTGCAGCAAGCGATGGGGGAGGCGGCCGACGTGCCGGTCCGGGCGGTGCTGGCGGGGGAGGTGACCGAGCTGATCGGCCTCGAGGCGCTCGCCGGGGAGGCGGCGCCGACCTTGCGCGGTGGGGACCTGGCATCCGCCGTGAGGACCGCGCCGCGAGCGGGCGCCTCCGCGGGCACGGATCTGCGCAGCGCCCTGGAGGTGGGGCTCGCGAACCTGCCCGAGGCCCGGCACCGGGAGTTGGTGCTGCTGTCCGACGGCGCGGCCACCCGAGGGCGGGTGGATGAAGCGCTGCGGGTCGCCTCGGCGCGCGACATCCCGGTGCACGTGGTGCCCCTGGGCCCCCCCGCGCTGCGCACGGGCGTGGTTCGGCTGGTGCCCCTGCAGGACCAGCTGCACGGCGACGAGGTGACCGTGGAGGCCCATCTCGACAGCAACGCCCCGGTGACGGGCGAGCTGACGCTGTTGGCCAACGGCCGCTCGGTGGCGACGGCGTCCGTCGGCTTCGGCCCGGGGCCTCACACCGAGACCCTGACGTTCACCCCCGATCGGGGCGGCGTGCACGACCTCCGGGTGGAGCTTGCGGTGGCTGGCGACGCTCGGCCGGACGACGACGTCGGCCTCGCGCGGCTGCGGGTCAAGCCGCGCCCCACCGCGTTGGTGGTGGGCCCCTCGGAGCAGGCTCGAGCGCTGCGGGCGGCGGTGGCGGGGTACGTGCCCGAGCTTCGGGTGGAGGCCCGCACGGAGCTGCCGGCGCCGCCGTACGACGATCACTCGATGGTCGTGGTGCTGGACCCGGACCTGAAGGCGCTGGACGGGAAGCGCACCCGCGGCCTCGTGGACTACGTGGGCGGCGGCGGACGGCTGCTGATGACGGGCGGCCAGCAGGGGCTCGTGACGGACGAGACGCAGACCGAGGTGCTGGCCGAGATCCTCCCGGTGAAGTTCCCCAAGACGAAGAAGAAACAGCGGGCTCCGCTGTCGGTCGTCTACTGCCTCGACACCTCCGACTCGATGGCCAACGGCGCGAAGTTCGAGCTCGCCGCGGCGGCGTTGGCGCAGAGCCTGTACCTGCTGCCCGAGGGCGGCCGGGTGGGGATCCTCGGCTTCTCGGACCTGCCCCACTGGGTGCACCCGCTGTCGGACTTCATGGGCAGTGACCCGGTGATCGGGGCGCTGTCTCAGGTCCGGGTGCGCGGCGGCACGAGCATCTACCACGCGCTCCAGCAGGCCTACGACGCGCTGAAGGCCGACGACGCCCTCGTCAAGCACGTGGTGCTGCTGTCGGACGGCCAGTCGACGACCACGTTCGCCCGCCACGGCGACGTGGTGACGGCCATGCTGCGGCGGCGCATCACGGTCAGCACCATCGCGGTGTCGGCGGACTCGGATCGGTCCGAGATGGAGCGCATCGCCGAGGCGGGGGGCGGCCGCGCCTACTACGCCAAGCGATTCGACCAGCTCCCGCAGTTGTTCCTCGACGAGATGATGCAGGTCACACGGACCAACAAGATCGACAAGGAGTTCGACGTCCACCCGGTGGTCGGGAGCCGCTTCCTGGAGCGTCTGCCGGAGGATCCGGGGTACCCGGCGCTGAAGGGCTACGTGCGGGGCGAACAGCGGCCGGGCACGGAGCTGGCGTTGGCCACCGCGGACGGCCACCCCGTGCTCGTGGCGGGCCGCTACAAGCGCGGCCAGGTGGTGCTGTTCACCTCCGATGTGGGCGGCGCCTGGTCTCAGGAGTGGCAGGACTGGGAGCAGCACGGCGCGCTCTGGGAAGGCGTGGTGGAGGCCCTGCTGCGACCCGAGCCGCCGGACCGGTTGGCGCTGCGCACGCGGGTCGAGGGCCGGACCGCGACGATCGAGTACGACGCGATGGACCCGCTGATGAACCCGCGCGGCGACCTGGTGGTCGAGGCGATCGTGGATCCGACCGACGGCGACGCCTACGCGGTGCCCCTGGCCCCCACCGGGCCGGGCCGGTACGCCGCCACCGTCCAGCTTCCGGAGGCGGGCGCTGCCCTCATCCGCACGGCGGCGGTGGGCACCACGATCGGTCGTGACGGTCCCCCCGCGCCCGGTGGCGAGCTGCTGGCGTCGGTCGCTGCGACCCCGCCCGAGGAGGTCCGGGCGGCGACGTTCAACCCGCGGGCGCTGAGGCGGATCGCGGAGCAGACCCGCGGGCTGTACGCGCCCACGCCGGCGGAGGTGTTCGGTTCGGACGCGCCCGAGCGGATCGTGCGGGAAGCGCGGCACGCGATGCTGCTGTGGGCCGCGTTGGCGTTGCTGCTGCTGGACCTGGGCTGGCGCCGGTTGCGGATCCCCGGCCGCTAGGTGCGGTCAGTTGCAGGCGCCGGCGGACTTGATGCTGCAGCCGGCGCCGAACAGGTCGCACTTGACCTCGGTCGCGACGCCCGCCTTCACGGTCACGGTCGTGGACTGCTCCGGACCGTCGATCCCCATCCCGACCTTGTAGCTGCCGGGGGACAGCGTCGATCGAACCGACCTGCCCGCGCCGGCCATCAGGCCCGTGCCCGAGCCGTTGACCCAGACCTTGGCCCCCGGAGGAGAGCTCTTGAACACCAGGCAGCCGTCCGCGGGCGCGGCGGGGGGGGGCCGGCGTCGGCTCCACGACGGGGGCTGGGGCCGGGGTCGGCTCCGGCGCCGGCCGGGGCGTGGCTTCGACCACGGCGGCTCCCCAGCCAGCTGAAGCTGGAAGTCACCGAGACTGCCATCATCGACCGTCCCGGCCAGGCGGGGCGCACGCTGAGCATGCTCAAGGACCTCGGCGTGCAGCTCGCGCTGGACGACTTCGGGACGGGCTACTCGTCCCTGGCCAACCTCTCGTCGTACCCCTTCGACTTCCTCAAGATCGACCGCTCGTTCGTCTCCGGTCCCCGCGGCCTGGACTCCTGGGCGCGTGCTGAGAAGCTGATCCAGGGCGTCATCCAGCTGGGCCACACGCTCGACCTGGAGGTCATCGCGGAGGGGGTCGAGGAGGAATCCCAGGCGAAGATCCTCGCCAGCCTGGGCTGCGACATGCTCCAGGGCTACCATCTGGCCCGGCCCGCGGGCCCCAAGGTCATCCGCGCGCTGCTGGAGAAGAAGTAGCGACCGACCTCAGTCGGTGTCCGGGTGCTCCGGCGGCGGTCCGTCGCTGATGACCTGCTTGAGCCCCAGGAACGTGCGTCGGATGACCGGGTCCAGGTACGGGACCGTCTCCTGGTCGCCGCTCTCCCGCAGGGCCGCAGTCGCCTTGTCGGCGGCTTCGTCGGCCATGCGGCGGATGTCGACGCCATCCATCTCGTTGAGGCTCAGGGCGTCGACGGGGATCCGGTTGTCGGTGTCGACCACCGTCGGCGTGGGGGACGGCCCCGGCACGGCGTCCGTGAACGCGTCCGTGGTCAGCGCCTTCAGGCTCTCCCGGATCGACGGCGAGTCGTCGCCCGTGCTGTTCGCCAGCGCGATGCTCAGCTCCGCGATCTCAAACTCGATCTCCTCGGCGTCGTCGTAGCGAGCCATCGGATGGAGCTGCAAGAGGCGGCGGAGGATGGAACCCAACCCTGGGACGATCGCGTCGACGACCGCGGGTGATTCGCCGATCTCCGCCCGGGCGATGCTCTCCATCGTGGAGACGATGTCCTTCATCTCGAACAGCCGCTTGCCGGTCAGCATCTCGTACAGGATCAGCCCGACCGAGAAGAGGTCCGAACGGAAGTCCAGGGGCCGGCCGGTGGCCTGCTCGGGGCTCATGTACAGCGGCGTGCCGCGAACCACGTTGGTGGCCGTGACGACCCCGGTCTCCACCGCCGCCTTGGCGATGCCGAAGTCCGTAATCTTCGCCACGCCGTGGTTCGAGATCATGATGTTTCCGGGCTTGATGTCCCGGTGGATGATGTCCAGCCGCTTGCCCTCGCGGTCGGACAGGCTGTGGGCGTAGGACAGCCCTCGGCAGATCTGCTGGAGCAGGTCCAGGGCCAGCAGCGGGGGGAACCTCCGGCCGGACTTGTTCGCCGCCTTGATGAGGTCCTCGAGGGTGTGCCCCTCCACGAACTCCATGGCGATGTAGTAGTGGCCGTCGACCTGGTCGAAGTCGAGCGTCGCGACGATGTTGGGGTGGCGCAGGAAGCCGCCGATGACGGCCTCGCGGGTCAGCAGCGAGACGAATTCGCTCCGCTTGCCCGCCTTGCGCTTGACGATCTTGAGCGCGACCTCCGTCGCGAACCCCATCGGGCCGGACTTCTCGGACCGATACACGCGTGCCATGCCGCCCTCACCGAGGACGGAATCGAGGCGGTAGCGGCCGAACTCATTCGGCAGATCGGATGGGCCGGGAAGGACCACGAAGCTCCCTGGGATTGCGGGTTCTTTAGTGTACCGCAGCCCTCTAGCTGCGTTTCACCGCGAGAAGCAAGCCGTCACGCTGATCGACGATGGTGGCGAAGAGCTGCTTGTGGCCGAAGAGCCACTGGTTGTGCTGATCCACGGCCGCGGTCCACGCATCGCGCGTGGTCGTGCCGGAGACGACCTTGCCGTACCAGAGGGCGTTGTCTGCGACGTAGATCCCGCCGGGGCGGAGCTTGGAGACGGCCAACTCCGCCATCTCCGGGTACGAAGCCTTGTTGATGTCGTTGTAGATGAAGTCGAACGGGCCGGGCTCGGCCCGGAGCACCTCGACGGCGTCGCCGGTGCGGTAGTCGAAGTCCACGGAGAGCTCGCAGCGACGATGGAACTCGCGGGCCCGAGCGATGTGCTCTTCGCTCTGATCCACCGCGACGATGTTGGCTCCCGGCCCGGCGCCCGCGGCGATCCAGGTCGTCGCGTAGCCGAATCCGCAGCCCGCATCGAAGATCCGCTTGGCGGCCCCGAGGCCGGCAAACAGGCACAGCGTGCGGCCGATCAAGGGGCCCGCGATGGGGAAACTGAGCCGCTCCGACAGCTGCTCCATGTCCGCGAGAACGTCCGGCACGCACTCGGGCAGACCCTGGTTTCCGCCCATGCGGGCGATGACCAGGGTGTAGTCCTCGACCCTCGGGTCGGTGATGGTGACGTCGTTTCGCGAACTCACAAGGCGCAGAGTGTAGCGATCTGAGGGCATGATTTCCCCAACCGCTGCCCCACCGGTTTGAAGTTCCGGTGGGCTCTCTTGCATCAACCCGGGGATCGTCTGTGAACGAGGACCGCTCGCGCGCCGGCCATTTGAGGCTCGTCGACTCCATCGAAGAGATGGCCGACGAGGACCTCATGGTGCGCTACCGGGCTGGCCAGACCGAGGCGTTCGACGTGATCGTCCGCCGCCATCGCGGCCCGCTGATGGCGTTCATCCGTCGCATGGTCCGCGACGCCGCGCGGGCAGAAGAGCTCCTTGGAGATGTCTTCCTCAAGGTCCACCGCGCCGCGCCCCGCTATGAGCCCACGGCGAAGCTGACGACGTACCTGTACACGGTCGCCTACCGCGCCTGCCTCAACGCCCTGGACCGCGAGAAGCACCGCGTCGACCACCCCGCGACGGGGGACTTCGAGGCCGTCAAACCGACCGGCCCGCGCCACGATCCGGAGCGCAACGTCGCCACCGGGGAGGCCCTCGCCGCGCTCGAGCGGGAGCTCGGGTCCCTCGCCGACGGCCATCGCGCCGCCTTTCTTCTCTACTACCGCCAGGGGCTGAGCTGCGCCGAAGTCGCCGCCTGCCTCGAGATCACCCCCGCCGAGGCGAAAGGCCGCCTCGCCTACGCGCGCAAGCTGCTCCGCCAGCGCCTCGCGCCGATGTTGGAGGAATAACGAATGCAACGAACTGAGTTCCTGACCACGCCTCGTCGGCCCGACCAGCCGATAGCTGCGTCGGTCGTCGGTCGCGGGGGAGCAACCCCGCTCCACTCCTCCCTCCTTGCTCTCGGCCGCCCGGACTCTCCGATCCGCGGCCGGGAACTCCGCTCGGTGCATTCATGAACGCCCGAGCCCTCGACGGGCTGGATCGCCTGCTCGCGCTGAACTACGAGGACCTGGACGGGTGGGAGGCCGACGCGGCCGACTCCCTGGACGACCTCGAGCGCGCCGAGATCGAGGCGGACGACCGCGCCCTGCGCGATCTGCTGACCGTGTGGAACGCCATCGACGAGCCGACGCCGCAGATCACCGCCGCCGACCTGGTCGGCCTCGCTCAGGACCCGGTCGTGGTCCCCGTGGCCAAGTCGCCCGTCCGCCACCGCCGCCGCAAAGACGCCGCCGCCCCCGGCTGGGCGCCGCTGGCAGCGCTCGCCGCCTGCCTCGCCGTGCTCGTCTTCGGCGCCTACCAGTTGAAGCTCAATGCGCCCCCTGCCGACGTCCGCATGAAGGCATTGACCCCCACCGTGCCCGCTGCCGAGCTCGATCTGCAGTTCTCGGTGGAGACCGGGGCTGTCGTCGCCGCCGGGCAGGCTGGCGCCAACCTCGGCGCCAAGGACCGGCTCGCCCTCCGCGTCGACGTGGTCGGCGATGGCGGCTGGCTCTACCTCTTCGAAGCGGTCGACGGGCAGGAGCCCGTGGCCATCGAGTCGCGCTTCGTCGCCGCCCCCGGCACCGTCGAGATCGGCGGAGGTCAGGTCTGGCAGCCCGACACGCTCGCGGGCGAGACCACCTACCTCGCGGTCATGACCTCCGAGGAGGTCGACGCCGCCAACGTGCTCGTCGCCGGCATCCTCAGCGCCGCCGAGCGGCCCGACCGCTGGCCCCGCCCCGTGCTGGCCGCGGACTGGTTCGCCGTACACTGGGAGTAGGCCTGATCCGTCGATGACTTCGCTTCGCCCCCTGCTGCTGCTCGTCTGCCTGACGCTCGTCGGGTGCGTGACCACGTCGGCGACGCAGCGGGACAAAGGCTTCACCGACAGCCGGAGCACGGCCCAGGCGCTGGAGGCGTCGTTCGCCCCCCGGAAGGTCGCGGTGGTCGTCGGCGTCGGCGAGTTCACCGACGAAGCGTTCCCGCCCCTGAAGTGGGCCGTCGACGATGCCACCGAGGTCGGGCGGATCCTCGAGGACCCGAAGTACGGCGGCTTCGACCGCGTCGTCTACCTGACCGGGGCCAAGCAGGCGCGTCGGGATCGGGTGCTGGCCGAGTTGGTCGCGCTGCGGAACGACCTGCGCCGCCAGGACACGCTGGTGGTCTACGTCTCCACCCACGGCACGATGACCCTGGATGCCACGGGGGACCCGCACCTCTTCCTCGTCACCGCCGACACCCGCCCCGGGGATCTGCGCGGCACCGCCATCGAACTGGCCGAGCTGCAGACCTTCTTCAGCGACATGCGGGCCGAGCGGAAGGCCCTGATCCTGGACGCTTGCTACAACGGAGAGGCCAAGTCGGCCCTCCAGCCCACCGTCCGCCAACGCATCGACCGCATGGAGGCCTCGCCCGTGCTGTCCCGCAAGGTGCGGCTGGGCGAGTCGGAGGCCCACCTGTTCGCCTCGACCTTCGGGCGCCCCGCGCGTGAGGACGACGAGCTCAAGCACGGCGTCTACACGTACCACCTGCTGGATGCGCTGACGTGGAGCCAGCAGGAGGCCGACGGCGACGGCGACGGCACCATCACCATCTACGAGGCCCACGACCACGCCCGCACCAGGACGCTGGCGTACACCCTCGGCGCTCAGGTTCCCGAGGCCTACTTCCGGGTGGTCGGACACAACGACCTAGTCCTCGTCGGCGCACCCGAGGCTCGCGCCAAGGCCGAGCTGGGCGCGGTCTACTGGTACGGCTCGGCCGACGAAGAGCTCGACGGCGCGACCCTGATGATCGACGGCGCCACCAAGGGCGCGCTCCCCGGCACCTTCCCCGTCACCCCCGGCCGCCACCGGGTCAAGGTCGTCGGCCACGACGGGAGCCTGATGCAGGACCGCGTCGTCACCATCGGCGTCGGTGAAGCCGTCCCCGCGGACACGCTCCGCAGCCGCCCCGTGGTGCACAACGGCTTCCTCAACCTGGGCCCCAAGGCGCGCCTCACCCCCGCTGAAGGCGCCCGCCCCCTCCTGGGTCGAGCTCACGTCGGCGTCGAGCTCGGCGGCGGCTACCGCTTCATGGGGCCGCTGCGCGGGCTGACCCTGTCCGGCGGCTTCGGCTACGCCCCCCACCAGGCCCGGTTCGTCACCGACGGGACGACCCGCTTCGAGCCGCGCCACGCGATCTGGGGGCACGCTCAGGTCGGGTACCGCCTGCTCGTCCCCCGCGGGAGCCTGGGCGCCGGCTACCGCCTCCGGCTCACCGGCATCACCGCCCTGCAGGACGCCTCTTGCGGGGGGCACGCCGCCTGCGACGGCTGGCTCTGGCCCACCCAGGCGCTGGCCCTGGACCAGACCGTCTCGCTGGGCCGCCGCTGGAGCCTCTACGTCGAGGAAGAGGTGGGCATCTCGGTGCTCGATGTGGACGGAACCGGCCCCCGCGCCCGGGCAGACCTGGGTCTGCGCATCGGCATCGAGGTCGGTCTGTAGGTCCCCCGGTTAGACTGCGCCTCATGAGGGCACTTCTCTTCGTCTCCAGCCTCCTCCTCGTCCCCACCGTCGCGTTCGCGCAGACCGTGCCGTACGTCGACGCCAACTGGGACGCCAGCGTCATCGACGTCGACGACGTCGACCTGTTCGTCTCGCGCGAGAACTACTACGAGTCGATGGACCTGAGCGCCTACGGGCTCGGCACCTACGACCACGTGCAGTCGATCATGGTGGGCCCTGGCGGTGAGAGCCTGCCCGGCGACACGGACCAGTACGGCGCCCTCGTCTTCACGATGGACTTCGAGGGGGTGGGGCCCGGCTTCGAGCTGCTCGTCGCCGAGTACAACCACACCGCCGCCGAGAACACGACCTGGGGCTGGACCCGGGGCGACTGCACCGGTCCCTGGGACGTCGGTGGGAGCCCGTCGTACTCGGTCGTCGGGACCGCGCCCCGAGGCGGCGCGGTGGGCGCGAACGATGGCGTCACCGACTTCACGACGACCTCGATCGACACCCACATCTACTTCATCTTCGAGCCCTGCCGACCCTCGGCCAACGACATGCTGCGCTTGATCTTCACCTACGGCGATGCCCCCGTCGCCGGCTCGACGGTCAACGTCGAGTTCACCGACGGCATCGCCTTCCCACTCGCCACCAGCACCCACGGCCTCGTCGTGGGCTCGAGCCAGGGCGTGGCGGTGGACGCCGACTACGGCTTCGGCGACTACGGCGAAGGGCTGAGCCACACCTTCCCGCTGGTCCCCGCCGGGCTCGCCGACGTGGACGAGGACGGCTTCACGCTCATCGACGACGACTGCGACGACGGCGACCCCGACGTCTTCCCCGGCGGCATCGAGGTCTGCGATCTCGTCGACGATGACTGCGACGGCGACATCATCGAGATCTTCGGTGACTTCGACGGCGATGGCATCCCCGACTGCGTCGAGGACGACGCTGACGGTGACGGCTACTGCAACGACCTGGAGATCGACGGCTGCGACGACCCGGCCGATACCACCGGCGACTGCAACGACTTCGACGACCTCGTCTTCCCCGGCGCCGCCGAGGCCTGCGATGCGGTCGACAGCGACTGCGACGGCTCCCTGGTCGACGAGGACGACGACTTCGACGGCGACCTCGACCCCGACTGCACCGACACCGACGACGACGACGACGGCCTCTCCGACGACGACGAGGCGACGGCGGGCTCCGATCCGCTGAACCCGGACAGCGACGGCGACGGCATCGGCGACGCCACCGAGGTCGGCGACCCCACCGACCCGACGGACACCGACGACGACGGCCTCGCCGACTTCGAGGACGACGACGACGACGGCGACGGCATCCTCACCTCCGACGAAGGCAGCTTCGACCCCGACGGCGACACGGTCCCCAACTACCTCGACGACGACAGCGACGGCGACGGCTTCGAGGACGGCTACGAGGGCGACGGCGACGCCGACAGCGACGGCACGCCCAACTACCTCGACACGGACGCCGACGGCGAGAACGACACCGACGACATCGACGGCGACGGGGACGCGGACAGCGACGGCATCCCCGACTTCCTCGACATCGACGACACCGACGGTCCGGACGCCGATCCCGACGGCGACGGCCTCACCAACGCCGAAGAGGCCGTGCTCGGCACCGATCCGCAGGACGCCGACAGCGACGGCGACTCCCTGGAGGACGGCGCGGAGGTGGGCGCCGACCTCGCCAACCCCGTCGATTCGGACGAGGACGGCATCATCGACGCCCTCGACGGCGACGACGACGGCGACGGCATCGCCACCCTCAACGAGTTGAACGTCGACAGCGACGGCGACGGCGAGCCCAACCCGGACGCCGATGAGGACGGGATCCTCAACTACCTGGACGAGGACAGCGACGACGACGGCTTGACCGACGCCTTCGAGGGCGACGGCGACTTCGACGAGGACGGCATCCCCGACTACGCGGACACCGACAGCGACGGCTACGGCATCGACGACTCGGTCGAGGGCGATGTCGACACCGACGGCGACGGCAGCCCCGATGCGTACGACCTGGACTCCGACGGCGACGGCGCCCCCGACGCGGTCGAAGGCGACGGCGACGTGGACTCCGACGGCACCCCCAACTGGCTGGACCCGGACGACACCGACGGCCCCGATGCGGACCCCGACGGCGACGGCCTCAGCAACCTCGAGGAGGCCGACCTGGGCACCAACGCCTACGACGCCGATACGGACGACGACGGCCTGGAGGACGGTGAAGAGGTGTTCGAGACGGAGACCGATCCGACGGACGAGGACAGCGACGACGACGGCCTGCTGGACGGCGAGGAGATCGATGAGTTCGGCACCGACCCGAACAACTCCGACACCGACGACGACGGCCTCACCGACGGCGACGAGGTGGACGTGCACGGCACCAACCCGCTGTCGGCGGACACGGACGAGGACGGCATGGGCGACGGCACCGAGATCGACGTGGGCGCGGACCCATTCGACCCGGACACCGACGGCGACGGCATCCTCGACGGCCCCGACGGCATCGGAGACGACGACGAGGACGGCATCATCAACGTGCTCGATCCCACCGACGACAGCATCGGGGACGACGACGACGACGCCACCGGGGACGACGACGGCGACCTCGTCGCGGGCGGCGGACCCGACTGCGGCTGCGCCGGCTCCTCGTTCGCCGCTGAGGCGCCTGCGTCGGCGGGCTGGATGTCGCTGCTGCTGCTGGCGGGCGCCACCCTCCGAAGGCGCCGTGAACCGACCCCTCGCTAGCCCACCCCGCAAGGGGGGCAAGGGGGTCAGACCCTGCACAATGCCCATTCTTGGGTTGGTCTTGGCGGTGGCAGCGCTGGCGCTTCCGGCGCCCGCGTACGCGGATCTCGACGGCGACGGGGTCCCCCCCGAGGGTGGCGACTGCGACGACCTGCGCGCCGAGGTGTTCCCCGGCGCGCCGGAGATCTGCGACGGCCTCGACAACGACTGCGACGGCGAGGTCCCCCTCGACGAGACGGACGAGGACGGTGACGGCTGGCGGCGCTGCGCAGGCGACTGCGACGACATCGAGGCGAGCGTTCACCCCCACGCCGACGAAGGCTGCGACGGCGTCGACAGCGACTGCGACGGCACCCTCGCCCCCTCGGAGGTGGACGAGGACGCCGACGGGCAGGCGCCCTGCGCGGGTGACTGCGACGACACGCTCCGCGGCGTGCGGGTGGGCGCGCTCGAGCAGTGCGACGAGGCCGACAACGACTGCGACGGAGAGGTCGACGAGGGCTGCACGACCGCCGGCGGAGACGACGACGACGCGGCCTCCGGAGGGTGCACCACGCGCGGCTGCGGCTGGTCGGTATCGCCCAAGGCCGCCTCCCTGCTAGCTTGCGCGGTCCCCGCCGCCGGGCTGTTCCGGAGGAGGCGCCGGAGTCCTCATTGAGCAAGCGGTTCGCCATCGGCCTGGCCATCTCCGGTGTGCTGCTGCTGGCGCTGTACCTGCACTACCGAACGCAGGTCAGCTTCGACGACCTCGTGGACAGCTTCCGCGGGGCCAACCTGGGCCTGCTCGCCGCCGTGCTGGTGTTCCACCTCGTCGTGCTGAGCCTCAAGGCGGTGCGTTGGAACGTGGTGCTGGAGTCGGTGCCGCACGAGCACGGTCTCCCGCGGACCAACACCGCCGAGGATCCGCCGGCTCGCTGGCTGGTCTTCGACGCACTGTTCCTGGGCTACTTCGGCAACTACGTGCTGCCCGCGAAGCTGGGGGAGCTGGGCCGCTCGCTGCTGTACTCGCGGCGGGCCCGGGTGCCGTTCCCCAGCGTGATCGCGACGATCGTGTTCGAGCGGTTCCTCGACGCGCTGACGCTGATCGTCTTCTTCTACATCACGCTCATGTTCCTCCCCGCAACGCTCCCGGACTGGGTCGGGGAGGGGGCGCAGATCCTGACCGTGGCGTCGATCGGCGGGCTGATCGTGCTGTGGTTCCTGTGGCTGCGGCTGCCCCGCGACGGCAACGCGGACGGCCTCATGGGCAAGGTCGCGGGCATCGCGGCGAAGTTCCGGGAGGGGCTCGGGGTGATGCAGCAGCGGTCCGTCGCGGGCAAGGCGGCGGGCTGGACGGCGGTCATCTGGGCGTTGGAGTGCTGGTCGGTCTGGATCTGCATCCGCGCCTTCGGCTTCGAGGCCGAGGGGCTGTGGACGGCGGCGGTGCTCCAGACGGTGATCAGCAGCTTCGCCATCGCGGCGCCGACGGCGCCTGCAGGCCTCGGCATCCACCAGTGGGTCTCGGTCCTGATCATGTCCGAGGTGTTCGGCGTGCCGAAGGACGACGCGCTGGCGATCAGCCTCATCGTCACCGGCGCGGTCATCTTCTGGACCGTGCCTCTGGGCCTGTTCGGCCTCGCCCGCCAGGGTGCATCCCTGGCCGAACTCCAAGGCGACGTCGCCGCTGTGGAAGACTCTCAAGCATGAAGATCCTCGTCTCCGAGCCGATCCCCCTGACCGTCGACGACGCGTTCCACCTGATGCGCGACGACATGCCCAGCCTGGTGCCGTTTCTGTACGACATCGAGCGGATCGTGGTCACCGAGCGGCGCGAGGAGGGTGACCTCGTGCACATCACCAACCTGTGGCACGGCGACATGAGCCGGGTGCCGGGGCCGGTGAAGAAGTTCGTGAAGCCGGAGCTGTTCAGCTGGAAGGACCACGCGGTCTGGACCACCTCGACGATGTCCGCCCGGTGGTGGTTGGAGCCGCGGGTGGGGGCGCGCGCGTTTGAGTGCGAAGGAACGACGCGGCTCTGGGCCGACGGCGAGCAGACCATGCTGTCGATGGACATCGACCTGGTGACCCACCCGGGCAACGTGCCGGGGGTGCCGAAGTTCCTCGCCAGGAAGTTCCAGCCGCAGGTCGAGGCGGCGATCGAGAAGCAGATCGCGCCGAACATGAAGAACATGGCGGTGTCGATCCGGCGCTACGCCGAGTCCAAGAAGGGCTAGTCCCAGTCGATCGCGAACTCGTACGTCGTCGAGCTGCCGGCGCTGCACCAGACGTGAATCACCATCGATCCCGTCGAGGCCGTCGTGCTCGCGGCGGTGGTGCCTGAGGCCACGGCCGAGCCGCTGACCTCGAACTGCAGCGTGCTCGCGCTTCCCACCGCGTCCAGCTCGAACGTCACCGGCCCGCTGCACCCGAAGTTCACGCTGAAGTAGTCCTCGTCGCCGCCGCTGCCGCAGGTGATGGAGCCGTCCAGCTGCAGGTGGCCGTCGTTGCTGACGATCAGGTTCGTCTGGTCGGTGGAGTTGTTCGGCTCGCCCTCCGAGGCGGACAGGAACGGGCCATCGCACGTCGACACCTGATCTGCGTCGTCGCAGTCCTCGTCGACGCCGTTGTTGGGCCACTCCAACGCCGACGGCGAGACGGACGGGTCGCCGTCGTTGCAGTCGCCGGTGAGGCCAGACTCGCCGGGGTCGTCGCAGTCCGCGTCGGTGGTGACGACGGTCGCCGAGCTGCCCCACCCGTCGCCGTCGGCGTCCGCGTAGCAGTACCAGGTGGGGTCGCCGCCGCCGCCGGGGTCGCAGTCCTCGTCGACGAGGCCGTTGCAGTTGACGTCGACGCCGTCGCAGTCGTCCCACACGAACGGCTCTACGGCCGCGTTGTTGTCGTCGCAGTCGTCGTCTTCGGTGCCGACGATTCCGTCGTCGCCGCAGGTGGTGGTGCCGTCCCCGTCTTCGTCGCTGAGCTCGTCGACCGCGCCGTCGCAGTCGTTGTCGTCGCCGTCGCAGACGTCCGGGTTGGCGGGGAACTGGTTCGGATCGGTGTCGTCGCAGTCGTCGTCGGCGGTGCCGTGGGTGTAGTCGGGGCCGCAGGTGGTGGCGCCGTCGCCGTCCTGATCGAAGTCCTCATCGGCGCCGCCGACGCAGTTGTCGTCGATGCCGTTGCACAGCTCGATGGCGCCGGGGTGGATGAACGGATCGGTGTCGTCGCAGTCGTCAGCGCCCGCATAGCCGTCGCCGTCGTCGTCCGTGCCGGGAGCGGGCGCGTCGACCCCGTTGCAGTCCTCATCGTCGCAGTCTCCGTCGTCGGCCCCCCAGCCGTCCCGGTCCACGTCGAAGGGGGCGGGGATCGGGCAGCCAGCCAGCAGCATCAGCACGACGAGGGTCGTCTTCATCGTTCGACCAGCACTCGGTCGAGCGGCTTGCGGGTGATCGCGGGCACCTCGCAGCCGTCGGCGGGGAAGCCCACGGGGATGACCAGGAACGGCCGCTCGTGCTTGGGCCGACCGAGGATCTCGCGCAGGAAGCGCATGGGCGATGGCGTGTGGGTCAGGGTCGCGAGGCCGGCGCGGTGCAGCGCCGTCAGCAGGAAGCCGCAGGCGATGCCCACCGACTCCGGCACGTAGTAGTGCTTCTCGCCGTCGGGCCCCTTGGCCTGGGCGAAGACGACGATCAGCGCGGGGCAGGTCTCCAGGAAGGGCTTGTTCGCGTCGGTCCCGAACGGCTCCAGGTCCTTCAGCCACTCGGCCCCCGCCCGGCCGCCGTAGAAGGCGCGCTCCTCGGCCTCGGCCCCCTCCCGGATCTGCCGCTTGAGGTTCGGCTCGGTGACGAGCACGAAGGTCCACGGCTGGCGGTGGGCCCCCGACGGCGCCGCCGACGCCGCGGCGATGCACTCACGCACGGCCTCCAGGGGGATCGGCTCCTCGCTGAACTGCCGCACGGTGCGCCGACGCTCCATCTCGGCGTGGTGCTCGCGGGCGGTGCGAACCATGTCGTCGGGGGACAACCGCCGGAAGTCGAGGGGGACAGCCGGGGTGTCGTCGCTCAAATCAGGAGACGTCGCCGGCCTGGCGGACGAGGTAGGGGCCGAGGATCAGCAGATCGAGGCCGGATTGCACGAAGGCGCGGACGGCGTCGCGAGGCGACCGCACGATGGGCTCCTCGTGCATGTTGAACGACGTGTTGATCACGCTCGGGATGCCCGTGCGGCGGTGGAACGCCGCGACGATGTCGTAGTAGTCCGGGTTGTCCTCGCGCCGGAGCAGCTGCGGTCGCGCGGTGCCGTCGCAGTGCACGACGCCGGAGCTGTGGGCCTTCATCTCGTCGGTGCAGTCGAAGCAGACGGTCATGAACCGGGCCGCGTTCTCGGCGCCCTTGAGGTTCAGGTAGCAGCGCTCCCGCTCCTCCCAGAGGGTCACCGGGGCGAACGGCATGAACTCGGTGCGGTGCAGCTTCTTGTTCAGCCAGTCGTTCACGGCGGGATCGTCGGGCCGGAACATGACGGTCCGGTTGCCCAGCGCCCGCGGCCCCCACTCCATGCGGCCGGCCACCCGGGCGACGACCTTGCGGTCGGCGAGGGCCTCGGCGACCTGCTCGGTCAGGTCCTGGGGACGGTCGTAGATGAGGTCCGTCTCGGCGAGCACCCGCTCGTACTCCGAGGCGTCGTAGTCGCGGCCGGTGTAGACGTTCTTGAGCTCGTGGGGGACCACCGAGCTGAGGGCCAGGGCGGCGCCCGCGGCGAGGCCTCCGTCGCCCATGTTCGGGTAGACGAAGAGGCTGTCGACCTCCGGGATTTCGTGGATCCGCTGGTTCAGCTTCACGTTGGCGAACACGCCGCCGGCGAGGGCGAGATCGCCGCGTCCGGTGGTGCGCACCCAGTGCCCGATGAAGGCGCAGATCTGATGCTCCAGGTTCCGCTGCAAGGACGCCGCGATCTGCTCGCGGCTGTACTTCTCCAGGAAGCGGTGCCAGCGGTCGTCCTTCTTCTGGATGCGACCGTAGTTCATGAGGTTGAAGCCGCCGCTCTTCTCGCGGAAGTGGAACTGCTTGCGGAAGTGCACGAGCAGCTCCTCGGGTGGCTCGGCGTAGGCGGCCAGGCCCGTGATCTTCCCCTCGTGGCGGTTCGGCCGGAAGCCGAGCCACTCGGTGATGCGCGAGTAGTACGTGTTGATCGCGGCCAGCCCGGACTGCCGGTAGATCAGCTTCAGGTCGCCGGCGTTGCCCAGCGACACCGTCACCGACGTGCCGTCGCCCATCGCATCGACCGTGATGGCGAGCGCGTCGTGGTGCGGCTGCGAGCGGTACGCCGAGTAGGCGTGGGCGCTGTGGTGCTCGAGCGTGACCACGGGCGCCGAGATCGCCATCGCGCGCAGCTTCTTGCTCAGGTGGCGGCGGGACAGGTCGGCCTCCATCGGCCACATCCCCGTCTCTTTGATGCCCACCTGGTACAGGATGTAGGCGTTCAGGAGCGGCGAATACTGCGACGCCGCCGACTTGGTCGAGTGGTGGAATTTCGTCAGCCGCCGCAGCGCCGTCGCCGGCGTGAAGTGACTCCCGAAGCCGACCCGATCGATGTCGCGCTTGTGCACGCCGCCGATGTGCAGGACATCGTCGATCGCGTCCCAGGGGAAGGCGCCGGAGTTCTTGGTGCGGTCGATCCGCTCCTGCCCGACGGCGGCGACCAGCTCTCCGTCAATGCAGAGCGCGGCGCCTGAATCATGGTTGTCGTTGATGCCTAGGACGATCACGGCTGAGAAGTGTAGCCGACAGGATCTATGATGGCCCCAGTTGCAACCGACCGAACCACCCCCCGCGGACCTCGCGGAGGAACCGGAACCTCCCTCGCCCGAGGAATCGGCTGAGGAGGAGTCCGTCGAGGAGCCGCCGGAGCCTCCCAAACCGCGGGAGGCGGTCGAGCGCGCCTACCGTGTCCGCACGGCCCGACGGGGGCGCCGCGACTACCTCCGCCTCGACCTCGCCGAATCGCCCCGCCCCGCCTCACCCAAGGTGGTGGAAGCGATCCGGGGGCTGACCGACGAGGAGATCGCCCGCTACCCGGACCCCTGGCCGCTGCGCGACGTCATCGCCCAGCTTCACAGCGTGCCGACCGAGTGCGTCTCCATCACCGCCGGCGCCGACGAGGCGATTCGATGGGCGTTCAACGCGTTCCTCGAGCCGGGAGCCCGCGTGGTCATCCCGCGGCCGACCTTCGGGGCATTCCTGTCCGCGGCCGAGGTGGCCGGCGCGTTCGTCGAACGGGTGGACCACGGCGACGACCTCGAGTTGCCGCTGGACCAGTTCCACAAGGCGCTGAGCCCGCGGACGCCGCGCATGGTCTGCGTCGCCAACCCCAACGCGCCCACCGGCACCGCGCTGAGCAACGCGGAGCTGTACGGCCTCGCCGCCGCCTCGCCCGCGTCGCTGTTCCTCATCAACGAGACCTTCGCGACGTTCCACGGCCACTCCCTGCTGGACGACCCGGTCACCGAGGTCCCCCCCAACGTGCTCGTGCTCCGCTCGCTGTCGAAGGACTACGGGCTCGCGGGCATGCGCGTGGGTTACCTCGTCGGCGCGCCAGAGGTGATCGCGGCCGTGGACGTGGCCCGCCCGTCGTTCACCACGTCTGCCGCCACCATCGCGGCCGCGCTCGCGGCGATGAGCGATCAGCCGTCGGTGGAGGCCCACGTCGCCCGCGTGCGGGCGGCGCTGGACAGGCTCCACCAGGAGCTGACGAGCCGGGAGATCGAGTCCCACAAGACCCGCTGCAACTTCCTCCTGATCCGCCTCGCCGCCCCGATTCAGCCGTGGGCGGCGGCGTTCGCCGCGCACAAGATCCTCGTGGGCACCCAGGGCCACGCCGGCCCGATGGCGGACTTCATCCGCGTGACGGTCAACGACGACTCGGAGATCGATCGCTTCCTCGACGTGCTCGATGTCATCCTCCGCATGGGCGTCGCCGGAGCGACCAGCGTGCGCGGGGTGCCCGGCCGCTGGGACGACGTCGACTCCGAGGGAATGGCCTAGGCGGGAGCCGAGAGCTCACGCGGCGGCGCGGCCTCCTGGGGTCGAGATGCCGTATCTGGCGACGGTGGTGCCGCATGTCGAACCGAGTTGGATGGAGACGGGGAGGCCCGGAGACGGAGAGTTGTCGCGCAGCTGGCGTCCCTGGGTCACGCGGTTGCGGGGGCCGCCTCATCCAACTCGGTGCTGCCGGTGAGGGCGGCGCGGTACATCCGGTAGTTGGTGAACGCGATCAGCGGGAGCGTGATGGCCCCCAGGCCGGGGACCGGCTGCAGCAGGATCAGCAGGATGTTCACCAGGCGGGTGACCCAGCGGGTGGCGCAGCCGACGGTGCGGGGGGTGTAGCGCCGCATCGGGGCGATCAGGTTCAGCCGCAGGTAGATGATCCCCGGCACGATGCCGACCAGCGGGATGAGGCTGAATACGGCCACCACCCCCATCGTCATCGGGAGCTTGCGATCGAGCTGGCTGAGCCAGGCGTCAAAGACGGCCGGATCGGCGAACGCGGGCGCTCCGCACAGCTCGCAAGACTGATCCGTGGTGCGCTTGCCGAGCCGCTCCGCGCAGACCCCGCAGCGGCCTCGGAGAACGAGCTCGCGCCGGTGCGCGTCCAGATCCTTGGCGGTCGAGCTCTTGGCCTGGCCGAAGACGCCCACCCGCACGGGGCTGTCCATCGTCGTCTTGCAGCTGCCACACGATGGCGCGGTCGGGTGCACCGCCTGCCCGCAGGTCAGGCACGGCTCCCGCTTGCGATCGTCCAGCCACTTGACCGTGAAGCGGGTGACCACGAGCAGCCCCAGCGACGCGATGAACAGCAGCAACGCCAGCAGGGGCAGCAGCGCGGCGATGAGCACGCCGCCGACGACAAAGAAGTCCTCCAGCCAGACGCCCAGCTTCTGCACGCCGAGGTCGTCGTCGCCGTCCATGTCGGCCAGCGACGTCAGGATCTGACCGCGGGTGCGGGCCATGAGGATGGTGATGGTCGCGGGCACCAGCGCCCAGATGAACAGCGGGTCGAAGCCCGCCAGCGACGGGGACAACAGGGCCGCGTCGTTGGCGTCGATCAGGCCCGCGGTCGTCGCGTAGGAGAAGCCGCCTTTGAGCAGCGGATCGACCTCCGCCATCAGGGCCCGCGCGTCGGGGTCCTTGGTGGCGGCGAACTCCAAGGCGGACAGCAGGGCGAGCACGCCGATCGTCACGTCGTGGGTCAGCCACCACGGCGCCGCCATCAGCAGCTTCATGGTGTCGGTGTCGATGTAGGGGGCCAGCTCGGGGGCGAACCGGCAGGTCAAGGCCACCAGGAACGTCGCGAGGAAGGCCCGCGCCGCAAAGAAGGGCGAGGTGGCGAGGGAGTGGACGAGGAAAGCGGTGCCCATCAGGAGCCGTTACGGGCTGTACTCGGAGGCTATTTCAGCCACCGAGCTTCTCCGCCGCCTCGTTGAACTCTTCGGCCACGTCCGAATCCTTGGCGTCCAACGCCTTGTCCCGCAGGACCGACGCGACGCTTCGGTCGCCCAGCTTGACGAGCGCGCGGGCAGCGTCGATCTGCACGTCCTCCTCGGTGTCGTCGAGGCAGGTGACCAGGGTGTCGCGGTCGTCGGCCGCGGGTCGTCGGCCGAGGGCCTCGACGGCGGCTTCGCGCACCCCCTTGTCGGCGTCCGAGAGGGCAGCCTGGCGCAAGCCGTCGAAGCCGTTCCGCCACGCCTTCTTCCCGAGAATGATCGCGGCTTTGCGTCGTGTGCCCGCATCGGGGTCGCCGGCGACGATGGTCCCGAGGATCGGACCCGACCGTTCGCTGCCGTCATCCTCGATGATCGCCAGCGCGGTGCGGCGGTTGTCAGGATCGCCGTCGTTCAGCGCCATGCTCTCCGCGGCCGGCACCAGCTGCGCGCTGCCCAGGTGCTCCAGCGCCTTGAGGCACTGCCGACGCACCCGCTCGGCGGGGTCCTCCGAGACCAGCTGCACCAGCTTCGCCTCGGCCTGGATCATCTTGCGATCGGCCAACTCCTCGCATGCGTCATGACGAAAACGCCAGCTGTCGTGGTCCAGGTACTCGATGAGCTGGCGGCCGGTGACGTCGTCCTGGTCGAACGCCTTGCCGGCCATCGCGGTTCCGGGGAACGCGAGGGCTACGAACACGATTGGGAGGAGTTTCATGAACCGAGTGTAACGCGGCTCCAGTGCGATCTTGACCGCCTTTGAGGGCTTCACTATCTTCGCCTATCCCACGAGTGGGGAATTCCCCGACACGGGGGCGACATGGGGCGCAGCTTGGGAGGCTGTGTCCATCGAATAGAGGGCCATGTTCTTCAATCCGGACAACCCCCTCATCGTGCAGGGCGACGGCTCGCTGCTGCTTGAGGTGGACAACAACAACTACGGTGAGGCGCGGGACTTCTTGGCCCGTTTCGCGGAGCTGGAGAAGTCGCCGGCGCACATCCACACCTACCGAATCACGGCGCTGTCGCTGTGGAACGCGGCGGGGGCGGGGCTGCGGGGGTCCGAGATCCGTGCGGGGCTGGAAAAGTTCAGCAAGTACGAGGTCCCGCCGGACGTCATCGACGACGTCAGCGAAAAGATCTCCCGCTTCGGCAAGGTCGTGCTCCTGCCCGCCCAGGAGGAGGGGGGCGACCTGCTCCTGGAGATTCGGGACTCCCACGTCTCCCGCAAGGTCATCCGCAGCAAGAAGATCATCCCCCTGCTGGGCGCTCCGGTTCGGGAGGGGCTGTACCGGGTCCCCCTGGGCAACCGCGGTGTCATCAAGCAGGCGCTGCTCAAGCTCGGCTACCCGGTCGAGGACCGCGCCGGTTTCGTCGAGGGCGAGTCGCTCAAGATCTCGATGCGCCGCCAGACCATCGAGGGCAAGGGGTGGGGCCTGCGCAAGTACCAGCGGGACTCCGTCGCGGCGTGGATGAAGGCCGGCTCCGAGGACGGAGGCCACGGCGTCGTCGTGCTCCCGTGCGGCGCCGGCAAGACGATCGTCGGCATCGCCACGATGGCCGCGGCGGGCTGCCACACCCTGATCCTCGCCACCGGCGTCAGCGCGGTGCGGCAGTGGATCGAAGAGATCGTCGACCGGACCCACCTCACCGCCGATCAGGTGGGTGAGTACAGCGGCCGGAGCAAGCAGATCCGACCGGTCACCGTGACGACCTATCAGATCCTCACCCACCGGAAGTCGACCGACGCGGTGTTCACCCACCTGGGCCTGTTCAGCGCGTCCGACTGGGGCCTGATCATCTACGACGAGGTCCACCTCCTGCCGGCGCCGGTGTTCCGCATCACCGCCGACATCCAGGCGCGCCGCCGCCTCGGCCTCACCGCGACGCTGGTGCGCGAGGACGGGCGCGAAGCTGACGTCTTCAGCCTCATCGGCCCCAAGCGGTTCGATGTGCCGTGGCGTGTGCTCGAGTCCAAGGGGTTCGTCGCGGAGGCCCACTGCTACGAGATCCGGGTCGACCTGCCGCCCAAGCTGGCCTTCCGGTACGCCCAGGCGGACGACCGCAGCAAGTTCCGCATCGCGGCTGAGAACCCGATGAAGATGCTCGCCATCGAGGAGCTGCTGGAGGAGCACGAGGACGACAAGGTCCTGGTGATCGGCATGTACCTCGATCAGCTCGAGCTGGTGGCGAAGATGTTCGGGGCGCCGCTCATCACGGGCAAGACGCCGAACGACGAGCGGGACCGGCTCTATGCGGAGTTCCGGTCCGGCGACCTGAAGGTCCTGACGGTCAGCAAGGTCGCCAACTTCAGCATCAACCTGCCCGACGCGAACGTCGCCATTCAGATCTCGGGCACGTTCGGCTCACGGCAGGAAGAGGCCCAGAGGCTGGGCCGGATCCTTCGTCCCAGCGGGGGAGAAGCATTTTTCTACTCGGTGGTGACCCGGAACAGTCGTGAGCAGGAGTTCGCCCACAATCGACAGTTGTTCTTGACGGAGCAGGGGTACAGTTATCACATCGAGGAATGGACCCCTTCTCGCGAATGGGTCGAGGACGAGGGAGAGGACTAGATGGATCTCGCGGGCTTCTTCCGAAGTCTCCCGCATCCGATCCTGGCGCAGTACCACGACCGGTACGGCACCGAATCGGACAAGGCTGCCGCTACGCGCGCCGGGATCCTGGGGTTCACCGACAAGGAATCGGCGGCCATCGCCGAAGGCCTGATCGAGAAGTTCGGCGATCGCCACTGGGTCCGCGCCCGCCTCAAAGAGATGCCCAAGACGCATCACGTCGCCCTGATCGGGCTGCTGCAGAGCCGTGGGATCGCGGGGGGCACGTGGCTGCTTCAGGAGCTCACCCAGGCCCACGGCATGTCCGAGGTGCTGTGGGCCGAAGTGCTGCATTCGTTGGGTCTGGATCTGTGGGTGTTCGGCAACTCCCGACAGAGCCCGCCACTCTTCTACGTCATGCCCGAACCGCTGGCGCTGGAACTCCGGCACCAGTTCCGCAAGCGCCTCGGGCTCGCCCCCGCGAAGGTCGAAGAGGGCGACGTCCGGCTGAGCAAGGACACCAACTACCGCCACCCCGTCGGGTTCTCGGTGGTGTCGTTCCTGGCGTACCTGCGCCAGCACCCGGTGAAGGTCACGCGCAAGGACGAGGTGTTCAAGAAGCACCACGAGGAGCTCGTCGCCTTCTTCAGCAGCCTGTGGGGCGACAGCGCCACCGAGAAGGTCCTGGAGTGGCACCTGGACGTGGTCCGCGAGCTGGGTCTGGTCCACCACCGCGGCGGCCACCTGGAGGTCGACGACCTCGCCCTCGCGGAGTTCCTGTCGATGAGCGCGCGGCAGCGGCGGGACGTCTACATGACGTACTTCCGGCGCCGGGAGAAGCTGCTCATCTGGTTGATGGACGCGCTGGTGGATATGGACCCCGAGGAGTGGGGCCAGCTGCGGTCGCTCCGCACGGTCTACCGGCGCCGCTACATGGGCGGCGTGTTCCACCGACGCTACGTACGCAAGAGCTACTACCTGCCGCCGTCCGGCTTCTACGATCCCAACCCCCCGCTGGAAGTGCTTCAGCTGGCCGGCCTGCTCGAGAGCGGGCTCGGACCCGAGGGGAGCTACCTGCGGCTGAGCCGGGCGGGTCGCATCTTCGTCAGCGGCGAGGGACTGAACCAGCTCGAGGCCAACGCGGGCGTGAAGTTCATGCTGCAGCCGACCTTCGAGATCCTCGCGCCGGTGGGGCTCCCGCTGAAGACGCTGTGGAAGCTCGGCGAGCTGGCCGAGTTGAAGCGGGTGGACCGCGCGAGCACCTACCTGCTCACGCGTGAGTCCCTGCGGCAGGCGCTCGATGAAGGGTGGCGCCGCGATCAGCTGATCCGGTTCCTCGCGGAGGGCTCGCAGGTCGGCGCTCCGCAGAACGTGAAGTCGACCATCCGCGACTGGGCGGGCAAGCACGGCGAGATCGAGTTCCACGACGCGCTCGTGGTCACCGCCAACAAGGAGCGGGCCAAGGTCCTGCAGAAGCTGCTGGACGACAACGAGATCGCCCACGCGAAGCTGGCCCCCGGGGTCATCGCGGTGGCGCGGGAGCAGCGTGAGGAGCTGCTGGAGGCGCTGCGGGGCAAGAAGCTCGACCCGGCCCCGGGCGTGCGCAAGTACGACATCGCCGACGATCCCGACAAGCGTCGCGGGCACCTCCACGGGATGCTCGATGGCGACTCCGAGGACACCTTCGACGGCCGCGACGAGCCGATGTTCTTCCCCAGCAAGTCGCTGGTGATGCTCGGCGCCCCCACCGCTGAAGGCGGCAAGGAGGCGATGGCGCAGCGTGGCTTCCGGTCAGGGCGGGTCGGCAGCAACGCCGTCGGCGCGGACCTCAGCATCAAGCCCGCGGCCGCGGGCGCCGGCGATCTGCTGAAGCTGTCCCCGGCCAAGACGATCAGCGTCATCAAGGCGGCCATCCGGCTCAGCCTGGACCTGGACGTGCTCTACCCGAGCACCGGCGACAACGATCCCGGCGGTCTGAGCCGCGTCACCCCGGCGGAAGTACGGGAGGACGGCGGCGCGTCGTTCTTCCAGGGACACCACCACCGGCTGGACGAGGACATCAAGTTCCAGATCAAGCGGATTCAGGGGATCCGGCTGGCCCCGTAGAGGCCCAGGAACGTCGCCCCCAGGCACAGCACCACGTTCAACCCCACGTTCATCGCCGCGACCCGGTAGTCGCCGGCCTGGATCGCGCGGGTGGTCTCGTAGCTGAAGGTCGAGAACGTGGTGAAGGCACCGCAGAAGCCAGTGACGAGGGCGAGCTTGGCGCGCGGCGTCATCCAGTCCGTCGTGAGGGCGAAGTGCATGAGCACGCCGATGATCAGCGAGCCGCCGACGTTGACGATGAGGGTGCCCCAGGGGAAGTGCTCGCCGAGCACGCGCTCGGCGAGCAGGCCGGTGCCGTAGCGGGCGGCCGCGCCGAAGCCGCCGCCGAGGAAGAGCACGAGGAAGTCCTTCATCGATCCGCCAGATCGGACAGCGGCACGCGCTCGCCGGGGCTGCTGCCGGTGGCGAGGGAGAAGCGGAGATCGACGGCCGCGAGCACGGTGTCCAGGGTCGTCAGGTCGAGGAAGTCGGCTGACGGGACCTCGCCCAGGCCCGCCTCGGTGAAGTTCAGGGGGCAGGTGTCGCCGCGCTTGCCGCCCTCGCCGTCGGAGATCGCCACGGGGAGGCCGTGGGTGCGGCAGATCACGGGGCGCACGGGGTAGATGCGGCACTGACCGCCGGCGTCGAGCATGGCGCAGGGGGTGACGTCGTCGGGATTGACCACGGTCAGGGGGCTGACGAAGGGTTCGCCGTCGCCCGCTTCGGGGGCCAGGCCGTGCTCCTCGATCCAGGCTCCGATGGACGACGCTTCGACGCCCGCGACGGACAGGCTGCGCTGGCAGCATCCGGAGCATCCCGAGCGGCACGCGAAGCGATGGCTCCAGGCCGCGGTCACGCGCTCGGCGTGATCGTCGACGCGGGCAACGAGTCGTCGGTAATCGTCGAGGTCCTCGGGTATCATCGGTCGCTCAAGACCGAGGGAGCCTAGCTGTTGACGGACGTCACGAACAACGGACACCGTCGAGTCCTCGTCGTCGATGACGACAAGGACGCGGTTCGCATCCTCAGCGACTTCCTGGAAGTCAAGGAGTTCCAGCCGGTCCCGGCCTACGACGGGTACGAGGCGCTGGCCCGGTTCCACGACGAGGGCCCCTTCGACGTCATCGTCCTGGACGTGATGATGCCGGGCCTGGACGGGCTCGAAGTCTGCCGTCAGATGAAGGAGAGCAAGCACGGCCAGCTGACGCCGGTGCTGCTCCTGTCCGCCCGGTCGGACACCCGAAGCCGCATCGCGGGGCTGTACGGCGGCGCCGACGACTACATGAGCAAGCCGGTCGACCTGCGCGAGTTCGCCGCGCGGGTGGACGTGTTGCTGCGGGTGCGCGACCAGTACGCGCAGCTGGCCGAGCGGCGCGCCGACCAGCTGGAGTCGGCCACCCGGGACGGCCTCAGCGGCGCGGTCAAGCGCGAGTACTTCATGCAGCGGCTGCAGGAAGAGATCAGCCGGGCGGATCGATACAAGCTGGAGTTGACCGTCGCGGTCCTGGATCTGGTCGGGCTCCCCGAGCCGGTGCAGAGCGGCGACTGGCGCATCGACGAGGTGGCCGGCGAGGTGACCTTCGCAGGGCCGGCCCACCGGTTGGTGCAGGCCGTCGGCGACGAAGTCAGCGGCCGGATCCGCAGCCACGACCTGTTCGCTCGCTTGCGGCGCGGCCGGTTCGCGCTGCTGATGCCCCACACCTCCAAGAAGGTGGTCCAGCCCGTGCTCGCCCGCCTCCAGGAGGGGGTGGAAGCGATCCAGGCCGACCCCGACGGGGACAACCCGGCCCGTGCCGGTCTGTCGCTCAAGGTCGGCTGGGCAGAACTCGGTCCGAGGATGGACGCACTCACGCTGCTGGCGTGCGCGGAGCCCACTTGATGCGTCGTTCGCTGTTGTTCCTCCTGGCGTCCCTGATGTTGACCGCCTGCCCCTCCGAAGAGCCTGAGTCCAACGACGCGGCGACGCCGAACGAGGCCGACCTGTCGGCGTTCGAGCGACGGCGGGCGTCGTCCTCCGGCGCGGCGTTGGAGGAGGCGGTGGCGCAGGAGCGCTCCGCGGGCGCCCAGAAGGTCTACGCCTCCACCGAGGACGAGCCCACGCTCATCGACATGGAGAACGCGGGCGAGGAGCTCCCCCCGGGCCTGGGCGGGGGCGGCGACGACGAGAACAGCGCCGGTTCGTCGTCCCCGACGGACCTGGACCGCGCCAGCGAGGAGATCGGTCCCTGGATCGACATGAACCTCGTCGGTCAGACGATCCGGTCGCAGAACCGGTCGCTGAAGAACTGCTTCACCGAGAACACCTCCTCGGGCGCTGAGCGGCGCGTGGACGTCCGCCTCACCGTGGACACCAAGGGCCGCTGCACGAAGGCCAAGATCGACCACAGCTCGCCCACGAAGGGCGCATCGCTGGACCGCTGCATCGGCGGCGTGCTGACCAAGGCGAAGTTCCCCGAGGCGCGGGAAGGCGACAAGAGCTTCAGCTACGTGCTGCGCTTCTAGCGCTACTCCGCCTCCGGGTTCCCCAGCTCCACGGGCTTCCACGTCCCGTCCCTCTGCTTCTTCTCGATGTACCGCTCCCAGGGGCGGAAGATCACGAGGCAGACCGGCAGCAGCAGCAGGTCGCCGATGAGGGCGGCCATGAGGGTGACGGCGCCGAGCAGGCCCATCTGGAAGATGCCGACGAAGCGGGTCGTCATCATCGTGGCGAAGCCGAAGATCATCAGGATCGACGTGAAGATGATGGCGCGGCCCGTGGACAGCAGGGTGGCGCGTACGGCTTCGACGCGGTCGCCGCGGAGGAACAGCTCCTCCTTGAAGCGGGTGACGAAGTGGATGGTGTCGTTCACCGCCACGCCCAGGGCGACCGAGAAGATCAGCGACGTGGAGGTCCGCAGGGGGATGCCGATCCAGCCCATCACGCCGAAGGTCATCAGCAGCGGGATGAGGTTGGGGACCATCGACAGCAGGCCGATCCGGAACGAGCGGAGCAGCAGCATCATCAGCAGCGAGATGACGAAGAAGGCCGTCAGCAGCGAGGTGACCATGTCCTCGACGAGGCGGTCCAGCGCGCGGGCGGCCACGAGGTTGCTGCCGGTGACGCGGACCTCGAGCCCCGGCTTGACGCCTCCGGTGGTGCCGAAGGCGCGGTCGACGATGTCCAGGATCGGCTCGCCGCAGGTCGCCCGGGGGTCGCACTCCTTGCTGCCGTCGTACCAGGCGAAGAAGTTGCTCGTGCCCCAGTCCCGCTGGGTGGCGGAGATGCGCGCGTGCGAGCGCGTCACGTCGACCATGGAGTCCAGGAACGAGGGGTCCTCGCCCATCTCAAAGTAGAGCAGCCGCTGCGACGCCTCCGCGCGGGTGTCGGGGATGGTCGAGGTCCCGCGCGTGAGGCGCCCAATCTCCAGGATCAGGTCGGCCACCGACGCGCTGTGGCCGATGAACGGGTCGTCGCCGAAGTGCTTCTGGACCTCGACCATACCGCGCAGCACGTCGGGCTCCAGCACGCCCCCCTCGGTGTCCGTCCGGATCGACACTTCGACGGGCATCACGCCGGTGAGCACCGCCTCGGTGCGCGCCAACGCCTGGCTGACGCGGTTCTGGGGGAAGAGCTCCTCCAGCAGGAAGTTGTCGGTCTTGACCCGCATCCCGCCGATCACGGAAGCGGCGCAGATGAGCGCGGTGACGGTCACGACCTTGGCCTTGTGGTTCGTCACCACGACGCCGGTCCAGGTCAGCAGGCGGCCGATCCAGCCGGACTTCGGGTCGGCGTGCACCCCCGCCTTGGGCGGCTTCGTCAGCGACAGCACCGACGGCACCAACAGCAGGATGACGAAGTACGACACCAGCAGGCCGACCGCCGCCACGCGACCCATGCCCTTGATGATGTCGATGCGCGCGACCATCAGGCTGGCGAAGCCGATGGCGGCCGTGATGGAGGTCAGCAGGCAGGCCGCGCCGATGCGCCGGACCATGCTGCGGATGGCCGTCTGCTTCTCCGAGCCCGCCCCCAGCTCCTGGTAGTAGGTCGTGAGGAAGTGCACGGCATCGCCTACGCCGATCACCAACAGCAGCGTGGGGATGATCGAGTTGATGATGTTGATCTTGTCGCCCCACAGGACCATGTAGCCGATGGTCCAGGTGAGGCTCAGGCCGACCGCCGTCAGGGGCAGCGCCACCGTCACCGGGTTCCGGAACAGGAACATCAGCACGATGGCGATGAGCAGCACGGACATGCCGACAGTCCGCGTCATGTCCTTCTGCAGCAGGATCGCGTACTCGCGGTTCACCACCGGCACGCCGATCATCGTCAGCGTCACCCCGTCGGTCGCGCCCATCCGCTGCTCGAGCAGCCCCTCGATGGCGTCCAGGCACGGGCGACGGTCCAGCTCCTCGATCAGCTCGCCATCCAGCATCGCCAACAGCGCGCTGGCCTGGGCGTTGGGGCTGACGAACCGGTGCACGTAGATCCGGTTGGCGAGCACGATCTCCTTGAGCTCAGCCCCCTCCTCGTCCGTCTCGGGCACCTCGTCCAGCAGCGGGCTGACCTCGATGACGGGCGGGGAGCCGGACAGCCGCGGCACGGTGGCGAGGCTGAGCACCGACTCGATGCCCTCGACCTCGGAGATGTCGTCGCTGAGATCGACGATGAGCTGGAGCACGTCCGGGGCGAAGACGTCGTCCGCTTCGAGCAGCACCATGACGATGCCGTCTTCCTCTCCGAAGACGGTGCGGTGCTCTTTGAGGAACGAAACCTCTTCGTCCGCGGTCAAGAAGATGGAACGCGGTGAGAAGTCGAAGACGATCTGGGTCGCGGGCAGCCCGAGCGCCACGCTCGCCGCGACCAGAAGTGCAAGCAGCAGCCAACGCGCTTGCAAGATGAACCGGGCGATTCGGTCGAACATGGCGATCGGCGCGACGGTATCACAGGAGATCGTCAAGAAACGGTCACCGTATTGCCTCCCTCTGGACGCCCAGAAACGTGACTGCTAAATGCCCGTTGCCTTGTTCGACGCGACCACCGGCGAGTCCCAACAGAACCGAAAGAGCCCCATGGCGGGGTTCATTTCGCTGCTTCTGCACGTGCTTGTCGGGGTACTGGCCTTCGTCTTCCTCTTCAGCGCCAAGGATGTGATCAAGCCTCCGGTCGAGGTCGAGGTCACCTTCTACTCGGCTCCGCCGCCGCCGCCGCCGCCGCCGGCCCCGTCGACGCCGAAGAAGAAGAAGAAGAAGAAGAAGAAGAAGAAGCCGAAGATCGAGCCTCAGGAGCTGGTCCAGCCCGAGGAGATCCCCGAGGAGATCCCCGAGGAGGACGTCGAGGAGACCGGGGACGGTCCCGAGGAGGTCGTCGGCGGCGGCGTGCCCGGCGGGGTCCAAGGCGGCGTCGAGGGCGGCAAGGTCGGCGGTCAGATCGGCGGCGTCAAGGGCGGCACCGGCACCGACATCGCCGCGTTCGGGCTCGGGGAGTCCGTCGGCCGCGCGATGAGCAAGCCCCGCATCGCCTACCCTGAAGAAGCCAAGATGATGGAGCTCGAGGGCACGGTGCAGCTGCGCATCCTCGTCGACGTCAACGGCAAGGTGGTCAAGGCCAAGGACGCCGCCTGCGAGGGCTGGCACAAGGTCGACACCAAGACCCGCCGTCGCCGCTGGCACGGCATGAAGTGCATCGAAGCCGTATCCGGCCCGGAAGCCCTCTACTACGAGACGATCCAGGCCTGGAGCGGCATCAAATGGATGCCGTACAAGACCGGTGACACCTTCACCCGCTACTGGGCGAACGTCACCACCAGCTACAAGCTCAACTAGGAGAGCACCGTGGAATTTGGATTTCGCGAATCACTGCAGCACTTCACTGCGTTCACGTGGGCCATTGCCGGCATCCTGACGCTGATGTCCGTGCTGTCGGTCGGCGTGGCCATCAACCGCCTCATCTACTTCATGCGCGCGCGCAAGCAGAGCATCGACTTCGCCGGTGCGATCAGCGGCGCGATGAAGAAGCAGGACGTCGCCGCTGTGCTCAAGCAGACCGGCGACGAGATCTTCAAGTTCAGCTACCTCGCCCGCATCGTGAACAGCGGGCTGACGGATGCGCAGGACGTGAAGGCCAAGGCGGGAGGGCTGGACGACCTGTCCACCGTCGAGTCCGCCATGGAGCGCGCGGTCGGTCAGGAAGGGGAGGGGCTGCGCAAGTGGCTGACCATTCTCGCCACGACCGCCTCGACCGCTCCGTTCGTGGGGCTGCTCGGCACCGTCATCGGCATCATCAACTCGTTCAAGGGCATGGAAGCCAACGAGTCCGCGGGCATCGCGGCGGTCGCCGGCGGCATCGCCGAGGCGCTGTACATGACCGGCTACGGGCTGCTCGTCGCCATCCCTGCGGTGTGGCTCTACAACTGGGCCAACGCCAACATCGAGGGCTTCGAGGTCGAGATGGCCAACTCCGCCAGCGAGATGCTGGACTGGGTCAAGAAGAACAAGGCGGCCATCTAAGTCATGGGCGGGAAGATTGGCAGCAAGGGACCCCAGGCGGACATCAACGTCACGCCGTTGGTGGATATCGTTCTCGTGCTGCTGATCATCTTCATGGTCATCACCCCGATGCTGCAGCGCGGCGCCGAGGTGAAGCTCCCCACGGCCCGCCACGCCGAGGCGGGCGAGGACAGCGGGGAGGCGACCATCATCTCCGTGAAGGAGGACGGGACCTTCTACCTGGGCGATGACCTCATCACGAAGGAGCTGCTGGAGGCCGAACTGGCCAACGTGCTGCTGGCCGAGCCGTTCAAGTTCATCCTCATCAAGGGGGACGTGAAGGCTCGGTACGCGGACGTGCGCACCGTCATGAAGATCTGCGAGGACCTCGGCGCCAAGAGCGTGGGGCTGCAGACCGACGAAGCGGCCAAGGACATGGCGGAGCGCGTCAACAAGGAGCGTGGCTAGCCATGGCGAGCAAGCTCGGCAGCAAGGGCCCGCAGGCGGACATCAACGTCACGCCGCTGGTGGACATCGTTCTGGTGCTGCTCATCATCTTCATGGTGATCACGCCCCTGCTGGCCAAGAACATCCCCATCGAGGTTCCGCAGAAGGCGGAGTTCGAGGAGCCGCCGGACGAGATCAAGGACCAGGTCGTCCTCAAGCTCTTCTCCGATGGGCACATCGAGGTGAACAAGGAGACGGTGCAGTTGGAAGAGGTCGAGCAGCTGCTGTCGGACCTCTACATCGACCGCGCCGAGAAGGTGATGTTCTTCGAGGGCGAGGACGACGCGCTGTACGGCGGCGCGGTCGCGCTGATGGACATGGCTAAGGGGGCGGGCGTCGAGACCATCGGCATCATGACCCCCAACGAGGACGAAGAGGCCGGCGACCCCTTCCCCGAAATCGACGCCGACGGCGCCCCCGTCGCGCCCGCCGCCCCAGAGTAGGCTACGACCATGAGCGAACGACGAACGTCCGTCCGTGTCGGCGACGACATCCAGATCAAGACCGTGACCGACGGCGGCGAGGAGACCTTCGCGGTCGGCGCGTCGGTGTCCGAAGGCGGCATGTTCGTCGAGTGCATCCTCCCCTACCCGGAGGGCACGAACCTGGAAGTCAGCTTCAACCTGCCCGGCGTGGGCATGCTGTCGGTGAAGGCTCAGGTGGTCTCCGCCGAGCGCTTCCAGATGAGCAACGCATCCAACCGCACCGGCAACGGCCTGCGGTTCGACGAGATCGGCGACGCCGATCGCGTGCGCGTGCGCAGCTTCATCGCCGCGCAGCTCAGCTAGAGCGTCTCAGCCCCCGCTGGCCTTGTCGGTGTTGGCCGGCTCGGGCTCGGGCGGAAGCGAGACGCTCGTGGCTCCGCCGACCGCGGTCAGCGATCCCTTGCCCTTCAGCGACAGATCGAACTTCCGCGGCGCGGGCAGCTCGCTCAGGTCCTCCGACAGCTGACCGGCGGCGACGCCGATGACGCCTCCCTTGGCCTTCTTGCCGGCGACCACGTCGACCTCGACGTCGAAGGTGTGGCTGCCGGTGGGGATGGCGATGGTGTTGGACGCGAACGTCCACCAGTGACCCGTCTCTTGCGGGAAGGTCTGGCCGAACGCGGCGGCCACCTGGGGCACGGGGATGAGGCGGCGGACCGAGCCCTCGAACGGGGACGACATGCGCGCGTCCGCGACGGTCCAGCCGGGCGGCAGCATGATGCCGATCATGCCGCGGCCTTCCTGAGGAGTGGCCCCCTCTGCGGTGGTGTCGTCGACCTCCGTGACGTGGATCTGCGCGGTCACCGTGAACGAGCCGCCCTTCACCGTGCCGGCCTTCAGGCCGACGTTGCCGAGGCTGAGTTCGGGGCAGCCGTTCAACGTGAACAGGAGGGCGAAGACGAGGAAGAGTCGGGCAGTGGTTCGCATCGGCGTGAATCTACTCCCCTCAGCTAAGGTTCGCAGCGTATGCGTACGCTCTTGCTGATTCTGATGGGCCTCCTGCTGCTGCCCGGCTGCTACCCCGGCACCGTGGGGTTGGACCCTCGCCGCGACGACGACGACGACGACGACGACGCCACCGACGACGACGACACGACGGACGATGACGACGCCACGGACGACGACGACGCCACCGATGACGACGACGCGACGGACGACGACGACGACACGGACGACGACGACGTCGCCGACCCCTTCGAGATCGACGACCTCGACCCCGACAACGGCTCCACCGACGGCGGCTTCACCGTCAACATCGAGTACACCGGCGAGGTCGGCACCACCGACAACGACGACGTGGAGGTGCGCTTCGGCACCGCCGAGGCCGAGGTGCTCGCCATCACCGGCGACGCCATCGTCGTCACCGCGCCCCCCGGGTGCGCCTACGGCGAGGTCGAGGTCACCGTCGAGACCCCCGGCGGCGACGACGAAGTCGACTTCGAGTACGACCCTGCCGGCGCCGGTCTCGATGGCGCCGTGTTCGGCGTCTACCGGTACGGCGTGCCGTCCGACACCAGCCTGGACAACGGCAGCGTCGAGCTCGGCTTCTTCGAGCCCGAGGACTCGCCGCCGCTGACGCACCTGCCGCCGCTGGGTTCCTGCAGCCCGAACATCGTGCCGCCGGACAACAACCGGAACTACTACTCGGTCGGACCGTCCCTGACCCTCACCGCCGGCGTGCCGATCGTCGCGACGCTGGACCCCGCGACCACCACCTACACCGCCGCCACCACCGTCAGCGCGGTCCCCAACAGCGCCTCGTACACCATTTACAACGCGGTCGACCCCGACGGCTGCGCGATCACCGCGGAGGCCGTAGTCAGCGCCCCGCCGGCGCTGACGGTGACCTCGCCGTTGATCACCTCGACGCAGATCGCCGACTGCTGGGCGATGGAGCTTGGCTACGGTGTCACCGAGTGGGTCGGCCCCTACGACTCGGGGGACTTCGTCTTCATCACGGTGGCGAACGCGACGTCCGGCGTTTCGATGACCTGCCACGGGCAGGACAACGGGAGCTTCCTGTTCACGCAGGCCGGGCTCATCCAGTTGGAGGCCGGGCTGCACACCATCTCGATCACCCGCTACCGCGTGACCGAGACCGAGAACCCCCGCGACGGATCGACGATGCACGGTGTGTACGCCGACACCAAGACGGGGTTCGTGTTCGTCATGCAGACCAACAGCGAGTGCGGCTTCTAGCGTTCAGCGGAGCAGCAGCGCCCGACTGAGGTACCGCGGATCGCGGTCGTACTCGTTCTCGAGCCCCACCAGCTCGCCTCCGAAGTCCTGCAACTCCAGCTCGATGGACAAGCCCATCGACGTCGCCCACTCGCGGGCCGTCGCGGCCAGCGCGTCGTCCGCCCAGGAGGGCTGGCAGGCCTCGAACGCCGCCGCCTCGTCCGAGGTCAGATCGATCCAGAGGCGGAGCACCACCGGTCGGTCCTGGGTCTTCAGGTGCCGCACCATCGCACCGGTCGGGCTCGGCGGCTGGTCGCGGACCGCGTCCAGGACGTTGGGGGGGGCCGAGTCCGCGCGCAGGGGATGCACCCGGGTGAACACCGCCGGCCACGGACTCCAGACCCGCTGGGCGGTCTGGTCGTCGCCCGCACCCCAGACCCACGCACCGTCGTCGGCGGGGGCTGGTCGGCAGGGCTCGCTGAGGTCGGCCCCGCGGTACCGAAGCTCCGCGGTCTCGAAGCCGGGGACGTTCATCGCGGCGATGGCGTGGGCCAGGGGCTCGCCCGCCACGTCGCCCCGCAACGGGATGTGGTGGGTGTTCCAGACGGTCCCGGTCGAGGACTGCGCGAACATCGCGGGCACGCCGCGGGACCACCACGCGGGGTTCTCCAGAGGGCTCGGAGCCGCACCGCCGAGGGCCAGGGGCGTCGCGAGCACGAACGCCGCCTGCACGCCCAGGAGCGCGAGCCATCCCTGGCGGAGCCGACCGCTGAGTTCGCTCGGGTCGGCCAGCGCACCCCACGCCGCCGCCGCGCACAGCCCCGGGAGCAGCACGGTCCAGTCCGCCGTGAACGTGCCTCGGGCGAACGTGAGCACCGCGAGGGGGGCCTGGAGCACGAACGCCCCCAGGAGCAGCAGGACCCCGACCGGCGCGCGGCCGCGCCGGGCCGCCATCGCGACGCCGATGAGTCCCGCGACGAGCAGCACGAACCCGGTGGGGAAGAGCTGCCAGTTCCACATCTCGGCGACGTAGCGGGCGGCCGCGGCGGGCAGCTCCGAGGCTTCGGCCCAGGTCCAGCGCCCCACCACGTCGGTCTTGCCGGCCCGGTAGTTGGCGAGGCTGTAGCCCGGCTCCTCCAGCCACCGTGTGGTCCATCCGAGGATGTGGCCGGTGCCCGCCAGCGCCAAGGCCGAGGCGGCTCCGACGCGGAGCAGCGGTTGAGCGTGCTCGACGGTTCGGCCCCGCCAGGCCCCCCAGGCCGCGACCCCGCAGACCAGGGCGGTGGACGCGGCGACGTCCGGGAGCACGACGGGGTGGCAGTAGCAGCGCGCCGCTTGCACCAGCCCCGCGCCCACGGCGGCCGCCCAGGCCGCACGACCCCGCCCCTTCAGCGCGATCAGCAGCAACGCCCAGGCCATCGGCGTCAGCGCCGCGGCGTGCCAGTTCGCGATGAACTTGTGGCTGTGGTTCACCATCAGCGGGAGGCTGCAGACCAGCGCGACTGCCCCGAGGCCGACGCGGGGGCCTCCCAGTTGGCGTCCCAGCAGCCACGTGCCGAGCACCAGCATCAGCACGAACGGCAGGTTCGCCATGCGGTACGCAAACCGGGTCGGTCCCCCCGACGATGCGGCCAGGAGCACGGTTTGGGGCAAGCGCGGGTGGGGTCCCCCGGTCAGGAAGTGGTCGATGAGGACGGCCGAGGCGTCTGCGTCGGGGGCGAGCAGCGCTTCGAGCGCGGGGATGCTGCCGCCGGTGAAGTAGGTGTCGTGGTCGTTGGGGGAGCGGCGGTCCATCGCCGCGAAGACGACCAAGGAGCCGATGGCGAGCACCGCGATGGCGGTTACGAGGAGGGCTTCGCGCAGCTTGGGCACCGGACGGCCATAGTACGTCGGTGCAACGCGTCGCCATCATCGGGGCGGGCCCCGCGGGCCTGACCGCCGCGTACGAGCTGCTCAAGCAGGCTCGCGACGAGTTCGCCGTCGATGTCCTGGAGGCGGACCCGGTCCACGTCGGCGGCATCGCCTGGACCGGGGAGTTCCGGGGCTGCCGCTTCGACATCGGGGGGCATCGCTTCTTCAGCAAGAGCGAGGAGATCGAGGCGCTCTGGACCGAGCTCCTGGGGGACGAGCTGATCACCCGGCCGCGGCTGTCGCGCATCCTCTACGACGGCACCTTCTTCGACTACCCGCTCAAGCCCGCCAACGCGTTGATCGGCCTGGGCCCGCGCACGGCGGTGCGGGTGCTTGCGAGCTACGCCCGCGCGCGCGCCTTTCCGATCGACCCGGAGGTCTCGTTCGCCGACTGGATCACCAACCGCTTCGGCCGCCACCTCTTCACCATCTTCTTCAAGGGGTACACCGAGAAGGTGTGGGGCATGTCGTGCGACGACATCAGCGCCGACTGGGCGGCCCAGCGCATCAAGGGGCTCTCGCTCGCGGGCACGGTGAAGGACGCCCTGCTGCCCCGCCGGCCCGGCGACGGCGCCGTCATCAAGACCCTCATCGACGAGTTCCGCTACCCCCGCCGCGGCCCCGGCCAGATGTGGGAAGCCGCGCGGGACCGGGTCCAGGAGTGGGGCGGTCGGGTGCACCTGGGCCACCGCGTGGACGCCGTGCGCTGGCAGGGACCGCTGACGGTGGAGGCGGGCGGGGAGTCGTTCGAGACCGACTGCCTCATCAGCTCCATGGCGCTGGCCGACCTGGCGCAGATCCTCGATCCCGCGCCTCCGCCGGAGGTGCTCGAAGCGGCCCGCGGGCTCGCCTACCGCGACTTCCTCACCGTGGTCCTGCGGGTCCAGCAGCGCGATCTGTTCCCCGACAACTGGATCTACATCCACGATCCGTCGGTGCGCGTCGGCCGCCTCCAGAACTTCAAGAACTGGAGCCCCGACATGGTCGTGGACCCGGCGATGACCGGGATCGGGATGGAGTACTTCTGCTCGGTCGGCGACGACCTGTGGAGCCTGGACGACGCCGCGTTGGTGGAGCTGGGGCGCTCCGAGCTGGACCGCCTCGGGCTCGCCCCCGCCGCGGCCGTGCTGGACGGCACCGTCGTGCGCGCACCGAAGGCCTACCCGGTCTACGACGACGCCTACCAGGGGCGGGTGGAGATCATCCGACGGTGGCTGGCCGCCGAGCTACCCGCGGTGCAGACGGTCGGTCGCAACGGCATGCACAAGTACAACAACCAGGATCATTCGATGATGACCGCGCTGTTGGCGGCGCGGAACCTGATGGGTGCGTCCTACGACGTGTGGGCGGTCAACACGGACGCCGAGTACCACGAGCGAGGCACCCCGACGACGGTGGACTAGGTGTGAAGGCCAGACACGTTGTTCCGGTATTGAAGGCGTAGTTGGTTCATCTGGGCTCGATGAGCAAGGTTGGTGGTTCCTACGCCGTCAACCAACTCTCGAGGGACCCAGCTGAACCTCCACCGGAATGCCAGAGCCTGTC
>JAAESI010000046.1 GCA_024229515.1 Pseudomonadota bacterium | reverse complement strand
CCATAGCTCAACTGGCAGAGCATCGGACTCTTAATCCGCAGGTTCCAGGTTCGATTCCTGGTGGGCTCACCAACTACCGAGGAAAGCCGTCGACAGGATACGCAAACCCTGTCGACGGCTTTTTTCTTGCGAGAGTGGCGGAATTGGTAGACGCACTGGCCTTAGGAGCCAGCGGGACAGCCCCGTGGGGGTTCGAGTCCCCCCTCTCGCACCACCCCTCTAGAGCGATAAAGCCATGAGTGTTCAGGTCGAAGATCTTTCCCCCGTCGAAAAGAAGCTCACCTTCGTGGTCGATGCTTCCACCGTCGATGCCAAGCTCGACGAGGCGTACCGCAACCTGTCCAAGCAGGTGAACATGAAGGGCTTCCGGCCCGGCAAGGTTCCCCGCAAGGTGCTGGAGCGCCGCTTCGGCCGTCACATCCAGGGCGAAGTCGCCGGCGGCGTCATCAGCGATGCCTTCGACACCGCCATGGAGGAGCACGGCCTCACCCCCGTCAGCCAGCCGATCGTCGATCAGGGCACGATGGAGAAGGGCGTCGACTACGCCTTCAGCGTGACCGTCGAGATCAAGCCGGACCTCGAACTCGACGGCTGGAAGGGCGTCTCGGTCGAGTGGGAGTCGGTCAACGTCACCGACGAAGAGGTCGACGCCGAGCTGCAGGGCATGCTCCAGCGGGCCGCCACCGTGGAAGCCGCGGACGAGGGCCACGTCCTCGCCGAGGGCGACATGGCCATCCTCGACGGCTCCTTCACCCTCCCCGAGGGCGAGCCCCGCGAGCTCAAGGGTCTGATGGTCCTCGCCGGCCAGGCGACGGGCATGCCGTCGGCCGACTGGCTCAAGGATCACGTCGTCGGCATGAAGATCGGCGACACCAAGACCGAAGCCATCACCCCGCCGGCGGAGAGCCTCGGCGAGGAGTTCGAGGGCAGCGAGGGCAGCCTCGAGATCACCATCAGCGAGATCAAGGTCCAGAAGCTCCCCGAGCTGGACGACGACTTCGCCCAGGACGTCGGCCACGACACCCTGGACCTGCTGAAGGCGGACACCCGCTTCAAGATGGAAGAGCAGGGCGGCAACCACGCCCGCGGCCACGCCGCTACCTGCGCCATCCGCAAGGTGCTCGAGGTCAACGAGTTCGACGTCCCCCAGGGGCTCGTCCGCGCCCAGGCCGAAGCCCAGCTTCGCGAGCAGTTCCAGCAGTTCGCCCGTCAGGGCCTGCAGATGCAGCTTCCCACCCTCGACTCCCTCCCGGAGGCGGCCCAGAACCGCTTCATGGGTGAGGCCGAGTTCGCGGTGAAGCAGAGCCTCGTGCTCGAGGCGATCGCCAAGGCCGAGGGGCTGGAGATCACGGACGACGACGTCGATGAGCGCATCGCGGCGATGGCCGAGGAGATCGGCCAGCACCCCGCCGCCATCAAGGGGCTGCTGCTCAAGAACAATGGCATGGACGGTCTGAAGGATCGGCTCCTCGAGGAGAAGGCGCTGGACGCCCTGCTCGAGAACGCCGAGGTCATCGACGTCGAGCCCGGCTGGTACCACGCCCATGGCGACGACCACGGCGAGGGCGACCACGACCATGATCACGACCACGACCATGGTGATGACGATCACGATCACGACCACGGCGACGACGCCGCTGACGAAGCCGCCGATGCTGGTGGCGAAGATCAGGCGGACGAGGGTGGCGAGTCCGAAGACGCGACCTAAGATCCCCCCCACCGGAGGCTGCTACTCGAATGAACTGGGACCCGCGCGCACTTCTTCCTCTTCCCCACGTCTACGAACAGACGCACCGCGGCGAGCGTGCGTTGGACGTGTGGTCGCGCCTGCTGCTCGACCGAATCATCTTCTTGGGCACGGAAGTCACGGCGGAGGTCGCCAACGCGATCATCGCGCAGCTGCTGTTCCTTGAGTCTGAGGACCCCGAGAAGCCGATCCACATGTACATCAACAGCCCCGGCGGCGACGTCACCGCGGGCCTCGCGATCTACGACACGATGCACTACATCAAGGCCCCCGTCGGGACCCTGTGCAGCGGTCGCGCGATGAGCATGGGAGCGGTCCTGCTGGCCGGCGGTGAGCCAGGCATGCGGGCGGCCCTGCCGAACAGTTCGATCCTGATTCATCAGCCTTTGGGTGGAGTTCGCGGCCAGGCGGCCGATATCGAGATCCATGCGAGGGAGATCCTGCGCTTGAAGCAGCTGTTGACCGAGATTCTCGTGAAGCACACGGGTCAGGATGAGGAGCGGGTGCACGCTGACTGCGACCGCGACTTCTTCATGACGTCGGACGAAGCGCTGGCGTATGGCATCATTGACCGGATCGTCAAGCAGCGCGAAGACGAGGAGTAGGGACTGGTGCCGAAGCGAGGAAGCGACAACAGCAACCTCTGCTGTTCCTTCTGCGGGAAGTCGCAGAAGGAGGTCCGCAAGTTGATCGCGGGCCCCACGGTCTACATCTGCGATGAGTGCATCGAGCTATGCAACGACATCATCGCGGAGGAGTACGACCGGGAGGACTACTACACCTCCAAGGGCAGCATCCCGAAGCCGAAGGAGATCAAGAAGCATCTCGACGAGTACGTGATCGGCCAGGAAGAGGCCAAGCGCGTGCTTTCGGTGGCGGTTTACAACCACTACAAGCGCATCGAGGGCCGAACCGGTCCGCACGATGACGTCGACCTGCAGAAGTCCAACATCCTCCTGCTGGGCCCCACGGGCACCGGCAAGACGCTGCTGGCCCAGACGCTGGCCAAGTTCCTCAACGTGCCGTTCACCATCGCGGACGCCACCTCCCTGACGGAGGCCGGCTACGTCGGTGAGGACGTCGAGAACATCGTCCTGAGCCTGTTCCAGGCGTCCGACTACAACGTGGAGCGGTGCCAGAAGGGCATCATCTACATCGACGAGATCGACAAGATCTCCCGCAAGTCGGAGAACCCCTCGATCACGCGTGACGTCTCCGGTGAGGGCGTGCAGCAGGCGCTGCTCAAGCTCATCGAAGGCACCGTCGCGAACGTGCCTCCCAAGGGCGGCCGCAAGCACCCGCAGCAAGACTTCCTGCAGATCGACACGACCAACATCCTGTTCATCTGCGGCGGCGCGTTCGTCGGGTTGGACAAGCTCATCGAGCGGCGCATCGGCCGCAAGAACCTCGGCTTCGGCGGCCCCGTGGACAAGAAGGTCCAGCCGATCGAGGGCAAGAGCCTGCTGAGCAAGGTGCAGGCCGCGGATCTGCTCAAGTTCGGTCTGATTCCCGAGTTCATCGGCCGCGTCCCCGTGGTCGCGACGCTGGAGAACCTGGACGAGGACGCCCTCGTGCAGATCCTGCAGAAGCCGAAGAACGCGCTCGTGAAGCAGTACCAAAAGCTCTTCGAGTTCGAGAGCGTGAAGCTCAAGTTCACCGACGGCGCCCTCGGCGCGGTTGCCCGGGAAGCGATGGAACGCAAGTCCGGGGCACGCGGTCTCCGCGCGATCCTCGAGAACCTGATGCTGGATGTGATGTACGAGGTCCCGTCGATTACGGGCGTGAAGGAGTGCATCGTCAGCGAAGAGGTCGTGCAGAACAAGAAGCAGCCGATCCTCGTCTATGAGAACGAGGCTGAGCTCGCGTGATCTGGAAGAAGAACGATCGGGGTGAATCCGTCCCCGGCGGCCGCACCATCCCGCTGCTCCCCCTGCGCGACATCGTCGTGTTCCCCTACATGGTCATCCCGCTGTTCGTCGGCCGGGAGAAGTCGATCGCCGCGCTGCAGCAGGCGATGGCGACCGACAAAGAGATCTTCCTCGCCGCCCAGAAGTCGGCGAAGACGAACGAGCCCGGGCCGGAGGACATCTTCCAGACGGGCACGCTCAGCGTGATCATGCAGATGCTGCGTCTGCCCGACGGCACCGTGAAGGTGCTGGTCGAGGGCAAGCGCCGCGCCACCATCCGCCGCTACGTCGGCGACGACGACTACTTCAGCGTGGAAGTCGTTCCCCACACGGACGACGGCACCACCACGGTGGGTCTCGAAGCGTTGATGCGCAGCATCAAGAGCGCGTTCGAGAACTACGTGAAGCTGGAGAAGCGCATCCCGCCGGAGATGCTGCTGACGATCAGCAACATCGACAACCCGGCCAAGCTCGCCGACATCCTCGCGGCGCAGCTGAACCTCAAGCTCCCCGACAAGCAGAAGCTGCTGGAGACGTCGGAGCCGCAGGAACGGCTGGAAGATCTGCTCCGGAACATCCAGAGCGAGATCGAGATTCTCCAGGTGCAGAAGCGCATCCGCTCGCGCGTCAAAAAGCAGATGGAGAAGACGCAGCGGGAGTACTACCTCAACGAGCAGATGCAGGCGATCCAGCGTGAGCTGGGGGAGAAGGACGAGTTCAAGAACGAGCTTCAGGAGCTTGAGTCCCGCGTCGCCGAGAAGCAGCTGCCGGACGAGGCTCGCGCCAAGTGCGAAAAGGAGCTCCGCAAGCTCAAGCTGATGTCGCCGATGTCGGCCGAAGCGACGGTCGTGCGCACGTACATCGACTGGGTCCTGGACCTGCCCTGGCAGGACTACACGGACGAGAAGCTGGAGTTGGACTTCGCCGAGCAGGTGCTCGAGGAGGACCACTACGGGCTTCGCAAGGTCAAAGAGCGCATCGTCGAGTACCTCGCCGTCCAGGCGATGGTCGAGAAGATGAAGGGGCCGATCCTGTGCCTCGTCGGACCTCCCGGCGTCGGCAAGACGTCCCTGGCGCGGTCCATCGCGCGGGCCACGGGCCGCGACTTCGTCCGCCTCAGCCTCGGCGGCGTGCGCGACGAAGCGGAGATTCGGGGCCACCGCCGGACCTACATCGGCGCCCTCCCGGGCAAGCTCATCCAGCGTCTGAAGAAGTGCGGGAGCAACAACCCGGTCTTCCTGTTGGACGAGATCGACAAGATGTCGGCGGACTTCCGGGGCGACCCCGCCTCGGCCCTGCTGGAGGTCCTGGACCCCGAGCAGAACAGCGCGTTCAACGACCACTACCTCGATCTGGACTACGACCTCAGCCGAGTCTTCTTCATCACGACGGCGAACACCCTGTCGGGCATTCCGATCCCGCTGCAGGACCGGATGGAGATCATCCGCCTCTCCGGATACACGGAGATGGAGAAGCTCGCGATCGCCCGCCAGTACCTCGTTCCGCGTCAGATGGAGGACCACGGGCTCACCGCGGACCACGTCGAGATTCGGAACACGGCGGTCCAGGAGATCGTCCGTCGGTACACGCGTGAGAGCGGCGTGCGGAACCTCGAGCGGGAGGTCGGATCGGTCTGCCGCAAGGTCGCGCGGAAGGTCCTGACGGACCGGGCGCGGGACGAAGAGACGCACGAGATCATCACGCCCCAGCGCATCCACAAGCTGCTGGGGGTGCCGAAGTTCCGCTTCGGTACGGCGGAGGCGGACGACGTCGTCGGCTTCGTCAACGGCCTCGCGTGGACCCAGGTCGGCGGCGAGCTCGTCCCGATCGAGGCGGCGGTGGTGCCCGGCAAGGGCAAGCTGATCCTCACCGGCCAACTCGGCGACGTGATGCAGGAGTCGGCCCAGGCGGCGATGACGTACCTGCGGTCGCGGTCGCAGGTGTTCGGCCTCGCGCGGGACTTCTACGCCGAGATCGACATCCACATGCACATCCCCGAGATCGGTCCGGTGGACGGACCGTCCGCGGGCATCACGATCTGCACGGCCATCTGCTCAGCCCTGCTCGGCATCCCCATCCGCAAGGACGTGGCGATGACGGGCGAGGTGACCCTGCGCGGCCGCGTCCGCCCCATCGGCGGATTGAAGGAGAAGGTCCTCGCCGCCCACCGAGGTGGCATCCGCCACGTGCTCATCCCGGCGGAAAACGCCAAGGACGTCCCGGAGATCCCCCAGGCGATTCGCCAGGAGGTCACCATCCAGGTCGTCGAGCACATGGACCAGGTCCTGCGCGAAGCCCTCGTGCTGGACGACCCCGAGGGCCTCTTCGCCGGCGTCGCGCGTCACCAGCGCCCCGACCGGCAGCTTCAGGCCCCGTCGCTTACGAGCGGGTAGCTCAGTTGGTAGAGCGCCGGCTTTACAAGCCGTTGGTCGCGGGTTCGAGCCCCGCCCTGCTCACCACCTAGAGCCCTCCTCCAGTTAGCATTCCAGCCGTGCCGCTTCGGCTCCTCATCACGCTGTTCTTCCTCCTCAGTGGAGCAACCGCGCTCGTCTACCAGGTCATCTGGGTGCGCATGCTCGGGCTGGTGGTGGGGCACTCCGCGCTCGCCGTCGCGACAGTGGTGGCGACGTACATGGCCGGCCTCGGGCTGGGGGCGCGACTGGCCGGCGGGCGGGCGACGAAGCTCGAACACCCCCTGGCGGCCTACGGCGCGATGGAGGTGGCCATCGGCGCGTTCGCGCTGGCCAGTCCGTGGCTGCTCGGCGCCGGAGCCCTCGCCGGCGGCGGGGCGTTCCTCTCCCTCGGGGTCTCCGCCCTCGTGCTGCTGCTCCCCACCGTCGCGATGGGCGCGACCCTCCCCCTGATCACGCACTGGTACGCCCGCGACGACGCCTCCCTCGGACGCGACATGGGCTGGCTGTACGCCATCAACACCACCGGAGCGGTGGTCGGCGCGGGACTCGCCGGGTTCGTGCTGCTGCCGTCGCTGGGCCAACCCACCGCCCTGGCGCTCGCCGCGGGCGTGAACCTGGCCGTCGGTGCGCTCGCGATCGGGGTCGGGCGACGGTTCCCCCTGGCGCCGTTCGAAGCTCCCGCCGCGGCTCCCGCCGCTGAATCCCCCGCCCCCGCCCTCTCCCCCGCCGCGACGACCGCCGTGCTCGCCGCCTTCGCGCTCTCGGGCGCCGCTGCGCTGACCAACCAGGTGGCCTGGAACCGCGCCTTCGTGCTGCTCACCGGCTCCACCACCTACGCCTTCAGCCTGATCGTCTGCGCCTTCATCGCCGGTCTCGCCCTCGGCGGCCACGTCTTCGCCCGGGTGGTCGACCGGGTCGACGATCGCGTGCGCTTGCTGGGCGGCTTGAACATCGCGATCGCGGCCGCGGCGGCGATCTTGATCCCCCTGATCGGCGAGCTGCCGCTCCTGCTGATCGAGCCGCTAGCGGAACGATCGGGCTCCTTTGCCCGATCGCAGGAGCTCGTCTTTGGCGTGCTCTTCGCCCTCGTCGTCGCCCCCACCTTCCTGATGGGCGCGACCTACCCCGTCGCCACCCGCGCGCTGGCCGGTCGGGCGGATGAAGCGGCTGAGGCGGTGGGGCGGGCGTACGCGTGGAACACCGTCGGCGGGGTGCTCGGCGCCCTTGGCTGCGGCCTCGTCCTGCTTCCGTGGCTCGGCATCCGCAACACGTTGTGGCTGGCGGGCGGGCTCAACCTCGTCGCCGCCGCGGTCCTCCTGGGGCCCCGGCACCGGCTCGCCCTGGTGCTGCCGGTGCTGGCCGTCGCGGGGGCGGTGGGGAGCCCGGGCTGGAACCCGCGCCACATGAACCTGGCCCCGCACATGTACGCCCAGGACCTCGTCAACGACGCCAACTACCTAGCGGAGATCCGGGACTCGGGAAGCCTGCTCTTCCACGAGGAGGGGGTCAGCGCCACCGTCAGCGTGCTCCAGCGCTCCAGCGGCGCCCGGGTGCTGAGGATCAACGGCAAGACGGACGCCTCGACGGAGCGGGACCGGCTCTACCAGGGTCTGGTCGGCACCCTCCCCCTCCTCCTTGCCCAGGAGCGGGGGAGCATGTTCATGCTCGGCCTCGGCTCGGGGATGTCGCTGGCCTCGGCGCTGGACCAACCCCTCGACCGCGTCACCATCGTGGAGCTGCTGCCCGAGGTGGTCCGGGGCGCCGAGCACCTCGGACCGCTCCTGGGCGAGCCCCTGAAGGATCCCCGCACCCGGCTCGTGATCGCCGACGGACGCCACCACCTGCGGACCACGGACCAGACCTTCGACGTCATCAGCAGCAACCCCACCAACCTGTTCGTCTCCGGGATGAGCACCCTGTTCACCGTCGAGGCGTTCGAGGAGATGCGCGGCGCGCTCGCCCCCGGCGGGACCGCCCTGGTCTGGGTCCAGGGGTACCTGCTGGGCCGCGAGGACTTCGCGACCATCGCCCGCACGTTCCAGTCCGTGTTCCCCGAGGCGCACCTCTGGTCGGGGGGGAACTTCGACTTCTACCTCGTCGCCCAACAGGCACCGCTATCGCTGGACGGAGACGAACTGGCGCGACGGATCGACGGCCTCGTGGGCACCGAATCGGCGGCCTGGACCGCGCTGAAGGAGCCGCTGGATCTGCAGCGCCACTACCTCCTCGGGCCGGACGCGCTGCGAGCCCTCGCGGGGGACGGCCGGCTGCACCACGACGCGGATCCGTTCCTGGAGTTCTCGACCCTGCGGGCGCTGTACGGCGGGGAAGATTTGCTCGACTGCCAGGCCCTCACGGCCCTGCGGGAGCCGCTGCCCCTGGATGCCCCCGAAGGGGCCGTCGACGCGCGCCTCGAAGCGGTCCGGACCATCGACGACGCCACCTTCGACGGGGGCCTGCAACCGCTCCGCCAAGCCCTCGCGGGGGATCGCAAGCACCCCGCCGGTCGGGAGCAGCTCGCCCGCCTGCTGCATGCCGAGGCGATCGCCACCGCCAGCGCCGGCGACCTGGGGCGGGCCGAAGAACACCTCCGCCTGCTGCTGTCGTTCGAGCCGCTGGCCCTCACCTCGTGGCGCCTGCTGGCCGCGATCGAGCAGGCCGACGGCCGGCCCCACCACGCCGTGCAAACGCTGCGAACCGCCCGCGACGGGCAACCCTGGAACCCGTACGCCCACCTCGCGCTGGCGCAGCTGCTCGACAGCCTCGACAAGACCGATGAGGCCGACGCCGCCTGGGCCGAAGTCCGACGCCTCGATCCCGAGCTGCCCGAGCTGTCGGCTACGCTCCCGCAGTGACCATCCGCCTCGCCATCGCCGTTCTGCTCCTGGCCAGCGTCGCCTTCGCGGCCGACCTGCAGCCCGGTGGCGGGGCCGGGGAGACGGCTCCGACGTTCACGGCGGTGGACCACGCGGGCAAAGAGGTCTCGCTGTCCGCCGCCCTCGAACAAGGGCCGGTGCTGCTGCTGTTCTACCGGGGCCACTGGTGACCGCTGTGCGTGCGTCAGCTCGGCGAGCTGAACCAGAACCTCTCCCAACTCCAGGCCAGCAACACGACGCTGATCGCGATCAGCCCCGATGACCAGTCCACCACCGAGGGGTTCGCGAAGAAGCTGAAGGTGGGCTTCTCGCTCATCTCGGATCCCAAGAACGAGATCGCCAGCCAGTACGCCGCCGACATCAAGGGCGCGGCGATGTACTGGGTCCGCCCCGACGGCCGCATCCAGTACGGCTACACCGATCCGCCGAACTGGCTCGACCGACCGCCGCAATCCATGGTCGTGGAACTGGCGCAGGAGGAGGCGAACCCGGAGGCCAGGCCGCGCGCCGATGAGTTCGATGCGCCCTGCCGCCCCCACAAGGGCGAGTGGATCTGTCCATAATTCGCCCTTCGTGCTGACCCTCCCCCCGCGGTACCACCCTTCGCTCGAGCAGATCGGGCAGGGCGGGTTCGGTGTCGTCTACAAGACGGTCGACCAGGTCCTCGGCATCGACGTCGCCGTGAAGGTGCCGTACCGCAACCGCGGCGACGAGGTCGACGACGAGCTGCACCGGGAGGTCGCTACCGAGCTGCAGGCGGTGGCCATCCTGCGGCACCCCGCCATCATCCAGATGCTCGACGGAGGCGTGAGCACCGAGGGGAACTCGTTCCTCGTCATGGAGTACGCCGGCGCGGGCTCGATGCAGCAGTGGATCCAGGGCGCCCCCCCCCGCCTGGGACGAGTTGGCGCCGGTGCTGGACGGCCTCCTTGCGGGCCTCGGGCACGCGTACGCCGCCAACCTCGTGCACCGCGACATCAAGGCCGAGAACATCCTCCTGTCCGAGGGGCCCGGGGGCGTGCTGCAGCCCAAGATCGCCGACTTCGGCCTCGCCAAGGTCATGGAGCGGCGCGGCTACCGGTCCACCCGCATGGGCGCCGGCACGCTGCTGTACATGCCGCCCACGCCGACATCCGCGGGATCTCCATCCACGACGACTCGTACGGCATCTACATGACGTCGCCCGCGTTCGGCTCGTCCAACCTGGATGTGCGCGACGTGATCATCGACGGCGTCGTGCATGGCGGGCTGTTCGTCGAAGGCGCCAGCGCCAACGTCAGCATCCGCGACTCCGTCATTCGCAACGTGGACGACGACGGCGAGCACACCGCCGCCGGGATCTCCCTGCTGGAGGGGAACGTCAGCCTGGAGAACGTCCGCATCGAGGACGTCCAGATCTTCGGCATCCTCGCCAACGGGCCCGGTTCGAACCTGACGATCACCGACCTCGACATCATCGGCACCGGCGACGGGGTGAACCACAACGCCGCGCTGACCGACGGACTCATCGCCCAGGGCGGAGCGTCGGTGACGATGGAAGGGGTCCGCCTGCTCCGCAACGGCGGCATCGGCCTCTTCGTCAACGACGGCTCGTCGGTGGAGGCGACGGACCTCACGATCGAGGACACCCAGAACCACGCGATCGAAGGCAACGCCATCGTCATCCAGGGCGCTTCCACGGTGTCGATCGATGGACTGGTCTCCAGCCGCAACCAGCAGTTCGCGATCTTCGCGGTCGACGAGGGCACCACAGTGGAGCTCAACGACGCCCTCATCGAGGACCAGGTCCTCTACGGCAACCCGCTCTCGGGCTACGCGCTCCAGATCGAGGACGGCGCTCTCCTCACGGGCTCCAACATCACGCTGCTCCGCAACCCCCACCGGGGGCCTGCACCTCGCCGGCGGGCACGCGGATGTCACCGACCTCGTCGTGCGCGACAGCCTCCCCGGCGACCTCGGCTACGCCCGCGGCGTCCAGGTCGACCAGGGCACGAGCCTGGACCTGACCAACGTGGTGATCCGCGACGTCGCCGCGATCCCGGGGGTCGAAGGCGGCGCCGGCCTCGGCGTGCAGGACTTCGCCACCCTCACCGCCTCGAACGTGCTCATCGAGCGCGCCAGCAGCGTCGCCCTCCAGATCCAGAGCAACTCCGTCGCGACGGTCACCGACCTGGTCGTGCGCGACACCCAGCCTGATGGCACCCCGGACTTCGGCCGCGCGATCGGGGTGCAGGACGGCTCGTCTCTCACGGTGATCGACGCGCTCCTCGAGAACAACATCGACGTCGGCGCCATCTTCACCGAGGACACCACCGGCGATCTGCAGAACGTCACCATCCGCGGAACCGACAGCGACGAAGCCGACAGCGGCACCGGTCTGTCGGTGCAGTACGGCTCCCACGTCACGGCCACGGACCTCCTCCTGGAAGGCAACACCCGCACCGGCATGACCGTCGCCACAGCCAGCGCGGACCTGGTGCGCGCGACGATCCGGAGCACCCGGGGCGACCCCTTCGTGGGCATCGGCAGCGGGCTCCACCTGCAGCTGGAGGGCACCGCGACGGTCGAGGATCTGCTGATCGAGGACTGCATCGGGCAGGGCATCGCGGTGGGCCACGCGGGCAGCCTACTGGAGGCCGACGGCCTCATCGTGCGCGGCACCCAGTCCCTGCTGGACGGCGGCTTCGGCCACGGCCTGTCCATCGTTCAGGACGGCGAGGCGGTGCTCCAGGACGCCCTCATCGACGCCAACCGGGGCTCCGGACTGGTCGTGCGCGGCGGGGCCGCCGTCACGCTCACGGACGTCGTCGTCCAGGACACCATCGGAGGCTCCACCGAGCCCGGCGGCGTCGGGATCATCGTGCAGGACGGCGAGCTCACCGCCGTCGGCCTCGACATCGCCTCCGGCGACGGACCGGGCGTGTTCCACAACGAAGGTCTGTTCGACTGCACCGACTGCACCATCACCGACTCGGGCTTCGCCAGCGCCGTGGTCCTGGACGGCGTCTTCACGATGGACGGGGGTGCCCTCGACGGCTCGACCCCGACGTCGGACCTCGGCGGCGGCGGCGGCGTCTTCGTGTGGCCCTTCTTCGGCGTCGATCTGACCCTCACGGACGTCGACATCGTCGGTCACCCCGGCCCTGCCGCGTACTTCCGGGGCCCCAGCAACTACGTGCTCGACGGGGTCTCCGTCAGCGACTCCGGCACCCTTCCCCTGGTCCCCGGGGCGGTGGTCGTACTGGAGGGCATCGAGCCCTTCGACGAGGACGACGGCACCGGCCTGCTGGTGACCGGATCGAGCTTCGACCAGCTCCCCGCCTCCGCCCTCTTCTTCGACTCCAGCGGGGGCACCCTCGACGAGGACAACGTCTACGGCGACGTGGGCGAGTACACCGTCTGGAGCCAGAACTGCGACGACGCGCCCGAGCTGGTCTTCCTCGGGGAGGCGCCCACCACGAACGCTTGCGAGGGTGCTCCGCGAGACCTGGATCCGCTGCTCATCTACGAACTCGAACTGCTGGACATGTTCTCCGTCCAGGAATGATGCACGCCGCCCGGGTTGACAAAATTTTCGCGGCTGTCTAAATACCCGTCTCCGACCTGCTCGACGGGCGACGTCGGGGTGGTAGTTAAGTTGGTTATAACGCCGGCCTGTCACGCCGGAGGCCGCGAGTTCGAGTCTCGTCCATCCCGCCATTTCAAGGGGCCCGAAGGTTGAAAGACCTTCGGGCCCTTTGTCGTTCTGCGTTGCTACGGTGCCGCGCATGAAGCGCGCACTCCTCGTCCTCGCCCTCGTCCTCGCCGTCAGCTGCAAGGCCGCCCCCGACCCGGTCGATCCGAGCTCGTCGGAGAACATCCTGGACCCCTCGGGCTCCGCCTTCGCCAACTTCCTCAAGCACGAGGAGCTACTGCTCCCGTCGCTGGAGGTCTGGGTCGAGGAAGCCAACGCCTACATCGACGGCGACGACAACGACTCCTGCTACTCGGTCACCCCGCTGCAGCCGTTCGACGTGGGCGACACGATCATGCTCGGACGGGATCCCTCGACGGTGTCGTCCGCCGTGCACGCCGAGATCCTCACGGGGACCGCCCGCGAGCTGGAGTCCGTGCTGTTCGTGGACGACTGGTCCACCGTCTTCTCCAACTTCATCGAGTGGCAGCTGGAGGACGAGGAGAACCGCGACGCCTACCTCGCCGCACCAGCGATCTGTACGGCATGACCTACACCGGCACGCTGTCGGTCACGGGCGCGCAGCTGAACCTGTTCGTCGTGCTGCAGTTCCGGTCGATCGCCGACTGGAACGGCACCGGGCAGCCGCTGATCCTCATCCGCACCTTCCAGCCCGAGGCCGCCACCACCAACACCGACGACTGCACCCTCGATAGCGCCTACTCGCTGGAGCTGCTGATCCCGGTGGAGGACGGCAGCAGCACGCTGCGCATCTTCGCCAACTGGACGGAGCTGTCGGTGTTCGGGCTGGGCGCGGACAACGCGTTCGGCATCGCCTGCAACCAGCTGCCGGGCACCTTCGAGGAGCTCCAGGACTGGCGGGACGAGAACTACTAGCCAGTTCCCGTCTCAAAACGAATTAGATTCGTAATTACAGGCAGTTAAGAGGTGTTGGGGGCGTCCGATCTTCCGATTTCGTCGTAGAATCCGGTTGCTTACACCAACCCCACGACGAGAGAACCGAGCCGCCTCCGATGCGCGAAAAGCTACACGCCCAGCTGCCCTTCGTCCTGCCTACGATCGACCATCCCCACGCCCACGAGCTGGAGCGGATTGGCGAGCGGCTCACATCGCTGCACGACGCCGCGGAGCTGGTCCACGCCGATCTGGTCCGGGGCAGCGCAAACCCGACCACGGGACGGCGAGGGATGTCCGCGGAGCAGGTCCTGCGCGCGTTGATCCTGAAGCAGATGAACGACTTCTCGTACGAGGAGCTCGGCTTCCACCTGGCCGACTCGCGGACCTATCGGTCCTTCTGCTGCCT
>JAAESI010000045.1 GCA_024229515.1 Pseudomonadota bacterium | reverse complement strand
GGTGTGCAGTCCGATGCGCAACTCCCAACCGAACTCGCTCTGGGCGATGCGGAGCATCTCGCGTGAGCCCCGCATCGACGCGCTCGCCGCCCGCCGCTCGGCGCCGGGGCCGCCCTCGCCGGACCAGTCGGTCCAGATGAAGATGCCGCCGTCGCCGGTGAACTTGTAGAACCAGCCGCCCTCGCGCTCGCAGATGGCGATCATCCGGGCGCTGAAGCGGCGGATCTTGGCCGCCATCTCGTGCGACTGCATCTGCCAGGACTTCACCGTGAACTTCACGACGTCCAGCAGGAGCACGTAGGTCTGGAGACGTTGCGGTTCGTAGACGCCGTCCAGCACTTCCTTGGCGATGCAGCGGGTGGGGAAGCGACGCTGCAGGTACTCGTCGGCGAGCTCGAGGCGGCGTTCGTAGGTCGCGACCTGCCACTCGTTCACGGCCTGGTCGAATTCGGTCTCCATCCCCCGGTCGAGCTGCTTGGCGCAGCCTCCGAACCGGTTGTTCAGCCATCGGAGGAGCCAGAACGAACGCCAGCGGTATTCGTAGATCGTGCCGGGCAGGGGATGGTCGGGATGACTGAAGATCTGGCCCTCCTCGAGGAGGACCATCGACTTCCTCGTCCGCGTGCAAACCGTGCGGAGGGTGCGTTCGATGCCACTGCCGGAATCGCGCCCACGGGCCCGGGATCCTCCGGCGGCAGGTTCTCGAAGCGGCCCATGTACTCGTCCTGGAGCTCCTCGTCGGGGAGCAGCCAGACGACCCGCCCGAGCGCGGCGCCATCGATCGTGAAGACCCCGTCGGAGAGCTCCGCGCGGGATCCGGGGAGCACCCCGTGCGCGACGGTGAGGATGTCGGCCTCCACCCGAAGAATGCGCACGGGGCCCGGGTTCGGCTGGCCCGGCCACTGCGGCGCGAGCTGCTCGGCGAGGCCGGGAATCCAGTAGAGCACCGAGAGGAGATCGTCCTTCGCGGCTCGCGGGCTCTCTCCTCCAGGTCCCCGCAGGTAGTCGATCCGGATCGTGTTCCCTCCGGGTCGGGAGACGGGGTACAGGAGGGTCGCGAGCTTGTTCGTGGTCCACTTTCGGGTCGCCGCCGTGAATGGCTTGAGCGCGACCGCGGGGGTCGTGACCCAGCGGATCCAACTCTTGAGCATCAAGCGGGAGAACACCTCGCTGCTGAACTCCACCCGGGGCAGGGCGTGAGATGCCTTCCGGAGGTGGGCGGGATGCCCGGCGGCCGCCACGAAGGCGTCGAAGACGAGGTTGAAGTCGTCCAGGGAGACCCAGGCTTTGCGGAGCGACTTGGGGTCGGCGGCGACGTGTTCGGGCAACGCGTCGATGATCGGCTGGGGGTCGATCCCGAGGTCCTCGCACCCCGCGAGCAGCAGCTCCACGTTGCGCAGACACACGTCCAACCAGCGACCGTTCCCACCCACCAAAGGAGTCTAGCGGACCCGATTGCGGGCTCCCGAGCGATCCTCATGAAGTGGGTGTGCGAGTCCGGTAGGCTCCCGCGCCATGACCGACGTGAACGAAATCAAAGAGAACTTCGACCACTTCGACAAGGACGGCAGCGGCGCCATCGAGACGTCCGAGCTGCTGTCGCTGATGCGCGCGCTCGGGATGGATCCCAGCGCCGACGACCTGGCGATGGCGGCCGAGGCCCTCGACACCAACCACAACGGGCGGATCGAGTGGACCGAGTTCCTCTCCTGGTGGTCCGACCGCTAGCGATCAGCGCCCCGCGGCGATGCCGTCGACGACGATCCCTGTGAAGTCGTCCGGGCTCATGAAGCCGCCGCCCCACGCCTCGTCGAACGCGGAGGTCGGCTTCGCCGCGATGATGTCGTCCTTGCTCTTGCCTGCCTTGGCCAGCGGCTCGATCGCGTCGCGCACGCCGGTCAGCATCGTCAGGTAGGCCTCCAGATCGGCCTTGGAGGCCAGCGGGCCGTGGCCGGGCACGATCCGGGTCTCCTCATCGACCATGCCCAGCGCCTTCTCGGCCGCCGCGATCACGCCGTTGAGCGAGCCCCCCGAGCCGGTGTCGATGAACGGGTAGAAGCCGTTGAAGAAGACGTCGCTCATGTGCAGCACGTTGGCGTCCGCGAGGTGGACGAAGGAGTCGCCGTCGGTGTGCGCAGGCCCGCCCACCGACATCGCCGTCACCGGCCGGCCGGCCGGCCAGGTGCAGCGTCACGCCCTCGGTGAACGTCACCACCGGACGCGCGACCATCGGCGCGGCGGGGACGGTCTTGTTCCACAGCTCCATCACCTGGTCGCTGCTCATCCGCCGATGCACGCCCTCGTGGGCCACGATGATCGCGCCGGAGGTCCCGAGGTTCTCGTTGCCGCCGGTGTGGTCCCCGTGCCAGTGCGTGTTCACCACCCACTTCAGCGGCTGGTCCGTCAGCGCCCCCGCCGCCGCCACGATGCGCTCGGTCAGCGGCGCGAACTGATCGTCCACCAGCAGCGCGCCCCCCTCGCCCGTCACCAGCAGCATGTTCCCCCCGCGCCCGGCGAGCATCCAGACGCCTTCGCCTAGGGCGGTCGGCTCGATCTTTGTGTCCTTGAACGGGTCGTCATCCGCCGACACAGAGGCCAGGGGAAGCGTGATCAGGGCGAACAAGAAGAGGGCACGCAAACGCATTCGCGCACCCTGTCAGGGCGAAGTTGACTGATGAGTCAACGGAGGGTGACTGAACGGTCATTCATTGTTAGGGTCGCGTCATGGCAGCTTCCGTCAGCACCCGTGTTCGCACCGCCTGGGACAAGCTTCATCGCGTCCCCGGCGGCAAGCGCCTCTTCTCCAAGATGGTCGGCCGCATGGCCCCCTACACCGGCACGATCGGCGCCCTCGTCGACGAGCTGGAGCCCGGCTACGCCAAGGTGCTGCTGCGCGACCGCAAGAAGGTCCGCAACCACCTGGACTGCGTGCACGCCATCGCGCTGTGCAACCTGGGCGAGGTGGCCACTGGACTGGCCGTGCTGTCGGGCATGCCGGACGACGCTCGAGGGATCCTCAAGGGGATCACGATGGAGTATCACAAGAAGGCGCGGGGGCTCCTGACCGCCGAGTGCCGGACCGAGATCCCGTCGACGTCGGAGCGGACCGAGTACCAGGTCGTCGGCAAGATCAAGGATGCCGGGGGCGAGGTGGTGGCCACCGCCACCGCTCACTGGCTCATCGGGCCGATCGTCGCCAAGAGCAAGCCGTCGTCGTCCGAGCAGGCCGCTTAGTCCGTGACCGAACCAGCAGCTTCCTACCCGCACCTGCTCGCCCCCCTGCAGGTGGGCAGTGTCACGATCCCCAACCGCGTCCTCATGGGCTCGATGCACGTCGGCCTCGAGGAGGAGGCGGGCAAGCTCGAGAAGATGGCCGCCTACTTCGCCGCTCGCGCGCGGGGAGGAGTGGGGCTCATCGTGACCGGCGGCATCGCCCCCGACCGGGCCGGTCAGGCCAAGCCGTTCGCGGCCAAGCTGAGCAACCGCTATGAGGTCTGGAAGCACCGGGCCGTCGCTGATGCCGTGCACGCCGAGGGCGGCCTCATCGCGATGCAGATCCTCCACACCGGCCGGTACGCGTACCAGCCGCTGGCGGTCGCCCCCAGCGCGATCAAGTCGCCGATCTCCATGTTCAAGCCGCGCGCCCTCAGCGCCCGCGGGGTCGAGCGCACCATCGACCACTACGCCCGCTGCGCCTACCTCGCCCAGCAGGCGGGGTACGACGGCGTCGAGGTGATGGGGTCCGAGGGCTACCTCATCAACGAGTTCCTCGTGAACAAGACGAACAAGCGCGGCGACGGCTGGGGCGGCGAGTGGGAGAACCGCATGCGGTTCCCCGTCGAGATCGTGCGGCGCATCCGCGAGCGGGTCGGCAAGGACTTCATCATCATCTACCGGCTGTCGATGCTCGACCTCGTCAAGGACGGGCAGACGTGGCCGGAGATCGTCTCGCTGGCGAAGGCCATCGAGGCGGCTGGAGCCTCGATCATCAACACCGGCATCGGCTGGCATGAGGCCCGGGTCCCCACCATCGCGACCATGGTCCCCCGCGCTGCCTACACCTGGGTCACGGCCCGGCTGAAGGGCGAGGTGTCCATCCCCCTGGTGACGTCCAACCGCATCAACATGCCGGACGTCGCCGAGGACGTGCTCGCGCGCGGCGACGCCGACATGGTGTCGATGGCGCGCCCGCTGTTGGCCGATCCCGACTGGGTGATCAAGGCCCAGGAGGCCCGCCCCGAGGAGATCAACACCTGCATCGCCTGCAACCAGGCGTGCCTCGATCTCATCTTCCAGAACAAGCGCGCCTCGTGCCTCGTCAACCCCCTCGCCTGCTACGAGACAGAGGTCGAGATCAAGCCCGCGTCCGCGGCCAAGACCATCGCGGTGGTCGGCGCCGGACCGGCCGGACTGGCCTACGCGACCACCGCCGCGGGGCGGGGCCACACCGTGACGCTGTTCGAGGCGTCCGACCGCATCGGCGGGCAGTTCAACCTCGCCAAGCGGATCCCCGGCAAGGAGGAGTTCAAGGAGACGCTCCGCTACTACGCCAAGCAGATCGAGCTGACCGGGGTGGAGCTCAAGCTCGACACCCGCGCCTCCGCCGACGACCTGGTGGGCTTCGACCACGTGGTCCTCGCCACCGGCGTGAACCCGCGCCAGATCCAGCTCGACGGCATCGACCACGACAAGGTCTGCACCTACATCGACGTCATCACCGGCGCGGTGGAGGTGGGCAGCTCCGCCGCCCTCATCGGCGCCGGCGGCATCGGCTTCGACGTGGCTGAGTTCCTGACTCACGCCCACTCGGATGAAGACCCCATCGACGCCTACCTCGCCGAGTGGGGCGTGGACAAGTCGATGGAGACCCGAGGGGGCGTCAAGACCATGGAGCCCCACGCGCCGCCGCGCGAGATCACGCTGTGCCAGCGCCGCGTGGGCAAGCTCGGGGCGAACCTGGGCAAGACCACCGGGTGGATCCACCGCTCCAGCCTCAAGCACCGGAAGGTGCAGATGCTCGCGGACTGCGCCTACACCAAGATCGACGACGCCGGCTTGCACCTGACCGTCGGGGGTGAGCCCCGCGTGCTCGAGGTGGACCACGTCGTCATCTGCGCGGGCCAGGTCTCGGCGCGCGAACTGGTCGCCCCGCTGGAGGCCAAGGGCGTGGCGGTGACGTTGATCGGAGGGGCCGACGAGGCCGCCGAGTTGGACGCCCGACGCGCGATCGCTCAGGGCACGCGGGTCGCCGCCGCCGTCTGAATGGCAGCCCGGCGTCTACTCGGATCCGCACTCCCAGTCGGCGGCGAGGGCCTCGCTGCGGCGGGACAGATCCATCATCAGGCGCTGCACGATGTCCTCGTCGGTGGCCTCGGGGAAGGCGGCGACGAGGGGGTCGAGGTCGCCCGTGGCGAACACGAGCATCGTCTCGGTTGCGCCGTCGGGGCAGTCGACCGCGAAGTCCATGAGCACGCCGTGCTCCGCGTCCGGCATGTCCTGCTGCAGGGCGTTGTTGCACGGCTCCGAGCGAGGCCGGATCGGGCCACTGAGCGGCTCTCTCGGAGGTTCAGCTTCGGACAGCGTGCGATTCCGGCATCCCGAGCTCGGTCATGCGATTGAGGATGTTCACACCGATCATCGCTTCC
>JAAESI010000044.1 GCA_024229515.1 Pseudomonadota bacterium | reverse complement strand
GCGAAGGCCGCGGAGATCCGCAAGGTGGCGGGCGAGGGCATCGAGGCCATCTCGGCCGAGAAGGCCTACGAGCTCGCCTGTGAGCGGAACCCGGATCTCTACCGGGCGACGCGCGAGGTGCGCCACTAGACCACCTCGGGGCGTCCCGATGCCCCGACGGAGGAAATTGACCAGCCCGGGCGAGCGCGCACGGGCCTAACGGCAGCAAGGAGGAAATCCGATGCCGAGCGTTCCCTACGAAATCCCGGGCTTCAAGCACTCGCTGCCGGCTGCGGCCGATCTCAGCGCCGGCCAGTATCACGCCTGCATCAGCTCGAGCGGCAACGCCGCGCGCGCGGGCGCGGGCGCGCACCTCGTCGGCGTGCAGCAGAACAAGCCGGCGGCCGCGGGCCGGGCGACGGAGCTCATGCAGACCGGCATCACCAAGGCGTCGGCTGGCGCCGCGGTGACCCAGGACGCGGCGGTGAAGGTGGACGCCAGCGGGCAGTTCATCGATGCGGCCACGACCGAAGGGGCCGTGGGCTTCGCGCTGACCGGGACGTCGGGAGCGGACGAGATCTTCTCGCTGCTGCTGGCGGACCACGTCGTGCCGTAAGAGTCGCTGGGCGTCCGCGGGCGCCCGTTCACCCTTTGACAGGGGAGGAGGAACGATGGACCCCATCGCAATTCGGAAGGCGAATCCGACGCCCGGTGACGTGCACCAAGACCGGCCGCTCACCAACATTTCGGTCAACTGGATCCAGGAGCAGACCCGCTACATCGCGCACAAGATCTTCCCGATGGTGCCGGTCGCGAAGCAGAGCGACCTCTACTACAAGTTCGACCGGGCGGATTGGCTGCGCGCGGTGGCCGAGAAGCGGGCGCCGTCGACGGAGTCGGCAGGTGGCGGGTTCCGCATCACCACCGACAGCTACTATGCGGACGTCTGGGCGTTCCACAAGGATGTGGACGACCAGCTCCGGGCGAACGCGGATCAGCCGCTCAACCCGGACCGCAACGCCACGCAGTTCGCCACCCAGGCTTGCGTCACGCGGCGCGAGGTCGAGTGGGCGACGAACTACTTCACGACGTCGATCTGGACCGGCTCCTCGACCGGGGGCGACATCACCGTGGCCCCGAAGTGGGACGCGGCCGATTCGACTCCCATCGAAGACGTCCGGCTCGAGATCTACGCCATCCTGTCGAAGACCGGCTTCAAGCCCAACAAGCTGGTGCTCGGTGCGGACGTCTGGAAGGTCCTCCAGGACCACCCGGACTTCCTCGACCGGATCAACCGGGGGCAGACGCCGGTCGGTCCCGCCATCGTCAACAAGGCCGCCCTCGCCGCGATTCTCGAGATCGACGAGGTGGTCGTTGCCGAGGCTGTCTACAACACCGGGCCCGAGGGCGGGACGGAGTCGACCGGGTTCATCGTGGGCAACCACGACGTCCTGCTCGTCTACGCTGCGCCGGCGCCGGCCCTCGAGGTTCCGTCGGCGGGCTACAACTTCGTGTGGACCGGGCTCTTCGGAGCCGGGGCGGCCGGGAACCGGATCTCGAACTTCCGCATGCAGCACCTGAAGAGCGACCGCATCGAGTGTGAGATGTCCTGGGCGCAGAAGGTGGTCGCTGCGGAGCTCGGGGCCTTCCTCGACAACGTCCTCACGTAGGCCGATGGCGCTCGGGGTCGTACCGATGGCAGCTCCGCAGGAGCAATTCCTCGCGACTCGCAAGATGCGGGTTGCCGTCGGGCCCGAGCTCGAGATCGTGGAGGTGCAGGCTGGGGAGCCCTGGCCCGCCGAGGCCAGGGGGAAGCTCGACGTGCTCATCAGGACCGGCTTCGTGGTCCGCATCGACGAGCACGGCGAGCTCGACAGGCGCTCCTGGCCCTTCGCACGTCGCATCGGTCTCCAGAGCCCTCGGCCTTACCCGGCCCGCTCGTTCCTCCAGCGCGCGCGTGCGCTCGCGCAGTTCATGGAGCTCGACGGGCGGAGGGTCCGGGTGTACGCCGGGCAGCCGGACGGAGCAGACCTCGGCCTCTGCTTCTCCGGCGGCCAGGCCTACCCGGTGATTCGTGGCGCCCCCGACGCATTCGCGGCGCGCGAGGCGCTGCGGCTGTCGGTTGGGGGAGGCCAGGCGGCGCCTCGCCGCCGCTCTCCGAGGAAGAAGAAGGCGAAGGCCGGGGGGCAGAAACGGCGGCGCCGGCGCGCGGAGGAGTAGGGTGTGGCCCAGGGTCCCGAGGTTGCGACCTACACCAACGAACCGGAGAACGTCCCCCAGGACCGCGTCCGGCTCGAGGTCGGCGACACCGACTGCGCGGTGGCGTTCCTGACCGATGCCGAGATCAAGCTCTGCATGGCGGACGAGCCGAACTCCGTGCTGCGGGCTGCCGCCAAGGCCGCCGGCCTGATCGCCGCCAAGCTCGCCCGGCGCATCAACTTCTCGCACGGCCCGGTCAAGAAGGACGCTTCGCAGGCCTACGACCACTACGTCGACCTCCAGGCCCAGCTCGACCGGAAGGCCTCCATCGAGGGCGCCGTCCCCGAGGCGCTGGGCGTCACCATCGCAGAGAAGGAGACCGCGGACGAGGACACCAGCCGGGTCCAGCCGGACTTCAAGAAGGGCATGATGGACAACCCCCGCTCTGGCGACGCGATCCTGAACGACCCAAACCGCCCGATCACCTACTAGGAGGCGTCTCCAGGTCATGGGCATCGACCCCTCGGCTGTCAACGTGCGCGACCTCGAGATCACCCGGCCGTCCCGCCGCGGCCCGGGCGGCGATCTCGTGGGCACGCCGACGGTTCTGGGGACCGCCTTGCAGGCGCTCAGGGTCGACGAGGAGAAGTTCTTCCGGGGCGCCCGGGGCGTCGAGCTCGTGTCCTTCGCCCGGTTCTTCATGGACCCCTTCGCCGATGACGCCGGCGACGTGGTCGCCCTCGAGGCCGGCGACTTCGCCTCCTACTCCAACGGCTTCGGCGTCGCTGTCGAGCCTCAGGAGATCGTCCAGGTGGCGACCACCGAGGACTGCTCCGGCGTTCTCGACGTCGTCACGTTCCGGGTCGGCCGGGCCCGGGTCGTGGTGGAGTAGGCCGATGGGCGCCTTCGGAGCCGCGGCAATCTCACGCCGGATGAAGATCATCGAGCGGAACGCCAGGCGCGAGATGATCCATCAGCTCGACGAGAACGCCGACGACCTGCTCTCCCGGGCCCGGCAACTCGCCCCCCAGCTCTCCGGCGAGCTCATCGAGTCTGGGACGATCCGCAAGCGCGGCTCGAGGAAGCTCGTCTCGCGAACCATCGTCTTCACGGCCTGCCACGCCGTGCGCCGCCACGAGGACTTCTACCAACTCGGGCCGATCTCGAGCACCAAGAGCTCGCCTGACGGGCCCATCGGTCGGAAGTTCCTGGAGCGACCGTTCGAGGCCCACAAGGACGACTACTACAAGAGCCAGGGCGCCGCCGTCGCGCGCGCCCTGCGCCAGAGCCTGAGGTAGACGATGCCGCTGGGCGTCGACAGAGCGGTTGCAGAGCTCATCCGGGACGGCGACCCGGCCCGGAGCATCGACGGCCTGCTGGCTCTCGAGGGCTTCCAGCTCTACGACTATGCGGACGCCTCCCTGGCGAAGATCTGGCTCGGCTACGAGCCGGAGACGCCGGATGAGCTCGTGACGGTCTTCGTCGAGGGCGGGCTCGAGCCGATCGGCGGCGGCCCGCCGAACGAGGTGGGGCGCCGGCCGATGTTCTCGGTGCGGACCCGGGCCGACGACTACGAGCGGTCGATGGAGCTCAGCCACCTCGTCTGGCCCATCCTCAGCTATTACGAGGGGACGGTGCACGGGGTTCCGTTCTTTCGCATCCTCGCGAACTCAGAGCCCGTTCCCCTGGGCCGCGACCGGGACGACCGGACCGGCCGCTTCTACACCTCTACGACCTACCGCTCGACCACGAAGCGGTACCAGCTTAGCTAGGAGGACAAGACCATGTGTGCCGTCCAGACGCGACCTGCCGACATCGTCACCGAGGACTTCCTCTACCTGGGGTTGCCGGTCATCGAGTTCGCCTTCGAGCTCTCGACCGGGGCCTATGGGGCCTACTTCGGGCTGGGGATCCCGGATTCGGCAGAGGTCCAGAAATCGCTCCAGCTCGCGCAGCTCCGAAACGCCCAGAGTGGGACGTCGAAGCTCGTGCGCGAGCTCGTGCGCCAGTTCGATGCCACGATCCAGGTCGGCACGTTCCGCCACAGCGGCGAGAACATGCAACTGATGTTCGCCTCGGCGAGCCTCGCCGACGTCTCGAGCGGCGTCGTGGCCGTCACCGACGACCCCTTCACGCTGACGACCGACGAGCAGGACTACCTCGACCTCTCCAACCAGATGCTCGTGGAGCCGATGTCTGCCGGGCCGGAGTGCGAGGAAATCGTCGACGAAGCCGTCGGGACCGGGGACGGGACGACCGGCGACGCTTCCGGGGATTTCTCTCTGGACTTCAAGCCGCTCGACCATCTCGACGTCTCCGCCCTGACCGTCGCTGGTGTCCCGTTCACGCCGATTGCAGTCGGCGCGGCGGCCGCGGGGAACGAGGTCGAGGTCACCGATTACGTCGACAGCCAGCCCCTCGCCGGCGATCTCCAGTTCTTCGTCGGCGGCGTCGCGGCCGACGTCACCGGGGACATCGTCGCGACCTACCAGCCGAGCCACGCCTTCGTCGAGAACACCGACTACGTGGTGGACTACAAGGGCGGCAGGATTCGGATGCTCAACACCGAGTCGGCGACGGACGCCCTCAAGGTCAACCAGCCGATGCGTGCCGACTACAGCTACAACGAGGCGGATCACCAGCTCATCAAGCCGTTCTCGCAGTTCATCTTCGCGGGCCGATCTCGGATTCGGATGCTCACGGACGTCGGCGCCAACCTGATCTGGACGATTCCGAAGTCCCAGGTGAGGCTCACCGAGGACGCCTTCGTCTTCAATCGTGACGACTTCACGGTCACGACCCTGGCGCTCCAGCTCCTCGAGGACACGACATCGGCCACGGATCCCTACGGCCAGATGGAGGTCTACCGCGAGGGCACCTTCTAGCCGCGAGCCGTCGGGAGGTGGCATGGGTCGAGCTGCGCGCGTGGGGGGGCTGCTAAGGTCCGGGCCGGGAGGTAATACCCATGCCGGAAACGACCGAAACGGCGGCCGGGGCACGGCCGCTGTCCGACGAGAAGATCATCACACCGCACCGGGAGGTGCGGCTCACCAGCGGCGAGCACGTCGTTGTTGCGCCCTGGGGTATGACCCAGGGTTCGCTGGTCATGGCGCGGCTCGAGGCTCTCCAGCCGAAGCTCGCCGGTATCGGCGCCAAGGGCCCGGTGACGCCTCACGCCCTCTTGGCCGAGGCCTGGGACGAGATCGTCGAGATTGTCTCGATGACGGTCGGCGTGGCGCGCGCAGACATGGAGCGACCGCCGACCGAAGGCGGTTGGACCTTCGAGGACCTGCTGGCGGTGACGGATGCCGTCCTCGACGTCTGCCTGGTCCGCAGCGATGGGAGGGGAGCGCTCCCTTTGTTGATGGGGCTCGTGGGCCGGATGACGGAGCTCGAAGAGCGCGCGACGAACGCCGCCAGCTTGCTCTCGACAACCTCCGGGAAACGGGCCAGCTCTCCGGCGAGCTCGGGCAACGGCTCGGCCTCCAAGAGGGGACGTCGGGGGAGGGGCCGGGCCTAGCAGACGTCATCGACCTGCTCGTCGGGGCCGGTCACGGCCTCGGCGAGATGCGGCGCGAGTGGACGCCGGCCTTGATGATCCGCATGGCGCAGGCGGCCGGACGTCGCCGGCGCCACGAGTGGGTCATGCTCGCCCACGTCATCGCCGTCGGCGTGAACGCCGGCTTCACCGGCAACTTCAAGCCCCTCCACGCTCTGGCGAAGACCCTCGATGTGTCGACCTCGTCCGCGGGCGCGCGTGCGCAGGGCTCCGATATGGGGGACGTTGTGACGCGCCTCTACGCGCGCCTGGGGTCCCGTTATGGCTAGCGTCCTGACGGTCGGTGAACTCGCGGTCGAGCTCGAGGCGCGCACCAAGCAATTCGAGCGGAAGATGTCCCAGAGCCGGAGGGAGCTGGGGCAGTTCCAGAACTCAGCGAAGCGCTCGACCGCCGCCGCAGGGCTCTCCTTCAGGAAGCTCATCGCCCCCATCGCCGCCGTCGGCGCCGCCCTCGGGGCCATCCAGCTCACCCGGGGCTTCATCGACCTCGGGAAGAGCGCCGTCCAGAACGCGGCCGCCTTCGAAGGCTACGAGGTGCGGCTGAAGGCGCTCCTCGGCTCGCAAGAGGGAGCCAACAAGGCCCTCGATTCCTTCCTCAAGCTCTCCGGCCGCACGCCGTTCGCGCTCACGCAGATCGTCGAAGGCGCCGCCACGCTGGCCTCGGTCGCCGGGGGCTCCCGCGATGAGCTCGAGGAGCTGACCCAGGTCACAGCGAACCTCGCGGCCGTCACCGGCCTCGGTTTCCAGGAGGCCTCCGGCAACCTCCAGCGGGCGCTCGCGGCCGGCATCGGCGCAGCGGACCTCTTCCGGGACCGCGGCGTGCGGAAGCTCATCGAGGACGTCAACCAGATCCCGGACCTCACGAAGGTGTCGCTCATCGAGCTCCGGGAGCTCTTCAAGCGGACCTTCGAGCCGGGCGCCCTGAGCGGCTATGGCGACGCGGCGGTGCAGCTCTCGCTGACGCTCGGCGGCGCCCTCTCGAACATCGGGGACGCGGCAGACCGCTTCAGGATCAAGCTCGGCCAGGCGCTGTCGCCGGCCGTCGTCGGCGTCGCGAAGGGCCTCATCATCCCCTTCTTCGACGAGCTCACCGGCAAGATCGACGACAACTCAGACGCGCTCGAGCGCTTCTTCATCGAGGGCTTCACCAAGGGCATCGACGTCCTCGCCAACGTGGTGGAGGCGTTCGGGCCGTTCATCGACGCCATCGTGAAGGCGATCAACTGGATCCGGGACCTCAAGGACGAGGCCGAGATCGCGTTCCAGGCCGTGGGGCTCGTCGTCAAGTCGATCGGGACCGGGCTCCAGGTTCTCGCCACCGGGCTCAACGCCATCGGGACGGCGCTGCGGGTCGTCTCGCACATGCTCGGGCTCCGCACGGCGGAGGAGGTCGAGGAGCAATTCCTGCGGCTCAACACCTCGGTGGATGCCACCGTCGCTTCGGCGACGGACCTCAACAAGGCGATGGCGCGCTTCGGGAAGGACGGCCCGGAGGAGGTCGAGAAGAACGAAGACGCCTGGACGAAGCTCGCGGACAAGATCCGCGGGAGCCGGGACGCCGTGCGCGAGCTCGCCGAGGAGCAGATCCGGCTCCGGCGGGAGCGTGAGGCGGCGGCCGACGAGCCCCCTCCGAAACCGCCCGGCGCTGGCGTCGTCGACCGCGAGGCGCTGAAGGCGAGGGCCGCGCTGCGCGAGAACCAGCAAGCCGTCGCTGACGCCCAGGCGCGGTTCGACGCGATCCTCGCCGGCGGTTTCGAGCTGCCTGACGAGGGGCTCGAGGCGTTCTCCGAATCCATCAGCTTCGCCCTCACCGACGGCATCTCTGACGCTCTCGACAACGTCCTCTCGGGCGAGGCCATCGATTGGGCCCAGACGTTCGCCGACATGACGGGCCAGTTCTTCGATGACACGATGACGGACGTCCTGGCCGACCTTCAGGGCTCGTTCTCCGATCTCTTCAAGGGCCTGGGTTCGCAGCTCGGCGGGCTCTTCGGCGGCGGCGAGGCCGGCGGATTCAACCTCGGCGCCGGGCTCGGGGCGGCCGTCGGGCTCGGGGGCAAGATCCTCCAGGGCGCTCTGCGCGGGACGGACGCGAACGTGCGGAACGACCTGGTGACGAGCGTCGTGACGTCGACGCAGGAGGTGCGGGGCCTGGTCGCCGGGCCGTCGAACATCCCCATCGCCCAGGTCGGCGACGCCATCCGGGACGCCTTCGGGGGGCAACTCACGGAGCTCAAGCGGAGCAACACGCTGCTCGAGGCGATCCTGGCGTCGATCCGGGGGCTCGACCTCAACAACTTCGATAGTGGCGAGGCCATCGCAGAAGCGATTGCATCGGAGTTCAACGGATCGGTGGCGCTCGGCTGACGCTCGAGCGCGGGAGGAAACCATGCCCGAGCAACCCGGACGTCCGAACGGTGGCAAGGCGCAGCCGCTCAGCGCGGTCGAGGACATCCCGCCGCTGTACGTCTCGCGCGAGCGGCTCACCTTCCACGCGCACGGCAAGGTGGTGCACATCCCGCTCGACGAGCTCATGGAACGGGGCGACTCCGCCGCCGTCCCGCTGCTCTTGTACGGCCTGGTGCTCAAGCTCCAGGACATCGACGCCTCGATGCGGACGCTCGCCGGCATCGCGACCGCCCAGGCGGAGCGCGTCCAGGAGCTCCAGGGCGGCGGCGCCCAGCAGATCGTGGGCGACGTCGTGAAGGGCCTGCGCGAAATGGGCGTGTTCCCGCCGCCGATCCCGGGGGCGCCGGCCCCGGTCGGAGACAGAGAGGGCTAGCCGTGGCGCTCAAGCCGGTCGAATCCAGGGACCTCTCCACGTTCCTCAGGACCGGGGAGTTCACGGAGGGGAACTATTTCTATGCCGTCTCGATCAGCGCGGCGCCGCCTCTGCGCGCCATCGCCTACTACGACCGGCTCGACTCGATCTACTTCCAGGCCAAGATCAACAAGGATCCCGGCTCGCACACCGAGGTCCATTGCGCCATCGACCCGCTCGGGCTCGACAACACCTCACCGGCCTCGCGCTACGGCTACGTCAGCAGCGGGCTGCGCGGCGGCGAGTTCTGCGTGGGCGAGTGGGACCGCGTCCTGAACACGCAGAAGCTCTACACCGGCACCAACCCGCCGAACAATTTCTGGACGATGGACCCGGTGAGCTTCCTCATCGACAACTCGATGAGCCTCTTCGGCTTCAACTGGACGGGCGGCGGCGGCGGGACCGGCGTGATCGGCGGTTGGACCAACGGCCAGCGCTCGAACTTCGTCATCTTCGAATCGCTGGGCTACGCCATCGCTGGGTGCATCCAGGCTCGGCACACCGACAACGTCGTCTATATCGGGATG
>JAAESI010000043.1 GCA_024229515.1 Pseudomonadota bacterium | reverse complement strand
TCCGGAAGGGCGGTCGTTCCAGGAACGGACGGCGGCGGCGTCGAACCAGATCGTGATGTCGCCGCGCCGGCGGAGTGACTTCTCGTACGCCGCCCAGTTCCGCACCCGGTACTTCGTCTTGTACTTCAGTGTCACCTTGCTCTTCGTACGCGCGGCCATCTTGGTCGTCTCCCGAGGCTTTGCCTCGGAGAGCACGCTGGGTCGAGCAGGTCCAGAAGGTCAAGACGCCGAGCCATGCACCAACGCCGACCATCGCGACGACCCTCCGCAGCTGCGCTTGCCGCATCGGCCCGTCGGGCAGGTCGACCAGGTCCAGGACCGCGCAGGCCTCCGCCGCGCTCCCCGGGCGATTCGGGCCCCGAGCAGGAGCGAAGGGGTGCCTTTGGACGAAGGACGAAGGTCCAGGACGGACCCCGCAAGTGGCGGCCGCGCTCCTTGGGGGTGGCCAAGTAGGCCCCCTCCGCGATGGAGGGACCGGAAGAAGGTCTGGGGGCGGCCGGGGCCACGAGTGCGAGCACGGATCACGGCTACGAAAGCGAACCACGAGAGCGAGAGCGATCACGAAGGCGGTCACGGCCACGAACCGCGAACCACGAACACGAGATCCCAGTCGTGCTCGCTCTCGCTCATCGCTTTCGTGAATCGCTCATCGTTGCCGTGATCCTGTTCGTGATCCTGATCGTGATCGCGTTCGGCTCCAGCGAAGGCCTACCCCCCGTCCTCGGGCTCCGCCGGCGGCTCCGCCTCGGTCCCTTCCTCCGGCTCAGGCTCAGGCTCAGGCTCAGGCTCAGGCTCAGGCTCAGGTGGCCACGGCGGCGCGGGCGGCCTCAACCCCGGCCGCAGCCCCCCCCTCTCGCTCGGCAGCTCGCGGTCCACCGACCAGTCCCACCACGACCCCGCGTAGTTCCGCACGTCCGGGTACCCCAGCGAGTGCAGCACCCACCATGTGTGCGCCGATCGCACCCCCCCGGTGCAGTACGTGACGATGTGCGCGTCCGGCCG
>JAAESI010000042.1 GCA_024229515.1 Pseudomonadota bacterium | reverse complement strand
GATCGGTGTGAACATCCTCAATCGCATGACCGAGCTCGGGATGCCGGAATCGCACGCTGTCCGAAGCTGAAACTCCGAGAGAGCCGCTCAGTGGCCCGATCCGGCCTCGCTCGGAGCCGTGCAACAACGCCACGCTGCAGGTCGGACCGAGGGTGTCTCGGCCCGTGCTCATCGCACAGCCAGCGTTAAACGCTAGACGTATCTACCCGTTGTACTCGCGGCCGAAGAAGTCGTAGTTCTTCTTGATGTAGTCCTTCCAGTACGCCGGCACCTCGTCCTCGTCGAAGACAGCCTCGACGGGGCACTCGGGCTCGCACAGACCACACCCGATGCACTCCTCGGGGTCGATGTAGAGCATCTTGTTGGTGGCGTCGTCGCCCTTGGTCCAGCCCTCGTCGGGGTGGATGCAGTCGACGGGACAGACTTCGACGCAAGCGGTGTCGCACACGCCGACACACGGCTCAGTGATGATGAAGATCATCTGGAATCAAGCTCCTGAGGTTCGAATCGGGCCGCAGTATGTCGCCCAGATTGGGGACCCGCAACCGGGGCTAGGGGTACTCGACGATCAGCTCCCGATTTGAGGCGGGGCTGTCGAGGGTGGTGATGGTGCCGTCGGGCCACAGGACCTCGACTTCGTCAGGGTCCTCGGCGCCCAGTCCGAAGTGCAGGGCGAGGTCGTGACTGGCGCCCAGGGCCGAGCCCAGCTTGACCTCCTGCATGCGCACGATGCCCGCGGTGTCGGTGACGTAGACGCGGGCGCCGACCGCCGCGGTCGAGACCGGCCCGCCCCCGACCAACCGCACGCGCAGCCACGTGTGGCCCAACTCGAGGGCCTCCAGGTTGCGGAACAGCTGGTAGTCCGCGCGTCGGTTGCCCAGGGCGATGTCCAGCCCCCCGTCGCCGTCGTAGTCGGCCACCGCGACGCTGGCAGTGTCCAGGCTGGCCACGGCGCCGGACAGCTCGGAGGCCTCCGTGAAGGTGCCGTCGCCGTCGTTGGCGAGGAACCAGTTGGGCGTCGGGAGCATCGGGTTGGGCCGGTAGATCCCCTCCGCCATGTAGAGGTCCTGGTCGCCGTCGTTGTCGTAGTCCAGGAACACCACCGACCAGCCCGTCGTTGCGGTCGCAGCCTCCATCCCGGACGTCAGGGTCACGTCCAGGAACGAGCCGCCCAGGTTCTTCAGCAGGCTGACCGGCCCCTTGTCGCTGACCGCGATGTCCAGCAGCAGATCGCCGTCGAAGTCGGCCACCGCCACGCCCATCGAGTTGATGCGCAGGCCCGCGCCGATCTCCATGCCCACTTCGCTGAAGCAGTGGCCTCCGCAGCCGGCGCCGTCGTTGCGGAACATCAGGTTCCGGTTCATCGGATCCTCGGGATCCCACGCCAGCGTGTTGCCCTTGTCGTTGGCGACGTACAGGTCGGAGTCGCCGTCGTCGTCGTAGTCCATCCAGACCACCGCGAGGCCCAGGCCGTCCAGCAATTCGGCACCCAGCAGGTCGGTGACGTCGTCGAACGTGCCGTCGCCCAGGTTCCGGTAGAGCGCGTCCACGCCCTGGGTGTCCTCGTCGAGCCAGGGGCACTCGTTGCACGGGTACGTGACGACGTAGACGTCCAGCAGCCCGTCAGCGTCGTAGTCGCCCCACGACGACATGATCGAGTGGCCTTCGTAGGCGAGCCCCGCGGCCTCCGACACGTCGACCCAGCCGGCCTCGCCGTCGTTGCGGAGCAGGTGGTCGGGCCCCTGGCAGCTGACGTGCAGGTCCGGGTCGCCGTCGTTGTCGTAGTCGACGAACACCGCGCCGGCGGTGAGGGCGCCGTTGAGGGCCACCTGGTCGTTGTGGGGAGAGAGCTCGAAGTGCCCGTCGCCCTGGTTCAGCAGCAGGCTGGAGTCGTCCAGGAAGCCGGTGACGTACAGGTCCTGATCGCCGTCCCCGTCCACGTCGCCCCAGGCGGTGCCGGTGATCTCGTCGGCGTCGATCGCCCCGGAGCTCGCCAGCGCGCCGGCGCAGGTCGTGACGTCCGCGAACCAGGTCTCCGGCAGCGGCGCGTCGGCGTTGGGGCAGGGCGAGACGAACGGCTCGATGACGATGTCGTCGTCATCGTCGTCCCCGACCGCGTCATCGTCGTCGAGGGAGGTCTCGACCTTGGGATCGCTGAACTCGGCGTCGTGGAACAACGGGGCGAGACCCGCGGCCCAGGTCGACTCGTGGGGATCGACGGGATCGTCGCCTTCCCGAACCAGCTCCGCGGGGGCGGAGCAGGCCGTCAGGAGGACCAACGCCAGGGCGGCGGAACGCACGCCCCGAGCCTACTCCGCGAGGATGCTGAGGTCGTAGGTGTTGCCGGTGAAGGAACCGGCCTCGAGCCAGAACTCGACCTCGACGTAGTAGGTGCCGGCGGGCTGCGCGGTGGCCGACACCAGTTCGTCGTCGTCCACCGTCTGCGAATCGTCGAGGCTGCTCAAGCTGCCATCGAAGAGATGAAGGTCGATGTCGCCCTCAGCGTCGCTGAAGAAGGCTTCGACGACGATGTCGGTCTCCTCCGTCGTCGTGAACACGAACCAGTCGAAGACGTCCGTGGTCGGGCAGAGACCGAGGCTGAAGAGGTCCGTCGTCGTGTCCACCGAGCTGGCGGTCGCGTCCGTGTCGTTGGCCTCGAAGAAGTCCACGCAGTTGGGCGCCACCAGGGTGGTGATCACGTCCAGATCGTAGCCGTTTCCGAACACCGTCCCGGCGTCCGAAAAATTCTGGACCTCGATGTAGTGGGTGCCGGCGGTGGCGGCGGTCGCGGACGCGGACTCGTCGTCGTCGACCGAGGTGCTGTCGTCCAGGGACGTCAGCGACGGGTCGAAGATATGAAGGTCGAGGTCGCCCTCGTCGTCAGAGAAGTAGGCGTCCACGTCGATGATGTCGCCGATCTGGAGGTCGATGGCGTACCAGTCGTCGTCGTCGGCCCCGCAGATGCGACCCGTCAGGTAGCGGGACGGGATGTCCGCCGCCGCGGCGTCCGTGTCGTTCTCTTCCCACTCGTCCACGAAGCAGGCGAGCGAGACCGTCAGGTCGTAGTTGTTGCCGACGATGGAGCCGGCATCGCTGAACAGCGTGACGTTGATGAGGTGCGTGCCGGACTCCTCGATGGTGCCCGTGAACACCTCGTCGTCGTCGGTGCTGGCGCCCGCGGCGAGCGTGGCGAGGCCGGCGTCCTGCAGGCTGGCGTCGATGTCGCCCTCGGCGTTGGAGAAGGTGACCGTGACGGTCACCTCGTCGCCGGCGAAGGCGTCGATGGCGAACCAGTCGTCATCACTGTCGCAGGAGGCGAGGTTGTTGAGCGTCTCGTAGCCCATCGCCGTGGCGTCGGCGTCCGTGTCGTTGTCCTCCAGCACGTCGTCCGCGAAGCACGGGTCGATGAGCTGCGTAACCGTCAGGTCGTAGCTGTTGCCCGCCACGCTGCCGGCGTCGCTGAACATCGTCACCTCCACGAAGTAGGTGCCGAGCGCCAGGTCGATGCCCTCCGCCTGCTCGTTGTCCGTCACGGTGTCACCGAGGTCGATGGAGTTGAGCGCGCTGTCGAACAGTTCGATGTCGATGTCGCCCTCGTCGTCCAGGAACGTGGCGTCGATGGTCAGGTCGTCACCCGCGAACGTCGTGGCGATGACGAACCAGTCCGAGTCGGCGTCGCAGGACTGGAGGGCGGGGTAGGCGCCGGGCACGACCGCGGTGGCGGCGGCGTCGGTGTCGTTGTCCTCGAAGCCGTCCTCGGCGCAGGGCTCCGGCGTCAGGGTGACGTCCAACTCGTAGCTGTTGCCCGCCACGATGCCGGCGTCGCTGAAGAGCTCGACCTTCACGTAGTAGGTGCCCGCGGCGGCGACGTCGACGGCGCTGAGCGTCTCGTTGTCGTCGACGGAGGCGCCCGCGTCGATCTGGGCGACCGTCGGGTCGTACAGCTGCGCGTCGATGTCTCCCTCGTCGTCCAGGAACGAGACGAGGATGTCGAGGTCGTCGCCGATGAGCACGCCCTCGATGGCGTACCAGTCGTCGTCGGCGTCGCAGATGGCGAGGTTGGGGTTGTTCCCGAGGGCGGCGGCCGTCGCGGTGGCGTCGGTGTCGTTGTCCTCGGAGCCGTCGTCCACGCAGGGCTCCGGCGTGATGGCGACGTCGATCGAGTAGTCGTTGCCGGGCACGGTGCCGGCGTCGCTGAAGAGCTCGACCGCGAGGTAGTGGATGCCGGGGGCGGCGGTGTCGATGACGATCACCTGCTCGTTGTCGTCGATGGACTCGCTGATGCCGAGCGAGTTGAGCGCGTTGTCGAACACCTCGATGTCGATGTCGCCCTCCGCGTCGACGAAGAGCACATCGAACGTGATGTCGTCGTTCAGCAGCAGGCCTTCGACCTGGAACCAGTCCGTGTCGGTGTCGCAGCTGCGCAGGCCCGTGGTGGAGCCGGCGGAGATGGCGCTGGCGTCCGCGTCGACGTCGTTGTCCTCGAAGGCGTCCTCGGCGCAGGTCTCGACGGCGCTGTCGTCGTCGTCGCCGACCGAACTGTCGTCGTCGTCCGTCGCGTCGTCGTCGTCGGTGGCGTCGTCGTCGTCCGTGGCGTCGTCGTCGTCCGTGGCGTCGTCGTCGTCCGTGGCGTCGTCGTCGTCCGTGGCGTCGTCGTCGTCCGTGGCGTCGTCGTCGTCCGTGGCGTCGTCATCGTCCGTGGCGTC
>JAAESI010000041.1 GCA_024229515.1 Pseudomonadota bacterium | reverse complement strand
GCGGGACGAAGGTCGCGCTCGTGTCCCGTCCCCAGCCCGCTCCCGCTCGTCGCGCCGGGATGGGACACCCCAACGCCGCCTATCTCGCCTCGTCGCCCGGGAACTCAAGCTGGGATCGAACCGGGCGAGATAGCCGGGACCGGACAAGCGGGAGTTCGGAGAAGGACTGCACAGGGACCCCAGTTGGCGCGAGGTGAGGCCCGCCAGCGCAGACTATCGATCCCTGACGAACGCTGGACGATCTCGTCGCGGACCCTCGTTCGAGAACCTCAAGTCAGCTCGAGGCGGATGCCGGCCTTCCGCAGGCGCTCGATAAGAGGCGGGCGGACAGCACGTGCTCGGGGCTGGCAGCAGGCGGTTGAGTATGCTGGCAGACATGCGCATCCGCCTCCTAGCGACCCTCCTGTCCAGCCTGGCCCTCGCGGCCGCCACGAGCCCCCCCTCGAGCGCGCTCGCCGCCGACTGGTACGTCTCCGTCGACGGCACCGACCCGGACGGCTGCGAGGACGGCACCCCCGAGAGCCCTTGGCTCACCTGGACCGGCCCGCGCACCCAGGGCTGCATTCAGCCCGGCGACACGGTGTACTTCATGGCGGGGGTCTACGAGTCGGGCACGGGCGTGTTCGACGGGAACAACAGCAAGTTGATCCGCCTCCAGGGCGAGGAGGGCGCGCCGATCCGCCTGGCGGCCGACCCCAAGGCGACAGGCGACTGGCCGGTCACGTTCCGCGGGTCGTTCAACCTCGCCGGGGCGGGGTGGGGCGTCATCGAGGGCATCGAGTTCGAGGGAGACGGGGAGGCCAACGTGGTCCTCGTCAGTACGAGCCACATCACCCTGGATGGCTGCCTGGTTCGCGGGCTGGTGGCGGACATCGATCTTGAGAATTCGGGCAACTACGACTGCGTGAAGATCCTGGCCGCCGATGCCGATCAGAACCAGCTCGAGGACATCCAGATCCTGGGCTGCACCATTCGTGATTGCACCCAGGATGCCATCGATGTGACCGGTGCCCGAGATGTGGTCTACCGGAACAACGAGATCACGAACTCCTGGACGATGCAGGTCAAGGGTGGCACCGAGAACATCCTCATCGAGCAGAATCTCATCCACGACGTCCGCAACGGGCTCAACGGCTCCGGAGTGAGAGGGGTCAACACGGGCAGCCCTGTCATTCCCACCCTGCCCATGGACGAGCGCTTCGTCGCCAAGGACGTGGTGATCCGAAACAACGTCATCCACGGCGTCGAGAACTGGACGACCTTCGGTGCCAGGGGCTGGCAGAACGTGGAGATCCACCACAACACGATCTACCAGGCCTCCAGCCACCTGCTCGTGCTGGAAGCGGCGGGCTTCGAGACGGACGACCCCATCGCGGCGGCCTACTGCGAGACCAATCCCTGCGACCCCTGCTCGAACAACCAGCCCGACTGCTGGCAGGTCGACTTCCAGGCCCGGGACGTCCACTTCAAGAACAACATCGTTCACAGCCCCGACCTCTACGCCATCCGCGGGTATTCCGCTGCGCTCGACGGCTTCGAGGCCTCGAACAACCTCTACTACTCGTCCGATGGTGACGTGGAGTTTCGCGTCGATGGCGACAGCTACTCCCTCGCGAGCTTCCCCTACGAGACGGACAGCCAGGAGATCGATCCCGGCCTGGTGGACCTCACCACCTACGACCTCAGCCTGGCCGAGGACTCGGTCGCCATCGACGGCGGAGCCGACGTGGGCGTCACCACCGACTTCCTCGGCCTTCCCCGCGACGCAGCCCCGGACATCGGCGCCTACGAGTACGGCGCCATGCCCGACGAGGACGATGACGACTCGGCCGGAGACGATGACGACTCGGCCGGAGACGACGACGACGCGGCGGGAGACGACGACGACGCGGCGGGAGACACGAGCAGCGACACCATCGGCTGCGGCTGCCGCCTCACGCCTCGATCGGCCCCACTCGCCCCGACGAGCGGCTGGCTCCTCGCCGTCCTGTTCATCGGGTCACGCCGCAGCAGCCGCACGGCTCGGCACGCCTCAGCGAGGCTTCGAGCAGCAGACTGCACGTCCACTCCCGAGGGAGCGTGAGGAAGCGAAGCCTGCTGCGCTAGCGGCCGCAGCCGTCCACCTCTCCGCTGTTGTCGCTCTCGTCGCTCTCCTCCACATCACCCTGGCTGTCGATGTAGGCGCTGACGAGGCAGTGGCTCCCCGAGAAGGTGGCCTCGACCCACACTGACTCCCCTGCGGCAAGGCTCTCGATGGCAAGGGTCACATCGCCCGGGTCTCCGACCTCTCCGGCGGACTCTTCGAACCAGAAGGCGACATCGAAGCCACCCGCATCCGCTTCGCCGTTGTTGAGGACCTCCACGGCCCCTTCGGACTCCGCTCCACCGGGGGCCGAGCTCATGCTCCCCACGCTGAGGTTGGGCAGCTCGTCAGAGCTCCCACCTGCTGGCTCTCCTCCGCCCCCTGAGCGCTCAGGCCCACACGAAGTGATCATGAGGCCAGTGAGAATGGCGAGGGGAAGATGGATCGCATGGCGTAGCGGGTGCATGAAGCCTCTTTCTGGATGGGGTGGGGTCAGGCAAGAAGCCTCGAGGGGTCGTCCTCACGAGTAGTCGTTGCGCTCGTTGATGTCAGAGCTCGTGTACTCCACGAACTCGTACTCATTGCCGTCGTGATCGTAGAAGTAGTAGCGCTTCCTGAAGGGGTGCTCGAAGTTGTGATTCCCTTCTTCGTAGCCCCCCCTCTCGCAGCCGCTCGATCACGGAGTCACTGTCTTGCACGACAAACCCGACATGGCTGACACCAGGGTGCTGGTAGGTGATGTGCGGGCTCGCTTCCCGAAATCCCCGGTCTTCCACTGCGATGTAGCTCGATGCCGTGCCCAGGTGAACCCATCGCTTGCACAGCTCTCCGGTCCCCTCACCGCGGATCTCCAGCCCGGGCATCGCGGTCTTGAGGAATCGAAGGGTAGCGTCCACGTCAGTCGACGTGATGTTGACGTGCTCAAGGTACGGCTCCTTGTCGATTCTATCCATGTCGGACTCTCCTGGGGAGGACCTCGCAGACGGCGTCCCCCCATGCAGCGCCCCCCGCCAGGGACAAGCAGACAGCGACCAGCAGCCATGGCCTCGCGGACTTCACGACGACCTCCAGACAAGAAGCGTAGCCCAGCAGGCTAGACTCGAGGCCCTTGTCGGACCTGTACGCCAGGAGGGAGACCCGACCGTGGATGACAACGAGGCGGAGGGACCCGGCGTGTAGGCCGGACAAAGTGCTCTTCGTGAACGCGAACTGGCCGAGCCGATGCCCTCTCTCCAACCTGGGAAAAGGGTGCTTCTCCTCGAGCTTGCGGATCTTCTCCCGCAGCAACTCGTTGTCCATCGTGACCTCGCCCAGTTTGCGCTGGAGCTCCCGCTTGTCCTGAGCCAGGTCGTCCCGCTGCCGATGGCTGCTGGCCTTGAG
>JAAESI010000040.1 GCA_024229515.1 Pseudomonadota bacterium | reverse complement strand
GGGGGCGCCGCTCAAATGAGCGCCCCGCTCAGCGACGACGTCAGGCCTGGAGCGAAACGGATGAACTGATGGAGAACGAGCAGCCGGAAGGGCAGCGAACGAAAGCCCACCTCATTGACAGACGTAACTGGTGATCGTGTCGGGGCGCTTGATGCTCTCGCACGATGGGAGGGTGTTGGGGGGTGGTCCCTCTCGTACCTCCGGTCCCGCTTCCCCAGTGATCACGGTCACTTCGACGGGGGGACCGGGGGAGGGACCGGCCCCGTGGATCCCCGCCGAGTCGGGCCAGTGGCGCGACGAGGTCCAGGCGATGCAAGAGCGTGGCGTCCGCGTGGACCCCGCCCTCTGGATCCCCGCCGTCGCGGAGCTTCGCGCTGCGGGCTTCGACACCATCCAGGAAACCTCGGACCCGGCGGCGGGCGAGCAGGCGCTGCACCGCCTCGTCGCCCTGGACTCGGCGCGGAGGACACGGAGGACACACGGAGGGCCACGGAGGCGGGCCCGTCCAGGGCCCTTTCGCATTACGCGAGCGTGACCTCGACCCGGGCTTCGTTGTAGGCCGTCGATTCGCCGCAGTCCGACAGGGCCGCGGGGATGAGGGCATTGCTCGTGGCGCCGCTGCGGGTGTGCTTCGCCCACAGCCCCTTGGGCATCCAGACCACGCCGGGGCGGATGCCGTCGGTGACCCGCGCGTCGCACAGCACTTCGCCCAGGTCGTTGTGGATGCGGACCGCCGCGCCGTTGGTGATGCCCCGCGCGGCCGCGTCGTCCGGGTGCAGTCGGATCTGGGCGATGCCTCCGACCAGCTGGAAGAAAGTCGACGTGATCGCCCGCCGATCGGCCGGGGTGATCATCACGAGCGGGTGCCGGCTGTCCGGCGCCGGCACGTACCCGTACAGGCCCCGCGGGAGGTCCGAGTCCAACGGTTCGGGGACCAACTCGATGCGCCCCGACTCCGTCCGCGGGTGCACGTCGGCCATCTGGATCGGCCCTTCGCCCGAGTCCGGTCGAGCGATGCCGACCGTGTCCAACTCCGTGGCGAGGCGATCGCCCCCGGGATGCGCCGCCACGATCGCCGCCGCCATGGCGCCCGGATCGCGGATGTCCCCGTCGCGCGCCAGCCCCAGCCGGTCGAGCAGGCCGTCGAACACCTCGGCGTTGGAGCGCGACTGCCCCGCCGGCTCGACCACCGCCGTGGCGCGGTTGAGCACGTAGGCGCCGTAGCCGCGGGCCAGCTCGTCGTGCTCCAGGAAGGTCGTCGCCGGCAGCACCACGTCGGCGTGCCGGGCCGTGTCCGTCATCACCGCGTCGTGCACGGCCACGAACAGGTCCTCGCGCAGCAGCCCCCGCCGCACACGCTCCTGGTCAGGGCAGGTCATCAGCGGGTTGCCGTTGTAGACGTACAGCACATGCACCGGCGGGTCGGTCAGCTCCGTCAGCGCGGCCCCCAGCTGCGTCAGGAACGCGGTCCGGGTCTCCTGCGCCACGGCCCCCGCGACGGACTCCGGGTCGAACGACCACGCCCCCGAGTTGCTCGCGGTGTACCCGCCGGCGCGCACCCCGAACTTGTTGGCGACGGCGGGGAGTGCGAGCACGGCCGCCACCGAGCTGGCGCCGTTGCGGTTCCGCTCGAGGCCCCAGCCGCACCGGATGACCGCGGGATCCCCGGCGGCGTACAGGTCGGCGAAGCTCCGGATGGCGTCAGCGTCGATGCCCGTGATCGCGGCGGCGTCCTCGAGGGCGCGAGCCCGGGCGCGTCGCTCGAACTCCGCGGCGCCGTGGCAGTGCTCCTCCAGGAACGTACGATCGGCGTGTCCGCCCTCGAACAGCAGCCGGGCCACGGCCAGCGCGAGCACCCCGTCCGTCGCCGGGTGGGGGGCCAGGTGGAGGTCCGCCCGCTTCGCCAGTTGGGTGGTGCGGGGATCGACCACGATCAGCTTCGCGCCCGCCTTCTGGGCGACCTGGATGTGCGGGATGACGTGGATGCCGGTGGCGTGCGGGTTCGTGCCCCAGACCACGATCAGCCTGGCCGCGCTGTAGTCGGTCAGCGCCACCCCCGGCATCTTCCCATACAGCCCCCCCAGGGCCGCGCCCGCGGTCATCGCGCAGACGTCCCGCCGCAGCCGGCTGGCGCCGAGGCGGCTGAACAGCCGCCGGTTGTAGGTGCCCTCGGTGAGGTAGCCGTTCGAGCCGCCGTACGAGCAGGGGAGGATCGACGTACCCCCGTGGGTGTCCCGTGCGGTCCTCATGGCCTCCGCGATCGCCCCCAGCGCCTCATCCCAGGAGGCCTCGCGGAAGCTGCCCGAGCCCTTGGGTCCGGTGCGGATCAACGGCGTGAGCACCCGGTCCGACCCGTACAGGTGCCGGTCCATGTGCATGACCTTGCCGCAGATGCGGCCGGCCGTGAGCGGGTTGAGGGTCGAGCCTCGGACCTTCGTGACGCGGCCCCCGTCGACGGTGACGTCGAGGGTGCAGGCGTCGGGGCAGTCCAGCGGGCAGGCGGAGCGGAGGACGGTCACGCCGCCAAGATAGTGGCTACTCGTGGAGGCCGCATCCGACGAGCGCGGAGTCGCCGTTGGTGCGCATGGTCTCGGCGAACCCGATGGCGCCGCCGATCCAGGAGTAGCCGGCCTCGAAGCCGTAGATGGGCCGCACGCCGTAGCTGTACGACTGCTTGACGCCGTCGTCGATCGCCTTCCAGACGTCGCAGCCGACGGACGAGACCTCAGCAGGCGTATCCAGGGTGCGGCTACCGTTCTTGTCGTAGTCGGCGACCATGAACTTCTTGACGATGCCGTCCCACTCGCTGCTGCCCCCGTCGGGGACCGCGCGGATGGCCGCGACCAGCGCCGAGTTCGTGCTCGTGGTGGTGGCGGGCGGAGCGGTGGTGGGGGTGCTCGTCGAGCCCCCCTTGGCGAGGCAGCCGGCGATGTGCACGTCCGCGCCGGAGCGAACGGACTCGTCGAACCCGAGGGCCTGGCCGATCCAGATCTTGTCGGCCTCGAAGCCGTAGATGGTGCGCACGCCGTGCTGCCACTTCTCCTTGACCCGATCGTCCAGCGCGACGGCCACGTCGCAGCCGATCGTCACGACCTCGCCGGTGGTGTCGATGCTGCCGCTGCGGTTGCTGTCGAACGCGCTGACCATCAGCTTCCGCACGGCGGTGTCCCACTCGCTGCTGCCGCCCATGCCGGGCAAGGCGTTGCGGATGGCCTGGGCCGTCGCTCCGTCCGAGCCGGCCGAGGTGGTCGGAGCGGGCGTGGGGGTGGGCGCGGGCGTCGAGTCGCCGAGCAGCCCGCAGCCGACCAGCTTGCTGTCGCCGTACGCGCGGATGGACTCGTCGAAGCCGATGGCACTTCCGACCCAGAGCTTGTCGGCCTCAAAGCCGTAGATGACCCGCAGGCCGTAGCCCCAGCCCGCCTTGACGGCCTCGTCCATCGCGGCCCAGGTACCGCAGGGGATGCCGTCCACTTCGATGTTCTTGTTCACCGCGCCGCTGCCGTCGAGGTCGTAGTTGGCGAGCACGATGGGCAGCACGCGGGCGTCCCATTCGGATTGGGCCGGCGGTTCGGTCAGCGCCCGGATGCGGTCCTCAGCCGGGTCTGCGAAGGCGGTCGAGGCGACGAGGAAGGACGAGATGAGGACGAGCGCGGCAGATAGTCGAATCATGAGATCCCCAGAGTGAAGCACGAGCCTACCTGCTCGCAACCATGTGGACACTCCCCGCCCGGGTTGGTTCCAACGCTAGAGTGCGCGGCTCATGACGAGCATCGACCAGTTCGAGAGCCGCTTTCGCGGCGCAGCCAAGGATGTGTACCGCCACCGCGAGCGGACGATCGACCACGTCGTCGTCTTCACGGACCTGTCGTCTGATCAGACCGCTTCGTACGGCAAACAGGTGCAGCGGGCGCTGGAAATGCTGCCCGCGTCCGACGCCCGGAGCTGGCGCTTCGTGCCCGGCGCCGAGTGCGCGACGATCGGCGACCTGCTCGCCATCGTGGAGACCTACGAGCCGGATCTGGTGGTCGCCTACCGCAACCTCCACAGCGGCGCGTGGCGCTGGCAGCACAGCCTCAGCGATCACATCGAGGTGCTGACCCAGTCGACGAACGTGCCCGTGCTCCTGCTCCCTCGCCCCGACTCCGGGGGGACCTGGGAGCCGCCCGCCAAGGCCGACGCCGACCACTGCGTGATGGCGCTGACCGACCACCTCGCGGGCGACTCCGCCCTGGTCGACTTCGCCGTGGCGTTCGCGGCCCCCGGGGGCCGCCTCGTGCTCGCCCACGTGGAGGATCAGCACGTCTTCGAGCGGTACATCGAGGTGATCGGCCGCATCCCCGAGATCGACACCGACGTGGCCCGCGAGACGATCCTGCACCAGCTGCTGCGGGAGCCTCGGGACTACGTCGAGTCCGCGGCCCGGGAGCTGCACGAAGCGGGGGTGGACCTGCGGGTCGACCCCGTCGTCACCGTCGGCCACCGCGTCGGCGCCTACACCGGCCTGGTCGAGACCCACTCGGTCGACCTCCTCGTCATGCACACCAAGGACGACGACCAGCTCGCCATGCACGGCCTGAGCTACCCCCTCGCCATCGAGCTCCACTCCACCCCGTTGCTGTTGATCTGATGCTGCCGATCGCCGCCACCGGAGCCGCCGACACGGCCGCCCACCACGCTCACGAGGTGCCCCTGGGCACCACCCTGCTGTTCGCGTCCGTGCTCGTCGGGCTGATCGCCTGCCTCGCCCTGGAGGAGAAGCTCCACGCCAAGAAGTCGCTGATCGCGGGCCTGTTCGCGGTGCTCGCGCTGGGCATGGGGGCGGGCTTCGGGCTGCTCCCCTTCGGCCCCGTCATCAACGTGTTCGGCGAGGAGTTGGCGCTCCCGGTCTACATCCCCGCCGTCGACTGGGCGGTCATCGCGATCATCCTCGGGAGCTCGATCTTCGTGGACGCCACCAGCCAATCGGGGCTGTTCACGTGGATCGCGATCAAGCTGACAAAGGCGTCCGGTGGCGACCCGCTCAAGCTGCTGTGGTTCTACGGCTGGATGACCGTGGTCTTCAGCGCCGTGCTCAACAACGTCACCGCGATGATCATCGTCGGCTCGCTGACGGCGGTGTCGTTGGGCAAGCTCGGGCGCCGCGACAAGTTGCTGGGCTTCCTCCTCATCGAGGGGCTGCTCACGAACGTCGGCGGGCTGCTGACGCTGATCTCGTCGGTTCCCAACATCATCGTCGGCACCGCCGCGGGCATCAGCTTCGTCACCTTCTTCCTCGTCGCCAGCCCGTTCGTGGTGGTGGCGACGATCGTCACCCTGGTGATGGGCGCGCGGCAGTTCGGCATCGCCCGGATCATCGACGAGGAGGAGCAGGCCCAGGCCGTCGAACAGGTCGCCGGCTTCGACGAAAACGACGGCATCGAGAGCAAGGGGTTCTTTTGGTTCGGCAGCGGCATGACGCTGTTGTTCATCATCACGATCGCGACGACGTCCGTGCTCCCCGGGGTCAGCGACCTGGGCATGGGCTTCGTCGCCCTCGCCTTCGCCGCGGTGATGCTCGTCCGCTTCAAGTCCGAGGTCGACCGCTTCTACTCTGCCGTCGACTGGGACCTGCTGGGCTTCTTCGCCGCCCTGTTCGTGGTCATCAACGTGATGGAGCACGCCCAGGTCCTGGCGCTGCTGGGGCAGGGACTGAGCTGGATGATCGGGCTGGGCGAGGTGACCGGCACCGGCGTGCTACTGGCCGCCACGGCCGGGTTCAGTTCGGTCACCGACAACATCCCGCTGGCCGCGATGATGGCGAAGATCCTGGGATCCCTGGGCACGCCGACGGACTCCGCGCTGTGGTGGTCGGTCGTCTTCGGGGCGAACCTGGGCGGCAACATCACGCCGATCGGATCCGCCTCGACGCTGGTCGCGGTGACCATCATCCACAAGCACAAGCTGGAGTTGAGCTTTGCGGGGTTTGTCGTGAAGGCGGCGCCGTACGCAGTGGTCCAGCTGATCCTGGCGACCGCCTACGTGCTGCTGTTCATCAACTAGCGGCGGTTCATCCGCTCGAAGTCAGCCACGTAGCGGGTGTCCCCGCCGGGCTTCACTTCCAGGGTCTTGATGCCCTTGATGCGCTCGAACCCCGAGCACTCAGCCGCCTCGCAGACGAAGCGCACCTTGTAGATGCCGGGGGCCAGGACCAGTCCCTTCCGGGTCTGCTCGGTGGTGCCGTAGTCCTTGTCGTCGATGTAGACGCGGGCGTCCGGCACCGCCGACAGGTACATCAGGCCGGCCTCGGGCTCGGGCGCTGGACCGGGGGTCGGGTTGATGCGCACGATCGTGCCGCCGGCCTCCGGGTCGGGGCTGGCCGTCACCGGTTCGGTGCGCGCCGCGGGGGTCGGGTCGACGATCGCGAGGGCTCCGCTGTCGGCCCGCACCGGCGTCGTCGTCTTGACCTTGATCTCGTCCTTCTTGGGCGTCGTCCCGCGGGGCAGGCCGCCTCCGCTGACCGCGGCGATGGTCCAATCGTCGGCGGGACGCTGGCGGTGGTCGTCGGTCTCGTCGGCGCTCGCCTCGGCGGAAGCCTCCTGGGCCGCCTCGGCGGCTTCGGACGGCTCCTCCACGGTGGGACGGTCGACGTTTGCGGTTCCTTCGGCGACGGCGGCCGGCGCCTCGTCCGCGGCCATCTCCCGGCGCACCTCGATGGTCAGCCAGGTCAGCGCGGCGAGCACCAGCACCAGCAGCGTCACCACCGCGTACTGCAGCGGCGATGGCGCGTTGTTGGCGCGACGGTCTTCGATGGTGTGGACGATCTTCATCGGCCCCGACAGGGTCGACCAGTCCGCCTCGCCCGCGTGCTGCAGCGCGATCTTGAACTCGTTGCAGGTGCCGAACCGCTCGTCCGGGTCCGGCGCGACCGCCTTGCGGATGACGTCCTGGAGCGCGTCCGGGAGGGACTCCGGCATGGGCACCATGCCCTCTTCCTTCGCCTTGAGGACCTGGTAGCTGGTCATGTTGGCGGGGAAGGGGAGCTGCCCTACGAGCAGCTTGTACAGCGTCATCCCGAGGGCGTAGATGTCGGCCCGCTGGTCGATGGACCGCAACCCGGTGTAGAGCTCCGGCGCCATGTACGGGGCGGTGCCCACCATGCCGGTGCCGGCCTGGGTCTCTTCGCCGCCGGCGAGCCAGGCGACGCCGAAGTCGGTCACCTGGACCTGCCCGTCGGGCCGCATCATCAGGTTCTTGGGCTTGAGGTCGCGGTGGATGACGCCCTGGCCGTGGGCGTACTCCATGGCGTCCAGCACCTGGGTCATCAGGTCGAGCACGCGCGCCTTGGGGAGCGGGCCGCCGTGGTTGCGCAGCAGCGTCTCGATGTTGGGCCCGGCGACGAAGTCCATGACGATCGCGGCCCAGTCGCCGTCGATGACGAGGTCGTGCACGCGGACGATGTTGGGGTGGTCGAGCTTGAGCCCGACGGACGCCTCGCGGCGGAAGCGGCGCCCGAACCCGGGCTGGCTCAGGACCTCGTGCCGGGGGACCTTGACCGCGAACAGGCCCGGCTTGAGCAGGTGCTTGGCGAGGTAGACCGCGCCCATGCCGCCCTGGCCGAGCAGCTCGACCAGCTCGTAGGCGCCCATGTGGGTGGGGGTCGGGCCCCCGACCATGCCGGCGACGCCGGGCAGTTTCTTGGTCCCCCGACGGGTGGTGTCGCTGGAACCAGCAGCCTCCCGCATCAGGAGCGCCAGTTCCTGGTCGAACTCCGTGCGCGACATCGTTCCCGTCTGCAAACGGGTCTCAAGCGCGGCGACCTGGTCAGAAAGAGCCATATCGCGCGGGAGATTACACGCGCGCACCCCGAACCCCAGAGGAAATTGCGACCCGATTGACTTGCGTCGGCCCAGATCGTGACCAGCCTTTGTGGATGCTGCTTCTGAACGGATTGCTCGTACTCGTCGCTGATGCCGTCGCCGCCAGGGACGCCCTGGACCGGGGCGCGCGGGGGGTGCTTCTGACCGAGGACGTGGACGAAGAACGGGTCGCTGCGGCCATGAAGGCGATCGAACACGGCTTCGTCGTGATGGACGCCGAGGTCGCCGCCGACCTCCTCGATCACGGGCCCGCGCCGGCGCCCGCCAACGACGTCTTCGAGCCGCTGCCCCCCCGGGAGACCGAGGTCCTGGAGCAGATGTCCGGCGGCTACAGCAACCGCGAAATCGGCGAGCGGCTGGGCGTCAGCCGGCACACCGCCAAGTTCCACGTGCACTCCATCCTGGAGAAGCTGGGCGCAGAGACCCGCACCGAGGCGGTGATGCTCGCGGCCCGCGGCGGATTGCTCGAGCTCTGATCCCGCCGTCGGCCGGGTGCTAAAAGCCCGCGCGTGACGGCCTCCGAACCGCAGTACGACACGATCCTGGTGGGCGGAGGCTCCGCCGGGTGCGCGCTCGCGCGGCGGCTCAGCGAAGACCCCTCGCACCGCGTGCTGGTGCTGGAAGCGGGCCGCCCCGATTCCCTCTGGGACCTGTTCATCCACATGCCGGCGGCGCTGAGCATCCCCATCGGCAACCCCGCCTACGACTGGTGCTACCGCAGCGATCCCGAGCCGCACATGAGCGGCCGTCGCGTCGTTCACGCCCGGGGCCGGGTGCTCGGCGGGAGCTCGTCGATCAACGGGATGATCTTCGTCCGGGGCAACCCCCTGGACTTCGAGAAGTGGGCCGCCGATCCGGGGATGGAGGCCTGGGACTTCGCTCACTGCCTGCCCTACTTCAAGCGGTCGGAGGCCCGGGTCGGAGGCGAGGACGCCTTCCGCGGCCGCGACGGGCCGCTTCGGCTGGAGCCCGGGCCCTGCACCAACCCGCTGTTCGAGGCCTTCTTCGCCGCCGCCCAGGAGGCTGGACTGCAGCGCGTCGACGATCTGAACGGGGCCCGCCAGGAGGGGGTCGGTCCCTTCGACCGGAACATCTCGCGGGGCCGCCGCCTCAGCGCCGCTCGCGCCTACCTGCACCCGGTGTTGAAGGAGCGCGCGAACCTGGAGGTGCGGACCGATGCGTTGGTCTCTCGGATCATCTTCGAGGGGACCCGCGCCGTCGGCGTCACCTACCTGGAGGGGCAGCGCACCCGGCACGTGGCGCGAGCCGGTCGGGTGGTGCTGTGCGGGGGAGCGATCAACTCGCCGCAGCTGCTCCAGCTGTCGGGGGTCGGCCCCGCCGAGCTGCTGCGATCGCACGGCATCGACGTGGTCGCGGACCGGCCGGGGGTGGGCGCCAACCTGCAGGACCACCTCGAGGTCTACATCCAGCATGCGTGCAGCCAGCCGGTGTCGATGCAGCCGGCGCTGAAGTGGTGGCGCAAGCCCGACCTGGGGCTGCGGTGGCTGTTCGGCAAGGGGCCGGCGGCGACGAACCACTTCGAGGCGGGCGGCTTCTTCCGCAGCAACGACGCGGTCGCGTACCCGAACGTGCAGATGCACTTCCTCCCGCTGGCGATTCGGTACGATGGCACCTCCCCGGCCGCCCGCCACGGGTTCCAGATCCACGCCGGACCGATGAACTCGGACGCGCGGGGCACGCTGGCGATCCGCAGCACCGATCCGCGGGAGCACCCGAGCATGGTCTTCAACTACCTCTCGACCGAGCAGGACCGGCGGGAGTGGCTCGAGGTCATTCGAAGCGTGCGCGAGCTGCTGGCGCAGCCGGCGATGGCGCCCTTCTCGGCGGGTGAGATCTCGCCGGGGCCGGAGGTGACGTCCGACGAGGACATCCTCGACTGGGTCGCCCGGGACGCGGAGACCGCGCTGCACCCCAGCTGCACCTGCAAGATGGGCACGGATCCGATGGCGGTGGCCGATCCGGCGACGATGGCGGTGCACGGCACCGACGGGCTGGCGGTGGTCGACGCCTCGGTGATGCCGTACGTGACCAACGCGAACCTCTACGCTCCCGTGATGATGATCGCGGAGAAGGCGGCGGATCTGCTGACGGGGGCGACGCCGCTGCCTCCCGAGGAGGCGGATTGGTACCGGCACGAGGCGACGGTTTGATCCGCGGGATCGACGCGGTGCTGTTCGACATGGACGGCACGCTGGTCGACAGCGAGCACCTGACCCGCGAGGTGGTCGAGGAACTCATGACGGAGCAGGGGCTCGGCCCCTCGGGCCTCCCCGACGAAGGGCTCCACGGCGTGACGTGGGCGCAGATCGCGGCCGATCTCGTCGCTGCGCATCCGGCGCTGCATGGCCTCTGCACAGCCGATGACCTGCACGCCCGCTGCCACCGCCGCTGGCTGTCTACGCCGCCGCCGGCGATGCCCGGGATCGTGGAGGCGTTGGCGTCGGCGCGGCAGACCGGGTTGGCGATCGCGCTGGCCACGTCGGCGCATGGCGAGGCGGTGGACGTGCTGCTGCAGCGGGACGGGTTCGCGGGTCGGTTCGACGCACGGATCTCGGCCGACGACATCACGCGGAGCAAGCCCGACCCGGAGATCTTCCTGCTCGCGGCGGAGCGGCTGGGGGTTGCGCCGGAGCGGTGCCTGGTGTTCGAAGACAGCCTCGCGGGGCTGCGCGCGGCGGCGGCGGCGGGCATGGCGTCGGTCGCGGTGCTGCTGCGGTCGGCGGACCGGGATCAGGCGCGGGCGCTGGCGACGCGGGCGGTGGTCGACTTCACGGAGCTGGAGCCGGACTTCTTCGGGGCGATCCACGGGAAGCGCGGCGGGCCCGCGTAGAGTGCGGGCCAATCGGGAGGATCGGTGACCGGAGCGGGACGCAACGCAGAGGAGATGCGCGCGTGGAGGATGAAGATCCTCACGAGCACATGGATGGCGTACGCCGGCCTCTACTTCTGCCGCAAGGCCTTCTACGCCTCCAAGAACACGCTGTCCGAAGAGCTCCACCTGAGCACCGCCCAGCTGGGTGAGATCGGGACCGCGTACCTCATTGCCTACACGATCGGGCAGTTCGTCAGCGCCGGGATGGGGCAGCGCAAAGGCGCCCGCGTGGTGCTGCTGACGGGCATCGCGGCGTCGATCGGCTGCAACGTCGTATTCGCGTTTGCGAACAACTACTGGACGCTGCTGGCGTTCATGACGTTCAACGGGCTGGCGCAGGCGACGGGCTGGCCCAGCGTGGTCGGCACCATCGGCCAATGGACCCGCCGCGACGAGCGCGGGACGCTGATGGGGTTCTGGGGCACCTGCTACCAACTGGGCGGGGTGGCAGCGACGGCGTGGGCCGGCTTCTGGTTGGCCAAGCAAGGGCTGCAGGGGGCGTTCCTGATGGCGTCGCTGGTGACGTCCATCGCCTGGTTGGCGGTCTTCTTCTGGCAGCGGAACGAGCCCGCGGACGTGGGGCTTCCGCCGGTCGAGGGCGTGCCGCTGCTGTCGATCTCGGCCAAGGTCGTGGCGTTCGTCCGGCGCCGGGAGCTCACCGACGAGGTGGGACGTCCTCCGGTGGTGGAGGCCTCAGCGACGCCTTCGACTTCGGACGAGGGTGACACCAGGAAGCTGTGGACGCGGACGCTGCTGGCCAACGTCGCCCTGATCGGCGTCTGCTACTTCGGCATCAAGTTCGTCCGCTACTTCGTCTGGAGTTGGACGCCGATGCTCCTGGAGACCAACTACGGTCTGGATGCAGACGACGCCGCCTACCTCTCCACCCTCTTCGACCTCGCCGGGTTCGCGGGCGTGATCTTCGCCGGCATCGTCTCGGACAAGCTGTTCCGGGCGCAGCGGGCGCTCCCCGCCTTCCTCATGCTCATCGGTATGCTGCTCGGTTGCCTCTGCCTCGGCCTGCTCGGCCCCCTGAGCCTGGGCTGGTTCGCGTTTTCGCTGGGCCTCATCGGCTTCATGCTGTTCGGTCCCGACTCGCTGCTGTCGGGCGCGGGAGCGGTGGATCTGGGCTCCCCCCGACTCGCGGTCGCGATCGCCGGGATCATCAACGGCACCGGCTCGCTGGGTTCGGTGGTGCAGGAGCTGCTGGTGGGCCGCCTGCTCGACGGAAGCAGCCTGACCGCCCTGATGCCGCGCATCCTGGACGGGTCGGCGTGGTCGCTTCAGGCGATGGCCGAGATTGTGGTTGCCGCCGACGCGGAGCGGCTGGCGCGGGTCTACACGCTGCTCTTCGCCGCTTCCGCGCTGTCGTTGACCGCGCTGATCACGGTGTTGATCCGCAACCGCCACGGCAACGCCAACATCTAGCCCTGGGCGGCGGACATCGCCGATGTGGCGGAGCGGCGAGCGCCGGAGCGCTCAGTACCGGCAGACATCGCCGATGTGGTCGAGCTGCGAGCGGCGGAGCGCTCAGTACTGGCGGACATCACCGATGTGGTCGAGCTGCGAGCGCCGGAGCGCTCAGTCCTGGCGGACATCGCCGATGTGGTCGAGCTGCGAGCGCGGTGGCGCTCAGTACAGGCGCACATCGCCGATGTGCCCGCCGGTTGTGACCCTCTCCCTGCCTACCGCCCCAACGCGTCCGCCATCGATCGGGTGGCGATCTCCTCGAGCCACGTCAGGTCCACCGACGCGTGCGCCTCGCACAGGAACCACGGCTCCCGCGAGTCCGGCTCGAGCATCAACCCGTTCCGAATCAGGTTCTTCGCGAACGCCTCGTACAGCGCCGACTGCGTCTTCTTCCAGTCGCGGTAGTTGGTCGGCACGTGGCTCCCCAGGTGCACCCCGAACATCGCCGGCGGGCCCGCGAACTGGTGCTCCAGGTCGAACTTCGTGAACACCGAGCTCAGGACCTCCTGGATCGCCGCGCCGACGCGGTCGCACGTCGCCAGGGCGTCCGTTGTCGCCAGGATCTTCAGCGTCGCCGCCGCCGCGCTCAGCCCGATGAGGTTCGCCGTGTACGTGCCGCCGTGGACGACCCCGCCAGCCTCGAACGAGATGACGTCCATGACGTCCGCCCGCCCCCCGAACGCCGCCACCGGGTAGCCGTTGCCCATCGCCTTGGCGTAGGTCGTCATGTCCGCGTGCACGCCGTACAGCTCCTGCACGCCGCCGGGGGCGACGCGGAAGCCGGTCTTGACCTCGTCCATGATCAGCAGCGCGCCGTGCCGCTCGCAGGCCGCCTTCAGGTGCGCCATGTAGGCGTCGGTCGAAGCGATCGAACCCGCGTTGCCCTGGATCGGCTCCAGCACCACCGCCGCGACCTCACCCCGAGCCTCTTCGAAGGCCCGATCGAGCGCGTCGCAGTCGTTCAACGGAACGAACCCGCTGAGCGTGCGGGAGCTCGCCGGGATGCCCTTGCCGAAGGGGATGACCGCGGGCTCGCCGGTGCCGTCCCAGCCCTCCAGGTCCGACTTCCACATCATCTCGTCGTAGAGCCCGTGGAAGCCGCCCTCGACCTGGATGATCCGGTCGCGCCCCGTGAACCCCCGGGCCACCCGCACCGCCCCCATCACCGCCTCGGTCCCCGAGTTGGCGAACCGGAGCTTCTCGATGTTCGGGCACATCGTCTTGAGCGTCTCGATGACCTCGACCTCGAGCTCGCCGCTGAACCCGCAGACCGTGCCCTGCTCCGTGATCGTCTGGACCACGGCGGCGTCCACGCGCTCGTCGCGGTAGCCCAGGATGATCGGGCCGTAGCCGAGCCGGAAGTCGACGTACGTGTTGCCGTCGAAGTCCGTGATCGTGCCGCCCTTCATCGTGTCGACGAAGATCGTCTCGTCGTCGCCCCAGTAGCGGTAGTTCTCCGCGACCCCCATGGGCATGTGCTGGCGCCCGCGGGCGAGGCGGGTGGCGCGCGAGGCGCCGGGGAAGGGACGACGGGGTGCGTTCATCGTGGGACCACTAGCACGTCTGCGGGGCCCCCGAACCCTGCCGGGGAAAGGGAAAGGGGCAGGGTCTGACCCCGCCGTATTCCCGTTGCGAGGGGCTGAGGATCACCACCCCGCGCTGGGCGATCCGGGGCAATATGGTAGCCCAACCGTCGTCGAACAGGACCGCTGTGGCCCCTCACGCCCTCTCTCTTCTCCGCGCTGCGCTCTTGAGCCTCTCGCTCGTGCTGCTGGCCGGCTGCCCCGACCCGGACGATGACGACGCCACCGCCTCCGTCGATGACGACGACACGGTCGACGACGACGACAGCTCCGACGACGACGACTCCAGCGACGACGACGACAGCGCCGATGACGACGACGACGACGCCACCGATGACGACGACAGCTCGGACGACGACGACTCCAGCGACGACGACGACAGCTCCGATGACGACGACTCGGCGGACGACGACGACGACGACAGCTCCGATGACGACGACAGCAGTTCCGACGACGACGACAGCAGTTCCGACGACGACGACGACGACGACGATGACGACGACGACAGCTCCGACGACGACGACGACGACAGCGCCCCCGAGCCCTGCGCCCTCGACTCGGACGGCGACCTGACCACCGTCTGCGGCCCCGACGGGATCGCGGGCAACGCGGACGACGACTGCGACGACGACGACCCCACCGTCTACCCCGCCGCCCCCGAGTCCTGCGACGCCGTCGACAGCAACTGCGACGGCTCCCTGGTCGACGGCTTCGACAACGTCGATCTCGACGCCGAACCCGACTGCATCGACCTGGACGACGACAACGACCTCGACCCCGACACCACCGACTGCGACGACACCGATCCCGCGATCTTCACCGGCGCTCCAGAGCTGTGCGACAGCGTCGACAGCGACTGCGACACCTCGCTGGTGGACGGCTTCGCCAACCTCGACGGCGACGCCGAACCCGACTGCATCGATCTGGACGACGACGGCGACGGCGACCCCGACACCACCGACTGCGACGACACCAGCCCGTCCGTCTACACCGGCGCCCCCGAGTCCTGCGACCTGGTCGACAGCGACTGCGACGGCGACATCCTCGACGGCGAAGCCGACGTCGACAGCAACGGCATCCCCGACTGCGCCGATCTGGACGACGACAACGACGGCGAGACCGCCGCCACCGACTGCAACGACAACGACGACACCGTCTACACCGGCGCCCCCGAGTCCTGCGACGCCGTCGACAGCGACTGCAACGGAAGCCTCGTCGACTCCTTCACCAACACCGACGGCGACCTCGAGCCCGACTGCATCGACCTGGACGACGACGGCGACCTCGACCCCGACACGTCCGACTGCGCCGACCTGGACCCCTCGATCTTCACCGGCGCCCCCGAGCTCTGCGACAGCGTCGACAACGACTGCGACGGTTCGCTCGTGGACGGCTTCGACAACTTCGACGGCGATCTGGAGCCCGACTGCATCGACCTGGACGACGACAACGACTCCGACCCCGACACCACCGACTGCAACGATGCCGACGCCAGCATCTGCACCACCTGCCCCGAGTCCTGCGACGCCATCGACTCCAACTGCAACGGCAGCCTGGTGGACGGCTTCGACGACTTCGACGGGGACCTCGATCCCGACTGCACCGACCCCGACGACGACAACGACCTCGACCCCGACGTCACCGACTGCGACGACACCAACGCCGCCGTCTACACCGGTGCGACCGAGCTCTGCGACGGCACCGACAGCGACTGCGACGGCTCCCTGATCGACGGCTTCGACAACTTCGACGGCGACCTCGAACCCGACTGCGTCGACCTGGACGACGACAACGACTTCGACGCCGACACCACCGACTGCAACGACGCCGACGACACCATCTACAACGGCGCCCCCGAGCTCTGCGACGACATCGACAGCGACTGCGATGGGAGCCTCGTCGACACGTTCAGCAACTTCGACGGTGACTCCGAGCCCGACTGCATCGATGGGGACGACGACAACGACCTCGACCCCGACACCACCGACTGCAACGACGCGGACGCCTCCATCTACACCGGCGCCCCGGTCACCTGCGACGGCGTGGACGACGACTGCGACGGCTTCGTCGCCGACGGCTTCACCGACACCGACGGTGACGACTCCCCCGACTGCTTCGACCCCGACGACGACAACGACGGTGACCCCGACGTCACCGACTGCGCCGACCTGGACGACAGCATCTCGATGTTCGAGACCGAGGTCTGCGCCGACAACATCGACAACGACTGCAACCCGTTCACGCCCGACCTGTGCAACGACTCCTGCTTCGACGCCCAGGCGATCACCGCCGGCTCGGTCAACTACGGCACCACCGACGGCGCCACCTACGACGGCGCCTTCACCTGCCAGTCGGTCACCGTCACCGCCCCCGGCGTCTGGTACAGCTTCACCGGCCAGGGCGGCGACGTCGTGCTGTCGACCTGCGACGACGCCGACTTCGACACCAAGATCAGCGCGTTTTCCGGCCAGTGCACCGGCTTCTTCTGCGACACCGCCAACGACGACGGCCCCGGCTGCTCCGGCGGCACCTCCGAGGTCGCCTTCACCTCGATCCTCGGCCAGACCTACATCGTGCTCGTGCACGGCAACGGGTCCGAGGTCGGCACCTTCAACCTCACCTTCGAGGAGTACGTCGACAGCGACGGCGACGGCGAGACCTCCCTGACCGACTGCGACGACGACGACATCACCATCTTCACCGGCGCCCCCGAGGTCTGCGACGGCGTCGACCAGGACTGCGACCTCCTCATCGACGAGGACTCCGACGTCGACGGCGACCTCGTCACCTCGTGCGGCCCCGACGGCATCCCCGGCAACAGCGACGACGACTGCGACGACCTCGATCCCGACAGCTACCCGGGCAACCCGGAGGTCTGCGACGGCGCCGACAACGACTGCGACGGCATCGGCGACAACGGCTTCCCCGACGCGGATCTGGACGAGGTCGGGGACTGCGTCGACAACTGCATCGACGTCCCCAACCCGGACCAGTCCGACGGCGACGGCGACGGCATCGGGGATGCCTGCGACACCGACGAGACCGACCCCGTCGTCACCCTGCTGATGTTGCCCTCACCGTCCGCCGACATCAACGACGTCGTCACCTTCACGGTCAGCGCCACCGACGACACCTCCGTGCCCACCCTGGAGCTGGAGGTCGACTCCGTCGCCGTCACCCTGTCCAGCGGCATCGGCACGTGGACCGCGCCCAGCACCGCGGGCGAGCACCTCGCCGTCGCCACCGCCAACGACGGGGCCGGCAACATCGACCAGGCCTACCTGCCCTTCTACGTCTTCGACCCGTCGGACACGACGCCCCCGACCGTCAGCATCAGCTCGCCCAGTGACAACGACACCATCGACTGGCTCACTGACATCGTCGGCACCGTGACCGACGGCGGCGATCTCATCGAGTGGTACGTCACCCTCACCCCCGAGGGCGGCGAGGCGGTCGAGGCGGGCACCGGCACCACGGAGGTCACCTCCAGCGTCATCGGCGAGATCGACCCCACCCTGTTCGCGGAGGGTTGGTACACGCTGACCCTGAACGCGGTCGGCTCCGGCGGAGGCGTCGTCTCCACCAGCGTCGAGCTCGAGATCACCGGCCAGGCGGCCCCGGGTCTGTTCACCATCGGGTTCGAGGACCTGTTCGTGCAGAGCGTCGGCATCCCGATGCAGGTCACCCGCACCTACGACAGCCGCCGGCGCGGCGCCCGGGGTGACTTCGGCTACGGCTGGACCCTCGACCTCGCCTCCATCAAGACCGAGAAGGGGCTCGTTGAGGGCTTCGAGGGCTGGGTCGAGACCAGCTGCGGCTTCCTCTGCACCGAGTACGGCTCCCCCGAGGACCGCATCGTCACGCTCGATCTCGGCGGCGGCGTGCGGGAGTACTTCCTGTTCGACCCGATCGCCGACGTCTTCGGCCCCTACGCCACCGTCGCCTACACCCCCATCAGCACCCCGGGCTCGACCATCACGCCGATCGGCTGGGGCCCGACGTTGTTCGAGCAGGGCGGCGGCGAGCTGTGGGACCTGGGCAACATCGAGCTGTACGACCCCGATCTGTACGAGATCACCTGGCCCGACGGCACCGAGATCATCGCCGGCCCCGACGGGCTCCAGTCCATCACCGATCCCCACGGCAACTCGATGACCGTGTCCGACTCGGGCGTGACCGCCAGCTCCGGCCAGTCGATCTCGTTCACCCGGAGCAACGGCCTCATCACGGAGATCGCCGACCCCGCGGGCGAGGTCATCACCTACGAGTACGACGCCAACGACAACCTCATCTCGGTCACCGACCGGGAGGGGGCCGTCACCCAGTTCATCTATCACGACCAGTTCGCCCACCTGATCGAGCGCGTGGTCGCCCCCGACGGCACCGTCGTGACCCGCAACGTCTACGATGAGGACGGCCGGCTCGTCGAGCAGTGCGATCAGGACGACGTCTGTGTGCTCTTCAGCCACGACCTGGCCAACCAGACCGAGGTCGTCACCGACCGCCTCGGCAACACCACCCAGCTGACGTACGACGACGAGGGCAAGGTCCTGACCGAGACCGACGCTCTCGGCGAGGTCACCACCTACGGCTACGACGGCAACGGCAACCGCACCTCGGTCAACCACCCCACGGGCACGGTCGAGACGTTCACCTACAACAGCAGCGGCAACCGCACGAGCGAGACTGTGACGGTCGGCGGCACGCCGCTGACCCGCGACATCGCGCTGGACGGCAACCAGAACATCACCGGGATCACCAACCCCGAAGGGGAGACCCTGACGATGATCCGGAGCACCGGCGGGCGCCTCAGCGCCATGACCAACAACGCCGGCGACAGCGAGAGTTGGCTCTACAACGGCGACGGCAAGATGACCTCGTGGACCGACGCCGAGGGCCAGTCCACCACCTACACCTACACCCCCGGCGGGCAGCTGAGCACCCTGACGGACCCGCTCGGCATCGAGGCGACGTTCGACTACGACTCGGTCGGCCGCATGACGGAGCGGGTGGCGGCGTTCGGGAGCGCGGACGAAGCGACGACCAGCATCGTGCGGACGGCCAACGGCAAGGTCGCCGAGGTGATCGATCCAGAGGGGAACTCGACCAGCCACACCTACGACCTGTTCGGCCGGCGGCTGACGACGACCGACCCGTTAGGCAGCACGACCACGTTCGAGTACGACGCGCACGGCAACATCACCTCGTCGACGTACGAGGACGGCTCCGCGATGACGTTCACGTACGACGCCGAGGGGCGGCTGCTGAGCGAGAGCAACCCGGCCGGACTGACCACCACCAACACCTACGACGCGGCGGGGCGAATCACCGAGATCACGGGCCCCGACGGCTCCACCTCCGCGGCGACGTACGACGAAGCGGGGCGGCTCCTGACCCTGACGGACGAGGCCGGCCGGAGCGCCTCCATCACCCGCGACGAGCGCGGTCTGCCGGTCAGTTCGACCATCGGGCCGATGAGCTGGACCTACGAGTACGACGCCGCGGGGCGCATCACGGCGGTCAACGACTCGCTCGGGAACATCCAGGAGTACGGCTACGACACGGCCGGCCGCCAGAGCTCGTTGACGTACGGCGCGGGCACGCCCGAGCAGACGACCACGGTGCTGGACTGGGCCGCCTCCAGCCGCCCGACGACCAACACCGACCGGCTGGGCCGCGTCTTCTCGCCCGACTACGACCTCGCCGGACGCATGACGTCGGTGACCGACCCGCTGACCAACGTCTGGACCTACGCCTACGACGACCGAGGCAACCTCACCTCGTACGTGCCGCCCGCGGGCGCGACCTACAACGCCACCTACGACCTGAACGACCGCACCACGTCGCTGGGGGCCAACGCGACTACGTTCGAGACGTGGAGCTACGACGCCAACGGCCTCCCCACCGGGCGCACCGACGGCGACGGCGGGCTGACGACGTGGACCTACGACGACCTCGGCCGGGTCACCCAGAAGGTGCTCCCGATCGGCAGCACCTACGACCTGACGTACCTCGCCGATGGGCGCCGCGCCACGGTCGTGGATGGGCGCGGCACCACCGACTACACCTACGACTCGGGCGGCCGGCTGGCTTCGATCACCGAGCCGGATGGATCTGCCCTGGGCTACACGTTCGACTCCAGCGGGCTGCTGGCCGAGCGCAGCGTCGAGGTCGGCTCCTCCACCGAGGTGGTCTCGTTTACCTACGACCCCACCGGGCACCTCACCGAGGTCACCGACCCCGACGGGGGGTCCATCGTCTTCGGCTACGACACCGCCGGCCGCATCGAGTCGATCGACCACGCCAACGGCACGGGGACCGACTTCTTCCACGACGCGCAGGCGCGGCTGACGGCGATCGAGCACACCGATCCCGTGTCGGTCACGCAGCTGGAGTGGCAGTACACCTGGGTCGGCGGCGAGCTCGTGACCATGGTCGACCTGGGCGGCTCGACCGAGACCTACACCTACGACGTGCCCGGCCAACTGGCGGGCGTGGCGCGCACCGGGTCGCTCCCCTACACCGACACGTGGACCTGGGATGGCGGCGGCAACGTGGCCTCAGCGATGCTCGACGGCGTGCCCCAGACCTGGGCCTACGACGCCCTCGATCGGCTCAGCAGCCGCGGCGCCACCACCTACGGCTCGGACACCACCGGCCGCATCACCGGCCGCAACGACGGCGATCAGCTCGACCTCGCGTGGGAGGGGACCCGGCTGGCGGGCGCCTCGGGGGTCGCGTTCCCGACGGTCGACTACACCTACGACGTCGACGGCCTGCTCGTGGCGCGCACCGAGGATGGGATCGAGACCCGGTACCTGTGGGACCGCTCCGGCGACAACCCGAAGCTGGCGGCGACCTACGACCCGGTGACGTCGACGGTGCTCCAGCTGTTCGTCTACGGCCACGACCAGCTGCTGCAGGTCTACGACGGGGCCGACGTCTACACCGCCCACACGGATCGATTGGGCACCCTCCGGGGGCTGACCGACGACCTCGGCGTGCTCACTGACACGTGGGAGTACGACGCCTGGGGCAACGAGATCGACCGCGTCGGCACCGCGGACGTGCCGCTGGGCTTCACGGGCTTCCTCCGCGACGACGCCACCGGCATGCAGTACGCGCTGGCGCGCTGGTACGAGCCCGCCTCGGGGCGGTTCCTGAGTCGGGATCCCATCGGCGGCGGCCTCCAGGCGCCGCTGACCCTCAACCGCTACGTCTACGGCCGCGGCGACCCGGTCCACTACATGGATCCCAACGGCGCCTTCACGCTGATCTCGATGAGCACGGCGATCGCGATCACGGTGATCCTGCACACGGCGATCGACCTGACCTTCGGGCTCATGGCGCTGCAGCGGGTGATGCGGATCATCTACGGCCAGCTGGGGTACGAGCCGCTGAAGTGGGAGGGGCCGTCGACCAACATCGGGCTGTCGCTGCCGGCGATGGCGAAGGTGACCGGCAAGGCCTACCTGGGCACCGCCAAGAACGACCTCGGCTCCACGACGGCGGACGTGCTGTTCGTGGGCGGCGGCGTCAACGCGGGCATCACGCTGTTCAAGCTGCCGGGCGGCGCCGGCGGGGCCAGCGGCGGCTTCTCCGTCAAGGAGACCTTCCGCAGCTACAACTACGGACAGCAGCACCTCCACCCGGAGTGGCCGTTGGAGTCCCGGCCCAACCCGTTCCCGCTGGGGAGCCCCTCCTGGTACGTCGAGAGCGGCACCTTCAAGCTGTCGGCCCCCGCGGGCCTGGGGAGCTGTTCGGGCCCGTCGCAGACGACGATCTTCACGGGCATCGCGATGACGGCCTACAAGGAGAGCATGGGCGGCTGCAGCGGCCCCGGGGGAGGCGTCAGCAGCAGCCCGAGCTTCTCCTTGTCGCTGGGTTCGTTCGGGGGCGGAGCCAGCTCCGTGCAGGCGCCTCTGACGCCCTAGCAGGCGCGCCGTCGGCGGCGTTCCCCCACGGTCGCGCTCAGCTCGGTGCGGGTCCCGTGGCGGAGCACCGTCAGCGGAACCTCGTCGCCGATGCGGCCCGCGAGGGCGGCGGCGAGATCGGCGAACGACGTCGTCGCCGCGCCGTCGATGGCCAGCAGCACGTCTCCGGAGACGACCCCCGCCTCGGCCGCCGGGCTCGAGCCCGCCACGCCGGTGATCAGCAGCCCCGCGCTGTAGTCGGCGTCCGTCCCCTCGGGCAGCTCCGTGGCCTGGATGACGACGCCGAGCCAGCCGCGCTTGAGGTCGCCCCGCTCGCGGATGGCGGCGGCGACGCGGAGCACGGTGGAGGCCGGGATCGTCGTCCCGCCGGGGGTCAGGCGCGACGTGTTGAGGCCCAGGAACGCGCCCCCGCCGTCGATCAGGGGACCGCCGGAGAAGCCGCCCGGGAGCGCGCCGTCGACGTCGATGTAGCTGTCGATCGAGCCGCCGTGGCGGGAGCGCCAGGCGCCGCCGAGGGCCGAGACGGCGCCCAGGGTGGTGCGGGCGCTGTCGCCGGGCCGGCCGACCGCGAGCACGAGGTGCCCGACCCGGGGGCCGGCGTCGGCGTCGGCCCAGGGGGCGGCCTCGAGGCCTTCGGCGTTGACCCGGAGGAGGGCGAGATCGGTGGCGGGATCGCCTCCGAGGAGCTCGGCGGGGGCGACGGTGCCGTCGGCCAGTTGCACCGACACGGAGCCGCCGGAGTGGCGCAGGGCGTGGGCGGAGGTGACGACCTCGCCGCCGCCGACGGAGATGCCGGTGGCGCGCCGACGGCCGGTGCGCACGCCCACCACGAAGGGGGCGGCGGCTTCGACAGCGTCGGCCAGGGAGTCGGAGATCGCGGACAGGGAAGGGGTCTTGGTGCTCATGCGAACAAGGCTAGGAGCCGGCCCCGGTTCGGCCTACGACCCGGGTGGGCAGTCGGCCCTGCCCGATCGGTCAGGGCTGGATGAGCCCCAGCCGCTCGCGCATCACCGCGCCCCAGATGACGCCGGCCTCCCGCTCGGGGCCGCAGAGCACGGCGAGGCTCGTCCCGAGGCTCGGGATCGCCGCGAGGATCGCCGACCGGTCGGCGACGTGGCCCCCGTGGCGCAGCACCTTCGTGCCGTCGAAGTCATCGATCATCCAGCCCAGCCCCATGCCGTCGGCGAGGGCCCCCGCGTCGCCCTGCCGCTCCTGCATCACCGCGTAGATCGGGTCGCTCAGGTGGCGAAGCCCGAAGCGCGCCAGCTCCCGGGCGGTGGAGCGCAGTCCGCCGGCCGCGAACGCGGTCTCCGGCAGCTCGGGGGGCCGCAGCGCGCGGGTGGGGAAGCCGGATCGCACGAGGCTCCAGGGCATGAGCACGTGGTCGTGGATCGCCATGGGCAGCGGCAGAGTGGCGGCGTCGGCGACGAGGCGGCCGAGCTCCTCGTAGCCGGCCCCGGAGTAGGCGAAGGAGCCCCCGACGCGGTGCGCCAGGAGCGCGCGGGTGCGGTCATCGAGGTCGAGGTACCCCAGGTGGGCGAGCCGCACGACCGCGGTGGCGACGACGACCTTGGTGACGGACCCGATGAACTGAGGCTCGTCGACGGGCTCCCCCGCGGCCCACGCTTCTTCGCCGTCCGGCCCCGCCAGCACGACGGCGCAGGGCACGTCGCCTCGGGCAGCGTCGACGATGTCTCGCAGCCGGCTCACACCCGGAGGCGCACTTCCTTGGACCAGTCGTCGTCCTCGGCGGGGCGGCCCTGCTGGCTTCGTCGCATGAGGCGCCAGACCTGGGGACCCATGAGGTCCAGCTCGGTCGAGGTGTAGACCTCGCCGTCCCAGCGCTCGGACGCCGCGGTCTGCTCGCGGAGCACCCAGGCGTCCTGGTTGAAGATCTTCATCACGATCGGCTGGAGGACAGGCGCCACGAGCCAGCCGGGGAGGCGCAGCTTGAAGGCGACGTGGGCGTAGATGCGGGTGTGGAAGTCGTCTACGGGCGTGCAGATGCCGGTGGTGACGAGGTGGTTCTCGGTGCCGATGTTGTATTCGACCTCGCTGATCGAGGGCATCCAGAACCGGTCGTAGTGCGTGACCACACCCCCGGACGGAGACAGCAGCTTGGCGGCGAGGCCGGGGGGGCGGGGCTCGTCCAGGTACTGCACCTGGGCGCCGTCGGCGCCGCGGGTGACGACCGCGCGGATCTCCACCGGCTCGCGCCCGCCGCGGAACAGTCCCTTGTGCAGGAACGCGGTGTGGGGCACGTCCAGGGCGTTCTCGATGGTTGCGTGCAGGGTCGCCTCGAAGTCGACCGTGCGTCGCACCTCGGTGTAGCCCTTCAGGCCCGCGGCCTTGGGGTGGTAGGGCTCGCGGGTCGGCTCGCTGTCCGGCTCGCCCCAGACCCAGACCCAGCCGTCCTGCTCCTTGCAGGCGTGGGACGCCACGTTGCGGGCGCGGTCGACGGGGTCGCCGCACAGGCCCGGCACGGTGGTGCAGGTGCCGGCCGTGTCGAACCGCCAGCCGTGGTAGCCGCACTGCAACTCGGCGCCCTCCACCGACCCCATCGACAGGGGCACGTTGCGGTGCGGGCAGCGGTCCAGCAGAGCGCCGGGCTCGCCGTTGGCGTTGCGGAAGAGCACCAGCGGCGTGCCCATCAGCGTGCGCGCCAGCGGGCGGGTGCGGAGCTCGCTGGAGGTGCACAGCACGTACCAGTGGTCCTTGAGGTGAGCGACGGATCGATGGCCGTGCGCGCTGCGCAGTTCGTTGGGGGGCGACGCCGTCATCGGCCGCATTGTAGGGTCCCCGCCGATGGTGTGGATCGATCTGCCGGAGCCCGACGACAAGCTGATGCGCGGCCTCAAGCGCTGGATCAGCTCGGACGGGAACCTGCCCGAGGTGGTCTCCTGCATGCTCGTGGCCCCCAAGGCGCTGCAGGCGGTGATGCAGGCGAACATGGCGGTGTCGTTCGGCGGATCGACCCTGGGGCGACGACGGGAGGAGCTGATCGCGACGTCGGTCTCGGCGCTCAACGACTGCTTCTACTGAATGGTTCACCACGCGGCGGCGCTGCGTGCTCACGGCATGGACGAGGGGGTGGTGTGCGCCCTCGTCCCCGCGCTCCGCCACGCCGGCGAACTCTTCATCGACCACGGCCGCACCCGCGCCCGACCCGCCATCGCCGAGGCCCTCGCCTCGCTGGAGCCCGCCGACCGGGCCCTCGCGACGTTCGCCACCGACCTGACGCTCTGGCCGGGCCGTACGACGTCGGCCGATCACGCCCCCCTTCGGGACGCCGGCTTCGACGCCGCCGCCATCCACGACATCGTCCAGGTGGTCTGCCTGTTCAGCTGGATGAACCGCCTCGCGGACGGCCTGGGCGTGCGCGTCGAGGCCCGCCGCCACGACTGGGCGCGCGCGCTCCTGGGCGACGAGGCGCTGGCCGACCAGCTCGATGGGCTGGTTGATATACAGAGTCATTAACAATTTGTTGACATACTTGACCTAGTGTTAACATCTTTCTCCCTGGGGCTGGGAGGTTTCGGATGTTCAAGGCGATCTCTTCGACCGCGCTCGCCGCAGCGATGGTGTTGCTGCTGGCTGCCTGCGGGTCGAGCTTCAACGACATTGAGGCCCAGTGGAACGGCTCGGGCGACGACGACCCGGTCGGTGACGACGACGATCCGTTCGGCTCGGACGATGACGACGCTTCCACCGACGACGACGACGCGCCTCCAAGCAGGACGACGACGACACCGTCGAGGACGATGACGACGCTTCCACCGACGACGACGACGGCTGCGACTAGGTCACGGACTGCCCCGGGGTCTGCGGCGGCTCGGCCTACGCTGACGCCTGCGGCTTCTGCGTGGGCGGCACGACGGGCCTGACCCCGACCCCCACCACCGACGACTGGGACGGCGACGGCCGCCCCGACGTCTGCGACCAGTGCCCCGCCGACGGACCCGACCGGTTCATCGTCGAGTGGAGCGACGTCGCCGCCTTCGACGACACCGCGGGCGGCCCCTACACCTTCCAGGCGGAGCTCAGCCCCATGGGCGACGTGGTCTTCCGCTACGGAACCATGATCCCGTTCGTGGCGACGCCGACGGTCGGCATCCAGCGCGCCGACGGGCTGCTCGGCCAGACCATCGCCAGCGACGCCTCGATCCTGACCGCCGACGGGTACCGCGCCACCTGGCCCGGCGCCGCGGGGCTGTACGACGTCGAAGCGATCGACGCCCCCGCGTACGGCTACAACTCGCTCGCCCAGCTCGGCACCGCGGTCACGATCGGCGACGAGGACCGGGCCGACGTCGAGCTGTCGTTCCTGTTCCCGCTGATGGGCCAGCCCTTCGCCGACGTCTCGATCACGGACAACGGCGCCCTCGTCTTCGGCACGGGCTTCTTCCCCGGCTGGAACAACCTCGACCTCCCCACCAGCAACCCGCCCGGCCTCGTGGCTCCCTTCTGGGAGGACCTGGATCCGACCCAGAGCGGCACGATCCGCACGTACCACCGGCCCGCCGGCGACTGCACCGCCGACTGCACCGGCACGTGGGGCGACCTCGCCCAGGTCGACGGCTGCGGCGGCACCGCGTTCGAGGATGTCTGCGGCGTGTGCGTGGGCGGCACCACCGGCCTGAGCGAGTCCGATCCCGGCGACTGCCCTGCGCTGCCGGACTTCGTCGCCGACCAGGGCGCCCTCACCACCTCGCTGTACGTCGACTACGTGGACATCGCCGACGACAGCTGCCTCATCGCCGAGGGCTGCGTCGACAGAACCGGCATCCGCAAGGTGCTCCGCTTCAGCACGATGGTGGGCAACATCGGTACCGCCGACTACCTGCTCGGCGTGCCCCCCGGTCCCGGCTTCTTCTGGGACTCCTGCCACGGCCACTACCACTACGAGGACTACGCCGACTACGCGCTCCTGGACCCCTCCACCGGCCTGTCCGCGGCCGCTGGGCACAAGAACGGCTGGTGCCTCATGGACACCGGCTACTACGACTACGACATGGCCGTGGAGGCGGGGAACGACTGCACCGAGTTCGACTGCAGCAACCAGGGCATCGGGGTCGGCTGCCAGGACACCTACACCGCGTTCCTGACCTGCCAGTGGATCGACATCACCGACGTCTCCAACGGCACCTACCAGGTGAACGTCACGCTCAACCCCGACGGGAACATCGCCGAGATGGACGCCACCAACAACACGGCCACGGCGACCGTGATCCTCGACGGCAACGCGGTCACTGTCCTCGGGCCGTAGCCGCCCCGTTTGCGGTCCCCATCGCGGTGGTACAGTCCGCCGCAATGCCCCGGAACACCCTCTTCGTCTTCGCTTTGCTTCCGCTCCTGACCGCCTGTCCGGGCGAAGGGAACATCGGCGGCGATCCCACGCCCGGCGAAGAGGAGTGCGACGACGTCTACTACGTGGACGTGGACGGCGACGGCCTCGGCGATCCGGGCTTCCCCGTCACGCTCTGCGAGGGCGTCGACGGCTACGTCACCAACGGCGACGACGTCGAGCCCGACTGCGCCACCAACGACACCGACGAGTGCGGCGTCTGCGCCGGCGGAAACGCCAACCAGGACTGCGCCGGCGTCTGCTTCGGCACCGCCTGGGTGGACGGATGCAGCGACTGCGTCGGCGGCACCACCGACCTGCAGCCCGCCTGGCCCGCCGACTGGGACGCCGACGGTCGCCCCGACGTCTGCGACCAGTGCCCCACCGGCGACCAGGAGCGGTTCATCATCCAGTGGGGCGGCGTGCCCCACTACAGCGGCAACGGCGACCCCTTCAACGTGTCGGTCGAGCTGCAGTTGGATGGCTCCATCCTGCTCCGCTACGCCGACCAGGAGGTCTTCGACGCCTCCGCCACCGTCGGGCTCCAGGCCGAGGGGGGCGAGGTCGGCCAGACGCTGGCGATCAACGACGGCTGGCCTATGTCCAACCTCAACACGCTGCTGGACTGGCCCGGCAGCGGCGACGACCCCTACGACGTCACCGCGATCGACGCCCCCCTGTACGCCTGGAACTCGCTGCTCCACGTCGGCACCACGCACGAGCTCGCGGACGACGAGGTCATCACGGTGGACCTGCCGTTCGAGTTCGGCTTCTTCGGCGCGGGCTACGACAGCGTGCAGCTGAGCTCCAACGGGCTGCTCGCCTTCGGCGCGGGCGACGTGCCCGGCTACGACAACTCGCCCCTGCCCAACAACCTCATCGACCCGGCCCTGCTGGCTCCCTTCTGGGACGACCTCAACCCCGCCGCGGGCGGCGTCGTGCAGAGCTTCCATGCCCCCGGCGGCGTCTGCGACCGGGACTGCGCCGGCGTGTGGGGCGGCTACGCGGCGCTGGACGGCTGCGGTCAGTGCAGCGGAGGCACCACCGGTCTGGCCGCGGGCGAGTCCCTCGACTGCAACGGCGACTGCGGCGGCACCGCGGAGCTGGACGAGTGCGGCCTCTGCGTCGGCGGCAACACCGGGCTGAAGCCCAGCGATCCCGAGTCCTGCCCCAACCTCCCCGACATCATCCCCGGCGCCGAGTACCTGGGCGAGACGATCAGCATCGACTACATCGACGTCGGCGATGACAACTGCCTCGTGGCCGAGGGCTGCGTGGACGGCACGGGCGTGCGCAAGGTGCTCCGGTTCGGCACCCAGGTCGGCAACATCGGCACCGCCGACATGGTCCTGGGCGTGCCCCCCGGCCCCTACTTCCACTGGGACGAGTGCCACGGCCACTACCACTACGAGGACTACGCCGACTACGCCCTGCTGGACCCGCTGTCGGGCAGCCCCGCCGCCACGGGCCACAAGAACGGCTTCTGCCTGCTGGACTCGGGCACCTACGACCAGGAGCTGGCCGACGAGTACGGCAGCAGCTGCGGCTACTACACCTGCTCCAACCAGGGCGTGGGCGTCGGCTGCATGGACATCTACGGCGCGGGCCTCGCCTGCCAGTGGGTCGACATCACCGACACCCCCGACGGCACCTACAACCTCGTGGTGACCCTGAACCCCGACGGCAACATTCCGGAGCTCGACCTCTCCAACAACTCGGCCACGATCACGGTCGCCGTCGAAGGGGACACCGTCACCCTGGTCGAGTAGCGTTCGGCGCATGTTCACCCTTTTGTCGCCCGCCAAGATGCTGACCGAGGGCCCACTGGTCCCCGACGTCGGCCACAGCCAGCCCCACTTCGACAAGGACATCGCCGTCCTCAGCAAGCGCACCCGCGCGCTGTCGACCCGCAGCCTCAAGAAGCTGATGAAGCTGAGCGACAAGCTCGCCGAGCTGAACCACCAGCGCTTCCAGGACTTCGAGCTGCCCTTCACGGAGGCCAACGCGCGCCAGGCGATCTTCAGCTTCGCGGGGCAGACGTACGTCGGCTTCGATGTGAAGCAGCTGGGCGCCGAGGACCTCGCCTACGCCCAGGACCACGTGGGCATCCTGTCGGGGCTGTACGGCCTGCTCCGCCCGCTCGACCTGATGCAGCCCTACCGGCTGGAGATGGGTACGAAGCTGAGCAACACCCGCGGCAAGACGCTGTACGCCTTCTGGGGCACCCGGATCGCCGACCGGATCAACGAGCTGACCGAGGGGCACGACGACCCCCGCATCCTCCACTGCGCCAGCAACGAGTACTTCAAGTCGGTGCAGAAGGACCGGCTGAAGCGGGCGGTCGTGACCCCCGTGTTCAAGGACGTCAAGGACGGCCAGGCGCGCACGCTGATGATGTTCGCCAAGACCGCGCGCGGCGCGATGGCGCGCTGGGTGGTGCAGAACCGGGTCGACCGGATCGAGGGCATCAAGGACTTCGACACGGAGCTGGGCTACCGCTTCGTTGCGGACGAGTCCGACGAGACCACCTACGTCTTCAGCCGCACCCAGCCCCCGCCGGTGGGCCGCTGACCCTCAGGGGCACTCGCTGACCTGGCCGAAGCTCGTGAACGCGATGTTCCCGTCGTTGTCGGGGTCCGCGTCGACGAACGAGTCGAACCAGGTCATCACCTGCCGTTGCACGGGGACCTCCTCCAACGCGAGGTGCGCCTGGAAGGGGATGTCGGTGACGGTGAACTGGGCCAACCCGGTGGCGGGGGATCCGCAGGTGGGGGCGGAGGCCCGCTCGAGGCCGGGAGCGCCCAACTGGATCGGCTCGATGAGGGTCAGCTCCATCCGACGGGCCATCGCCTCGGTCATCATGTTGGGGATGATGCCGTCGCCGGTGCTCTCCTGGAGCAGCACGGCGGGGGCGGGGGCGTCCACGAGCCGGTTCTTCAACACGTGGTGGGCGAAGATCATCGGGTCGCCGCGGTCCAGCCCCGGCTGGCCCACCACCAGCAGCACGTCGTAGCCGAGGTCGGCGGGGAAGTCGTCCGGCGGGCCGTTGGCGACGAGGACCTCCAGGGCGTCGCGCATGCCGATGACGTCGACGATCTCGCCGTGGCGCAGCACGTTGCTCAGCCCGCCTCCGCCGACGTTGAAGACCGCGCCGGTCAGGTCGGTGGAGATCGCCGCCGCGAGCACGCCCACCAGGCTCCCCATCGACTGCCCGAGGTACAGCACCGGGCCGTCGGTGACCACGTCGCCGACCTGCGGCAGCGGCGGCATCGTCTTCATCATGTCGGTGGCGACGAGGGTGTCGATCGCCGACTGGAGCATCGCCGCGGCGAAGCCCTCGAAGTTCATGTTGCCGGTGAGCTCGATGATGTCGTCGAGCTCCTCGCCGCGCTCCCCGTGCAGGTCGAAGTCGAAGGCGGCGATGGCGTACGGGCCGGCGTCCAGGTCGAGCCCCGCGAGCGTCGGCTGCATCTGCTCGGCGGTCACACCCAGGCCGTGGCCGAAGAGGATGGGGGTCGCGTGGGTCTCGGGGGTGACGTTGTCCGCGAGCATCAGGTAGCCGTGGACCTCCAGCTCACCCACCGGCTCGGGCACGCCGTCGGCGTCGCGGTGCAGGGGATCGAACCGGTCGGCCCGCCACAGGGGCACCGTGAAGCTCAGGTCGAACGCCGTCCGGTCGTACAGTTGGTAGGGCTCCGACAGCGTCGGCGTTGTCGGGTGGTCCGCGATCCACTGCTGCCCGAACGCAGCCATCGACCGTAGGTCCGCGGTGGTCTCTTCGTCGCTGCGGATGTGGAAGTCCCACAGCAGCCCGATGTCGCGCGGATGGATGCCCACCTCGACCTTCGCGAGGCGCACTAGGTCGGCGTAGTAGTCGGCCAGCTCCTCCAGCCCGTCGGGAACCGGCCCCTCGCCCAGCAACCCGGTTATCGCCTCGGTGGGGGCGATGACGTCGGTGGTCATGAGCACGGCGTAGCGGCCCGACGGCTTGAACGCCTCCAACGGGGTCAGCGTGAGCAGGGCTCCGCCGTCGGCGCTGTCGACCACGTCGGCGTGGAAGGGGAGGCGGCGTCCGTACTCCTCGGAGGTCGCGTCGGCGTCGATGACGTGCATCGCGGCGTCCTCCCGGAGGGACGCGGCGTAGTCGACCGGGATCAGCGCCGGGTCCACCCCGTCGGGGATGTAGGCGGCCATCGAACCGATCGACGAGAAGCCGTCGGGCGCCTCGAAGTCGAAGACCGGCTTGAGGCCCGCGAACGAGGCGGCCTCCGACAGCACGACGTTCAGCCCTGAGGCGGTGCGGTTGTCCACCTCGGTGAACACGCTGGAAGGCCACGGGAGCAGGCACGTGGACCCGACCACGTTGCAGTCCAACGTCACCGGAGCGGGGTTGTCGGTGGGGCGGGGCGAACAAGCCGCGAGCAGCGCGAGGCTCAGCAGCGGGAGGAAGCGAGGCATGCCGAACTATGCCGGATCAGATCCCCGTGACGTAGAGGATCGCGAGGCACATCTCGTCGAAGGTGCCGTCGCCGAAGCCGACCTCGCTGCCGCCGTCGCTGTTGTCGAAGCGGCACTCGATCTGGAGCGTGTCGCCGGGATCGACCCGTCGGGGCTCCTGCAGTTGGTAGCTGTTCTGCCAGTTGAAGTCCCACCGGGGCAGGTCCAGCAGGCACTGATCGTCGCTGGTGGGGTTGGCGACCCGCTTGTGGTCGAGCCGGCCCGCGGCGCCGAGGGTGTGCATGTGGAAGAAGACCTCTTGGACCACGAAGGGGTCGCCGTTTTCCAGCCCGATGGTGCCGGCGAACCAGTCCAGGGTGCTGTTGGAGATGTCCTGCTCGTGCGTGATGACGGCGTCGGCGGCGCCGGCGGGAATCGTCATCGGGACCGAGCCGAGGGCCCAGCCGAAATCCAGGAACGGGATGACCGTGGCGGGCTTGTCGACCTCGTCGGCGAGCTGCACCTCGAACGAGCTCTGATCGGGGGACGGGTCCGCGGTCGCGGTGTTGTAGTGCATCTGCACGATCATCGTGGAGCCGGGCTCGATGAGGATGCCGGTGCCGGGGGGGAAGGGGCGGCCGGTGGGGCCGGGGGCCCACTGCCCGAGCCAGCGCTGGTCGACGCCGAGGCCGATGACGCCGGGGGTGTCCTGCGGGGTGGGGGCGCCGAAGCAGCTGTAGCCCAGGCCCGGGTCCGAGGCGTCGAGCTCCTCGAGGGCGTCCTTGATCGAGGGGTCGGCGATGTAGGCGACGACGTGGTGGACCAGATCGGTGCGGTCCGGGGTGACGCCGAAGCCGACGGCGTACTTGGCCTCCTCGAGGGGCCAGTCCACGAGGATGCAGCGGTAGTCGTCGAGCTGGCCGTTGGGGGTGTACGGCTCCGGCAGCGGCAGCGTGAGGTCGAACGTCATCGGCTCGACCTCGTCGGCCTTGACCGCGGTGGTGGGATCGCCGGGGGCGACGCCCTGGTCCAGCCAGGTCAGGAGGATCTCCTTGTCCTGGGCCGTCAGCGAGCTGTCGTGGAGGTAGTCGTTGCACTCGGGGTTGGCGCCCCACGGCGGCATCGTGTCGGCCTCGATCGACGGCGGCAGCAGCTCGGCGACGGTCTTGACCTCGTCGTACGTCGTCAGCGCGAACGGGCCGATGTTGCCGTCCTGGTGGCAGGTCACGCAGTTGGCATCGATGATCGGCTTGGCGTCGACGTAGTAGTCGTAGGCGGGGACGTCGCACGCGGACAGCAGCAAGACAGGGACCAGCAAGAGCAGGACTCGGGGCACGGATTCTCCGGAGGGGGACGGGCTAGAGCTCGGGATGGTGGAGGCCCCCGACACGCATCGCGGTCAGGGTGTCGACGACGTCTTGTCGGGAAGCGCGGGAGGGGTCGGCGGCCCACCAGGTGAGCACCGCCGAGAGCATGCCGACGATGGCGCGGGCGGTGATGTCGGCGTGGAGGTCGTTGCGGAAGAAGCCGTCGGCGACGCCGGCGCGGAGGCGCTCGGCCTGAAGCTCGACGCCAAGCTCGAAGATGCGGGTGCCGACCTCGGTCGCGCGGACCTCGTTGTGGAACAGCACGCGGGCGAGGGTGGGCTCCTCCTCGATGAAGGCGAGCATCTCGTCTTCGTGGGCCCGGACGGCCGCCGTGAGGGTGTCGTGGGGGTTGTCCACGACCGTGCGGAGGCGCTCGGTCAGCAGGTCGACGCCGTGCAGCAGGATGGCCTCCAGCAGGCCGTCCTTGTCGCCGAAGTGGAAGTAGAGGGTGCCGACGGCGACGCCCGCGGCGGCGGCGATGTCGGTGGCGCGAGCGGACGCGAGGCCGTCGTTGGCGATGAGCTCCGCGCCGGCCATCAACAGGCGGCGGCGGGTCTCCAAACGGGAGCGCTCCCGGGCGTTGCGGGGCGGGGTGTCGAGGGTGTTGGCAGCAGGCGTCATCAGCGTCCTCGGGTTGCGAAGCTCGCTGAATGTAGTTCAGTTCACTGAACCGGTCTACAGCGAAATCCCAGACGCAGGACAGCGCCGCTGTTGAAGGGCTCGAAGCTTGGGGCGGGCTAGCTGCGGCGGCGTCGCGCGAGGGCCAGCAGGGGTACCATCAGCGCAAACCCGGCGGCCGATCCAGCGGCCACGGACGCCTGGCAGCCCGCGCCGGCTTCGACGATCTCGGGCTCCCAGGCCACGCCCTCGGGCAGGTCGGAGGGGTCGAGGACGTAGTTGTCGGAGCGGCCCAGAACGGACGTCAGGGTGGCGCGCTCCTCGACCATGTTCTCCCAGAGGCGGACCAGCTCCTCACGCGTGTCCTCGATGACGAGGTAGTCGTCGAAGCTCATGTCTTCGTCCTCGGGGTGCATGATCACGAACGCCATGCGGAAGTCCCGCGGCGCCTCGGTGTGGTCCGGGATGCGCGCGCCGTTGACCTGGACGACGTCCTCGATCTCGACGGTGATCTCGGTGCCCTGGACGATGATGGGGTAGTCGTCGCCGTTGTCCACGTACTGCTGAATGACGTAGTACGGCGTAGTCGACGGCTGGATGTTGCCCTCGGCCCAGTCGTACGGGTTGCTGATCACCGACGGGTTGCCGATGAGCAGCCACGGGTCGACCTCCTCGGGATCGAGGAAGCCCATCAGGTACAGGTCCAGCTGGCTGTACCCGATCGGGATGTCGAAGTTCGTCCTCCACCGGTTGTTGTTGAGGGGCTCCCAGTTGTTCCCCTCCATCGTCGAGTTGTCCGAGTCGATCCAGAAGGACCAGTGCGCCTCGTCGCGGCCGAGCATGTCCAGCCCGCCGCCCGCGCGCCGCACGTAGCTGCTCCACCGGTGGCCGACCTCCTGCCCGAAGAACAGCGCATCGTGCTGGCTCCCGGTGTAGTCGAAGATGCCGTTCATGAAGAGGTAGCCCTCGAGCTCCCGGTACCCCGTGTTCGTGTTGTCGAAGATCGGCATGCCGATGCCGCGGGTGTCGTTCGCCTGCGGCGAGTAGAGCGCGCCGAAGTTCAGGTGCTCGGAGGTGAACAGCGAGATGAAGTCGTACTCGTCCTCGTGCTCAGCGATGAACGCCGACAGCGAACCGGTGAGGTGGTCGTAGCTCAGGGACTGGTAGTCCCACGGACCCGCCACGAACGAGATGTCGCCCAGGTCGTAGACGTCGTAGCCGCCGCCGCGTCCCTCGACGTGGGCGGCGATGTCGAACTCCGGTTCGAAGGGCGTCATGCCGATGCGATCGAGCTCCGGGTGCAGCGTGAAGCAGTCCTGCGACGGGTACAGATCGCCGAACTCCTCCAGGGTCAGCTCGGCGGCGGAGGCGGCGCCCGGGAGGGCGAGCGCGGCGATGAGGGTCAGCAGGGTGAAGCGCATGACTAGAGCTCCACCATATCGAGGTCGTCGAAGGAGCCGCTGAACCAGTCGCCGGGGCCCATCTCGGCCGGCTCTTCGACGGTCACGGTGCCGGCGTGGGTGCCCAGGAACAGCGTCGTTTCGGCTTTGTCGCCGTGCTCTGCGGCCCAATACAGGGAGCCGAACCCGCCAGCGCCGGACATCTCGACGACGTCGCCCGCTTCGAGCAGTCGGTCGGTGTCCGGAGCCTCGATCGGGAGGTTGAGCTCAAGCACTTGCGCGATGTCCCAGTCGATGTGCTGCAGCAGCCGGACCTGCACCACCCATCCACGTTCGAGTTGAGTCATCGTTGTGCGGCCGAAGCAGCCCTGGGTGCGCAGCCCCGCAATGTAGGCCGTGTGATAGAGGTCCCCTTCGTAATGGGCCTCGCCGAGGTCGAAGTCGGAGTCACCGGCCTCGCTCATCTGGCACGTGAACGCTCCGCTGAGGGAGCCGACCACGTCGGCATCGTCGGTCGGCCCGCACGCCAAAAGCGTGCACATGGAGGCTGTTGCAAGGACCAATCGAAGCTTCATGGGCGTCTCCAGATGGCGAAAGGTAGAGCATCGCGGGGACCCTGTTGTGAAAAAAGGGCAACGGATTGTCAGGGGATCGTGGAGCGGTACGATCTCGACGGGAGGACTCATGCTGCGCCCCGTCGCCCTGTCTATCGGGGCCCTGCTGTTGTTACTCGTCGCGCTCCCGGACTCCTTCGGCCAGGACCCCGAAGCCGCCGGCGACGACGACGACTCCGCCGCCCCCGCCGTCGTGGAGGCCCCCCCGGTCCCCGTCGAGCCGCTCCCCGCCGACACCCTCGTCGCCGACCTCCTCGTGCAGCTGGGGGAGGCCGCGCCCGCCCACTGGCTGGAAGCCGACGAGGCGATGGTCACGCGGGGGCGCGAGATCATCCACGAGGGCCGCACCACCACCCCCGAGGGCAAGCGCAGCCGCGTCGCCTCCCCTGGCTACCTCTGCACCGACTGCCACAACACCGTGCGCGAGGATCCCGACCTGATGGCGTCGGATCCGGAGGCCCGGATGGCGTATGCGGTGGAAAACGACCTACCGTTCCTGCCCGGCACCACGCTGTACGGCACGGTCAACCGCACCTCCTGGTTCAACGAGGACTACGTCAAGAAGTACGGCACGCTGGTGGAGCCCGCGAACCGCGCCCTCCGCATGGCCCTGCTGCTGTGTTCGGCCGAGTGCAGCCAGGGGCGGGTGATGGACGAGTGGGAGCTGGACGCCATGCAGGCGTACCTGTGGACCCTCGGCTACCAGTTGAGCGACCTCGAGCTGTCCGAGGAGCAGCACCAGCTCATCGCTCGCGCCGTGGACGACGAGGCGCTGCGGTCCGACGCCATCGCCGCCCTCCAGGGCGCCTACCTGCCCTACAGCCCGGCCCACGTGCGGGAGGCTCCGGCCGACCGGATGGCCGGCTACGGCAACGACGGGGACGCCGCCCGGGGGGCCGACATCTACCGGCGCAGCTGCCTGACCTGCCACAGCAGCAGCGGCAAGGGCGACCCGGTGCGCGGCGAGTACCACCTCAAGGACAGCAAGGGCTCCATCGGCGAGCTCTACCGAAACCGCGGCAAGGGCAACAACCTGAGCTTCCACCAGACGATCACGTACGGCACGCGGCCGTTCGGGGTGCCCATCGCCTACATGCCCTTCTTCACGCAGGAGCGGCTCAGCGATCAGCAGGTGGACGATCTGCAGGCGTACTTCGAGCAGACGCTGGGGGTCGAGTGATGCGCCTCCTCGGCCTGGTCCTGGTGCTCGCGGCCGCCCTCGCCGTGCCCGCCGCGGCGTCGGCGCAGACCGAGCTGCAGCTGCCGTCGACGGACCCGCGCTTGGACTGGCTGGACGATGACGCGGTCGGCAACAAGGCGGTCGCGGTGGACGGGGAGGTGGGCGATCCGGAGCTGAGGCGCACGCTTCAGATCCTCGAGATCCGCCGCAAGATGCTGACGGCGCACCAGGTGCTCGCCTGGACCGCCGCCTTCTCCATCATCGCGGCCGAGGTGGTCGGCATGATCAACCGCGTCGCGCTGCAGGGAGGGACGATCCACCGCAGCAAGATGGAGCCGATGCTGGGGCTGCACCGCGGGCTCGCGGGCGTGGCGCTGACGTCGTACTGGGGGGCCGGGGTGCTCGCGTGGACGATGCCGTCGCCGTCGGCGCGGCGGGAGCACAAGGGCATCAACAACTGGGGCGACACCCGCGACACCCACATCATCCTGTCGATCATCCACACGATCTCGATGGGCATCGTGACGGCGACGGGGATCCTGCAGGCGAACGTGCTCCCGGCGGAGCACTGGGAGCCGCTGATGGTGACCCACACCACCGCGGGCTTCGTCGCCGCCGGCTTCGTGCTGTCCGCGGCCGTCGTGATCGCGAGGATGTAGTGCGCCGCTTCCTCCTGCTCCTGTTCGCCGCCGCCGTGCTGCCGGCCTGCGACCAGCCGGTCCCGGACCGCACCGTCGAGGGGTACGACGCCTGCAGCGACGAGGCCTACCGCGCCGAGGCTTACTTCAACGACGTGATGCTCCCGACCTTCTTCGAGCCGTACTGCGTCTACTGCCACTCGACCGAGCGGGAGGGGGAGGCGGACCGCCACGGGGCGCCCGCGTACCTCAACTTCGACGACTTCGAGTCCGCCACCTCGACCAACCTGCTGACGTGGGCCCGGGTGGCGTCGCGGGAGATGCCGCCGCTGGGCCGCACCCCGTCCACGGACGAGCTGCATCGGCTGATCGACTGGCTCAACTGCACCTCGCCCGCGCCCGACCGGGACGTCGAGGAGCTGCTCGCCGCCGACTGCCCCGACGCGACCTCCAGCTACGCCGACGTGGCCGGAATCTTCGAGGAGCACTGCACCCGCTGCCACAGCTCGGAGCTGGTCGGGGGGGACCGCAACGGCGCCCCCGACGGAGCCAACTGGGACGACCCCCAGGCGGTCCGGGACACGGGCGTCGACACCGTCTGGAGCCGGCTGTTCCACAACGAGATGCCGCTGGGGGCGGACCCGGTGCCGACCGACCAGAAGCTGGCGCTGTACGACTGGCTCAGCTGCGGGGCGCCGGACTAGACCGATGAGCGACGAGGCCCCCCGCCTGCGCGACGCGACGGCCGCGGACGCCGCCACGATCGCGGCCATCTACAACGAATCGATCGCCGTGGGCGACAGCACGATGGACCAGGAGCCGATGCCGGTGGAGCGGCAGGCGGCGATGATCGCGAAGCTCGATCTGCCGCTGGGGTACGTGGTGCTGATGCAGGGCGAGGACACGCTCGGTTGGGGCGTGCTCAAGCCGATCAGCGACCGGCGTGGGTACCGCTTCGCCGCCGAGGTGTCTCTGTTCCTGCGCCGGGACCAGGTCCGTAGGGGCTTGTATGTCTCGTGGCGTGCCGGTGTTGTACTGGCTCACCAACTCCGGGGAGACCCTTAGGGGCTGAGGCCTTGAGCCTGGACAGTAGATGGGTCCCCCGCCCTGTGCACCGAGACCGATGAGCATCCGAGGCCACAAGAGCCTGTATCTGCAAGCTGGGTCGGTGAGGGTCCAGGGTCGGGGAACCGGGGACGGTTTTACCACCTGATCCGGAGGTCCCATGATCCCTG
>JAAESI010000039.1 GCA_024229515.1 Pseudomonadota bacterium | reverse complement strand
GTCTTCTTCGGCTGTTTTAGCACGTAAGAATTCTGGATTATATGTTACATTTTCTGAATATGTTTCTAACATATTAGGTGGAACTGTACACTTGAGAAGAACAGGAACATCGCCTAATTCTTTAAGTACTTTTCGTATTATGCCATCATCACAAATTCCATCTACTGTAGGAGTTGGAACTGCAATCACGGCACCAAGTGATACATCAAGATAATCACTAATTTTATTATCATTGTATTTTGGGTCAATACGAGTTACTGTGTGTCCCTCTGCTTCTAATGACTTTGCTACTGTTTCACCTACAAAGCCACATCCTACAACTAGTATCATTTCTTTTTACCTTTCAATATATCCCACATCTCGTCAGTTTCGTGTTCTTCGATGAATTTATCTTCATCTACATATGTGCTACATTCTTTTAGTGTCTCTTCAACATACCAAAGAACTTGATACAAATCTTTCTTACAAGCCCAAGTAGTGAAGCCGTCCATTCTCTTGTCACTTTCGGCATACTTTATTTTATCAACTTCTTCTTTAATTGTTTTTAGTGACCAATCTATAATCATAATTCAGATAAAGAACCTACATAGTCCCAATAATATTCTTTAGTATTTAAAACAGCATCTTTAGTTCGATATCCACCAATAATTATATCTTTTGTGTCACCTGGAAACATAAACGAAAGATTCTGTATAATATGAAATCGATTATAATCCCGCCCATATTCTTCTATAACTTCATTAATTTTAAGATGTATACATCTACCATAATGTAATCCACATAACCACATATCCCAATCTTGTTTATCTGATAAGTATTCACCTCCACCTATTATATGGTCAAAACTAGGAAGTTCGTCAAATATAGGATTAGGTTTTCTATAAGATTTAATAACTATAATCTCATCAAACAAAGGTCGTAGTCTAGGCAATTGATTATAAATTAATTGACATTGAATTTTACTATCAGATGCCAACATAGGAAACTTTTTAGCATCATGCTCCAGAGGTTCTGCCCACGGGTCAACTATTGCTAAAAACTTTTTTCTACTCATTAATGACTTCTGTTCCCATCAAATACACAAACAAAATATAATCCTTCTTCATTAGATTCAACTCTATGATGTATACCATCTACAATTAAAACTACATCACCGGGTCCTACATCTCTAGGCACATCATTCAGATACATTGTTCCTGTACCTTTAACAAAGTAGTACACTTCTTCTTTACCTGGATGTGCATGTCCAGTAGTACTCTGATAAGGTTTCATATCAGTTGAACTAAGAACTAAATTATTTAGTGTTGTATTATCTTTAAGTTTATAGACTTCGTTATCTTTAATAATATCACCACCTATATCAAAAATATTAAGCATTATTCTATCCTCAAGAATGAGTTCTTACCCTTGTAACATTATTGACACGAAAACTTCGCCAGCCATTTGCGTCAACATCCCATACACTAAGTACTTCTTCATTGACTTTTCTTTCTGGTTCATCTTTCTTTTTTTCTATTGTATTATACCGAGCAATTCCCTCGATTAATGTACAATTCATTGTTCTTTTATCCCCGTTTATTTTTGTAAATGTAACTTCTAGTATTTCTTTTTGTAGTTGATTTCTTAGGTCTGCTCTCT
>JAAESI010000038.1 GCA_024229515.1 Pseudomonadota bacterium | reverse complement strand
TGAAGGCGGGGCAGGAGCGGATCGAGCTGCTCGATGTCGAGCTCGTCGACATGCACGACGCCATCGCCCTGGCCGAGACCAAGGCCGCGGGCAAGCTCGCCGAGGCGAACTTCGAGCTGACCGCCGTTCAGGCCGATCTGGCCGCCAAGACCGAGGCGCTGGCCGAAGTCCACGCGCTCCGGGAGGTGGAGGTGGCGAAGCTCGAGGCCGTGACGTTCGCCCTCGCCGAGAGCGAAGCGGACGCGGCAGCCAAGTCCGAGGAGCTGGCGGCGCTGCAGGCTGCCGTCAAGGCGGACCAGGAGCGGATCGAGGCCCTCAGCGTCGAGCTGGTGGATGCGCAAGACGCGCTCGCGGATGCCACCGCCGCGGCCGGGGGCAAGCTCTCGGAAGCGTCGTTCGAGCTGGAGACCCTGACCGAGGACCTCACCAAGAAGACCGCCGAGCTGGAGGAGTTGCGCAGCGCCGCCACGGCCTCCCGCGCGCACGCCGAAGAAGTGGACGCGGAGCTGGTGTCGGTCCGCGATGCGATGCAGCAGGTCGAGGTCACGGCCGCAGGCCGACTGGAAGAGGCGGCGTTCGAGCTGGCCTCACTCCGGGCTGACCTGGAGACGAAGCAGCTGGAGCTCGAGGCGATCCACGAAGAGCACCGGGTGTCGGTGGCGGACCTCGAGGCCGCCCAGTACGATCTGGAGATCCTGCGCGAGGATCTGGGCAAGAAGACCGCCGAGCTCGAACAGGCCCAGACCACCCACGAGGTCGCCCGCGTATACCTCGAGGAGGTCGAGCAGGAGCTCGTGTCGGTGCAGGCCGCGCAGCAGGCGCAGCAGGCGATCGCCGAGGGGCGGATCGAAGAGCTGGAGTTCGAGGTCGCGGCGCTCCGCGCGGACCTCGAGAAGAAGGCGGGCGAGCTCGCCGAGGCGCAGAAGCAGCGCGATCAGGCCAACGACACGTTGGTGCGGGCAGGCATCCTCAAGGAAGACGGCTCGATGGCGGAGCCTCGTCCCCCGCGGCCGCGAATCAGGCGCTGACGCCCATCCGGTCGGTGTAGGCGGGCCACAGATCGAGGCGGCCGTTCTCGTCCAGGTAGGCCCGGACCTCCTCGGCGGACATCTTGTAGAAGTTGATGCCGCCGCAGGACCAGCACTTGGGGATCTCCTCGAAGCGGCCTTCGATGTGGAGCATCCGGTAGTTCGTCATCACGTCGCCGAACCAGAGTTCGTCGAACGTGGCGTCGCGCAGGGAGCCGACGCTGATCTCGCCGTCGATGTCGGCGCAGCAGGCCATCAGTTCGCCGTCCCAGCGAATCACGGGCGTCTTCCACAGCCCCGGGCAGGGCATGCGGTCGCCCCGCAGGGACGACGGATCGGGGGCGCGTCCATCCTCGGCCTTGAGCACGCGCAACAGCTTGGAGCCCTTGGCGCCCTTGGGCTTGCCGCGGCTCATGCGCCGGCCTCGACGAGGCTGGGCTTGGCCATCCCGGTCTCCCCCAGATCCAGATCCGACGCTTCCGACTCGGGGTCGTCGTGCTCCTGCCAGGCGCGCTCCATCCACAGCTTCAGGTGGATGTGCTCCTTGTCGAAGGGGATGAGCTGCTGCTCCTCGATGGACCGGGCGTACAGGGCGTCGGCCTCACGCTGCTTGGCCCCGCCGGTGCCGACGGACAGCCGCTTGACCATGATGTCGTTGTAGCCAATGCCGTTGCGGCCCTGGGAGCAGTAGTCGTCCCAGTAGTCGACGAACTGACGCGCCTCGTGGGCGTTGTGGGGCTGCAGGACGAACTGGAACTCGGCGTTCAGCGTCACGTGCTCCAGGTCGATCTCACCGCGGCGCTCAAGGAAGCCGTGCACGTTGTCCATGACCACGTCGAAGTAGTCGCGCCCTTTGACCTTGCGGTACGTCTCGCGGGTGATCGAGTCGAGGCTCAAGACGATCAGGACCGGCGTCTCGGGGTGCTTGAGGTAGGCCTCGACGAGCTGATCCACCCGGTCGGCGGTCAGCAGGATCGCGTTGGTGTCGATGCGGAAGTAGCCGACCCGGTCGTGGATGCGGTCGATGGCGTAGTCCAGCATCTCGAACAGCTCGGGATGCAGGGACGGGTCGCCCAACCACTGGAAGATGATGTGGTCGAAGCAGACGTCGCTGCGCTCGATGCCGTCGATGATCTTCCGGAACAGCGTCGTGTCCATGTAGCCCTTGGCCAGATCCCCATGCAGGTTCGACCGGAACCCCTGCTGGGGGTGACACATGGGACAGGTCAGGTTGCAGAAGTCGGTGGGCTCGATCTGCAGGACGCCGCAGTTGCGCATACGGCCGTCAGTGTTGCCGGCGTCGACGCCAACGTCCACCGGCGGTGGTCAGGAGCAGCAGCAGGGGGGCCGCCGATTCGGGGGACGCGGCGGTGCTGCAGCCGCAGTCGGGGGGCTCCTCGGCGTCGTCGTCGTCGCCCGCGGGGGGGTCCGTCACGACCGAGCCCTCGGGGATGGTGAAGACCACCGCGACCGCCCAGTCCGAGGCGAGGCCGTGCTCGTCGACGGCGCGGGCGCTGAACTCGTAGCTGCCCGCCTCCAGGGAGATGCCCGCGGGCAGCGTCACCTCACCGGCGCCGTCCAGCAGGGCGTTGCCGCCGTCCACGCCTTCGATGGTGTGGAAGCCGACCCCGTCCTGGGCGAGCAGGAGGTCGTAGCGGAGGGCGTCCTCGTCGGGGTCGGTCGACCACGCGACGGACAGCTGAATGGGCTGCTCGCTGAGCTCCGCGCCGTCGCTGGGGGCCAGCAGCGCGGGCACGCTCGGGGGGTCGTTGACCGAGTTCACGAAGAAGGTCGAGGTCGCGTACGCGGACCACAGACCGTCGGGGTCGCCGGCGCGGGCGTTCGCAGTCGCCCAGCGGTTCTCCGGCAGGGCGATGCCGTCGACGGCGAGGTCCCAGGCGGCGGTCCCCTCGAACTCGGGCACGGAGACGCCTTCGGTGGCGTCGTCGGTGACGACTTCGAGCTCGTAGACCAGGGGCTGGCCCTCGGGATCGACCGCCCCGCCGGCGAGGATCGTGGGCGACAGCGTGTCGACCTCCGAGCCGTCCTCGGGAGCGAGGATGACGAGGCCGGAGGGGGCACCGTCGTCGGCGGTGACGAGGAAGGAGACGACGGCGGACCAGTCACCGGCGAGGCCGTGCTCGTCGACGGCGCGGGCGCGGACCCAGTGCCAGGCGTCCTCGGTCAGGTCGGTCAGGGGGCTCCAGTCGACGAAGCCGCCGTCGATGTCGACGATGCCTGTCTCGACCACGACGGCGACGGTCAGATCGACGTCGGCGAAGACCTCGACGTCGTACGCGACATCATCGCCGTCCGGGTCCGAGGAGACGCCCCACTGCATCGCCGGGGTCAGCGACGCGACCAGTTCGCCTTCGCCCGGGGTGACGATCACGGGGGCCGACGGGGGCTCGTTGACCTCGTTGACGACGAAGGTCTCGACGGAGCTGAACGGGCCGTCGGCGAACGGGTCGGACGCGGCGGCGCGCCAGTGGTAGGCGGCGTTCTCGGTCAGCAACTGGTCCACGGGCCAGGCGGTCTCGCCCGAGGGGTCCTGGGGGACGAGGGGGCTGGTCGTCACGAGCGTCGTGAGGGCGGCGTCTTCGTAGAGCTCGTAGGTGAGGTCCAGGGAGTCGCCGTCGGGGTCCGTGGCGTTCAGCACGAGCAGGGACGGAGCGGTGGTCGTCTCCTCGCCGGCGATGGGGGCCAGCGGAACCGGGGTCGAGGGGCCGCCCCAGGCGTTGGGATCGGTGCCCGCCTCGAACTCCTCGAGGTTGGTGAGGCCGTCGCCGTCGTTGTCCAACGGGGCGTCGCCGGGGTCGGTGGGGTCGAGGCCGTTGTCGGTCTCCCAGGTGTCGGCCATGCCGTCGGCGTCGTCGTCGATCCAGCTGATCGTGATGGGCCAGTTCTGGCTGGCGGAGCCGCCGTCGCCGTCGTCGACCGCCAACGCCGCGGAGGTGGATCCGGCGAGCGCCTGGGCCAGCGTGGGGGTCCACGTCACTTCGCCGGAGGCCGGATCGGCGGACATGCCGGCGGGGCCGAGGGACAGGGTCCAGGTGAAGGGATCATTGACCCCCGCGGGGTCGGTGGCGGCGGCCGCGTAGACGTACGGGGTGCCCTCCACGGCGGTGGCGCCCGGGGTGGTGGTGATGGTCGGAGGGACGTTGCCCACACCGACCGAGGTGGTGGTCGAGTCGGTGCCGCCGTCGCCGTCGTCGGCCGTGATGGTGACGGTGAAGACGCCGTTGTCGGGGAAGGCGTGCGAGGGGGTCTCGCCGACGTCGGTGGGGGTGCCGTCGCCCCAATCCCAGGTCAGGGTGACCGAGTCCAGCGGTCCGGGGTCGGTGGCGCCGGCGGCGAACGCGACGGACTGCCCTTCGCTGACGTCGCTGGGGGTCTGCACGGACGTGATGGTGGGGGCGAGGTTGCTGACCGTGACGACGGCGGACGCCGAGGCGGTCGAGCCCTCGTCGTCGGTGACGATCACCGAGGCGGTGAACGCTCCGTCCTGCGGGTAGGTGCAGGCGGCGGTGGGGGAGGCGCCGCTGGCGTCGATCACACCGTCGTCTTCGCAGTCCCAGGCGTAGTCGACGATCGAACCGTCGTCGGTCGACCCGCTGGCATCCACCGTGACGGTGCCGCCCTCGTCGACGGAGTAGGGGCCGCCGGCGTCGGCGACGGGCGGCTCGTTGGCGGGCACGATCTCGACGGTGTAGCTGCCGCCGTTGTCGTTGAAGTTGCCGTCGCTGACCCAGAACCGGACCGGGGCGGAGCTGGGGCCGAGGTCGAAGGTGAACGTGTAGACGTGCGACGAGTCGTACGCGGGGACCGATATCTGGTCCGCGGGGTGCCCGCCGTTGATGCGCAGGTGGTACCAGCTGCTGTCGTAGTACGGCGAGCCGCAGCTGAAGACGTAGAAGGCGTCGTTGAGGCAGTTGCCCAGCGACCAGCCGGTGCCGCTGACGGTGATCTCGACCTCGCCCGAGAAGGAGGCCGAGGTGTAGACGCCTGCTCCGTTGGTGAAGGGCACGGTGACGGTCTCGGCCGCGGCGGGGGCCGCGATCAGGAGCGCGAAGAGAACGGTCAGGAGGCGCATGGGGCGAATGTAGCGCGAACGCTGTTAACGGTTTGGCGCGAACTCCGACCCTTCCCTTCGATGGGACCTGTGCACGCGCTCGACTACGATCGCTCGGTGAAGAAGCAGTCGCTGCTGCAGCGGCGCCGGATCCCGACGGCGGCGCTGGTCAAGGCGGCGCGCAAGGGCGACAAGGGCGCCTTCATTCGGCTCCACGAAGCGTACTGCGGCGCGGTGCGCAGCGTCGTACTGGTGCGCAGCAACCCCGCCGACACCGAGGACCTGGTCCAGGACGTCTTTCTCGCGGCGTGGGAGCGCCTGGGCTCGCTGCGTGATCCCGAAGTGTTTGGGCCCTGGATCCTGACCATCGCGCGGAACCGCATCGCGGACCACGTCCGCACCCGCCGGCCCGCCACGCTGGCGCTGGTCCCCGGGGACCTCAAGGTGGCGCCGTCCCGACGGGCCGAGCTGCAGGAGGCGCTGCGAGCGCTTCAGTCGCTGGCGCCGAACTACGCCGAGCCGCTGGCGATGCGGCTCATCGAAGACATGACGGGGCCCGAGATCGCGGAGCGCACGGGGCTCACCCCGGGCTCGGTCCGGGTCACCCTTCACCGCGGCATGAAGCAGCTGCGCAAGCTCCTGGAGGCGGACGATGGCTGAACGGGAGGACTACCTGTGGGATGGCACCGGCTCGGATCCCGAGGTCGAGCGGCTGGAGGAGCTGTTCGGCGAGCTTCGCGTGGCCGCGGTCCCGCCCGCGCTTCCGGCCCGGCGGCCCCGGGGGGTCTGGATCGCGGCCGCGGCGGTGTTGATCGTGGGGCTGACCGCGGTCGGGCTCGAAGTCCGGGATCAGCGGGACCGCGGGGCCGACGGATCAGAGACCGCCGCCCGAGACGGCGCTCCGATCACGGTGACGCAGGAGAAGGCCGCGGCTCCACGGACCGACCCCCCTCCGGCGCGCGAGGCGAAGGCGCCGTCGCGCGTGGCCGTGGCGCCTGCCGAAGACGTGTTGTTTGTAGCCGGCCCCATCGCGTTCGACGATGACCCCAGCCCCACCGGCCTCTCCTACGACGAGCAAGGCGTGATCTACTCGGCCCCCGGCACGAGGCTGCAGTCACCTCGGCTGTCGGCCGACGGCGCTCGCGTCAGCTTCGAAGTGCATCACCTCGCGAACAGGCGGGTGGAGCTGTGGGTCGCCGACCTGGTGGAGACCAACGTGGTCGGCCTCACGCGCAAGGCGGACATCGGCCAGGGTCTGTCGGACACGCGGAACGAGGCCCTCGCCTGGGACCACAAACGTCCGTCGCGGCACGCCTGGGTCGTGTCTGGGCCGGGGCACCCGGCGATCCACCTGTCCAGCGGGGAGGTGATCGCGACTCCCGGGGGTGCCAACAAGGACCCGTCGTGGGATCCCAGCAGCTCGCGGTTCGTGTTCTCGTCGGGACGCACGGGCAACGGCGACCTCTACCTTTGGGACGACGGAACCCAGCTGCAGCTCACCTACGACAACCGCAAGACCGAGCTGTACCCCCGGTTCACGCCGGATGGCGAGACGGTCGTCTACGTCCGGGCCGGAGGCGGCTCGTCGGACATCATGATGATGGATGTCCTGAGGTTCACGTCGTTGCCGCTGGTCGAGTGGGAAGACGCCGACTGCAGCCGTCCCAGCCCCTCGCCGGACAGCCAGGAGGCGGTCTTCGTGTCGAACCAGGGAACCGCCTCGGCGCAGGACTTCGACCTGTGGCTCACGGACCTGCGGCCTGGCGCCGAGCCTCGGCGGCTGGGCGGGCCGGTCCACGTGCCCGCCGCAGGGGGGTTCACCTGGACGCCGGACGGCAAGCACGTGGCGGCCGCGATGGCGGACCCATCAACGGACTGCATCGCCCTGATCGCCACCGACGGCTCGGGCGCGGAGTGCCTGGAGTTGGACACGGAAATCAACCGGGAGCCGCACCTGAGCCCGACCCAGGACGGTCTGCTGTTGGCATGGACCTCGCTCCGTGGCAGCGCCCGGCAGCTCAACATCGCCCGGCTCGAATTCGACTGATCGCTTTGTTGCGCCGGGAGCACCGGGGCTGGTACAGACCCCGCCCCGACCTCCCGGAGACCCCCATGCGCTTGTTTGTTTTTGCCGCTCTGACCCTGCTCCCGACGCTCGCCTTCGCCGGCGGCGACCACGAGAACCACATGCAGGAGGTCGAGGAGGGCGACTTCCGCATCGATTTCTCCGATCAGCACTGCCAGGAGGAGTTCGTGATGGTGAAGGCCTCCATCCGCAACGACGGCAGCGACTACCTGATCGTGCGCAAGGAGGAGGCGGTCTTCGAGGTCGCGGACAAGAAGGTCCAGCCCTACGACGGCGAGAAGAAGAAGCCGAGGATCATCAAGCTGCGGAGCAAGAAGAACCACACGTACAAGGTGAAGGCGGACAGCGGCTACCACGTGGACGAGTTCACGCTCCAGCTCGGCGGCTACTACACCGCGGCCGCCGAGGGCGAGCCCCTCGAGGCGCCCGACTTCCAGCTCCCCGCGTCGCGGAACGACTTCAAGGCCGGTCCGTTCAGCTGCAAGCTGACGGGGCTCAAGCAGGAGACCAAGGAGACGGCGGCGAGCTTCAGCTGCACCTACAACGGCGAGTCGGTCGGGTTCATCGACTCGGCGCTGCTGGGGGTGCGGATCGAGGGCGGGCAGGAGTTCGCCAACGACGACCGCAAGGCCTCCAAGAAGCTGATGGAGCCGGGCAGCAAGCACTCCTTCAAGGCCGTCTTCCACATCGAGTACAAGATCACCGACATGCAGTTCGCGACGATGAACATCGTGTGGCGCGACACCTTCAGCGAGTCGAAGCTGGAAGAGGTGGACATGGGTGAAGTCGACTTCGAGTTGGACGAGGCGAAGACCGCTGAGAAGAACGACTAGTTGACCGCAGTACCCCATCCTGCCAGCATTCTGCGGGTTTTGGTGCTCTTGATTCTGCTCTCCAGCCTGGGGTGCAGCACGGAGTGCCGAAGCTTGTGCACCACCTGGTACGACTACCTTCGGGACGTCTGCCAGGAACTGGACACGGACGACGATCGGGTCCGGTGCATCTCCGACTATCGGGCCAGCCGCGTCAGCGACGTCGAACTGGACCAGTGCTCGGAGCGGACGGTGCGCATCGCGGAGATCTCCGAGCTGCCCGACGGGCAACGGGAGTGTCTCTGCGACGGTGATGACAGCAACTGCGACGGCGCCGACGACGATGACTCGGCGCGCTGACGGGAGAGACCGATGATGCGACCCGCCCTGCTCCTCGCCGCCTGCCTGGCCGCTGGGGCCCTGTCCGGGTGCAGCAACGACTGCCAGACCCTCTGCAACGAGATGGGCAAGTACTGGCAGGACTGCGGCCTCCCCTTCGGTGATGCCGAGGTGGCCGACTGCAAGAAGTCCTTCCGCGACCAGTTGAACAACAAGGAAGACGACTTCGACACCTACCGAGCGACGTGCCGGCAGCTGACGAGCGTCGAAGAAAACGACGACGGCGATCGCATGATCGCGCTCCGTGCTCGCTTCACCTGCGACGACATGGAAGCGGGCCCCGGCGGAGCGTTCGGCGGCACCGAATAGCCTTGCCCTGTCGCGCGCCCGCCATATAGTCGCGTGCGTGGGTGAAGGAACAAACCCAGATCCGATCGGTTCGAAGGTAGCGGTAGCCCCTGCTGGCGGCTCGACTCGCCGATCGTTCATGCCGGAGCAGTTCGGCACCTACTGGTTGTTGGATCGCATCGCCGTCGGCGGAATGGCGGAAGTGTTCCGGGCCAAGACGTTCGGCGCCCAGGGCTTCGAGAAGGTCCTCGTCATCAAGCGAATCCTCGATCGCTTCGCGGACGACGCCGATTTCGTAGAGATGTTCATCGACGAGGCAAAGCTGTCCGCGTCGCTGGCCCATCCGAACATCGCCCAGATCTTCGACTTCGGAAAAGAGGGTTCGAACTACTTCATCGCCATGGAGGCGGTGGACGGGCAGGACCTGAAGTCGCTGTTGCGGCGGTTGGCGGAGCGCGGCGAGCGCATGCCCATCGAGTACGCCTGCTACATGGGCCACCAGATCGCCCGCGGTCTGGACTACGCCCACAAGCGCAGCGATGCGATGGGGCTTCCGCTGAACATCGTGCACCGCGACGTGTCGCCGTCGAACGCGATCGTCTCGTACGAGGGACAGATCAAGATCGTCGACTTCGGCATCGCCCACGCCGAGTCGGCCAACCGCGAGTCCGAGAGCGGCGTGCTCAAGGGCAAGTACAGCTACATGTCGCCGGAGCAGGCGAGCGGGTTCGAGGTGGACCACCGCAGCGACGTCTTCAGCACGGGCATCTGCCTGTGGGAGATGCTGACGGGCAACCGTCTGTTCCGGTACGCCTCCGAGATCGAGACGCTGGAAGCGATCAAGGCCTGCGCCGTGCCGCCGCCCAGCGAGTACAACCCGGACGTCCCGCCGGAACTGGACGAGATCTGCCTCATCGCGTTGGCGAGGGAGCCTTCGGCTCGCTACCAGCAGGCGTCCGACATGCAGCACGCGCTGACGGACTTCATGCTCCCCACCACGCCCGACCGGGTCGCGCCCCAGGTGGCGACGTGGATGCGGACGCACTTCGGGGAGGATATTCGACAGGCGCGGGAGCGGCTCGACCGCGGCACCCAGTTGGCGGCGGAGCTGCACTTCGGCGGCGAACTCGACCTGATCCTCGACGAGGAGGAGGCGCCGACCGACGAAGTCGTCCTCCCGGTGGCTGCGGTCGTCGACACCGAGACGGTGCGCCCCCCGGCTCCTGCGCCTCCCACGAACCGCGTCGTCCTGGGCGCGCTCCTGCTCATCTCCGCCCTGCTGCTCACCCTGCTGGTACTGGTGTATCCGCTTCTGTTCCCGACGGTCCAGAACGCGACGCTGGCGGTCACGGTGCTTCCTGGCGACATCGACGGGCTCGTGATGTCGGTGGACGGCACGGTGGCGGAGTCCACCGAGATCGAGCTGGCACCCGAGGTCCCCCACGAGTTGACCATCACGGCGCCAGGATTCGCCACGCGCACCAAGACGATCGAGCTGGTGTCGGGGCAGGTCTACGCGATCGAGGTGCAGCTGCAGCCCGACACGCTGGGCGAGCTGGAGGAGCCGACACCGGAGCCGGTCGGAGAGGCTGGTCTGGGGGAGGACCTTGCCCCCATCGAAGCGGCGCCGACGCCCCGGCCGCGGCCGCAGCCGACCCCGGCGGCGGTGACTGAGGTCCCCGACCTCCCGCAGCCCGAGCCCGCGGGCGCGGAGCCGTCGACGTTGTTCTTCGCCAGCCGACCGGCAGGGGCGAGCGTGGTGGTGGACGGAACCCCGGTGGGCTCCACGCCCTTCGCGTGGGAAGCAGGCGACTCGGGCCGCTCCTACGCGATCGAGTTCCGCCTCGACGGGTTCAAGACGGTGCGAGCGACCGCGACGGCCCCCGAACCGGGGGCGACCACGCGCATCAGCCGCGAGCTGCCGAGCGTGGAGGCGGTGAAGCCGGGCAAGCTGAACGTCCAGGCGACGCCCGGCTGGGCGAAGGTCTACATCGACGGGGCGTACGTGAGCACGACCCCCCTCATCGGCCACGAGCTGCCCGCGGGGCAGTACTCGATCCGGTTGGTCAACGACCGGCTGGGGGCCGACATCTCGGACACGATCAACGTGACCGGGGGCCAGACCACCATCAAGGCCTACCAGCTCGATCGATGACGAGCGGTCCGACGGGCCGAGGACTCCCACCACGATGATTGCCGAGGCCGATCCCGACCGGCTCCTGGTGCCCCCCTCCGCCGTGCGGTGGGCATGCCCCCGCGGGTGGACCGCGGCCGCGGACGGGGCCGTGGGGCCGCGGCTTCTGGCAGGCCAGAGCGCGTTGGTGGAAGGGTTGGCAGCGTCGGCGCGAGCGGCGGGGACGGCCCGCCCCCGGCACGTCGAGGTGACGGCTCCTGCGCGCGTGGAGGTGCTGGCCGCGGTGGTGGACTGCCTGCGGGCGGGCGTGGCCGAGGGTGTGCCGGTGCGCTGGATCACGCGCGCCACGGAGGAAGAGCTTCGGGGTCGCGGCGAGCGGCCGGGGGCGTTGGCGGCGGCGGACGGCGGGGTCGCGGTGGTGGATGCCCTGGACCTGCTGGAGGCGCCGGAGCGTTGGCGCGCGGTTCGGGAAGCGATGGCGTTCGCGACGGTCCGTCGGATGGCGAGCAAGCCGGACGAGGACAACGGAAGTGCCCCGGTGCCGGAGACGGACGCGGCGCGCGCGACGTTGGTGGTGGTGGGACCGGATGCGGCGGTGCGGAAGCTGCGCGAGGGCGACGACCGCGCGGCGCAGTTGATGCGGATGCGTCTGGAGTGGGTGTCGGACCTGCCCCGCACGTTCGAGGGCGGACAGCTGATCGTGGGCTCCCTGCGGGGTTTCTCGGCGGAGGCGGGCATCGAAGGGGTGACGCCGGGGGCGTACGCGTTCCTGGTGGAAGAGCTCTCGGGGTCGGCACGCCGGGATCGGCTGTCGACGGATCTGCGAGGCGCCGAGGATGCGCTGCTGGAGGCGGACGCGGCGCGCGCGGGGGCGGCCGCGTTGGACCGTCGGGCGGTGCGCGCGGGGGTCGCGACGGTGCGGGCCCGGCGGGCGATTCGGTCGGAGAACCACCGACGGAGGGCGGCGCTGGGGCAGCTGCTGCTGGAGACGTCGGGAACGAACACGGGGGTCGTCAACGGCCTGATGGTGTACGGTCAGGCGCGGCAGTCGTACGCGATGCCGGGGCGGATCACGGCGTCGATCGCGGTGGGTCGCGAGGGGCTGATCAACGTCGAGCGGGAGAGCAAGTACAGCGGCCGTTCGTTCGACAAGGGAGTGTTCCAGCTGGCGGGGCTGCTGCGCTCGCTGTTCGCCCAGAGCTCGCCGCTGGGGCTGGCGGCGACGTTGACGTTCGAGCAGTCGTACGGCCGGGTCGATGGCGACTCGGCGACGTTGGCCGAGGCGATCGCGGTGCTCAGCTCGGCGGCGCAGCTGCCGTGTCGGCAGGACGTGGCGGTGTCGGGCTCGATCAACACGCGCGGGGACGTGCAGCCGGTCGGGAGTAGTTCGCTGAAGGTGGAGGGCTGGTACCGGACCTGCCTGGACCGGGGGCTGACGGGCACGCAGGGCGTGGTGCTGCCGCGGGCCAACCTGCCGGACCTGCAGGTCTCGGAGGAGGTCGCCGCGGCGATCACGGAGGGACGCTTCCAGCTGTGGGCGGTCGACTCGGTGGACGACGCGGTCGAGATCGTGCTGGGCCGCCCGGCGGGCAAGAGGCCCGGGAAGCCGTACCTCGCGGGCTCGGTGTACGGCCGGGCGGGGCGGACGATGCGCCGGATGAGCGAGCGGCTGTACCCCCCGCGGAAGACCGCGGCGAAGAAGGCGGACGCCAAGAAGGCGGCGGCGAAGAAGCCTGAGGCGAAGACCCAGGTGACGGACGCGGTCAAGGGGCCGAAGCCGAAGAAGAAGTAGGCGGGAGGTAGGCGCGGAGCTGGAGCTGACGGCGGATGGCCTGGGACAGGCTGGGGTCGGGGACTCCTCGACGAGCCCGCTTGGCGCTCCAGTACGAGACTCCGAGTCCCGCGGCGACGCCCCTCAGGCGCACCTGCGGAACGGCGTGCGCGGCCGCTACCCGAAGGCCTGAAGCGAGCCGGAAGCTCAGCTTCGCCGGGACTACCCCAGCGGCCGAAGCCATGGACTCGCCGAGCCAGGGAAGGCCCTGATCGGCCCGTGGGGTCGCCGGATCGAAGGCTTCCGGGGGGACGCGGGGCGCCAGTTCAGTGGCGAGTCGAAGCAGCTGCGGACGGCGCACCTGGGGCAGGAGTTCACGAACAGTCGCGCGATGCGCCGCTCCCAGGGTCCGCAACCCGAGGAGGTCCGCGAGGCTGCTCGCCTCGAACGGTGGCGCGGCTGGAAGGTCATGACGGAGCGGCTGTCGCAAGACGTACCAGAAGGCGCACTCGAGGTGCTCGTGGGACTCGACCGCTCGAATCCTGGCCGGTTGGAAGGGTGCCCTCAGCCCGAGTTGCCAGTGCATGGAGGCCTCGATGTCGTGCGCGAAGCGGTCTGCCTCACGGCGATCCAGGGCGGTCAGAACATGCAGGTGATCGCCGACGGCAAAGAAGGCGAGCGTCCGGGACGCACCCGACCGACCCCAGATGCAGGCAGCCAGGCGGCGTTGATGGTCGATGGTGGGCGCGAGGACACTCTCGTCCTCGAGACGGGATGTGATGTGCCATCCGAGCGCGGGCATGACTCTCCTAAAGACGAAGGGCGGCTCCCGACCGCCGGTTCCCACCAGCTAGTTGATGACGGATGCGGGAGCCGCCGTTCCTTGTCGGGGGAAGAGAGAGCAGGGACCGCGCCATGTTCTAAGTGGCTGAAATTACTCGGTTCACACACCGGACTGGTGTCCGGGATTGTCCGGGTGCCGGACAACTCCGCCGGACGACCCCGGACAGTTGCGGGGCCGGGGGCGCCACGGGGGACCCTCGACGCGAGGGTGGGCTCTGCCGCACCGGGCCGGGGGCACCGCACAGGACCCTCAACGCGAGGGTGGGCTCAGCCGCACCGGACCGGGGCGCCACGGGGGACCCTCGACGCGAGCGTGGGCTCTGCCGCACCGGGCCGGGGCGCCACAGGGGACTCTCAAGGCGAGGGGGTGCTGAAGTGCACCGGGATGGGGCGCCACGGGGGACCCTCAAGGCGAGGGTGGGCTCAACCGCACCGGGCCGGGGCGCCAGGGGGGACCCTCGACGCCAGGATGGGCTCAAGTGCACCGGGCTGGGGCGCCGCAGAGGACCCTCGCCGCAGGTACCGGCGCGCCCCCAAGACGAAGGCTACGGAACCGTGATCACCAGGACCCCACCCGGGTCGACCGCATTGGCCTGGCTGACGCCCACGCCGATGCCGATCCCCGCCCCGGCGGCACCCAGCACACCGGCGATGATCGCCACCGCCACGGCGGCCGCCTTCGGCGGAGCTCGCCGCACCGGCGCCGGCTCGGGATCCACCGGACGAGTCGCCGACGCATCCGCCACCCTCCAGTCCTCGGCTCCGAACAGGTACTCGTTCAGCTGGACGTTCCCGCCCATCAGCAGCGGGATCGCCTCGGCGCTCACGCGCTCCTCCTTGATCGCCCCGCTGTCATCCGAATACCGCGCGACCCGCTCCACCAGCTGGCGGATGAACGCCGACCGAGCCCCCGGCGCCGCCGCCAAGGAGGCTGCCGCGCTCACCGAGAAGGTGCTCGACCGGCCCGAGTAGATCGCCAGGGTGAAGTCACCGGCTTCGTCGAACGCCGCCACCGCCACCAGATCCGTGCCCGCCGCCACCGCCAGCTCGCGGTACAGCCGCTTGCTCAAGCTGCTCCGGGGCTCCTGCATCGACTCGCCCTCGCCGAGCCCCAGGGACGGCGTCTTCAGCTCCGCCGCCACCTCCTCGACCTCACCCGAGCGCAGCGTGAACGACCCGAACCATCGGCCTTCCGAGCCGCCGTCGACCAGCACCGTGTGCTTGCCCGGCGGCAGACGATCGACCGTCACCGGCGACGTCCCCACCAACCGGCCGTCCAGGTACACCCGCGCACCCGTCGTATGCCCCGAGTGGATCTGCAGGGTCGCCCCCGCCAGACGCACCACCTCGGCCCGCACCGACTCGAACAGCTCCACGATCTTCGGCGGGTACTCCAACGTGTCGAGCACCCGGTTGGGATCCATCCGGACCACCTCGGAGAAGGCCTGCCGAGCGTCGTCCTCGTTCCCCAGGCTCAGGTGAGCCAACCCCAGATACAGCTGCACATCGACGCTCAGACGCGGGTCCCGAACGAAGTGCTCGACCCCGTCCAGCGCCTGTTCAGCCCGCGCCAACGCCTGCACGGCACCGTCCGGCTGCGCCTTCTCGTACAGAATCCGCCCCTCGTCGAACGCGCTCCGGACCGGCTCGAGGAAGACGTTCTCCACCAGCGTCTCGCGCGAACCGAACAACCGGTTCCGCAGCTCCTCGCCGTGGACGACCTCCAACCCCGCCGTCTTGAACCCCGCCACCATGTCGTCCGACATCTGGACCAGCGCCTCGCGGTCCTGGTTGCCGTTCCCGTGCACCCCCACCACCGACACGGTCACCGCCCCCGCGGCCGCGGGAAGCATCAGGAGGGTCGAGATCAGCAGGGGCAGAAGCGGACGGATCGCCATGGGTGCCAGAACGATAGCAAGGCGGTCCTTCCTTGACGGTGCCCTCACCCGTTGCCATCTTCGCCGCCGCCATGCGCCTAGCACCTACCTTCGCCTCAGTCCTCGCCCTTTTGGTGGCGACCCCCGCCCTCGCCGACCGGAGCGTCGAGGCCGAACGGGCCTTCAGCCAGGCGCAGTCCCTCATCGAGCAGGGCCTCCAGAACGCCGCCCTCGAGCCCTTGCGCACCGCCCGCGAGCTCGCCCCCCACGACCTCTTCATCCACTGCGAGTACCAGGACCTGATGACCGCCCAGGGCTACGGCGTGGACGTCATCGAGGAGTACGAGACCCGCGCCGAACGCTCCCCCACGGACGCCGACGCCGCCTACCTGTACGGCCGCTCCACCGGCGACCCCGCCATCGCCGGGCCCCAGTTCGACAAAGCCCTCGAGCTGAACCCCAACCACGTCTGGGCCACCCAGGGCAAGGGGGGCGTCGCCGCCGCCGAAGGACGCCTCGACGAAGCCCTCGAGTGGTACGCCAAGGCGCTCGCCCTCGATCCCAGCCGCGCCGACGTCTACAACAAGGTCGCCGGCATCCACTACGCCCGGGGCAACTTCGAAGACGCCATGACGGCCTGGAAAGCCGCCATCGAGCACGCCCCCGACGACTACCACGCGTACCTCAACATGGGCGCCGTGCTCTCCCTCCAGGGCGAACTCGAGCGCGCCGAAGTGCTGCTCGGCGCCGCCGTCGAGCGCGCCCCCGGCAACCCCCTCGCCTACGTCAACCGCGGCTACGTGCTCTTCAAGCTCCAGCGCTACGACGAAGCCATCGCCGGCTTCTACGCCGCCCTCGCGATCAACCCCCGCGACCGCAAGGTGGCCGGCTCCCTCCAGCTCGTGCAGAAGGTCCAGGCCGGCGAGATCCCGTTCGAGGCGTTCGCCCCCTACGAGAAGGCCCTCGCCGCCACCGTCGTCGACCCCAGGATCGCCATCCAGCACTTCAAGGAGGTCATCCTCCTCGCCCCCGACTTCGCCGTGGCCCACATGAACCTCGGCCTCATGCAAGTCACCTCCGGCGAGTTCGAAGCCGGCATGGCGTCCCTGCGCAAGGGCGTCGAGCTCGACCCCGACAACGTCGCCGCCCGCTACAACCTCGGCTTCGCGCTCCTGGGCACCGAGCAGATCCAGGAGGCTCACGGCCAGCTGACCAAGGCCCGCGAGCTCGACCCCGGCGACGTCGACGTGCTCAGCGCCCTCGGCCTCGCCCAGCTCGGCATGGGTGACATCGCCGCCTCCATCGCCACCCACCGCAAGGCCCTCGAGCTCCAGCCCCGCGACCCCGTGCTCTGGCTCCAGATGGCCACCGCCCAGAAGGCCCTCGGCGACCTCGGCGCCGCCGCCGACTCCGCCCGCGAGGCCCTCACCATCACCCCCGGCTTCGCCACCGCTCGCATCCAGCTCGTCGCCATCCTCCGCCAGGACCGCAAGTTCGACGAAGCGCTCGCCGAGCTCAAGCCCCTCGAGGAGCTCGCCCCCGACCACCCCGACATCATCGCCGAACGCACCGCCCTGGCCTCCGCTCGCGACGCCATGGCCGAGGCTGCCGCCGGCGGAAAAGTCCGCATCTCCCAGATCATGACGCGCGACGCGGCCGTCGCCGCCGAGGTCCTCGGCAAGCTCAAGGGAGGCGCCAACTTCGGCACCCTCGCGAGCCGCTACGGCACCGGCCCCGAGGCCACCCGATCGGGCGACATCGGCTACGTCGACCCCGCCCAGCTCCGCGCCGAGGTGGCCGCCGCGGTCACCGCCCTGGCCGTGGGACAAAGTACGGATGTGGTCGACCTCGGGGGGGTGCAGCTCATCCTCCTGCGCACGGAGTAGACTGCGGTCCGCGCATTCTTTTTTGAAAGCCGCCCCCCTCCCCGCGTTGAACCCAACGACAGGACGCACCGGTGACGGACGAGGAACTCATCGGCCTCTTCGGTGCAGCAGACGAAGGAGGGAGAGACGCAGCCTGGGCTGCGTTCCTCGAAGCCTTCGAAGGGCGGATTCGCTACACGTGCCGGTATTGGATGAACCGGTACGGTCGCCCCGACGAGGCCGAGGATCACTACCAGGACGTGGTCGTCCTCCTGTGCAAGGACAACTTCCGGGCGATACGCGAGTTCGTTCCGGGGAGGGCCAAGATGTCGACGTGGGTAAGCGCCATCGCGACCAACACCTGCCGGGGCTGGTTCCGCAGCCGCGACCGGACCGTGTTCGCGCCGACGCCGCAAAAGGAGGGCGATGTGCGCCCCGAACCCGCCGACCCCGAGGCGACCGATCCGCTGGTTGCCATCACCGACGACATCGCCGGACAACGCATGGTTCGCGCACTCGCTGAGTGCTCGGTCCACCTCGACGACAAGCGCAAGATGCTGTTCGTCGCGCGCCTCCTCCTCCAGCTCGCTCACGACCGGAAGGTGACCATGTCGGAGGTCGGACGGATCTTCGACCATTCGCCGCAGCGCACGAAGTACCAGCTCGACACCACGCTCGAGCAGCTTCGTGACTGCGTGCGGAAGAAGACGGAGGAGCCGTCATGAGCGAACTCGCCGATTACGCCCTGGAGTTGCTGAACTCCTCAGACATCGCGCCGTCGCGCAACAGCCGCCTCGACGGGCTCCTGCGCGACCTCGCCGACCAGGTGGTCGATCCCGACGACCCCGCGTCCGAGTTCGATCTCCTCACGCTCAGCGCCCTCGTCGACGGCTCGCTCCCCCCGCAGGAAGCCTCGACCGCCGCCGCCGGCGTCCGACGCAACCCCCGCAAGCTGCAGCAGTTCATCGAGCTGACCGCCGCCAACGCCGCCTTCGAGGAGGACGCACCGCGCCCCAGCCTCGAGCTGCACGTGGCCGCCGAGTTCGAGCCCCCGAGCCGCGTCGCCCCCGTCATCGATCTGGAAGCCCGGCGCCGGCAGCGCCGCCTCCTCGGCATCGCCGGCTCCATCGCCGCGCTGCTCATGATCGGCCTCGTGTTCCTCATCACGACGGGCCCCGCGATCCCCGACCCGCTGGACGCACGCCTCGGAAGCCAGGCCGGCACCGTGCGATCCGCCGCGTGGACCGTGGGCGAGACCCTCGAGCTGTCCGCGTCCGTGGATGCCGACGCCTCCTGGGCCGTCGTGGCCGCCGCTGCAGCCACGCCCGGAAGCCCCGCTCGCCTCTGGGTCGCCCGAACCTCCGACCCCGGCACGGATGACGGTCGAGTGCAGTTCACCGAGGTGATCGCGGCCCCCGCGGGCCGACGCGCCTACCTCGTCGTCGCCAGCGCCACGTCGTTGGACGCGCTCCCCGCGTTCGTCACCGACTGGGAAGCGGAGCTCCGATCACGCGGCGGCGACGCCTCGTTCGTGCGCGATCTCCAGGCGGTAGTCGATGAAGGTGCGGGCGAGCACACCTGGCGGGTCAGCGAAGCTCTGCCGGTGACCGTCGCCGAAGGGGACGACCTCTAGCCGACGTGGATGCCGAAGAGCCGGGCGAGCAGCTCGGTCCGGCTCGACGTCCCTGACTTCTTCATGATCGACTGCAGGTGGTACTTCACCGTCTGCTCCGGATCTCCAGCGCAGCCGCCATCTGACGGTTCGAGAGGCCGTCCGACAGCAGGGCGATCACCTCCGCCTCGCGCTCGCTCAGCCCGAACCGCTCTTCCGCGATGTCGACGATCTCGATCATCGTCGGGCCGCCCCGCTCCACCGAGATCAACCACTGGACCTCGGGCTGGGCATCGTCCTCGATCCGCGCGAGGCCGAGCCGGTAGGTCGAACCCTGCGTGCTGGCGGCCCACTCGTAGTCGCTGCCGGGATCGTCGAGCTTGGCGAGGGTCTGCACCCGCTCGGCCACGAACGACGCGATCCACTCCGGGAGCTCCTGTTCGCCCCCCACCAGGCCGAACTTCTTCGTTGCGGCCTCGTTGACCGCTGCGACCCGACCGTCGGTGGTCAGGAAGATGAGGGGGACGCGACTTCGCTCCCAGGCCGCCCGTGCTGGAACGTCGCTTCCGTCTTCTGCCATCGGAGTGATGTACCAGCCGGGCCATTGCCCCAACAACCCACCGCTCGGGGTTGACCGAATCGAAAATTGACTGAACAATCAATCACCTTCCGGCACAAGCCGGCTATTCGGGAGACGTAATGGCATCTGGCGCCTATCAGACCGACATGCGAGATCACAAGTTCGTCCTATTCGAGCAGGTCGAAGTTCAGAACCTCTCCGGGCCAAAGTATGAGGAATTCGGCCAAGACCTCTACGAGATGATCCTGGAGGAGGCGAGCAAGGTCGCCACCGAGACGATCTCCCCCATCAACGAAATCGGCGATCGGCAGGGCTGCACCTGGACCGACGGCGCCGTGACCACCGCCGACGGCTACAAGGAGGCCTACAAGACCTTCTGCGAGGCCGGCTGGACCATGATGGGCACGCCGCCCGAGTTCGGCGGCCAGGGCCTGCCCCTCCCCGTCGCCCTCGCCACGGTGGAGATGTTCACCGGCGCGGGCTGCGCGTTCATGATGTACCCGGGCCTGACCGCGGCCGCGGGCAACCTCGTCCGCGCCATGGGCGACGACTGGATGAAGGAGCACGTGCTCCCGAAGCTGCTGTCGGGCGAGTGGGCCGGAACCATGTGCCTGACGGAGCCCCAGGCCGGCTCCGCCGTCGGCGATGTGAGCACCCGCGCCGTGCGCGACGGCGACCACTGGCGCCTCCAGGGCACGAAGATCTTCGTGAGCGGCGGCGAGCACGACCTCACCGAGAACATCATCCACATCATGCTCGCCCGCACCGAGGGCGCGCCCGCGGGGATCAAGGGGCTGAGCCTCTTCATCGTGCCGAAGTTCATCCTCAACAAGGACGGCTCCCTCGGCCCCAAGAACGACCTCTACTGCTCCGGCATCGAGCACAAGATGGGCATCAACGGCTCGGCGACGTGCACGCTGTCCATCGGCGACAACGACGGTGCGCAGGCCTGGCTCATCGGCAACGAGGCCGAGGGCATGATGCGCATGTTCCACATGATGAACGAGGCCCGCATCGGCGTCGGCGTCCAGGGGTACGCGCTCGCCGCCGCCGCCTACGACCAGGCGCTGAAGTACGCCCGCGACCGCATCCAGGGCACCGACTTCAAGGAGTTCAAGGACGCCTCCGCCCGCCGCGTGGCCATCATCGAGCACCCCGACGTCAAGCGCATGCTGCTGCACTGCCGCTCCCAGGTGGACGGCATGCGGGCCCTCGGCATCACCCTGGCGTGGTTCGCCGAGAACCTCGAGACGCTCCCCGAGGACGACCCGCAGCGCGGCAAGTTCGAGGATCTGCTTCAGGTGCTCACCCCGGTCCACAAGTCGTGGTGCACGGACCAGGGCCACGACGTCACCAAGTGGGCCCTGCAGGTCTACGGCGGCTACGGCTACATCGGCGAGTACCCCGCCGAGCAGTACATGCGCGACTCGAAGATCTTCTCGATCTACGAGGGCACCAACGGCATCCAGGCGCTGGATCTGGTCGGCCGCAAGATGGCGATGAAGGGCGGTCAGTCGTTCATGCAACTGATGAGCTGGATCAACGAGCTGATCGGCGACGTCGGCGCCATCGACGACCTCAAGGCCGAGCACGCCGCGCTGGAGAAGGGCCGTGACCGGCTCGGCGGCGCCGCGATGCACATGATGCAGCTGGGCATGTCCGGCGATCAGGACCTGCCGGTGCTGCACGCCTGCGACATGCTCAACCTCGTCGGCGACGTCGTCATCTCGGCGCTCATCGGCCAGCAGGCCGTCATCGCCCACCCCAAGCTGGACGCCCTGGCGGCGGCCGCGGGCGTGGATCGGAGCGACCTGGTGGCCCGGAACGCCTGGCTCGAGGGTGACGGCGAGGCGCGCTTCTACCAGCGCAAGCTCGACAACCTCGCCTACTTCGCCCACCAGTTCCTGCCCCGCACGGCGCAGTGGCAGCGGGCGATCACGAGCAGCGATCGCAGCGTACTCGAGGCGGTGCTGTAGCCACCCACTCCTACGAGTGGCCGCGCCCCGCGGTCACCGTCGACCTCATCGTCCTGCGGGGCTCGCAGATCTTGCTCATCCAGCGGGATCGCGAGCCCTTCGCGGGCCGCTGGGCCCTGCCCGGGGGGTTCGTCGACGAGGGCGAGGACCTCGAGACCGCGGCGCGCCGCGAGCTGCTCGAAGAGACCGGACTGAAAGCGGGCACGCTGCGGCAGTTCCGCGCCTTCGGGGACCCCGGTCGGGACCCGCGCGGCTGGACCATCGCCATCGCGTTCGTCAGTGAGGACACGCCCGGAGAGCCCCAGGCGGGGGACGACGCGAGGGAGGCGCGCTGGTTCGACCAGCACGCGCTCCCATCACTCGCGTTCGATCACGACCTGATCGTGCAGGCCGCGTTGGCGTCGCTCGACTAGCCGTCGCTGGAGTCGTCGTCGTCGTGCGCCGAGTCGTCGTCGTCGTCGTCAGCCGAGTCGTCGTCATCGTCGTCAGCCGAATCGTCGTCATCGTCGTCGTGGGACGAGTCGTCGTCATCGCCGGCCGAGTCGTCGTCGTCGGTCGCGTCGTCGTCGTCGGTCGCGTCGTCGTCGTCGGTCGCGTCGTCGTCGTCGGTCGCGTCGTCGTCGTCGGTGACCGACGAATCATCGTCGTCGTCGGGACAGCCCACGAGGGCAAGGGGGAGCATAAGGAGCATTAGCATCAGCAAGGATCGCAGCGTCATAGGTACCTCCACCCCGATCGTACAGGACACAATCACAAAATGAACCGTGCACTACTCCTTACCCTGCTCCTGACCACGGCTGTCGGCTACCGCACTACCCACGACGCCACCGGCGATGAGCTCGCCCAGATCGGCGTCGGCGGCGGCGGCCTGTTCAGCGCTCAAGATGCCTCCGGCGATCTCGGCCAGGGCTCCGTCGCGTCGAGCTCCAACCTGCACACGAGCTTCATGGCGCTCCGCAAGAACGCCGACGGCGGAGGCGGCAGCACGGGTCTGTCCATCGTCGACGAAGGCCGCGATCCGTGGCCGGACTGCGTCACCGAGCTGGACGACGGCGTGGAGTACGCCGACTGCGAGTTCTCCGCCTCGGGGGACGGCGCCGCCGTCGAGTTCCACCTCAACGGCGCCTACCATTACTCCGAGGGAGCCGCGGACGCCGATCTGGACTTCGACTTCGGCGTCGCCGCCTCGGGGATCTCGATCGGCTGGCAGTCCCACTGGGGCAGCGACTTCACCTGGTCCGACACGGTGCTCGACGGCGTCTACGACGTCGACTACGCCTACGGCCTCACCACCGGGAACCTGCCCACCATCGGCGGCATCGAGTTCACCCTCGACGGCTCCATCGAGGAGCTCACCTACGACGAAGACTGCCAGGGCCTCGTCAGCGGCATCCTCGACTGGCAGTACACCTACAAGGAGACGGGCGAGCCGCCGGAGAACGGCCACGTCACCATCGAGTACATCGCCTGCGACGAGGCGACGGTCACCTGGTGATTTGGGCTGTGGGCTGTGGGCTGTGGGTTGACCGGACGCGGGGCCCATGTCCCGCGTGATCAGAGCTTCGGCTTGATCAGGACGAGGGCGGCGGGGAGCACGACGAGGTCGGCGACCAGCGCGATGGCGATGGCGAGGCCCGTCAGCAACCCGAAGTAGATGTTCGGGTTGAACGACGCCAGCAGCATCAGCTCGAAGCCCAGCACCAGCACCACCGACGTGGTCACCACCGCGCGCCCGGTCTTCATCAGCGTGTCGATCAACGCGTCGTGGATGTCATCGCCGGCGTGCACCCGCTCCCGCAGGTGGTGGAGGAAGTGCACGGTGTTGTCGACCACCAGCCCCAACGCGACCGCGCCGATCATCGTCGTTCCCGGGTCGAGGCGGATGCCGACCCAGCCCATGATCCCGATGACGAGCGCCACCGGGAGGATGTTCGGGATCATCGAGAACAACCCCAGCCGCACCGACCGCAGCGCCAGCCCCATGAAGACCAGCACCGTCACGAACGCCAACGCCATCGACTGCGTGGCCGACTGGAACAGGTAGCGGTCCATGTTCGCGATGAGCTTGCTCATCCCCGTCGACAGCGCCGACGTCGGCGGCTGGAACGTCTCCTCCAGGAGCGCGTCGAGCTCGGAGATCCGGTTGGTCAGGTCGTCTGCCTGGCTCGCCCGCACCGTCGTGGTGATGCGCGCGGTCTGGAAGTCGAAGTCAACGAACGCCTCGATCTCCTCGGGCTCGTCCAGCAGCAGCAGCAGCTGGGCCACTTCGTGCCGATCCGTCGGAAGCTTCGCCTCCTCCTCTGCGCCTCCGCGCAGCGCCCGCCGGAGCACCTTGATGTAGTCGGCCAGGGACACCGAGGCGCCGACTCCATCGACCGTGCCGAGCCAGTCCTGAACGGTCTCCATGCCCTCGAGCACGTCGGGGTTCTTGGCGCCGTCCACCTCGCCGGTGTCGATCAAGACCTCCAGCCGCGTCGTGCCCGCGAGCTGCTTGTCGATGAACTCCAGGTCCTGACGCACGGGGTCGCGCTCGTGGAAGTACTCGACCGGGTTACTGCCGGTCTCCAAGTAGTTCAGGCCCCAGAGGCCGACGCCCGTCAGCAGCACCGACACGAGCATCACCGGGGCGGCGTGGTTCAACGCCAGCTCCCCCAGCCACGCCAGCGCCTTGTCCCACCGCGCCCACAGCCGCTCCAGCCGGGGCGACTCGCCCGCCGACGCCTTCTTGTGCGCGGCCAGCCACGGCAGCAGCCACGGACCCAGCGCGTAGTTCAGCAGGAACGCCGCCATCACCCCGACCGCGCCGGCCTGGCCGAACTGCTTCAGAGGAGCGAGCGTGCCGAGGTTCAGGCTGCTGAGCCCCGCCACCGTCGTCGCGGCGGTGAAGAAGCTCGGCATCAGGAGCTGGCGCAGGGCGGTGAAGCCCGCCTCCTGAGGCTCCATCCCCTGCCGCCGCAGCAGCAGCGTGCGCGACAGCAGGTGCACCGACGTGGCGATGCCGATCCCCAGGATCATCGGGTAGATGATCCCGTGGATGATCGTCAGCTTCTGGCCGAGCATCACCGTGAACCCGGTGACCCAGCAGGAGGCGAGCCCGACCACGCTCAGCGGGAGCACGAGCGCCCGCCACGACCGGAACAGGAACAGGATCGTGACGATGATGACCAGCACCATCAACGGCATGACCAGCATGAAGTCGCGCTCGGTGTGGCGCAGGAATGCGTCGTCCAGGAGCGTCGGGCCGGCAGCCCGGACCGTGATGCCGTGCTCGGCCTCGAACGGCTCGATGGCGGCGCGCAGGTCGCGCGCGAGCACCCGCTTGAGGTGCGTCTCCCCCATGAGGTGATCGACGGTGAGGATGACGGCGGGGACCCGGCCGGCGGCGTTGATCAGCGTGCCGACGAGCAGGTTGTCGCCCATCACGCGGTCCTTGAGCTCCGCCGGGTTGACCGGCTCGTCCGGGTCCCACATCGGCCGCACCGTCAGCGTGCCGGGCTCCGACACGATCTGGTTGATGGTGACGATGGACCGCGCCTCGGCGACCCGCTCGACCTCGACCATCGTCTCGCCCAGCGTGCGCAGCCGGGTCAGCCCCTCTTCGGTCCACAGGTTGGGGTCGTCGTACGCGAGCACGACGATCTGATCGCTGTCGAACTGGGTCGTGAAGTTCCGGTACGAGATGAGGTCCGGGTCCTTCTCCAAGAACCAGACCTCGATCGAATTGTCGAACTTCACCTGCCACGCGAACGCACCCGTGACGGCCGTCACGAGCAGGACCGCGATGAGTCCGAGCGTTCGTCTGCTCACTAGGCGCCCGTGAACTCCGGGGTGGTCTTGTTCGCCCAGGCCATGATCCCGACCATTACGTCCGAGCTGGCGAGGCACTGCAACTGCGCCTCATGCTCGTTGTCGAGGGCCTCATCCATGGTCATGCCCATGCCGCGACGCAGGTTCCGCTTCGCTAGGCGGTAGGCCAACGGCGGACCGGCGGCGAGGCGGGCGGCGATCTCCGCGGTGCGGGCGCCCAGCTCCCCATCGGGCACCACCTCCCCCACGATGCCGAGGCGGAGGGCCTCGTCGGCTCCGAACAGGGGCGCCATGTACATCAGCTCGAACGCCTTGGCGGCGCCCACGAGCATCGGCAGGGTCAAGCTGGAGCCGCCGTCGGGGACGAGGGCGATCTTGCTGAAGCTCTGGGAGTACCGGGACGACTGCGCGGCGACCCGCAGGTCGCACGCGAGGGCCAGGTCGAAGCCGAAGCCGACCGCGACGCCGGGGATGGCCGCGAGGGTGGGGCCTTCGAAGTTCCAGACGGCCCGGAGGAGCGCGTGAAAGGCATCCAGGCTGCGCTTCTGCCCGCTCGGCCCCTCCTGGATGAGGGGTGCGTTGGCGACCAGGTCCGCGCCCGAGGTGAAGGAGTCGCCATTGCCGGTGAGGACGAGCACGCGCACGTCGTCGCGATCTTGGAGAGCGGCGACCTCGGGGGCCATCGCCTCCAGCTGCGGAATGGTGAGGGCGTTCTTCTTTTCAGGACGGTTGAGGGTGACCGTCGCGATGCGGTCCGAGACCTCGATCTGGTAGTCGCTCATGAGTCGAAGGAATGTACCAGAGCGCCCGATCAGACGAGGCTCTCGAGCTCGTCGATCCAGCCCTCCACGACGTCGCAGCCGCGCTGCCAGAAGCCGGGGTCGGCGAGGTCGAGTCCAAGCGCCGCGCAGGCGTCCACCGGGGTGCGGCTCCCGCCCGCGGACAGGAAGCCCAGGTAGTCGTCGACGAAGGCGTCGCCGCACTCCTTCCAGAGGCCGTGCAGGGCCAGCGTCAGCAGCTTCCCGAAGGCGTACGAGTAGCAGTAGAAGCGGGCGAAGACGAAGTGAGGGATGGCCATCCAGCGCCAGCTGTCGCGCTCCTGGAGGCGGACCGGCTCCCCGACGAGGCGGGCCATCTCCTCGAACCAGATGGTGCCGAACTGCACGGCGTCGACGGCGCCCTCGGCCCGGGCGAGATGGGCCCTGCGCTCCCAGTTGATGTACGCGACCTGGTGGAACGCCGTGCCCATCGCGTCGCGGATCTGGCGGTCGAGCAGCTGGCGCCGCCGCGCCTTGTCGGCGGTCTGGCTCATCAGGTGCTCGTGCAGCCAGAGCTCGGCGAACACCGACGCGGTCTCGGCCAACGCCTTGCCGGTCCGCGCGTTCAGCGGGGTCTGCGCGTTGCTGAGCACCGAGTGCAGCCCATGCCCCATCTCGTGGGCGAGCGTGAACACGTCGTCCATGGTGTCGGTGTAGTTCAGCAGCAGCCAGGGGTGCTCCGGCGGCACCGCGGGCGAGCAGAACGCACCGGAGCTCTTGCCGGGCCGCGGGAACACGTCGATCCAGCCGTCGAAGAAGGGACCCGCGAGCTCCCCGGTGGTCTTGGAGAAGGCGGTGAACGCATCCATCACGAGCGCGCGCCCCTCATCCCAGGAGACCGTCGGCTCCTCGCCAAAGACGGGCACGCGGAGGTCGTGCATCGCGTAGTCGTCCAGCCCCATAACCGACTTGCGGACCGCGTGGTAGCGATGCGCGAGCCCGAACGACTCGGTCGCCGTGTTCAGCAGGGAGTCGACCACCGGCCGCGGCACCTCGTCCCGCAGGATGGGGTAGTGCATGGCGTCGTCGTAGCCGCGGGCCGCCATCTCGGTGCGGTGGTCCTCGAACAGCGTGTTGAAGATGAAGGTCATCACCTCGCGGTGCGGGGCGAAGCTGGCCACGATGGCGTCGGCAGCGCGGTCGCGGAGCGCCCGGTCGGGCTCCAGCCCGAGGGCCTGAACCTCGCCGCGGGTCATCGTCTGGACCTCGCCACCGACCTCGACCTCGAACTTCATGCCCGCGCACAGCTGCATGTAGAGGTTCACCCACGAGGTCTTGCCGGTGAGGTCCTTGCGGGTGACCGTCTGCTCGGCGTCCTCGGACAGCGTGTAGGCGGCGAAGAGCTGCTGAAACTCCAGGTAATGCAGGTAGTTGGCGACCGCGTCAGCGTCCCCGAGGGCGGCGACGTGGGCCTCGGTGAGGTCGGCCATCTCGACCGACCAGAAGGCGAGCTTCTGGTCGATCTCGGCACCGAAGGCCTGGGCCGAGGCGAGCTCCGCCTGCACCGCGGGATCGTCGGACGCGACGGAGTAGCGGAGGTTGGCGTACTGCCGCGGGCGGTGGGCAACGCGGATGAGGTCCTCGAACTGCTCGAACGCCTGGCGAAGCTCTGCGCCCGAGGCGGTCTTGAGCCCTCCACGCCACTGCTGGGCGAAGGCCGCGGTCTGGTCCCGCGCGGACTGGAGATCGGCCGCCAGCTTCGGGTCGTCGGGGCCGGCGTAGAGGTCGGAGAGGTCCCAGGTGTCGCGCGATGTCTGCATTGCCGGGGGCAATAGCAACTCCGACCGCGTGGGGCCAGCGATCAGACAATCTCCCTTGACAGTCTCCAGTTTTAGACTCAGTCTAAATCAATGCTCGCTGACCCCATCCAGACCCTGCGCGATCACGGCATCCAGCCGTCGGCGCAGCGCGTCGAGGTCGCTCGGTACGTGCTGGACACGGACGAGCACCCCTCGGCCGACCGGGTCTGGGAGGTGGTGCGGGAGCGCCAGCCCACGATCTCGCGGGCGACCATCTACAACACCCTCAACCTCTTCGTGGAGCACGGCCTGCTCCGCACGCTGCTGCTGTCCGAAGGCCACGTCGTCTTCGACCCGAAGACCAACCGCCACCACCACTTCGTCGACGAGGCCACAGGCCGCATCGTGGATGTCCCCTGGGATGCCCTGGATGTGGGCCGCATCGACGAGCTGCCGTTCGAGGTCGCCGACTACCAGGTCGTGCTCCGCGGACGCCTTTCCTGAGTTCGCCTTCCCGCTCTCTTTTTGCCGGTTTTAGACAACGTCCAAACCTGAACAGGATCCAACCATGCTGACCGTTCGTGACTCCCACCCGACCTTCTCCCTCACCGCCGTCGACGCCGACGGCGAGTTCGTCACGCTGACGGACGCCGACCACCCCGACCGCTGGAAGGTCTACTTCTGGTGGCCGATGGACTTCACCTTCGTCTGCCCCACCGAGATCGGCGAGTTCGGGCGACGCCTCGCCGACTTCGAAGCGCTGAACGCCTCGGTCGTCGGCTTCTCGACCGACACCCACTTCGTGCACCTCGCGTGGCGCGACCAGCACCCCGAGCTGCGGAACCTCCCGTTCCCGATGGCGGCGGACACGAAGCGGGAGCTGTCGGCCGCGCTGGGGATCCTCCACCCGGACGCGGGCGTGGCGCTGCGGGCGACCTTCCTCGTGGATCCCTCCGGGGTCATCCGGCACGCGTCGGTGAACGACCTGTCGGCGGGGCGGAACGTCCAGGAGGTGATTCGCACCCTCGCGGCGCTGCAGACCGACGGCCTCACGGCCTGCGGGTGGCAGCCCGGCGAGGCGACGCTGGGGGGCTAGGGCGCTGGTGCGAGGCCGAGCATGACGGCGGTCCGCCCGGGCATCGTCCCGGCCCGCTGCGCGTGCTCGGCCTGCGCCGCCCGGTAGCGGCGGCTCTCGGTGCTGATGCGGTTCTGGGCGCCCGTGATCTCGTACTGCAGGTTCATCCGCACCACCTCCTCGGTGGGCGGGAGCTGCGACAGCTCTTCGGCCATCGCCACCCCCAACGCCTCACTGGCCCGCAGCCGGGCGTCCAGATCGGGCGCGTCGCGCACCGCCGCGGAAGCCTCTGAGAGCGCCGACGCATCGCCTCCGCCGAGGGCCAGCAGCTGCGGCGCGAGGCTCGCCTGACGCTCCAGCACCGTCATCAACGATGACTCGGCGAGCTCGACCTGAGAGGCCGCCGACTTCACCGCCCCGGCCCCGATGACGCCGAGCCCCGCGGTGGCGAGCATCACCGCCGCGATGACGCCCGCGACCGCCTGAATCACCCGCTTGCGCAGCCGAGACGCCTTGGCGTCAGCGGCCTTGCCGGCGAGCGCGCGGCGCTCCTTTTCCGCGATCGCCTCCTCGACGTACTTCGGATCGATACCGAGCTCGCGGGCGACGTCCTCGACCTCCTCGACGCTGAGATCGTCGTCTTCGTCCGCGGCCTGACTCTGCAGTTCCTGTGCGATTCCGATGATCTCGGGGATGTCGTCGTCGTCGACATCCTGACGGGCCTTGAGCGCGGCGGCCAGCGTCGCTTTATTCTGGGTCTGAGTCACGGGAGGGACTCTACAACTGCACACCTTCGTTGCCGCCTTCGCTGTCGTCCTGGCCATCTCGGTCGGGGCCGTCCCCAACCCCCGCACCGACGGCGGCTGGGTCACCGACATGGCCGACGTCCTGTCCGATGGAGAGGAGACGGCGATGAACAACGTCATCTCCGAACTCCACACGGACCTCGGGGTCGAGATCGCCGTCGTCACCGTCCAGGACGTGGGCGGAACCCCCAAGAGCTTCGCCACCGAGCTCTTCAACACCTGGGGCATCGGCGACGCCGAGGCCAACAACGGCCTGCTCGTCCTGCTCGTGATGGGCGAGCGCCGCCTCGAGATGGAGACCGGCTACGGCCTCGAGTCCACGCTGCCGGACGGCTGGCTGGGCACGATGCAGCAGCAGGCGATGGTCCCCCACTTCAAGCAGGGCGAGTTCGGCGCCGGCCTCATCGCCGGCCTCGCTGACATCAACGCCCGCCTCCGCCAGAGTCCCGACGAGGCCGAGACCGGGTCCGCGGCGCCGCCGGTGTACCGCCCACCCGTGTCGTCGAACTCCGGCGGCCGTCCCTGGACCTCAAGCCCCTGGGTGCTGCTGTTCGGGCTGTTGTTCCCGCCGTTGGGGTTCTGGCTCGGCTGGCAGACCTTCCAGACCGGCCGCTACAGGCGCTGCCCCGAGTGCGGACTCGACCGCGAGAAGCTCGACGAAGACACCGAAGACGAGCACCTCGAGGCCGGCCAGGAGACCGAGGAGGAGATCGGCTCGGTCAACTACGACGTCTGGGCCTGCATGGACTGCGGCAGCGTCGGCGTGCGCCGCCGGAACAAGTGGTTCCGGGGCTACAGCACGTGCATGGGCTGCAACTTCAAGACCGTGCGCAAGACGTCGCGGACGATCACCGCGGCCACCACCTCCAGCTCGGGCACGGCCCGCATCACGGTCTCGTGCAGCCACTGCAGCTACCACGAGAGCTACACGCGCACGATCCCGCGGATCAGCACCTCCTCGTCGAGCTCATCGTCGAGTTCGTCGTGGTCCAGCAGCTCGGGGAGCTCCTTCTCCTCCGGCGGATTCGGCGGGGGCAGCTCGGGCGGAGGAGGAGCCGGCTCATCCTGGTAGCGATCGCCAGTGCGCTGGTCCTGCTCACCAGCCTCGACCCCATGACCGTGCCCGGACCGGCCGATCGCGGATCGCCGATCCTGGACCACGCCGGCATCCTCTCGGACGACGCCGAGGACAGCCTGCGCACCCCCATCGAGGCGCTGAAGGACGACCTGGGCTTCGAGATCGTCGTGATGACGGTGCCCGGCTTCGACGGCGTCATCGGCGACTTCTCCCAGGAAGTCAGCCACGAGTGGGGCCTCGGCGGCGAAGCCGAACTCTTCGTGCTCATGCTCCTGGTCGAGGACCGTCGCCGGTTCGAGTTCCATGTCGGGTACGGCGCGGGTCGGGCGGTCGGCCAGGGGTGGCTGACCGAGGTCCGCTCCGAGCAGATGGTCCCCCACTTCGCCGCCGGCAACTTCGGCCAGGCGCTGCTGGCGGGGGTGACCGCCATCGATGAGCAGGTGCGGGCCAACGCCGACAAGCTCCGCCACGAACCGCCGCCCCGGCAGGGTCCTCCGGGAGGGCCGCCGCCGATCGTCTGGGTGGGGTTGTTCCTCGTCGCCGCCGCCTGCGGAGCCGGCGGCTGGAAGCTCTACGCGGGGCGGTAGGCGACCAGCTCGATCTCGACCCGAGCGTCCTTGGGCAGCCGCGCCGCCTCCACCGCCGAGCGGGCCGGGTACGGGGCCGCGAAGTGCGAGTCGTAGACGCCGTTGACGGTCGCGTAGTCGTTCATGTCGGCGACGAAGACGGTCGTCTTGACGACGTCCGCGAGCGTGCAGCCGGCCGCCGCGAGCACCGCCTCGAGGTTGCTGAAGACCTGCTCCGCTTGCGCGACGACGCCCTCACGCATCGTGCCGGTGGCGGGGTCGAGGCCGATCTGGCCGGCCGTGAACACGTAGTCCCCCGCGATGATCGCCTGCGAGTAGGGGCCGATCGCCGCGGGCGCGTCGGTGGTGGCGACGACCGTGCGGGCCATCAGTCGCTCTCCGGAGGGGAGTAGACGCCGACGTAGGGCAGGTTGCGGAAGTAGCCGCCCAGATCGAGGCCGAAGCCGACGACGAACTTGTTCGGGATGGTGAAGCCGACGTAGTCGATCGTGAACTCCTCGCCGTCGACGCGGCCCTCCGGCTTGTCCAGCAGGGCGCAGATGCGCACCGAGCGCGGCCCCCGAGCCAAGAAGTTCTCCAGCAGGTACCGCAGCGTGTGCCCCGTATCGACGATGTCCTCGACGATGACGACGTCCTTGCCCTCGATGCTGTGGCTGAGGTCCTTCACCAGCCGAACCGCACCGCTGGACTGCATGCCGCCGCTGTAGGAACTGCACTCCAGGAAGTCGATCTGCAGCGGCGCCGTGACGTGCCGCATGAGGTCCGACAGGAACGGGATCGAACCCTTGAGGATGCCGACGAACGTGACGTCACGTCCCTCGTAGTCAGCGCTGATCTGGGCGCCCAGTTCGGCGCAGCGAACCTGGACGTCTTCGGCGGAGATCAGGGTCTCCACGCGTTTGATGTCGGGAATCATCGGGGGCTCCGTTTCGAGGGAGGCGGGATTGTGCCAGAACGCCGGTCATGAAGGTCCTGCACGACGAAGCCTGGAACGCGTTCACCTCGGCCGAGATCGGAGGCACCCGGATCAAGAAGGTCCGCGCCGAGCCTCTGACCCCCGGGGGACGCTGCCGCCTGACCCTGTTCGAGCTCGTCGACGGAGAGGGCCGGCCCCACCCCCGGCTGACCACGGCGATGCCGCTGCCCGAAGATCCCTCGCCGCCGACCTTCGAGTGGACTTCGCCGGGCAGCGAGGAGTTCGAGGAGGCGCTGACCCAGGCCCTGGAGGCGAACCGGGCGGTGCTCGACGGCAACGACCTGGAGCTCCCCGAGGCCAGCCCCGCGTTCTTCCGCAACGCCATCGTCCGCCAGCGCCGCGCCGCCCTGTTCGCGCAGGTCGCGGCCTCCCTCCCCGAGGGGGCCGAGTACGCGTTCCGCGCCCAGCAGGATCTCGCCTACGCGGGCGCGGTCGGCTACGACGACGCGGACACCGGCACCTACCCCACTCGTTCAAACGCGACGCCCCGTTCGTCCACTACCTCGAGTCCATCCTCGAAGCCCTCCCCGAGGAGGCCGCCGAGGCGTTCGCCGACAACCCGCGCTTCCTCAAGACCGTCGAGGGCGACTACGGCCTGATCGACGTCAGCGGCCTGACCCTCGCGGCGAAGGTGCAGCTGGACACCGTGAACCCGACCACCGGATACCTCGATCGCACGACGCAGGAGCTGTCGGTCGACCTCCGACCGGACGCTGAGCCGGGCCGTGACCTGCTCGGCACCCACGTGCAGTCCGCCGAGGACCGGGCCGTCTTCCAGGTGTTTCTGGAGCGGTCGGACGACGGCGCCGCCATCGTCGCGGAGCTGGAGCGCTGGGAGCGGGGCGAGGACGGCACCTACGCGGCGGTCCCGGACCCCGACGAGACGGTCGAGATCCCGCTGACGTGGCCGCTGAATGTGACGCTGTCGCGGGAGATGAAGCGGGACGATCCCGACGTCTTCAGCAACCTCCTCGGCATCGCCCTGCGGCTGGGCCGAAACATCAACGCCGACACCGACGCCGACGCCGAGGTCTGGAACGGCACCGTCACCGCCATCGACAACCAGCGCCTGGCCGAGGACCGCGAACGCCGCACGGAGCGCTGGCGCGTAGGCGTCGACGCCCGGTTCGGCAAGGCGACGCTGGAGTACCTGCTGCGCCGGGACGCCCAGGGCGCCATCGTCGCCACCTGCCCCGTCGCGCCGGGCCCCGACGTCGCCGGCAGCGCGCGGCAGTCGCCGGACTTCCTCTGGCAGGACTTCCCCGACGTCGGCAGCAAGGGGGTCGAGCAGGGCGAGTGGATCGTGAACGAGACGATGGTCGAGCGCGGCATCGTCGCGGTCGACTGGCAGCCTGGCGCACCCGGCGGCTTCTACGTGTTCGACGACCACATCAAGAACACGTTCGAGCTCCTGTACTGCGGCCTCGCCGGCTACGGCTGGACCGTCGTGCACGGCAACAAGCGCTACGGCTTCACCGATGAGGACGCCTGGACCGCGGCCGTCGAACGATTGACCGCGCTCCGTGGCGCCCTCAGCTTCGAGGACTAGTCGAAGCAGACCAGCAGCAGCCGATCCTCGGGGTGCACCCCGGCCATCAGCGAGGGTGCGTGCCCGTCGTAGACCTCGGGGACCGCGCAGCCGAGCTCGTCTGCGCCGACCTCGCCGATGACGGTCACCGACGCGACCTCGTCGCCCTTGCACTCGCCGGCCCAGTTGAGGTCCCCCAGCGCCCAGCCGGACAGCACGGTGCAATCGGGCGCGCCCGGCGGCACGAACGGCACGGCTTCCGCCTCCTGGACCGACCAGGCCTCCGGCCCGCAGACACCCAGCGGGCTGGCCACACGCCCCTCATCGATGTTCGGCCCCTGGATGACCCCCAGCGGACAGCTGGCCAGCCCCTGGCCGACGACGGGGCCGCCGAGGGGACCGCCCCCGTTGATCTGGGCGGACGCCAGCGAAGGAACCGCGAGCACGAGGACGAAGACGAACAGACGAACGGACATGGTGAATCTCCCAGGTGAGCGAGCGACATGCCCGCCTCGAACCGAGGGGGATTCCGGGTTTGTCCCGAGCCCGCTTATCCGGGCTTATCCGTCTCCTTCTGGAGCTCCCAGTTCCGCATCAACCCCTCCTGGGCGGCGGACGCAACCAGGTCGCCGTCGCGCGTGTAGAAGCGCCCCCAGGCCAGCCCGCGGGCCCCGCTGGCGGACGGCGACTCCACCTCGTAGAGCAGCCACTCGTCCAGGCGGAACGGCCGGTGGAACCACATCGCGTGGTCCAGGCTGGCGACCTGCATGCCCGGCGTCAGCCAGGACACCCCGTGGGGCAGCAGCGCGGTGGTGAGGAAGCCGAAGTCCGAGGCGTACGCCATCAGGTAGCGGTGCACCGACGCTTCGTCCGGCAGCGTGTCGATGGCCCGGAACCAGAACTGCTTGGACGGCTCCCGCACCTCCGGGTTCATCGGGTCCACGGGATCCACCGGACGGATCTCGATCGGCCGCTCCGCCAGCGCGCGGGCCCGCAGGTACTCGGGGACCTTGCCGATGACCTTCGCGGCCAACTCCATCTCCGACATCAGATCCTCGGGCGGAGGCACCTCGAGCTTCTGCGCTCGCTGATGATCGTGGCCGACTTCGATCTTCTGGAACGACGCCGCGAGGTTGAAGATCGGCTTGCCGCCCTGGATCGCGACCACCCGCCGGGTGGTGAAGCTCTTGCCGTCGCGGATGGTGTCGACCGTGTAGACGATCGGCCGGCTGGCATCGCCGACCCGCAGGAAGTAGCCGTGCATCGAGTGCACCGGCCGCTCTTCGGGGACCGTCTGCGCCGCCGCGCTCAGCGCCTGCCCCAGCACCTGCCCGCCGAAGACCTGCCCCCACCCCAGGTCCTGGGAGTGGCCACGGAAGAGGTTCTCCTCGATGCGTTCGAGCTTGAGGAGATCGAGGAGTTCACTGAGGACCGGCCGCATCGCGGGATTGTGCCCTAGCTGCCCGGACAGCGTTAGAGTGCCCGGGGAGGACGGGGACATCGGGGAATCGGGCCAGAGCCCGCGGCAACCGCCGCGGCGCGCGCACACGTGGCTGTATCGCCACACTGCGCCCCTGTTTGTCGTGCTCCTGGCCCTCGCCGCGGCGCTCGCGCTCTTCCTCGGGCTGCTGCACGAGCGAGCGGTCCTTGAGCAGCAGGCGGTGCAGGCCGCGGCCGACTACACCCAGGCTCTGGCCGTCTTCCGCACCCTCTACACCGAAGAGGTCGTGGCGGCCGTGCTCCCCCTCGGCGTCGAGGTCACCCACGACTACGCCGAGCGGCCGCATGCCATCCCCCTGCCGGCGACCCTGTCGATGGAGCTGGGCGCCCGCATCTCCGGCAGCGGGGGAGGCAGCACCCGGCTGTACAGCCCGCACCCGTTTCCGTGGCGAGCGGAGACCGGCGGCCTGGTCGACGCCTTCGACCAGGAAGCCTGGGCCTACCTGACGGCCCACCCCACCGAGAGCTTCTACCGCCTCGAGGGGGACCGGATCCGCTACGCCACCGCGGACCGCATGCGCGCCGCCTGCGTCGGGTGCCACAACAGCCACCCCGACACCCCCAGGAGCGGCTGGGCCGAAGGCGACGTGCGGGGCGTGCTCGAGGTCAGCCTCCCCATCATCAGCCGCGGCGACGCGATCAGCGGCACGTGGGACCTGACGGTGTTGTTGCTGCTGGTCCTCGTGCCCGGCCTCGCGCTGTCCGCCCTCGCCGTCATCCAGGCTCGCGCCCGGAAGGACGCGCTGGACGTCGCCCAGGCCCGCGCCGACGCCAACGAGGCGTTGGAGGAGCGCAACTCCGAGCTGGCCGCGTTTGCGTCGGTGCTGGCCCACGACCTCCTAACCCCCCTGCAGTCGATCACGCTCAGCTCGAGCATGGTGCGCGAGGCGGCCGTGGGGAAGCTCGATCCCAACGACCAGCGCGCCCTGGAGCTGCTCGAGCGCTCGTCGCTGCGCATGGGGCGGCTGGTGGACGACCTGCTGGAGTACTCCAGCGTGGGCGCCTCGGCCCTCACCGCGGTTGAAGTCTCCCTCGATCAGGTGCTCGACGAGGTCATCCAGGACCTGAGCATCGGCGACGAGATCACGCGGACCACGCCCCTGCCCACGGTGATGGGCTCGGACACCCGGCTCCGCCAGCTCGTCCAGAACCTCGTCGCCAACGCGATCAAGTTCGCGGGCGATCCGCCGCGGGTCACGGTCTCGGCCAAACGCACCGGTGGACGCTGGGAAGTGGCGATCGCGGACAACGGCCGCGGCATCGCCCCCGACGCGCTCGAGGCGATCTTCGCCGTCTTCCGCCGCGGACCGGACGTCAAGGACGTCGAAGGCACGGGAATCGGCCTCGCGGTGGCCCGGAAAATCGTGATGCAGCACGGCGGGCACATCTGGGCGGAGTCCACCCCCGGCGAGGGAGCCACGTTCCGGTTCACCCTCCCCGCGGCGGACTGACTAGGGGCGGACGACGTTCCAGGCGGCGACCACCGTCTTGTCCGAAGAGACCTCGAGCAGCCCGCAGCGGCCCGGCTCCAGCTCCCCCAGCCTCGCGTCACCGACGATTCCCGGCTCCCCGCCGGGCTGGATCGCGACGTCGTGTCCGCGCTTGGCGGCTTCCCGCCAGACGCCATCGGCGTCGCAGTGATCGGCGTCGTTGTAGCGGTGCACGATGGTCTCGTCGCCAAGCTCGATCGTGGTCATCGACGTGTTGAGCAGCCGCCCGAGGGGACGGACGGTGCCGACGCCGCGACCGACGAGGGCGCACATGAGCGTCAGGATCACGCCCCCGTGGGCGACCAACAGCACGTCTTGCTCCCCCCGCAGCTCCTCGAGGGCGGCCAGGGTGCGACGCTGCACATCGAGCCAGCTCTCGCCTCCCCCGACCGGGAGGTCCTCACCGCGGCTCAGCGCCGCGAGCTCGTCCGGGAACGCCTCGCGCACTTGCTCGCGCGTGAGCCCTTCCCAGCTCCCCAGGTCGATCTCCCGGAACGCCGGATCGCAGGTGTAGGGCTTGCCCAGAAGCTCGGACGTCTCCACTGCGCGGCGCAGATCCGAGGAGACGACCCTGTCGAAATGCACCCGCTCCAGCCGCTCGCCGAGCAGCTCGGCCTGCTTGAGCCCCAACGGACTCAACTGCGAATCGCCTTGCCCCTGCCACGTCCCGGTGGCATTGCTCAGCGTCTCGCCGTGGCGCACGAGCGTCAGGATCACCGCGGTGCTCCCGGACGCTCGACCTGTGCTTTTGGATCAGTCACCTTCTCCATTATCGACGGAAAGGAAGTCTCGCGTGAACCGCCAGCAGCGAAGCGAATTGAGAGGACGGGCTCACAAACTCCCCCCCGGCGCCGCCGTGGGCGACGAAGGAATGACCGACGCATTCGTTGCGTACGTCGAATCCGCGTTCGCCACGCAGGACTTGATCAAGGTTCGATTCCCCACCGCAGATCGAAAACTGCGGAAGGAACAACAGCGAGCCCTGGCCGAATCCACCGGCTCCGAGATCGTTTTGGCCATCGGAAAGGCCGCCACGTTCTTCCGCGCCCTCCCAGACCTGTAGCATTGCCGCCGTGTCAGATCCGAGCGCACTTCATGCCGCCAACCGGGCCTACATCGAGCAGTTGTACGCCCAGTACCTCGACTCCCCCAGCAGCGTGTCCGAGTCGTGGCGCGTCTTCTTCGCGGACTACGAGGACGAAAACGGGTTGACTCCCAGCGACGTAGCGGCCCCCCCGCCGACGCGTCGGTCCATCTTCGGCGGTCGCGTAGCCGGAGAGGTCGCCGAGCGCGCCGTCCACACGCACAAGAACGCGGCCGTGCTCGAGCTGATCGCCAACTACCGGCGAAACGGCCACCTCGTCGCCAACCTGGACCCGCTCGGGCTGCGCGAGGCACGCCAGCTGCCGCAGCTGAAGCTGCAGTACCACGGGCTCGACGAAGGGGACCTGGACACCGTCTTCCACACCGGTCGGTTCGGCGGAGAGATGCCGCTGCGCGACATCATCAGCCGCTGCCACGCGATCTACACCAGCTCCATCGGAGCGGAGTTTCAGTACATCCGGGACGTGAAGCGCCGCCGCTGGCTGGAGCGTCGGATCGAGGAGCCGGGCGGCAACATCACGCTGGACCGACCGACCGCCCTGCGCGTCCTCGACAAGCTCGCCGGCGCGGATCGATTCGAGAACTTCATCCACACCAAGTACCTGGGGGCGAAGCGGTTCTCGGTCGAAGGGGGCGAGGCGGTCATCCCGCTGCTGGATACGCTGATCGACACGGCGGCCGGCCTCGGGGTCCGCGAGGCGACGATCGGGATGGCCCACCGCGGCCGCCTCAACGTGCTCGCCAACATCCTCGGCAAGGCCCACGGTGACATCTTCGAGGAGTTCGAGGACGCCTTCGAGCGGCCCAGCCACCTGGGCTCCGGGGACGTGAAGTACCACCTCGGCTACTCCGCCGACGTGGAGACCCCCAGCGGAGGCCGCTGCCACCTCGCGCTCGCCTTCAACCCCAGCCACCTGGAGTTCGTAGCGCCGGTGGTCGAGGGCCAGATTCGGGGCAAGCAGGACCACTTCGAGGACATCAAGCGCAAGCGCGCGCTGTCGATCATCATCCATGGCGACGCGGCCATCGCAGGCCAGGGCATCGCCACCGAGACGATCAACCTCGGCCGTCTGCCCGGCTACGACAACGGCGGCACGATCCACCTCGTCATCAACAACCAGATCGGCTTCACGACCCCGCCGGAGAGCAGCCGGAGCTCCGAGCACTGCACCGACATCGTGAAGGTGATCCTGCTGCCCGTGCTGCACGTCAACGCCGACGACCTCGCGGCCGTCTCGTACGTGGCCAAGCTCGCCGCCGAGTACCGTCAGGAGTTCGGGCAGGACATCGTCATCGACCTGGTCTGCTACCGGAAGTACGGCCACAACGAGGGCGACGAGCCGCTCTTCACCAACCCCGTCATGTACGGCGCCGTGCGCGCCCGCAAGACCCCGCTGGAGGTCTTCGTGGCGGCGCAGTTGGCGACCGGCACCCTCACCGAGGAGGACGTCAGCGACGCCAAGACCCGGATCCGCGCCCACCTCGAGGCGGAGTTGAGCCGCGCGCGCGACAAGGACCGGCCGCAAACGGAGCTGCTGGGCGGGCTCTGGAAGGGGCTGCACACCAGCTTCGATCCGTCCGCCGTGGACTGGCCGACGGCCGTACCCGAGGACAAGCTCGTCGGACTCGGCCAGGCGATCTCGCGGCCCCCCCCGGACTTCGCCCTGAACCGCAAGCTGGGCCGCCTGCTCGGCAAGCGCCAGGCGATGCTCAAGGGCGATCTCCCGGTGGACTGGTCGATGGCTGAGGGGCTCGCGTTCGCGACCCTGCTCGCCGAGAACCACCCGGTCCGCCTCACGGGGCAGGACAGCGGCCGCGGCACGTTCAGCCACCGCCACGCCGTGCTCCACGACCAGAACGACGGTACGCTCTCGATCCCGCTGCAGAACCTGGGCGTGAAGCAGGCCAACTTCGACGTCGTGGACAGTCCCCTGTCGGAGGCCGCCGCGCTCGGCTTCGAGTACGGGTACACGCTGGTGCGACCGAATGCGTTGGTGCTCTGGGAGGCCCAGTTCGGCGACTTCGCCAACGGGGCGCAGGTGCTGATCGACCAGTTCGTCTGCAGCAGTGAGGCGAAGTGGAACCGCGCTTCGGGGCTCGTGATGCTCCTGCCGCACGGCTACGAGGGGCAGGGACCGGAGCACAGCAGCGCCCGCATCGAGCGGTTCCTGCAGCTGTCCGGCGACGCCAACTGGCGGCTCGTGAATCCGACGCTGCCGGCGCAGTTGTTCCACGTGCTCCGCAGCCAGCTGCACCGGAACTACCGCAAGCCGCTGATCGTGTTCACGCCCAAGAGCCTGCTACGGCACGCGCAGTGCGTCTCGCCGCTGACGGCCCTGACGAAGGGCAAGTTCATGCCGGTGTTGGGCGATCCCGTGGTGACGAAGCCCAAGCGGATCGTGATGTGCAGCGGGAAGGTCTACTACGACCTGCTCGCCGCCCGCGGGGACGAACCCATCGCGCTGGTCCGGCTGGAGCAGATGTACCCCTTCCGGGGGGACGCCGCGCGCGACGCGCTGGCGCCGCTCCTGAAGACCGCCACGGAGCTTGTGTGGTGCCAGGAAGAGCCTATGAACATGGGCTCGTGGTCGTTCGTGGAGCCGATTCTGCGTGAACTGACGCCCCTGGGCGTGCGCTACGTCGGCCGTCCGCGGTCGGCCTCACCGGCGACCGGGAGCAAGCACCTGCACGTGGAAGAGCAGACGAATCTGGTGCGCCAGGCGATGGAGTTGAGTTGATGCCAGTCGAGGTCACGGTCCCCGAGCTCGGGGAATCGATCACAGAAGGAACCATCGTCGCGTGGCTGGTCGAGGTCGGCGAGGCGGTAGAGGAAGACCAGCCGCTGCTCGAGTTGGAGACCGACAAGGTCACTGCGGAGCTTCCGGCGCCCATCGCGGGCGTGATCACGGAGCAGCTCTTCGAGGCTGGCGCGGATGTGAACGTCGGCGCCGTGGTGGCCCGGATCGACGGAAGCGCGGCCCCCAAGGCCGCCGCTGCCCCCGCGGCATCCCCATCCCCCAAGACCGCCCCGCAGTCTCCTGCCGTCCGCCGCCTGCTCGACGAGCACGACCTCGACGCCGGTGACATCCCCGCCACGGGCAAGGACGGCCGCCTGCTGAAGGGCGACGTGCTCGCCTACCTGGCGGCCCAGCAGCAGCCCGACATGGGGCCCGGGCCCGCCGCCGCCGCCCCGGATGTGGCTCCGGACCTGGACCTGAACTCGACGATCGCGGGCATGCAGACGCTGGCGACGGAGCTGCGCTCCACGAAGACGTCGATCAAGCCGCTCCCGCCGACCGCCCCCAAGCCCGCCGCGCCGGCTGCCCGAAGCAAGGCTCCCGCACCCCGGCCCACCGCCGGAGGTCGCGCCCAGCGCAGGGTTCGCATGACGCGCATGCGTCGCGCCATCGCCACCCGCCTCAAGGAGGTGCAGAACACCGCAGCGATCCTGACGACGTTCAACGAAGTCGACATGAAGCCCGTGATGGACATGCGCGGCCGCTACAAGGAGCAGTTCCAGAAGCGGCACGGCACGAAGCTCGGCTTCATGAGCTTCTTCATCAAGGCGGTCATCGAAGCGCTGAAGGAGTACCCGGCGCTCAACGGCGGCATCGACGGCAACGAGATTGTCTACAACGACTACTTCGACATCGGGGTGGCCGTCAGCAGCGAGCGCGGCCTCGTCGTCCCCGTCCTGCGCGACGCCGACCGGCTGAGCTTCGCCGAGATCGAGCAGTCAATCCGCGACCTCGCCGTGGCCGCCCGCGACGGGCAGCTGACGATGGATCAGCTCAGCGGCGGCACGTTCTCGATCACCAACGGAGGCACGTTCGGCTCGATGCTGAGCACGCCGATCCTGAACCCGCCGCAGAGCGGGATCCTGGGCATGCACAACATCGTGAAGCGGCCCTGGGTCGTCGGCGACAGCATCGAGATCCGGCCGATCATGTACGTCGCCCTGAGCTACGACCACCGCATCGTGGACGGCGCCCAGGCGGTCCGCTTCCTGGTCAAGGTCAAGCAGCTGCTCGAAGACCCCGCCCGCCTGCTCCTGGAGGTCTGAGGTGGCGAACGCGACCTACGACGTTGTCGTCATCGGCAGCGGCCCCGGCGGCTACGTCTGCGCGATCCGCGCGGCCCAGCTGGGGCTGTCCGTGGCCTGCATCGAGAAGGAGGCGGCCTACGGCGGCACCTGCCTGAACGTCGGCTGCATCCCGTCCAAGGCGCTGCTGGAGAGCAGCCACCTGTTCCACCTCTCCAAGAAGGGGTTCGCCAAGCACGGGATCAAGGTCAAGCCGGAGCTGGACCTCCCGACGATGCTGAAGCGGAAGGACAAGATCGTCATGCAGCTGACCCGCGGCGTGGCGGGGCTGTTCAAGAAGAACGGCGTGGTCGGCTACACCGGCCTGGGCCGGTTCTCGGCCCCCGGCAAGGTCGAGGTGGTCGCGGACGACGGCTCGACTCAGACGCTGAACGCGGGCGCGGTGGTGATCGCGACGGGCAGCTCGGTGGCGAGCCTGCCGGGCATCGAGATCGACGGCGAGCGGATCATCGGCTCGACCGAGGCGCTGTCGCTGGACAACGTGCCCAAGCACCTCGCGGTCATCGGCGCCGGCGTCATCGGCCTGGAGATGGGCTCGGTGTGGGCCCGGCTCGGGGCGAAGGTGACGGTGCTGGAGTACATGCCGGCGGTGCTCGCGGGCGCCGACGCGGACGTCAGCAAGCAGGTGGAGCGGTCGTTCCGCAAGACCGGCCTGAAGTTCAAGTTGGGCGTGCGTGTGCAGGGGGCCGAGCGCACCGACGACGGCGTGCGCATCACGTACCAGGAAGGCGACACGGAGCAGACGCTGGACGCCGACGTGTGCCTCATGTCGGTGGGCCGCAAGCCCCACACGGACGGCCTGAACGCGGGCGACGTGGGCGTGAAGCTGGATGACCGCGGCCGCGTGATCATCGACGACCACTGGCGCACCAGCGCCAACGGCATCTACGCGATCGGCGACGTGGTGAAGGGCCCGATGCTCGCCCACAAGGCCGAGGAAGAGGGCATCGCGGTGGCGGAGCTGCTCGCCGGCAAAGCGGGCCACGTCAACTACGAGGTCATCCCGTCGGTGGTCTACACGGACCCCGAGATCGCATGGGTGGGCAAGACGGAAGAGCAACTCAAGGAAGCCGGCCGCGAGTACAAGGTCGGTCGATTCCCGTTCATGGCCAACGGCCGCGCCAAGGCGATGGAGGGCACGGACGGCTTCGTGAAGATGCTGGCCGACCTGCACACCGATCGGCTGCTGGGGGTGCACATCGTCGGTCCCATGGCGGGCGAGCTGATCGGGGAGATGGCGCTGGCGATGGAGTTCGGGGCGTCCGCCGAGGACGTGGCGCGGACGTGTCATGCGCATCCGAGCCTGACGGAGGTCGTGCGCGAGGCGGCCTTGGACGTCGCGGGGCGCGTGATTCACATTTGAGGGCAACGGGGGGCGAGGGTCCCTCCCCGCGCACCCTTCCGGGGCGCCCAGCACCACCCTCGCCGCGAGGGTCCCTCCAGGCGCACCCTTCCGGAGCGCCCAGCACCACCCTCGCCGGCCCTCCACCGAAGAGACCTGCCTACCCCCAGTCGGGGATATCGGTGCAGCGCTCGGGATCCACGAACTGACCGGTCCGCACGACACTGCCGAAGTGGAACTCGAACTCGCCCGAGAAGTCGGGCAGCACGCCGCCGAAGGTGATCGTCCCGGTGTCCGCCTGGCCGAGCCAATCGCAGCCGTGCACGGTGAGCTCGTCGACGTCGAACGTCCCGCCCTCAAACGGCAGGCCCCAGACGTAGATCGCCGAGGGACCGCCGGCGCCGTCGATGCAGATGTCGCCGTCGTCGGCGATCACCAGCAGCCACTCGTCGTCGTACAGGGTGAACAGCGCGCTGAGGTTGTCGCTCCAGCCGTCGACCTCGGTCGAGTCGATCGCGTCGTCGTCACCGGTGGCGTCGTCGTCGTCGCCCCCGTTGGGGTCGGGGATGTTGGCGCCACCGCGGGGGATGCCGCCCGTCGGGGCGCAGGCGGCGAGGAAGGCGAGCAGGAGGAGCAGTCGTCTCATGATTCCACCCTGGGGCCCCAGCGCCATCACGAACGAAAGGGGTCAGTTCCCGAGCGCGATCGGCTGGATCGGAAAGCCCGCGGCGGTCAGCTGTTTGAACTGCCTCTCCCATTCCGGCAGCTTCTCCGCGAGCTTCTTGTACGGCGCCTTGTCGTCCACGGCGCGGGCACGTTGGAGCGCCTCGCGCGCTCCAACGAAGTCCTTGATGAGCGCGAGCACGAGGGCGGCATTGAACTGCTCTGCAGCCAGGTTCGGGTGCTGGCGAGCGACCGCGACCAGCCGCTCTGCGCCCTCCCTTACGCGGCGAGACTCGATCAAGGCGTCGACTGCGGACTTCCCCAGGTCTGAGGCCGCGAACGTGTACTTCCGCCGCTGCCACCGGGGTGCCACCGCGTCCGCGATTTCGCGGATCGCGTCGTCGAGCACCTCGATTGCCATCTCCGACGCCGATGGCGCCGACGCAACCGCCCCTTCCTCGTCTGTGTGCCAGATGCTCGGCTCCCTCTTGGGGACCCGACTGACCGTGGACGAGGCCGCTACGCTCCGGTTCGAAGGGTCGATGACCTGGAAGTCGAGTCTCAACTCCGTGCGGCGGACAATCCGCCACTGGTGGTCGTAGCGCACGCGCCGGTGTTTGAGTTTATCCTCGGCCGTGGGCTCGCGAGCCGTCACCTCGAGCACTAGCGTGTTCGGCGGCGGAGCCTCGCCCTCATTCAGCGTGATGATCGATTGAGCATTCGGTCCGGCGGTCTCAACGTCGTACCCACCGACGATGTGCTTGTGCTTCGCCCCCCGGTACCCATCGGTGAGGGCGGTGAGGAGGGCCTTCTCCACACGATCAGGCTCCCAGCCGAGCGCCCGAATCGCCAGTCCCTCATGCGAGGGCAGATCCAACTCGGCAGGAGCCAGTTCGTAGGTGTCGAAGGTCAGCCCGGCTTCGGCCGCCGATGGGCTGAAGGACATGCCAATCCCTACCAGCAGTCCGAGCATCCCTCGCGTCGTCGGCGTCATCACTCCCCTCCTCTTCGATAACCAGTCTACTGACGAACCTCGATGGCGACCTTGCCGCGCACCCGCCCGGTCTCGCAGTACCGGTGCGCATCGGCGATCTCGCTCAACGGGAACGTGCGATCGATGACCGCCCGGATCTGGCCGGCGTCGACCATCTCGGAGATGCGCGTGAGCCGCCCCGGGCCGTCCGCCTTGCGCACCACGGGGTAGACCTTCGTGCCGCTCTTGATGAACGTGCCGATGACGAACCCCGCGGTCGCCACGATCGTCACCCCGAAGGCGAGGTACGGGTTCATCCGCTGGGCGCGGGCGTCCAGCCCGACGTTGATCGAGGCGAACCGACCGCCCGGCTTGAGCACGTCCATCGAGCGCTTGGCGATGTCCCCGCCCATGCACTCCAGGATCGCGTCCTGGGGCGGCAGCACCTCCTCGAACTTGTCCTTCGTGTAGTCGATGACCGTCTCCGCACCGAGGGACGTCACGAACTCGGCGTTGCGCCCGCTGCAGGTCGTCGCCACGTGCACGCCGCCCGTCGCCGCCAGCTGGATCGCGAACGTGCCCACGCCACCGCTACCGGCCTGGATGAGGAGCGACTCGCCCGCCTTCATCTTCGCGCCGTCGACGAGGCAGCCCCACGCCGTCAGCCCCACCAGCGGCAGGGTCGCCGCCTCCAGGTGCGAGATCGACGTCGGCTTGCGGGCGCACTCCTTCTCGTCGATGGCGACCAGCTCGGCGTTGGTGCCCGGCCGCATGTGGCTGGGGCTGCTGATGACCTCGTCCCCCACCCGAAACCGGGTGACGCGAGCGCCGGTGGCGACCACCACCCCGCTGACGTCCATCCCCAGGATCATCGGCGGACGGCGCCACACGGCCCCTCGCTGGTAGCCCTTGCGGACCTTGAAGTCGATCGGGTTCACCGACGTGGCATGCACCTGCACGAGCACGTCCCGCGGACCCGCGACGGGGTCCGGCGCCTCCTCGATGGAGAGTTGCTCGGGACCGCCGAAGGCGTGAAGAACCGCCGCCCGCATCAGGCGCGGCGTCGACGCATCAGCAAGGCCGCGGGAAGCAGCAGGAGCAGGCCGGCCGGAGCGTTGCCGCCCGGAGCCGCCGCGCACCCACACTCGGGGCCGGGCTCGTCGATCGCGATGTCGTCGTCGTCGCCCGTGGCGTCATCGTCGTCGCCCGTCGAGGCGCTGTCGTCGTCGTCGGTGGCGTCGTCGTCGTCGCCCGCGCTGTCGTCGTCGTCACCCGCGCTGTCGTCGTCGTCGCCCGGCGGAGGATCCACGTCGTCGCAGGCGCCGTCGTTGTCGTAGTCGCCCGTCGCGTCGTCGCCGAAGCAGAGGTCGTCGCTGTCGCAGACCCCGTCGCCGTCCGTGTCGTCCGGGTTGTCCAGCGGGCACAGGTCGTCCGAATCGCAGACGCCGTCGCCGTCCGTGTCGTCGGGCGCATCGACGGGGCAGGGGTCGATGTCGTCGCAGACCCCGTCACTGTCGCTGTCCCCGGAGGCGTCGTCGCCGTCGCACACGTCCACGGTGTCGCACACGCCGTCGCCGTCGCTGTCGTCCGGGTTGTCGGCCGGGCACGGATCGATGGAGTCGCACACGCCGTCACCGTCGGTGTCGTCGGGGTTGTCCGCCGGGCAGGGGTCGGTGCTGTCGCACTGCCCGTCGCCGTCGCTGTCGTCCGGGTTGTCCGCGGGGCACGGATCCGTGGAGTCGCAGACGCCGTCGCCGTCGGTGTCGTCCGGGTTGTCCAGGGGGCAGGGGTCGGCGCTGTCGCAGACGCCGTCGCCGTCCGTGTCGTCCGGGTTGTTCAGCGGGCAGGGGTCGATGTCGTCGCACACGCCGTCGCCGTCCACGTCGCCGGTGACGTCGTTGCCGTCGCAGACGTCCACGCTGTCGCACACGCCGTCGCCGTCCGTGTCGTCCGGGTTGTCGATGGGGCACGGGTCGATGTCGTCGCAGACGAGGTCGCCGTCGGTGTCGCCGCTGGCATCGTCACCGTCGCAGATGTCCACGCTGGTGCAGACGCCGTCGCCGTCGGGGTCGTCCGGGTTGTCGATCGGGCACGGGTCGCAGATGTCGCCCTGACCGTCGCCGTCACCGTCCGCCTGGTCGACGTTGGGATCGTCGGGGCAGTTGTCGTCGACGTCCGGCACCCCGTCGGAGTCCGCGTCGTCCTCACACACGCTCGGCTCGCCGACGCACGTGAAGCCCGGCTCGATAGCGCAGGAATCGTCGCAGCCGTCGCCGGCGTCGGAGTCCGCGTCGTCGCAGTCTTCGTCCGAGGCGATGAGGCCGTCGCCGCACACGCTGGAACAGACCGACGCCTCGTTGCCCGTCCACTCGAACACGGCGCCCTGCTGCGAGAAGCAGTAGACGCCGAGGTTGCCGCTGTCGGGGAAGGGCACGCCCGCCGTGGTCTCGTCGAGGTCGATCTCCAGGCTGCCGTCGACGTACAGCTGGATCGAGTCGCCGTCGTAGACGATCTCGAACTCGTAGACCGCCAGATCGCTCCAGCCGACCGAGCCGAGGGTCGCGCCCCGGGCCAGCTCCTGGACGCCGTTGTTGTGGCCCCAGAAGTCCCCGTTGCTCGGCACCCCGGTGACCCGCGAGAGCGACAGCCCAACCGCTGCGGTGGTGCTGAACGCGCTCTGGCTCGCCTGCTTCCAGTCGATGAGGAGGAAGTCGGCGGTGGGGTCGGTCGAATCGCCGGCTTCGATGCCGATCGCGTAGCCGATGAAGTCGTCATCGGTGGTGACGAGCACGCCGGTGTCGAACGTCGCGGGCACAAAGCTCGGGTCGAAGTTGTCCAGCACCAGCACCGACGCCGCGGTGTTGGTGAGCTGGGTCGCGTGCAGGCCGCCGTTGGTGATGGACCACGACGAGCTCGCTCCCCACTCCTCCGTGGACGCCTCGTTCAGGTCGAACGGGTCGTTGCAGTAGAACGCCGTCTCGATCTCGCAGGTGTCCGAGCAACCGTCGCCAGCGATGGCGTTGTTGTCGTCGCACTGCTCCGGGGACTCAATGACGGCGTCTCCGCAGACCTGGGCCAGGGCCGACGTGGGGAGCAGCAGAGCGATCAGCAGGGGTACGAAGGTCCTCATGGCGTCACCTTAGATCGGGTCTGCCACCGGACGGCAGCGGCATCGCCAATGGCGGCGATGGATTGGTTGATGTCGTCTTCGATGGCTTCGTCCATGAACAGGCCGAGCCAGCGGTCCAGCGGCTTGGGCACGTAGTGCCGCTCGGACCAGTCCAGCGTGGTGGTGGTGCCGGCCGCTTCCAGGAGGATCTCGCGCTCGATCGTGCGCCCGCCGTAATCGACCATGAACAGCACCCGCGTGGGCCGCTCCGCCTCCCGGACCGTGATCGTCCCCCAGGGCATCCCGTCGATGCTCCAGGCATAGGTGGTCCCGATCCCCGAGGTCGGCCCCTCGGCGGCGGCGCCGGTCAGCCCCCCGACGGTGTCCGCGGCCCACAACGTCCACTCCCCCAACCCGTCGGTGGTGGTGAGGAGATCGAACACGAGGTCCGCCGGGGCCTGCACGTCGCCTTCGCTGTGGTTCTCGAACTTCGGCGGGAGCACCAGCGCCACGCCGTAGAACAGGATGAACGGGAGGGCCACCGCGAAGGCGTAGAGAGCCGCTTGCTGCTTCTTCATCGCGGGGAGGCTACTTGACGGGGATTGCCTTGACCCGGGGCTTGCCGTTCTCGGCAACGACCTTGAAGCGGACTTCCTTCGCGCCGGTCCGCTCCTTCACGATCTCAGCGTGCTTGCGGAGGCGCGCCTCCAGCGCCGAGGAGCTGACCTTTCCGTTGAGTCCCAACGACTTGCGCACGGCGGCGAACTCGTTGGCGAGCTCCTGGCTACCCGCCGCGTGGCCTCCGCCGCGCTTCGGCGCCGGCTTCTTGCGAGCCTTGGGACGCTCTTCGATCGTCGCCACCTGCTCGGTAGGGGCCTCGTCGATCTCCTCGCCGCGGCTGAGGGCCTTGATCTGCTCGCGCACGGCCCGCGCCTCATCGACCGCCGCCTTCACCTCGGCGGCGCTGCGCTTGTCCGCCATGAAGCGGTGCTTCTTGTACGTGCCGTTCTCGATCTCCTTGACCGTGCGGTGCCACAGCACCTTCAGCGTGTTGTAGCGGGCGCGCAGGACGCGGAGCTGGAAGCGTTGGGCGGTGTTGGTGATGTAGCCGTCGGTCAGCTCGCGGAGGATACGTTTGACCTCCCGCTCCTTGTCGGTCGGGGGCATCCGCTGGATGCCCATGAAGTACATGTCGTACTCGTTCTTCGTGATCTGGATGAACTGCGCCAGCAGCTCCAGCGTCTGTTTGACCTTCTTGCTGTCACGATCGAGCCGAGCCACCGCTACTGGACCTCCTCCATCAGGGTAGCAGGGGGTGCCCCCTGATCGAGCCACTGATGGAGCGTTTCGAGGACCGCCGGCTCCAGCCCCGCGGCCTGGGCGCGAGCGTCGTCGGGGCGGTCCAGCAGGGCGAGGGCGACGGCGCGATCGAAGCGGGCAGCCGCGCCCACGTCGTCGTCCGAGGTGACCCGGTCCAGGTGCCGGAGCGCCTCGGTGAACGCGAAGGCTTGGTCCTGGGGATCCTCCAACGAGGCCCCCATGCGGATGGCGATGACGCCCAACCCGACGCGGGCCGCCGCCTGTTCGGGCGCTCCGCCGACCGCCAGCAGGGACTCCCACGCCTTGCGGGCGCCGCGTTCGTTCCCCGCAAGGAAGCGCGCGGACCCGAGCGTCGCGGGCACGACGGCCAGGGTGGGGGCGGCCCGAAGCGACGGCGACAGGCGGTCGTGGACCTCGGCGACGAGCACCTGCTCGTCCCGGGTCAACTCCGGGAGCGGATCGCCCGGGGGCAGCGGTGAGGGCGCGGGCCCTCCGGGGAGTTGGAGCATCGGCAGCGCAGTGCGGCCCGCCAGCGAGGCCACGTCGTCGCGGACCTCAGTGGCCCGGATCTCCGCCGCCCGACGCGGCGCGAGGATCGCCGTACGCCAGGCTAGCCCCACGAGCAGGGGGATCAACACCAGGAGCGCGGGGAGCAGAAACTTGCGCACACCGGTGCGCCGGTTGTTCTGCTCGTCGCGGCGGCCGCCCTCGCTCCGAAAGGTGCGACGCTCGTCCCCTCGTCGTTCGCCTGCTCGACGGTTCGCCATCGCGCGCGAACGATACCCCCGTTCGTCTATCCTCCGCCGGTGCCCGCGGATGGACTGACCCAACTGCTGACCGACCTCCGCGCTGCGGCCGGGGACAACGCCGTCAGCGCGAGCCCCGCCGACCTGTTCGCCTACAGCCGCGACCTGTGGCCCCGCTTGACCGTCGAGGTCCGCGATCGGCGCAACGTTCCGCTGGAGACGCCCCCCGCGGCGGTGGTCCGGCCCGTCGACGAAGCTGCGGTCGAACGCGTCGTCCAGGTGCTCGGCCGTCACGGCGTGGCGGCGGTCCCGTACGGCGCCGGCTCGGGCGTGTGCGGCGGCGCGGCCCCGCTGTACGGCGGGGTGGTCGTCGACCTGAAGCGGCTCGACACCCTCGACCCGGTGGATGACGGATCGCTGCAGGTGACCGTCGGCCCGGGCCTCATCCTCCAGACGATGGAGGAGCGGCTCAACGACGCCGGCTACACCCTGGGACACTTCCCCTCGTCGATCTACTGCTGCTCCATCGGCGGCTGCGTGGCGGCCCGCGGCGCCGGCCAGTTGAGCAGCCGGTACGGAAAGATCGAGGACATGGTCACGGGCCTGCGGGTGGTCACCCCGGAGCTCGGCATCGTCTCGACGGGGTCGATGGACCCGTCCTGCCCGACGACGGACTGGAGCCCGCTGTTCATCGGCTCCGAGGGCACGCTCGGGATGATCACCTCGATGCGGCTGCGGGTGCACCCGCTGGCCCCGTCGATGCAGCTGCGCGGCGTGCGCTTCCCGTCGGTGGCGGCGGGGATCGAGGCGTTCCGCGAGATCCTCCAGAACGGCATGCGCCCCAGCGTGATGCGGCTGTACGACCCGCTTGACACCTGGATGGCGATGCAGAAGTCCAACGACGCCGAGGGCGAGGCCGACGCGGCCCCCGAGGCGGAGGAGACGCCCCGGGTGATGGGCTCGGTGGTGAGCCCCGGCACCGTCGCCGACGGCGTGCTCAAGCGATTCCGCCGACGGGGACGCAGGCACCGCTCCGTCGAGGGTGAGGGGCTGCTCGCGGGCGTGAAGGAGAAGCTCATCTCCGACAAGCTCAAGGACTTGATGAAGCCGGAGAACCTGCCGGTCGACAAGCTCCTCGCGAACCCGTCGCTGCTCAACAAGACGATCGGCCTGCTGCCCGGCCGCTGCCTCGCGATCTTCGGTACCGAAGGCGAAGAGGACGTCGCGCGCGACCAGCTCGAGGGGGTCATCGCGACCGCCCGGCGCCTCGGCGGCGTGGACCTCGGGGCAGGCCCCGGCGAGCGCTGGCTGCGCACCCGCTACCACGTCTCCTTCAAGCTCCCCAAGTTGCTGGGCAACGGCGGCTTCGCCGACACCATGGAGACGGCCGCGCCGTGGACGAAGGTGGAGGCGCTGTACGACGCGGTGCGGGCCGCCGCTTCCCCCCACGTGCTCGTGATGGCCCACCTGAGCCACGCCTACCACGAGGGCTGCTCGATCTACTTCACCCTCGTCGGGTACCACGCCGACCCCGAGCGGGCCGCCGAGCTCTACAAGACGACCTGGAACGCGGTGCTCGCGGCGGCGCTGTCCGTCGGCGCGACGATCACGCACCACCACGGCGTAGGGGTGCTCAAGCGCGACTTCATGGACGCCGAGCACGGCGACGGTCGGGCCCTGTTCGAAGCCGCGCGCGCCGCCATCGACCCCGATCGCCGCATGAACCCGGGGAAGCTGTTCCCCGACGAAGTCCCCGCTCCGGGTCCCTCGATCGACGACCCCGATGCCGAGGCGTTGGTCGTTCACGAGTACCACGACGGGGTGATCCAGGCCGGCCTGGACTGGCGCGGCGTCGACCTCGCCGCCGAGCTTTCGCTCCGAGGCCACTTCCTCCCCACCCTCGGGCGCGACTTCCTGGAAGGGACCGTGCGCAAATGGCTCGAGGGAGGCGCGCTCGCCGCCCACGCCGCGGTGCATGGGATGTGGGAGCACCCGCTGCTGGCGGTCGACGGACGCCTCGCCGACGGGCGCGCCTGGACGAGCGGTCGCCTGCCCCGCTCCGCCGCCGGCCCTTCCTGGCTCCCCTTCGCTCGGGGTGACGCGGGGGCCCGCGCCGTCATGGCCACGTTCCGCACGCTCACGAGCCGCGAACTCCGCCTCGTCGGCTTCCGCTTCCCCCACATGGACCGCGCCGCCATCGCCCTGGGCAAGGCGCTGCGGGGAGCGATGCGGCCCACCGCCGGCATGGTCTACCCCGGCGCCACCGCGCTCGGCTTCCGCACGGTCCTGCAGGACGCGCACCGCGCCCGTGAGGGGGGCATCGTCTACCTCGCCTTCTACGACCCCGACGGCTTCCCCGAGGGGAGCCAGCAGGTGGTCGATCGGCTGGTCGAGGCGGGCGGCGATCGCCTGACGGACGATGAGTGCCTCGCCTGGTGGGAGGACCACTGGGCGTGGCCCGCGCGCAACGGGGAAGAAGCCATGGGCGTCTCCGGTCCCGAGCCGGACGAGCGCGAGTTCGGCCGCGTCGCGGCGGTCGTGCCCTGGAAGAAGGCGGTGCTGCTGCTGCGTGCGGTGGAGACGCTGACCGGCGGCTCTGCCAAGGCGGTCGGCTGGATCGACGCCCCGTTGGAGACCGGCTGCACGATCCGCTGGCGCTTCGCGACGACCAAGAAGGGCGGATCCGACGAGACATCGCTGGTTCCGCACCAAGTCGAATCGACGATCCAGACGTTCGGCGCGCGCATCGCGTCGGCCCGCTGGGAGCGCGTCGGTTCCATGCCCGAGTACGTGTTCGAAGGCCGCACGCCGGACAGCGACGGGGACCGCCTCGCCGCCGCCATCGGCCAGGCCCTGGAGGGGGACGCATGAGCGGCTCGACGACTTGCGCGCTGTGCCCGCGGATGTGCCGCTTCACCTGCCCCGTGACGGCCGCGACGGCGGACGAGACGGCGACGCCGACGGCGATGATGCAGACCTGGGGGCTGGCGAAGGACGGCACCATGGGCTGGGCCGTCGCCGCGGACGCGCTCCAGCGATGCACGGGCTGCGAGGCCTGCCGCACGCCGTGCGAGTTCGACCAGGACGTCCCTTCGATGCTGTACGAAGCCCGCGCCGAGGCGTGGGAGCACGAAGCGATCCCCGCGGGCGCCAAGGCGCTCCACGAGCGCTTCCTGCGGTCCGGCAACCCCTTCGGTGCGGACCTGGACGCCGAATTGGAGACCTACGCGGACCCCGCCGACTTCGATCGGAAGGGGCGCGTCCTGTACTGGCCGGGGTGCCGGGAGCTGGCCGAGCAGCCGGAGCGAGTGGCCGACGTGATGGCGCTGTTCAAGGCGTTGGGCGCGGACCACGTGACGCTGCCGGCCCGCGACGACGTGCCCGGCTGCTGCGGAGGCCCCCTGATGGCGATCGGCGATCGCGCCGGCCTGGGCGTAGCGGCGGCGGGGCTGCACCAGTACTTCGACCGCCAGCGGACGTGGGTCACCGGCTCGGGCTCGTGCCTGACGACGGTGACGAAGGGCTGGTCCAGCGTCGGTCAGGAGGTGCACGCCGAGGTGCTGCACCTGGCCCAGTACCTGCTCTTCTTCCGGGATCAGCTGGCGGAGCTGGGCAAGAAGGCGATGGAGATCGCCGAGCCCGCGCTGCCGACGCTGATCGTGCACGACGCCTGCTCGCTGCACCGACGCACCGCCCGCGGCGAGGCGGTCTACGACGTGCTCGAAGCGGCCACCGGCCTGCGGGCCGAGCCGTTTGGCCCCGACGTGGAGCGCACCGGCTGCTGCGGAGCGGGTGACTTCCACGACCTGACCCGGCCTGAGGCCGCGGCCCAGGTCGCCCAATGGTCCACCCGCGACCGTCGCTACCCCGCCACGGCCCGCGTCATCACCGGCGACGTCGGCTGCGTCAGCTCCCTGCGTCGGGCGATCCCGGATCGAGTCCCGGTCCAGGATCTGGTCGGCTTCCTCGCCGACTGGTTGAGCCCCGTCCTGCGGACCTGAGCGGGCGGCAGCGTGAGGACATCGTGAGGCAGAGGGGCAGGAGCTCAAGGAGAGACGACGAGGCGTACTGGAAGTACGTCGAGAAGGAACGACGCCGAGATCGTGCGCATCGGCCCCCGAGGTCCCGCGCGATCGTCTGCTCAGGTCCGCCAAGTGGCTGATCGACGGGCGCTGGCCGCTTCCGCGCTGGTCCTCCTCGGAGGCGGCGCCCTGATCTGGTTGCTCGGCCCGCTGGTCCTGGGGGACGGCGGCGCCAAGGCGCTCGAAGCTCGCTGCGAGCGGGTGGGTATCGGCGATGCGGTCGAGGACGCCTACCGAGAGCTCGGCCGCGAGGGCTACCGCAAGGGCTGCGGCAGCGTCACCCCCTGCGAGACCCTCGACCTGGGCGCTGACGGCAGCTTCCTGTGGCTGTGCGACCCCGACGACTGCTCGCAGCTGTGGCGCGTGGACGCCACCTCGTGCGTCGTCGACGTCGATCCCAAGACCCGTCGGGTGACCGACGTCCAGGTCTCGGAGATGGCGCTCTAGAAGGTCCCGCCGATGGCGAACGCGGAGCCGGTGCCGAGCCCGCCGCGTCCGTCGGGGGACACCAGCGGCACCAGCGCGAACGAGCGCACCCGCGGCTTGATGCGACCGTTCCGGGTGAAGTAGCCGGCGTCGGCGGTCTCGCTCCGGTCGAGCCACGCGCGGTGCACCTGATCGTCGACCACCAGCTTGAAGATGTCGAGCCCGAGGATGAACGCCCCGTTGATGATGAGCGCGGGGCCCAGCGGCTGCTGCCCGGGGGCGAGGGTCAACGCGATGCCGATGCCCAGGAAGGTGCCGTCCGCGGCGAGCCCGATGGCGCGGTTGATCGCGGCCCGTCGAAGCCGCTCCGCCTCCGCCTCGCGGTACAGCCGACGCTCGGTCTCCGAGGCGCCCTCGAGGCTGGCTCGGAAGGCCCGCCAGTAGCGAACGTTCCCCTCCGCTCCGGTGGCGGACGAAATGATGGACGCGGCGCCCAACGAGGTCAGCGTCAGCCCCAGGAACAGGTTGGCGCCGGAGCCGCTCCCCTCCCCCAGCAGCACGAAGCTGTGGATGCCAGCGGCGAGCGCGCCGGTGCCGAACCCGGCGGTGGCGATGTTGGTGCCCAGGTGCATGCCGAAGTGGGTGTCGGCGAGCTTGAGGTCCTCATCGACCGGCTGAGGCGGCGGTTCGGCGGCGGAAGCGGGGGCCGCCAGCAGCGCGAGGGCGAGGGCAGTCAGCAGGGTCATGCGGAGCATCGTCAGACAGTGTGCCCCACTCGGAGCCAACGCAAGGGCACCGAAAGGCCGACCCGGTCAGCGAACGTAGATCACGTACCGCCAGCCCGGGACGAGCACGTCGCTGGTGTTCCCCGAGTTGCAGCACGAGTTGAGGTCGTACCAGTTGGCCCAGTGACCGTTGGCCGAGGCGTTGTTGTCGTAGCCCCAGGTGATGATCTGGCCCGAGAAGCCCATGCCCACGTGCGGATACGTGGGCGAGTTCCCGGTGACGATGTCACGCACGCTGCCGGTCGGCTCGATCGTGAAGTTGCCCAGCGCCGTGGCCGGGCCGTCGTAGCCGTCGATGTAGTTGTGTCCCGCGAGCCCCGCGACGTCCGCGTAGGTGCCCCACCGGGTGACGTCATCGAGCGTCGAGGGGGCCCAGCCGTAGACGACCTCGGTGAACTCCACGAGGGGGAGACCGACGGTGTAGATCGAGGCCGAGTCGCTGTCCGGCTCGACCACCTCAATGGCGTCGAGGTTGGTCAGCGAGGCGTGCATCGTCGCGGCGCTGGTGTTGTTCCCAGGGAGCTCGTTGAGGTTGTAGATGGCGACCCAGCCGCCGTCCTCGAACGTCATCTCGCACCACACCTGGAACGGCGTGCCGGTGTCCGCCGGGTCGATCCAGAAGGCACCGTCGGCTACGCCGGGGCGGGCGTCCAGGATGTCGTCGCAGTCCAGCGCGGCGCACAGGGCGGCATCCCCCAGGGCGCCGACGTCGGCCACGGTGTCGCAGTCGTTGTCGGCTCCGTCGCAGATCTCGGGGTTGCCGTCGAAGTTCTGACCGTCGGCGTCGTCGCAGTCCCCGTCGCACTCGGTCTGCCCGTCGCCGTCGTCGTCGATCTCGTCGCCCCCGAGGAACGTGTCGCAGTCCGTGTCGACCCCGTCGCACCCCTCCGGCGCGCCGGGGTAGATGCTCGCATCCAGATCGTCGCAGTCGTCCGCAGCGTCGGCGTAGCCCGTCGGCGCCGAGTCGCAGGCCTCGATGGTGAAGGTGCTCCCCCCCGAGCCGTCGCCGTCGGCGTCGCCGTACCAGGTGTCGGCGTCCGTGGCGTTGTTGTCCACGGTGCCGTCGCAGTCGTTGTCCGCGAGATCGCAGACCTCCTCGCCGCCGGGGAAGGAGCTGTCGTCGCCGTCGTCGCAGTCGTCGCAGTCGAGGAACCCGTCGACATCCCCGTCGAGCTCTTCGGCCCCCACCGCGGAGTCGCAGTCGTTGTCGACCCCGTCGCACACCTCGGGGGCGCCCAGGTACGTGCCGGCGTCCAGGTCGTCGCAGTCGTCGGCGTTGGCCACGTACCCCGCGGGGGCGGAGCAGGCATCGAGCGTGGCGGCGGGGTTCCCGGCGAGGTCGCCGTCCGCGTCGGCGTAGAAGGTCTGGAAGGCGCCGGCTTCGTCGACGACCCCGTCGCAGTCGTTGTCCTGGCCGTCGCAGACTTCCGCGCCGCCGGGCTGGTTCAGGATGTCGTTGTCATCGCAGTCGTCGCAGGCGAGCACGCCGTCGGTGTCGACGTCGGCTTCGTCCGCGGGCAGCACCGTGTCGCAGTCGTTGTCGGCGCCGTCACAGACCTCGGTCGCGCCGGGGTAGCTGGTGGCGTCCAGGTCGTCGCAGTCGTTGGAGCTGGCGACGTACCCGGCGGGCGCGTCGCAGGACGTCTGGCTCAACGCCGAACCACCGACGGTGTCGCCATCGGCGTCGGCGTACCAGGTGGTCGCGTCCGTAGCGTCCTCGTCCGCGTCGCCGTCGCAGTTGTTGTCGGCGTCGTCGCAGACCTCGTCGTTGCCGGGGAAGTTGTCGGGATCGGCGTCGGCGCAGTCCAGATCCGCAGGGGAGCCGTCGCCGTCACCATCGACGGGCGCGGAGTCGTCGTCGTCCCCGGAGTCGTCGTCGTCCCCGGAGTCGTCGTCGTCCCCGGAGCTGTCGTCGTCGTCCCCGGACGAGTCGTCGTCGTCGGTGGCGTCGTCGTCGTCCGTCGCGTCGTCGTCGTCGGTCGCGTCGTCGTCGTCGGTCGCGTCGTCGTCGTCGGTGGCGACGTCGTCGTCGGTGGCGACGCTGGAATCATCGTCGTCGTCAGGGCAGCCAGCGAGGAGCAGAGCCATCAAGCAGAACAGGGCCGTACGAGTCATGTTGCCTCCGCCGCCAGCCTACCCTGCCGCTCCCCCGCGAACCGTCTACACTCCCCGCGGTTCGACGCAGGAGAAGCAGATGTCCGTAGCAGAGAAGATGTTGACGCCGCCGGTGCGGCAGCAGGTGGTCACCGAAGCCACGAAGGTCCTCAACGCCGAGGTCTCCGACAAGCGCGGCCTCACCGGTGTGGCCGTCAAGGGCGCGTTCAAGATGGTCCGCGGGGTCAAGCCAGGGTTCGTGCCCCAGGCGATCGACGACCTGATGGACGACTTCGTGCCCAAGCTCCTCCCCTTCTGGGAGACCTGGAAGGCCGACCCTGGCGGCAAGACCTGCTCGCAGCACTTCGTCGCCAACGCCGGCACCGTCGCCGACGCGCTCCTGTCGATCACCGATGAGCGGGCCAAGCACAGCACCAGCCGCGTGCTCGTGAAGGCCTACAAGAAGCTCCGCCCGATGGGGAAGGACCACGTGATGGCGTCGATGCCCCGCGTCGGCGGGCTCATCGAGCAGTTCACCAAGGACGAGTAGCGGCTCAGGTTCCCGGGCGGATGGTGTCGTAGGAGCCGCCCCGCAGGTCGAACTTCGCTCCCTTGTCGCCGGCCTTGCCGGCCAGATCCACGCGCCCCGCGCTGAACAGCGCCGACTTCAACGCCGCCCGCAGCTGCGGCTTGGCACCGAAGCTGCGCACCAGCGACTCGTGGAACTTGCTCGCGGAGTGGATCTCCTGCTTGTAGGCGTAGAAGCCGCCCTCGTACCGGTGCGACCCTTCCACCGAGGCGATCGCGCCCAGCTTCTCGACCGTCTCGGCGATGTACTCGTCGACCTCGCGCTCCAGGCCCGCGTCCTTCAGCGACTTCTCCATGTCGTTCCGATGCGCCCGCACGTAGTCGGCTGACTTCTCCACCGACAGCAGCTCCCACGACATCGTGAAGTGGTCCGACCCCACCGTCTTGGCGTAGGTCGTGACCGTCGGGCTGAACACGTCGATCCCGACCGCCGTCAACCGGCTCCCCGTGAAGAACGCGCCATCGGCGCAGTACGCCGATTCGACCATGTCGGTGTTGAAGTAGATGTCGTACCGCTCGATGGTCGAGACCACCGTCGCGGGGTCCAGCCCCGGGAGGTAGAGCACCACCTCCACGCCGTTGTCCCACAGGTCGATGATCGCCCGCGGCCGCTCGCCGCTCTGGGTCAGCCAGAGCGCGTCCTCGCCCCGCTCCGCGAGCCACGACGGCAGCGCGACGTCGTTGGCCGACGGCGTGGTGGGGAGGAGCAGGGAAGCGAGGACAAGAGGAGCGAAGACCCGGCGCATGGCGGGAAACTAGCCGCTGAACCGGACCTTGTCCCAGGTTGTCCTGGCAGACGGCACGGCGCGGCCGAGCCGGACGCTCCCCTCACAGCGCACCGCGGCGGCTTCGACTGGGCCAACGGCTGGTTCTACTCCATCTGGGCGGCGCGCCCCGCCGGCTAGCCGGCTGCCTAGGAGCCCGTAGCGCATAGGTCCCCAAGTCCGACGCGGAGCAGCGGAGCAGCGGAGCGCTGCCAGGATCAGCTGGGAAACGGGGAAACGGGGAAACGGGGAAAGGCCAAGACAGAGCCTGCCTGTCCTGATCTACTCGAGTCATGCGCAAGAGCTACAAGCCATGGCATCCCCTCGAGCCGTACCTCTTCCCTCCGTCGCCGCGCGATTGGCTCCCGGAGGGTCACCTGGCCCACTTCATCCTGGAAGTGGTCGATCGTCTGGATCTGAGCGGGATCGACGAAGCCCTCCAAGACCGGGACACGCGAGGTGAGCAGCCGTTTACTCCTCGTCTGATGGTCTCGCTGCTGCTGTACGGGTACTGCACGGGGGGTCTACTCGTCGCGCAAGATCGAGCGCGCGACGTACGAGGACGTGGGCTTCCGAATGCTCTCGGGCGGATGTCACCCGCACTTCACGACGGTGGCTCGTTTTCGCCGGGAGCACCTGACGGCGCTGCGATGACTGTTTGTCCAAACGGTGCGTTTGTGCCGTGATGCGGGCCTGCTGCGGAGCGAGCGGGTCGCTCTGGACGGGACGAAGATCCAGGCCAACGCGAGCAAGCGCAAGGCGATGAGCTACGGACGGATGAAGAAGAAACTGACCGATCTGGATGTGGAGATCGAGGCGCTCATGGGCCTTGCGGAAGCGGCCGACCAGGCCGAAGACGCTCAGTATGGTGCGGGCCAGCGCGGCGATGAGGGGGTGGTCGAGGCGGTCCAACACGCTCGGTCCCGCCGGGAGTGGATCGCGCAGCGGATGGCGGAGTTGGAGGAGGAGACCCGGCTGGGCCGCGCCGCGGAGTTGGAGCGCCAGGCCCAGAGCAACGAGGCCTCGGCAGTCGTGGCGCCGAATCCATCCGAGGCGCGGCGTCGTCGCACGACGGCCAAGAAGCGCAAGGAGGCTTCGCTGAGCCTGTTTGGAGACGACGACCCTCCACCAGCGGAAGCGCTCCCGCGCAACGTGCCGCCGCATCATCGCGATGGCACTCCCAAGGACCGCGCCCAGCGAAACTCGACGGATCCGGACAGCCGGATCATGAAGAAAGACGGGGCCTTCCTGCAGGCCTACAACGGCCAACTGGTGGTGGATGAGGAGACGCAGGTGGCAGTCGCCGCGGGCGTGAGCAACCTCGCACCGGACGTGACGTACCTGCCGGAGATGCTGGCTCGGACCTGCTCGAATCTGGGTGCTTCGCCGGTGAGCCTCACGACAGACGCCGGCTACTGGTCGGCGGGCAACGCGGAGCTGTGCGAGGAGCTCGGGGTGGAGCCGTACATCGCGACCAGCCGTGAAATGCATGGGATGAGGCGCAAGCCCACGCGAATCGGTCCGCCGCCACCTGAGCTCGGGACCAAAGAGCGCATGCAATGGCGGATCGAGACTGCCGAGGGGCTCGAACGGGTCATCCGACGGAGAACCAGCAGCGAGCCAGTCTTCGGTCAGATCAAGGAAGCGCGAACCTTCCGCCGCTTCAGCCTCCGCGGCATGGACAAGATCCGCGGCGAGTGGGATCTGATCGCCGCCGCCCACAACCTCGTGAAGCTCTGGCGGGCCACCTAAGGCCGAGCCGCCTCCCGATCGGCTCGCAGGCGCATCCACGTTTCGGCGTCCGTGACGGACGCTTTTCCGTGTTTCAGCCGCGCTGGACGCGCGGCCTCAATCGGCGCGCCAAGGGACTCGCGGCTTTCGTACTACAGGCTCCTAGGGGAGGTTCTCCACCTCGGCAGGGGTGCACTCGGCCGGCGCGCTGACCGGGTTGCACCGCGCCGGGGCCCCCTCGGGGATCTCGGCGTACCAGCCCTCCCGCACGGCGGGGAAGTCGGTGCTGATGAAGTTCGGACCGCCCTCGAGGCTGGCGTTCCAGTGGGCGGGGTCTCCGTCGGGGGCCTGGCCCGCGTTGCTGGTGACGAGGAAGCCGGCAGCCACGCGCACGGCGACCTCGGGATCGGTGCCGTCGTTCATCTTGAAGGTGGCGGAGAACGGGGCATCGACGCCGTCGCCGTGCACGAACATCAGCTTGCCGGCGAGGTTCGGGGTGTCGCCCACGTACTCGTCGCGGTGATCGCCGCCGTCCAGCATCGAGAACAGCACCGTGCCGCGGACCTCGCCGAGGGTCGGCCAGCCCTGCTCGGCGATGGCTCCGGGGAGCGTGTCGTAGCCCCCGCGTACGTCGTCGGGGGTGATGATCCGGCTCCGTGGGATGGAGTCCAGGATGGCCGCGTCGAGCTCCTCCCACCGCCCTGACAGCTCGGCGAGGGTGTCGTCGATGGCGTCGACGTCGTCCTTGGGCTCGAACCAGATCATGATCGGCAGGTGCCAGGGGTTGGCGTCCGACCACGTGCGGATGGCGCCGAGGCAGTCCTCGAGCGCCCGGCAGGTCGTCTCCTCGTCGACGATCGGGAGGTGGAAGATCTCGAACCCCTCCCCCGTCCGGTAGTGCAGATCCAGCTCGAACTGCCGCACCCCGTGGAGCTCCAGTTGCTCCTCCAGCGGGGCGTGGGTGTAGCGGTGGCTGGAGTCGAACGGGTTCTCCGGCTCCACGTGGTAGCTGTTGTGGGTGCCCTTGGCCTGGACGTGGTGCAGCTGCAGCACGTCATCCAGGGTGTACGGCGAAGGGCCCCGATCGGGGGTCGTGTCGTCGTCGTCACCGATCGCGCTGTCGTCGTCGTCGTCGGAGGGGCAGCCGGCCAGGAGCAGGGCCGCCGCGGCGATCAGGAGGAGGCGGAGCCGCATCGGCGACACGATAGCCGCCGTCGACGCGCCGCGAGGGCGAGCAGGAGCATCACCAGCGGTCTGCCCGAGTCGCCGCCGCTGGCGGTGCACGTGCAGCTGGACCAGCACTCGCTGTCGTCGTCCGTGTCCGCCCCGCCCGCGCCGTCGCAGTTGCTGTCGAGGCCGTCAGCGCAGACCTCGGCCGCGTCGGGGTGCACGGCTTCGTCGCCGTCGTCGCAGTCCTCGCCCGAGCAGAGGTCGAACCCGTCGCCGTCGGCGTCCACGAACTCGGCGGCGTCACCGTCGCAGTCCTGGTCGATGGCATCGCAGAGCAGCTCTTCGGCCCCGGGGTGCACGGCCGGATCGGTGTCGTCGCTGTCGGGCGTCGTGCCGCAGGGAAGGAAGCCGTCGCCGTCCACGTCGGCCACGAGGTGGCAGCTGCCGCGGGCTCGGAACCAGGGGGAGACGGCGGTGGCGGTGGCGCGCTGGACCGGGACGGCGATGGTGCTTTCGCCGGGGGAGGCGACCTCGATGCGGACGCGGACCGCCTCGGCCAGCACGCCGTCCAGGTCCATGTCCCACGCGAGCTCGTGGGAGATCCCTTCGGGGGAGGTCTCCAGCTCGAGGAGCGCGTCGGGATCCACCGGGGTGACCGGCTCCCACGCGCCGCCCTGGGACCACCACGCGCGCACCCAGGGCACGCGGTCGGAGTCCGGGTCGCGGAGCACGAACGGGACGGCCAGCCCCTCGGGACCCTCGACCTCGAGCAGTTCGCCCGAGGCGACGCCGTCCGGGCGCCAGCCTCCGACGCCGGGGTAGCCCACCGAGACAGTGGTCGGGTTCGTGGGGAGCAGAGGAGCCAACTCGTGGCGGTGACTCTCGAACGCGCCCACCCGGGCGGGGAGCGACCACTGCGTGTCGGGGGCCGCGATCGAGACGAGGTCGAGGTCGCCGTCGTCGTCGATGTCGCCCCAGGCGATGTCGGTGGTCTCCTCGTCGGCGCCTCCGGTCCACGCGAGGGTGAGCACGCCGCCGTCGTTCAGCCAGACCTCGTCGGGATCCCAGGAGACGCCCACGGCGAGGTCGTCGTCGCCGTCCCCGTCCGCGTCACCCCAGGCCACCGCAGCCGAGCGGGCGGCGGGGGAGCCGGACCACGAGGGAGCGTTGCGGAGCCCTAGGCCGGAGCCCTCGAAGACGACGTCGGCGGCGCCGTCCAATGCGAAGGCGAAGTCGGCGGTGGCGTCGTCGCCGAGGTGTCCCGCGGCCACGCTGAAGGCGTTGCCATCCAGGGTCGGGAGCCAGCTGTCATCCAGCCACGCGCCGGCCAGGTCCCCGCGAACCGTAGGAGCCGCAGGCGAAGATCAGCTCCGGCAGTTGGTCGCCGTCGAGGTCCGCGGCGGCTACGTCGACCGCGCCCTGGAGGTCCGTGATCGCCTGACCGTCGTCGTACGCGCTGCCGACCCACTCGTGGATGCGGGTGGTGCTCACTCCAGCGCGGCAGATGACCAACTCCATCACCCGGTCGTCGTCGACGTCGACGAACTCCACGCAGCTGGCGTAGCCCGTGATCGACCACACCGGCTCGGCTTCGAGGGTTCCCGCGGCGGCGTCCCAACGGAACACCGACGCTCCGCTGGCGTGCGCGACGGCGAGGTCCAGATCACCGTCGGCGTCCGCGTCCCCCCAGGCGACGTCGTGGGCGTCGAGGGAGTCCGCGGCCAACCAGGTCGGCGACGTCGCGGGACCGCCGAGACCACCTTCGAAGACCGCCTCGCGCCCGGTTCCGTCCACCGCCACCGCCACCTCGAGGAGGCCATCGCCGTCGGCGTCCGCGAGGGCCACGGCGACGGCGTCCAGGGGCTCGATGGAGGCCCAACCGTCCGCCAGGCCGAGGCCGGTGCTGCCCCAGATCCGGGTGTCGCGGGTCTGCTCCGAGCCGACCGTCAGGTCGAGCCCGCCGTCGCCGTCGAAGTCGGCCCAGGCGAGGGCCTGGGTCTGGTCGTGCTGTCCGTTGCTGATGGGCTCCGCGGTCCAACCCGCGCCCTGCTCGAGGCCGCAGGGCTCCGAGGTTGAGCCGAGGTACACGCGATCGGCGTACTCCCAGGCGTAGGCGCCGGCCGCGAGGTCGAGCAGGCCGTCGCCGTCGGAGTCGCCCACGGCGAGCGCGCGGCTGTCGTGGTGGAAGGAGGTCAGCTCCTGCCACTCGGGCTCCCCCAGTTGGCCGCCGTGGTTGTCGATGACGTCGTTGGCGCCGTCGGTCAAGGCGCGCGCCAGCTCGAGGAAGCCGTCGCCGTCCAGGTCGCCCAAAGCGACCTTCCAGGTGGTCTCCAGATCGGTCGACTCCCAAGCCGGGGGGCCCAGGTCGAGCGATCCCCCGCGATACATGCGTTCGTAGGACGTCGAGCTTCCGATGACCAGGTCGGGGGCGCCGTTGCGGTCGATATCGCCCCACGCCAGCGACGTGGTGCCGTCCGCGCTGGACTCCTCCCAGACGCGCTCCGCACCGAAGGCGCCGTCGACGTTCTCGTACAGCTCGTTCTGCTGCATGAAGCGGCCCACGGCGAGGTCGAGGTCGCCGTCCAGATCTACGTCGGCGAGGGCGACGGCGTACACCTGGGTCAGCTCGATGAGGGCGATCTCGGCGAACCCGGCGCTGCCGTCGAGCACGCGCACGCCGCCATCACCGCCGGTGATCAGATCGACGAAGCCGTCGCCGTCGAGATCGCCCCAGGCGAGGGACGCGGTGGACTCGTTGTGTTCGCTCGTCCACGCTTCGGTGAGGACGCCGGCGCCGTCGTTGATCCAGACGCGGTCGGCTCCCGAACGGCCCGCGTCGGGGTGGTTCGCCTCCGCCAGATCCAGGTCGCCGTCACCGTCGAAGTCGGCCCAGGCGACGTCCCGGGTGTCTCGATCGTCGCCGTCCCAGACCCAGGTCGCACCCTCGGCGAGCCCCGCCCAGCCGGCGGTGCCGTCGACCGAATCGGGGGAGGTGCAGGCTGCGCTGACGAGCAGACACAGCACAGGCATATACGCGCGAGGCATGGGGACCTCATCGGTCCAGGTCGTGGGGACCCTTAGCGGCGGCCGGCCTGGGCGCTGAGCGTGAACTCGACGCGGCGGTTGGCCTTGCGGCCTTCCTCGGTGTCGTTGTCCGCGATCGGTCGCGTCTCGCCGTAGCCGCGGGCGGTCAAACGCTCGGGGTTGATGCCGCGGTCGATGAGGTACTCGCGGACGGTGACGACGCGGTCCTGGCTGAGCTGCATGTTGTGGTCGTCGTCGCCCTCGCTGGAGGCGTGGCCACCGATGGTGACGTGCAGATCGCCGTACTTGGTCAGCGCCTTGGCGGCCTTGTCGAGCACCGGCCGCGCGGACCGGAGCAGCTCGGCGCTGTTGACCCGGAACTGGATGGCGGGGATGGCGCCGGCGAACTGGCGGAGCGCGTCCGGGATCTCGTCGGGGCAGCCGTCATCGTCGAGGTAGCTGTTGAACGTCTCCGGCGCCGTCGGGCAGCGATCGTCCGGGTCGAGGAAGCCGTCCTGGTCGTTGTCCAGCTCGGGGCAGCCGTCCATGTCCTCGTACCCGTCCTTGTCCTCCGGGTCGTTGGGGCAGCGGTCGTCGTCGTCGAGGAAGCCGTCCTGGTCGTTGTCGGGCTCGGGGCAGCCGTCGTGGTCCTCGAAGCCGTCGCGGTCCTCGGGCACGTTGATGCAGTCGTCGTCCAGATCGGGCACGCCGTCCTGGTCGTTGTCCAGGTCCGGGCAACCGTCCTCGTCCTCGAACTGATCGATGTCCTCGGGGTCGTCGGGGCACTCGTCGGTGCGGTTGGGGATGCCGTCGCGATCGCTGTCGGGGCCGATGCCGCCGCCGAAGTTCACGAAGACGCCTCCAGCAAGCTCCACGTGGTGGAAGTGCTCGTTGTACCGACGGGGGAACGGACGTCCATCCGTGTCGTAGTCCACCTCGAGGGTCGGCACGCCGTCCTCATCGGCCGCGCCGTTGCCGATCGAGACCTTGTAGCGAATGTCGATCCGCAACCCCATGGCGAGCCCCGCGCGGGGGTCATCCTTCTGGACGAGGATGAACTTGGCGCCGCCACCGGCGTCGATGAGGAAGTCACCGTCGGCGGAGCGGTAGGTGAAGTAGTTCCTCTCGTCCACCGGCGAGCTGCTGTCGTAATACGGGTCCCGGTAGAAGTCGTCCGGGTTCGCGGGTCCCTGCCCCGAGGCGTACACCTCGCGGATGTTGTAGTGCTGGAAGCCGGCGCCGACGGCGAAGTAGGGGACCACGTACGGGAACGGCAGGTGGAAGATCGCGTCGAAGTGCGCGTTGATGTACCAGGCCCGCCGCAGCGTATCGAAGGTGCGGCCCCGCATGACGCCGACGGATCCCTCGAAGCCGATGACCTCGGTGAAGTTGATCCCGAACCGGCCGCCGAGGGTCAGTCCGTCGCGGATGTTCTCGAGCTTGACCGTCTGGTCCTCGTCGAACCCGCCGCGGGACATGAAGGCGTAGTACCCGCCGAAGCCGTCCAGCTCGACCGAGCGGGGAATCATCTGCGCCGACGCGAAGGTCGGCAGGAGCACCAGCAGCAGGGTCAGCAGGGTCGTGCGCATCAGAAGTCCAGACCGTCGTCGTCGTCCGCAGGCTTGGGTGCAGCCTTCTTCTTGCCGAAGAGGGTGCCGAAGATCGACTTCTTGCCCCCCTCGGGGGCACCGCTGGAGACGGCGCCGCCTTTGTCCGTCTCGTCGGCGCGCTTGTAGTCGCGGAGGATCTCGGGGCTGTCAGGCTTGAGCTTGAGCGCCTTGCGCATCATCGCCTTGGCCGACTTGGGCTCGTTCTTGTACAGGTACGCCTTGCCTAGGAGGTGCCACGGCCTGGGCGCCATCTGCTTCATCCGGGTCGCCTGCTTGATCATCTCGATGCCTTCATCGGCACCCTCGGGGTCGGACGTCAGCCGGGACCGGAAGAGCACGTAGCCGTAGTAGGCGACGTACTCCGCTTCGTCGTCGTACCCCTCGACGGCGTCCTTGAAGTGGCGCAGCGCGTCCTTGAGGCCGCCGCGATCGAGGGCCCGCACGCCCTTCTTGAACGAGTTCTCGGCGGCGAGGATCTTCTGGACCTTCTCCATCGCGAGGTCGTTCTCGTCCTTCTCGCCGAAGATGTGCTTGCGGATGTACTTGTCGCGCGCCTCGTCGTCCGAGAGCGTCTCGTAGGCCTCGCTGAAGTTGGCGAACAGGGACTCCGCCATCGTCCGGAAGATGTCCGTCTCGTCCAGCAGCGAGTCCGGATGGTACATCTTGGCCATCTGGAAGTAGGCCTTCTTGATGCTCCCGACGGGTGACTCGTGGGTGAGCCCGAACCACTCGAAGAAGTTCGTCTCCGCCATCTTGTTGAGCTCGGTGCGCATCAGGCGGATGCGGTCCTTGTCCTTCGTCGTCAGGCGATCCCACTCCTCCTGCTCGATGACCGGCCCCTCGCCGCCGGGGGGGGCGTTCGGGTCGTTCCTGGGGGGAGGCGGCGTCGGCGCCCGATCCGGCACATCGTTGAGGGGCTGCCGGGTGCCAGGTCGAGGACCGGGAGCCGCAGGTCCGCCGCCGCTGGGCATGCCCATGCCGTCGAACAGGCTGTCCAGCCCGGCGCCGCCTCCCGCCGGTCCCGGCTCGTCCGCGGAGGTGACCTCCTCGGCATGGCCGACGCCGACCTCGACCTTCTTCCAGCCCCCGGTGCCCACCTGGGCGACCGGCTCGCGGCTGTGAGGGTTGATCGAGTGGAAGGTCCCGCTGGTGCCGGTCTCGTCCTCGGTCGCCGCGGCCGACTTCCGGTGGAAGCGAATCTGGGACATGTCGATGCCCGTGCCGGAGGGCGGCGGGGCCGCCGGCGGCGCGGGGGCGGGCTCGGGCTCGTCGAGTTCGAGCTCGTCGCTGTCGACATCGGGGCTCGACGGGGTCCCCCAGACGTCGTCCACGGCCATGCCGGGCGCGCTCTGGGCCGCGATGGCGCGGTCCGCGAAGGTGAGCATTCCGGTGCGGTGGAGGAGGTAGATGAGCTTGACCGCGTCATCCCCGGGGATGGGCGAGAACTGCAGAATCTCGGTCAGCGTGCGGCCGCCGTCGATCGACTCCCAGAACGCGTGCTGGTGCCCGTCGAGGTCGTACCCCACGATCGTCCGCGGAGGCGGCTGCGTCTTGCGCGGCTTGCGCTGGTGGTAGGGCCGCAGAAGAGCGCGCACGTCGTCCGGTTCGACCCGCTTGAACACGCCCTTCTTGAGCACGTTGACGAGGTTCAGCTTGAGCAGCGTCTCCGGCGGTGCCTCCCCCGGCTCATCGGCGCAGATGCGCCAGTCGGCGTCCAGCCAGCCGAAGCTCTCCACGAGCAAGAGCGTCGCCCAGAGGTTGATCTCGCGCACGAGGTCGGGGACGGGGATCACCCGATCCCGGAGCATGACCTGGGCGGGGGTGAGCCCATCCTTGGCGGCCACCTGTTCGATGGACTTGGCCACCGACAGCTGGAGCTTCTTGCGCTTCACCAGCATCGCGGAGAAGCCTTCGGCTCGACTCGAAGAGGTCAGCGCCATCAGCTCGCCGTCGCGGAACCAGAACGATCGCTGTCCGGCGTCGCGAGCGACCTCCACCGTGGTCGGCTCGTCCCGCCCGCAGGCGTCCATGAGCACGTCGAGGAACGAGGTGTCCGAGAGGGTCCCACTGGCCAGGACGACGGGAGTAGTCATGCCGTCGCGGTCTCCACAGCAGTCAGGAGCGTTCGCGAGGCCGCGGCGATGCCCGAGCGAGCCTCCTCGATGGCGCTGCGCATGCCCGCCGACGACCCCATCGCCAGCGCCGCCGCCACCCGATCGGCCTCATCCGAGGGAAACTGCAACAGATCGGCACCACGCCCGCTGCGCAGCCGCAGGCGGGCCTCGACCCGTCGGAGGAGCCGGTAGCCGCGCGCGAGGTCGGCGGCGGGGTCCGCGGCGATGTCGCCGGTCTGCGTGAGCACGTCCAGGGCCTCCAGAGGGTCTGCCACCCGGGCCGCAGGGTGGCCGGGCGTTCGGGTGGTCTGCACGCAGGCTACCGCGAACTCAACATCGGTGAGACCTCCACGCCCTGTCTTGAGGTGCAACCGACCCCCACCCTCGCGGGCCAGTTCCCGCTCCTGGCGGTCTCGCATTCGGCGCGCTTCGGCGACGATCTCGGCTCCGTAGGCAGGCCCGCGGGTCCGCGCCGCCGCGAGCATGTCCAGCACCGAGTCCGCCAGCCCGGGCACCGTCGCGGCCGCCACCGACGCCCGGCAGAGCGCCAACCGCTCCCAGGGGCGGGCGCGGTCGCGCAGGTACGCGGCGAAGCTGCTGACGGATGCCACCAACGAGCCGCCCGAGCCGTCCGGCCGCAGCCGCATGTCGACCTCGTAGCAGCGGCCCTCGCGGGTCGGGGCGGACAGCGCGGTGATGACCCGCTGGCTCCAGCGGGCCGACCACGTCGTGGGATCCAGCAGCCGGGTGCCCTCCGAGGAGGCTCCGACGGGGTCGTCGGCGTAGAGGAAGACGAGGTCGACATCCGAGCCGTACGTCATCCAACCTGAGCCCAGCGACCCGAGCCCGAGCACCGCGAAGCCGCGGGGACCGCCCTCGGCCGCGGGCAGGACCCCGTGCCGGGGGACCATGCGGCGCGTCCCCAGCTCCGCCGCCCCGCCCACGCAGACGCGGGCGAGGTCGGCCAACGACGAGCAGGGGAGCGCTCCTGCGGCGGGGTCCTGGGTGAGGTCCGCGAGCCCCACGCGAAGCAGCTCGGAGGTGTGGAACGTGCGCATCGCGAGCATCGCGTCGTCGGGATCCTGCCGCGCGTCCAGCTGCTCCCGAAGGCGGCCCCGGAGGGCCTCCTCGCCGGGAGCCCCGCCACGACCGCGGAGGACCAGCGCGTCCAACAGCTCGGGGTGGGCGCACAGCAACTCGCTGAGGTAGCCCGACTCGGCGAACAACCGGACCAGGGTCTGCATCACCCGGGGGTTCTCCAACAGCAGCGAGTACGTCGTACCGCGAGCCCCCACGCGGGCGATGAAGGTGCGCAGGTGGCCCAGGGCGACGTCGGGATCGGCGGAGGTCGCGGCGAGCTGAAGCAGGCGGGGGGCGACTCGCTCGAAGCGCCGCCATGCCTCGGGCCGCATCCGCCCGCGGGCGCTCGCCTGGGCCAGCTCCTCGAGCAGGCCGTCGGCCACCTCCGGATTCTCGAAGCCGATGGCGGCGAGATCGCGCCGGCGCTCTTCAGGCTCCGCGAAGGGGTCGACCAGCGCCGGGAACGACGTCGAGATCGACTCGGTGCCCGACAGCAGCCCGGCCCACGACGCCTCGATCACCGCCCGGTGCTCGGCCAACGTCTCGGCAAACCCCTCGACGTCATCGTCGAAGTCCATCAGCCGCGCGAGCCGCGCCCAGCCCGCCGCGTCCGACTCCTGGGGGAGCCTCTGGGTCTGCGCCTCCTCGGCCCACTGCAGCCGGTGCTCCACCGCCCGGAGGAAGCGGTAGGCGTCGGCGAGGCGCTCGCTGTCGACGTGATCGGGGAGCACCGACCGGGCCTCCAGGCGTCGCATCGCCTCCAGGGTGCCGGGCACGCGCAGCTCGGGGTCTCGGCCCCCCCACACCAACTGCTGGGCTTGAACGAGGAACTCCACCTCGCGGATGCCGCCGGGGCCTCGCTTCAGGTCCGAGGCCAGGGTCCCACGGCGAGCCGCGTCGCTGATCCGGTCGCGCATCGCGCCCAGATCCTGGAGCGTGCCGAAGTCCATCGACCGCCGGTACCGGAACGGCGCGATGCGACGAAGCAGCTCCTCCCCGAGCTCGAGGTCGCCGCCGCAGGGTCGCGCCTTGAGCCACGCCGCGCGCTCCCAGGTGCGCCCGTAGGTCAGGTAGTACTCCTCGGCGGCCACCAACGCCGACGTCGGGGGGCCGGCGCGGCCGTCGGGCCGGAGGGCGAGGTCGACCCGGAAGCAGAAGCCGTCCTGGGTACGGTCCGCGAGGACCCCCACCACGGCGTCGCCGACACGCTTGCCGAAGTCCGCTCCGGCCCGGTCGGCGATCACCCAGATCAGGTCGACATCCGAGCTGTAGTTGAGCTCCCGCGCGCCGTGCTTGCCCATCGCGATGGCGACGAAGCCACGCCCCGGCTCCCAGCCATCGGGACGCTCGTGGCGGCGGGCGGTGCGGGCGTCGGCGTACCGGATGGCGCCGTCGGTCAGCGCATCGGCGAGGTCGGAGACCGACTCGGTGATCGCTTCGACCCCATCGACCCCGTCGGCGAGGTCTCGGAGGATCAAGCCGCCCACGACCCGGTACTTGAGCCGCCGGAGCGATCGGCGCACCGCCGCGTCGGGGTCGTCCGTCGTCAGCGCCTCGTCGACGAGGCTGTGGACCTCGGCGTGGAGGGCCTCCCGATCGGGCAGCGTAGGGGTCAGCGCCCCGATGAGATCCGGGTGACGTCGAAGGATCCGAGCGACCGCGTCGGAGGCTTGCGCGATCCGCTCGATCGGGTCGGCGCCGGTCATCTACCGCTGGGCGATCTCGCTGGTCTGCTGCAGCGCTTTGCGAGCCGCCTCGAAGTGGGTGTCGAAGCTCAGCGCGGCTTCGAACGCCGAGATCGCGTCGCGGTAGTGCCGCTGATCGCGGTGGATGATCCCGCTGAAGTACCAGGCGATCGACAGGTGGTCGTCCATGTCCAGGGAGCGGTCGATCAGCTCCCGGGCGCGCGTCGCGCCTCCGTCCCCGCCAGCCTTCCGGTAGGACGCCCAGCCCTGGTAGGCGACGTACTCGGCCGTCTCCGGCGAGCGCTCCACCGCCTTGGCGAAGGACATCTCCGCCTCCCGGTACTCGCGCGTCTGGATGAACGCCTTGCCCATCTCGAAGAACATCGCCGCCTCGGTCTCCCGAGCCTTGCTCACCTTGCGGTAGATGCCGGTGAGCCCCTGCTGGAAGCGGTTCGCGTAGGCCGCTCGGCGGCCCGGATCCGAGAGCGTCGCGCGCGCTTCGCCGATCCACTCCTCCAACGCCTTGGCCTTGCTGCGCACGTCGCCGGGGAGGTCGTTGCTCAACCCACCGGGGTCGAAGCCGAGCGGGTTGGTCTTCAGGGCTGCGGCGATCTCGGACTCGGAGGCGGTCGGCTCGAGCCCGAAGATCTGGAAGAAGTCGGCCTGCCACAGCCGCAGGTAGCTGTGGATGATCGCTTCGCCGGACTCGGTCAGGGAGCCGCGCAGCTCGGGAAGCTCCAGTGTGGGGGGGCCGGTGGTGTCCTCCTGGCTGAGGCCTTCCTCGTCGCCGGATGCGTGCTGACCGAAGCCGATCATCCCGGCCCGGTACATCAGCCACAGCGCCCGCGTGAGTTCACCGGGCTCGAGGATCTCCATCTCCGAGAGGTGCTGCACGGTGCGGCAGCCGTTGAGGAAGCTCCCCAGGAAGCCGATCCCGTCTTCCTTCTTGATCTCGGCGAAGTCCGCGTCGAAGCGGCCCGTGGGCACGACGTAGTGGAAGCGCAGCGGAGTGATCTCCTCCTCCATCGCGTTGGACTTGCCGTGGGTCGACAGGCCGCGCCAGACCACCGCCAACGGGCGGGTCTCGAAGCTGCTGGTCTGCCGCGGGAACTCGTTGGTCAGCGACCACGTCCCGACGTTCCACGCAAAGGCCCCGATGACCCGGCGCTCCACGAGGCGACGGAGTTGCGTGTACAGGTCCGTGGGGGTGAGGATGCGTCGGTCGGTCAGCGCCGAGCCGAAGTCCACGGACTCCTCGCGCATGTACGCCACGGCGTCCGCGAACTGCTCCTGCGCGATGACCCCGTCCTCGAGCAGCATCGTGCCGAGGCGATCCGATCCGGCCCCTCCGTCGGCCCACACGGCGTGGCCGTTGAGCAACACGATGTCCTTCCACCGCTTGCCATCGCGCAGCATCAGCACGCCCGTGTGCGATACCGCGCGCAGCTGGAGCAGCAGGGGGGCGAGGAAGCCGGCGCTGATCTCGCCCTCGCGGGGCAGATCCAGGCCGGAGCGGTACTTCACCATCGACAGCTCGTCACCGGTGATCGGCGAGGGCTCGTCCGCGACGCTCTCGGGGGCGACGGCGGGCAGCAGCTCCGCGAGGCGTGTGCGCAGGTCGGGCATCGAGAACGGCTTGATCAGGTACCCGTCGGCGCCGCACTGGCGCAGGTTCCGCTCGACCGTTTCGGCGTCCTTGTAGACCGCGGACATCAGCAGCACGGGGGCGTCGTGGCCCGACGACTTGATGCGCGCGGCCAACTCAAGGCCGTTGAGGCGGGGGAGGAGGACGTCGCTGAGCACCAGGTCCGGCGGATCGGCCGCGAACTCGGTCCAGCCATCCTCTCCGTCAGAGGCTTCGCGGACCTCGAGGCCCAGGTACCCGAGGTAGTCCCGCAGGACCCCGAGGAAGTAGCGGTCGTCCTCGACCACAAGGATGCGTGGGGCAGCCATGAAGTCCTCGGAACATAGCAGGACGGGAAGGGTCTACCCCTGGTGTGACCCCCTATTCGAGCTTAGGCTGATGTTCATGAAGAAGTGGATCGGAACTGCGGTCCTCGTCCTCGTCCTGGGCCTCGCGATCGCGGGCTCCGCCGGCGCAACCGACGCCGTGGAGCAGGTGCGGGCCTTCGAGGAAGTGCTCGTGCAGGTCGTGGAGACCACGCAGCCGGCGGTGGTGACCCTGGAAGTCTCCGGATCGGAGAAGCACGGGCTCCCCGGCCTGGAGCGCTTCATGCCCGTGGACGGCATGGGCACCGGCTTCATCATCGAAGCGGACGGGACCATCCTCACCAACCACCACGTCGTCGACGGCGCGGATCGGATCGACGTACTGCTCGCCGACGGCCGCCGCTTCAAGGCGGAGGTGATCGCCACCAGCGCCGAATCCGACGTCGGCGTCATCCGCATGATCGACGCCCCCGAGGGGCTCCCGATCGCCCAACTGGGCACCTCCGAGGACCTCCGCATCGGGCAGTACGCCATCGCCCTGGGCGCTCCCCTCGGCTACGACCGCTCGGTCACCTTCGGCCACGTCTCGGGACTGCACCGCGCCTCCGTCGGCCGGCAGATGGGACCCTTCTTCGCGCCCGGCTTCGAGCACATCACGGTGCAGGACTTCATCCAGGTCGACACGCCCATCAACCCCGGCAACTCCGGCGGTCCGCTGGTGGATCTGGACGGCAGGGTCATCGGCATCAACAGCGCGATCGCGGATGCGCCCGGCGGCGGCATGGGCTTCGCCATCCCCATCGATCTGGCCACCAAGATCGCCAAGCAGCTCATCGCCAACGGCAAGGTCACCGTCGGCGACCTGGGCGTGCGCATGACGGACAACAACCCCAGCCTGGACGAGGTCTGGGGCCGCAGCATCGGCCAGGGCGCCCTGATCACCGAGGTCTACGACGGCGGCTCCGCGGCCCGGGCCGGCATGGAGGAGGACGACGTCGTGGTCACCTTCGCGGACCGGAAGATCCGCACCGAGGCCGACCTCATGAGCGCCTACCGCACCGCCCCCGTGGGCACGCCCGTGCAGCTGACGGCGTGGCGCACCGAGCGCGGCGAGGACGTGCTCAAGACCATGACGGTGACGCTGGAGGCGCGCACCCTCGAGCCTGGCGCCGCTTCGACCGAAGCGCACACCCTCAAGCCCGGTCCGGGCAAGTGGATCGCCCGTGAGCTGGGGCTCACGATGGGCAGCGACGGCAAGGCGCGGAACCCGAACAACCTCGTGGTCCGCTCCATCGTCCCGCACAGCAAGGCCGACCAGGCCGGGCTGGAGATCGGGGACGTGGTCGTCGCGCTGAACGACGTCGAGGTGGACTCCGACGAGGAGTTCCAGAAGACGCTGCTGGGCACGAGCAAGGAGTTCGTTCCGCTGGTCGTCGAGCGCGGCGGCAAGAAGCAGTACCTGGCGATCGAGCGCCCCTGAGAGCGAGCCGGCTTCAGCCCGAGCCGCGGCCGATCGTCTCCATGGCCCAGGTGAGGTTCCAGGGACCCCATCGCTTCCTCAGCTGATCACCCAGGGCGTCGATACGGTCCGTGAGGCACCACGTTGGCCTCGTGGAGACGCGTGACGCATCGACCGATCGTCCCCTTGTCCGTCGCCTGTGCCATCGCCCTGATCGGCTGTACCCCGCCCGAGGAAGGCGGATTCGCCGGCGAGCAGGACGTGCTCACCTACGAGGAGTTCGCCGAACTGTCCGAGTTCGATCGGCAGGCGCTGCTGATCGGCGCGATCGTGACGGGCGCGTTCGACGACGAGATCGAAGGAATGGCCAGCGGTACCGGCCCGGGCTGATGCAGCGGGTGGGCGATGCCCTGATCCCCAGCGCCCACGCCAACCAGTACAACATCTGCCAGACTGGCGGCACCAACTTCACCAACCCGTCCTGGGGCACCAGCCAGCTCTACGGCCCTGCCGACGCGTGTAGACGCTGAAACCGTCGATGGACAATGTGGCGAGTCCATCCGCGACGGCGATGGGGCCGACCGCGTCCCATTCCGGCGCGTCCGGCGAGGCGGCGCGCAGCACGGCGAGGTTGTCGGGCTCCCCCGCGAACGGGAGGGTCAGCGTCACCGGCTCGTTGAATGTCGTGCCGTGGGGCGTCAGCGCGATCGAGATCTCGGGGACCCCGTCGACGAACGACGGAATCGCCGCGTAGCCCGCGTCCTCGAGGTCGACCAGCACCTCGACACCGATCTCGACCTCTTCGTCCAGGGCGCCCGCCGGGATCTCCAGCCCGACCCCGCCGACCTCTATCGTTCCGCCGTCGGGGCCGACAGTGAAGGTGGGGGAGACATCACAGCCCGTGAGCGCGAGGCCAGCGACGGCCAGCAGCAGGGGCAGGGGGGAGCGGACGAATCGAGACATGAGGGAACTCCTAACAAGCCGCGGAGGGTAGTGGGGACAATCCCGGATGTCCTGCTGCCGCGCATGCAGATCGGGACAGAAACTTCGAGGTCCGACGATGGCGGAGGAACATTTCGAACCTGGAGCTGTGGACAACTCAGAACTCAGCCAAGGACACGCTGGCACGCCTTCGCGTGCCGCGCGGCCTGCCGGGCTCCCCCCGCGAAGTGTTGAATCACCGCCCGCCGCGGCATCCGCCACCGGATCGCGTTGAGCTTCGGGGGCAGCAGGACCAGCCGCTCCGCCGCCTCGGACTGCAGCAGGTAGTTCCACACCCGCTGATCGGCGTACCGGCCGAGCGCGGCCTCCGGCGTGGCCGCAAGGTCCAGGCACCGGGCGCGCAGGTCCTCGGTCTCCCGCCCCAGCAGGAGCACCCCGGAGTTGATGTAGGGACGCCCCGGGACGTGCCACGGATCCGACGGCGGAGGGGTGCCGTCGCGCCGATCGCGCACGGCTCCGACCTGCCCCGGGGCCAGGCTCGGCAGTTCGATGCGCCGCTGCACGCAGGTGTCGCCGTCCAGCACCAGCACCGGCTCCGGCCCCATCGCCGTGAGCGCCCGGAGCTTGAGCCACATCGTCGGCTTCGTCGGCTCGGCGCGGTGGGCGAAGCGGCGGATCGTCAGCTCGAAGCGGTCGAGGACCCGCGCCAGCGACCCGGCCACAGGCTCCTCGGAGGGGATCCAGATCTCGATCGAATCGTCGAGCCGACCTCGCTCCCGCAGCGTTCCCGCCGACAGCCCCGCCGCCGCCTGGTACGCGACTCCCGACGCGATGTACGCGCTACGAATCGCCCTGCCGGGCCCGGATCACCTCTTCGATGGCCTCGTGGTCATCGGGGCCCAACGGCTGGGGCAGCGCGTAGTCCTCTTCGAACCACCGCCCCAGGTCGCTGAGCTTGCAGCGGTCGGAGCAGAACGGGAACGCCGGGGGCCGGACCGCGGCCTCCATCGGCACGACCTTCTTGCAGCTGGGGCAGAGCAGGGTCGCCTTGCTCATGCGTCCTTGGCGGGCGCCGTGCTGACGAGGTGGAGTTCGCCCATCTGCGCGTCGTCGACCGCGTTGGGCGCCTCCGTCATCAGGCAGCTGGCCTTCTGTGTCTTGGGGAACGCAATGACCTCGCGGATCGCCTCGGTGCGGGCCAGCAGCATGACCACCCGGTCCAGCCCGAACGCGATGCCGCCATGGGGGGGCGCGCCGTAGCTGAGGGCGTCCAGCAAGAAGCCGAACTTGGCCCGCGCCTCGGCCTCGGTCAGCCCGATGGCGGAGAAGACCGCGCGCTGCACGTCCGGGTCGTGGATCCGGATGGAGCCGCCGCCCAGCTCGTAGCCGTTGCAGACCATGTCGTAGGCGTCGGTGAGCACGTTCCCGGGATCGCTCTGCACCATGCCCATGTGCTCGGTGATCGGTGACGTGAACGGGTGGTGCAGCGGGTCCCACCGCTCCTCGTCCTCGTTCCAGCCGAACGCGGGGAAGTCGACGACCCAGGCGAACTCGTAGGCGCTCGGCGAGATGAGGCCGAGGTCGTTGCCCAGCTGCACCCGGATGCGCGACATCGCATCGTTCACCTGGCCGGTGCGGCCCGCGCTGACGAGCAGGATGCCGGTGCTGGAGGCGTCGAAGCCGTTGCGCTCGCCCAGCCGCTCGAGGATGGCGTTGCGCTGCTCCTCGGTCAGGAACTTCTTCACCGCGCCGGAGACGCCGTCGTTGCTGACCTTGCCCCACAGCAGGCCGCCGAGGCCGAACTGCTTGGCGGTCTCGGTCAGGCCGTCGAGCTGCTTGCGGCTCAGCTGGCCGGGCTCGCCGGGGAGGTACAGCGCCTTGATGGTGCCGTCCTCCAACGCGAGGGCGGACGCCAGCGGGCCCGCGTCGGTGCCTTCGAGCAGGTCCGAGACCGTCGCCAGCTTGAGGCCGAAGCGGAGGTCCGGGCGGTCCACGCCGTACTCCTCCATCACCGTGGCGTAGCTCAGCCGCTTCATCGGAAGCGGGATCTCCACCCCGGCGAAGTCCTTCCAGACGCGGGCGACCCAGCCTTCCAGGATCGGGAAGAGGATGTCCTTGGTGATGAACGCCATCTCGATGTCCACCTGGGTGAACTCGGGCTGGCGGTCGGCGCGCAGGTCCTCGTCGCGGAAGCAGCGGGCGATCTGCATGTAGCGGTCGTAGCCGCTGATCATGAGGATCTGCTTGAACAGCTGCGGGCTCTGCGGGAGCGCGAAGAAGTCCCCCGGGTGCACACGCGAGGGGACGAGGTAGTCCCGGGCGCCCTCGGGCGTCGACTTGGTCAGGATCGGCGTCTCGACGTCGATGAACTTGTGCTCGTGGAAGTAGTTCCGGGTCGCCAGGGTGACCTCGTGGCGCAGGAGCATCTTGCTCTGGAGCTCCGGCCGGCGGAGGTCCAGGTAGCGGTGCTTGAGGCGGAGCTCTTCGCTGGTCTCGTTGTCGCCCTTGAGGGAGATCGGCAGGGCCGCGCTGCGGGTCAGCAGCTGCACTCCGCGGGCGACGATCTCGACGTCGCCGGTGGCGGTGTTGGCGTTGCGCTGCGCACCGTCGCGGACGCGAACGAAGCCGCGGACCGCGATGACGAACTCGCCCCGAAGCGTGCCGGCCAGCTGGAACGTCTCGTCGTCGACCACGGCGGGGTCGAAGAGCACCTGGGTGATGCCGTAGCGGTCGCGCACGTCGACGAAGACGAGTCCGCCCAGGTCACGGGCCCGATCGACCCACCCGTTGAGGACCACGTCGGCGTCGTTGTGCTCGTCGCGGAGCTCGCCACAGGTGTGAGTTCGGTTCCAGAATGCTTGTGCGGACGTCATGGCTGGTTGTCTCCTGCCGGTGAGAGCGGCGGAGGATAACCGAGCTTCAACTTCGCGTCAGGGCGCGCAGTCGTCGTTGACCGCCCCGGGCGATCCGAAGTCGCCATCACCGAACGCCACGATCGAGGTGCACCAGTTGTTCACCAGCACGTAGTTGCTCGTGCTGGGCGTCAGCGAGCCGTCCAGGATCGTCGAGTTGCCGGGGTCACGCGGCCAGGGGCCGTCGTAGACGACTTCGGCCAGCACCACGCCGCCCGGATCGGTCAGCACGATCTCGTCCTCGACGTTGTCCAGGTCGAAGTCGGCATACTCGTACAGCACCGGCGCATCACCGTTGGCGCCCGTGTCGGCGTTGTTGCCCAGGACGATGTAGCCGCCCGAGGGGACCACCACGGAGCCCTGGATCGTGTGGCTCTCGCCGTCGTCGTCAGACACGACGTAGCCGGCGAGATCCACCGACACGCCGGAGGTGTTGAAGACCTCGAACCACTCGCCGTTGCCGTCACCCACGACGACCGGGTCGGCGAGGTACTCGGTGATGACGAGGTCGCCCACCGAGGCGCCCTCGAAGCTGTCCGCGCCGTCGCTGCAGCCCAGGTCGACCGCGTCGGCCGAGCCGTCACCGTCGTTGTCTTCGCCGTCGTTGCACTCGGACGTCCACAGGCCGAGCTCGTAGGCGCCGACGGCGCAGTCCGGGTCGTCGCCGTCGACCCAGCCGTCGCCGTCGTCGTCGGACAGGTTCGAGCAGTTCGGGGTGCCCTCGGAGCCGACAGCCGCCGCCGTGCATTCCGGGTCGGCGCTGTCGACGCTGGCGTCGCCGTCGTTGTCCACGCCGTCGTTGCACTCGCCGCTGCCGAAGCCGCCCTCGATGTTGTGGGTCGAGGAGTTGATGCAGCCCGGGTCGTCCAGGTCGACCCAGCCGTCACCGTCGTCGTCGGCGCCGTTGTCGCAGACCGCCGTCTCGTCGTCGTCGTTGGCGTCGTCGCAGTGCGCGTCGTTGCCGTCGACGCCGCCTTCGGTGTCGTTGTCGACGCCGTCGCTGCACTCGGTCGAGCCCGCGACGCCAGCTTCGTCGAAGTCGCCGGACTGGCACTCCGGGTCGGCCAGGTCGATCCAGCCGTCGCCATCGTTGTCGCTGCCGTCAGCGCAGTCGTCGGGGAGCCCGCTGAACTCCGAGTCGTCGGACCCGTCGTCGCACTCCGGGTCGGCCTCGTCGATGCTGCCGTCCAGGTCGTTGTCGAGGTTGTCGCTGCACTGCGTGGAGGCGGCTCCGACCTCTTCGGCACCGACGAAGCAGTCCGGGTCGTCCTCGTCCTCCCAGCCGTCACCGTCGTTGTCGGCGTCGTCGTCGCAGTTCTCCGGCCCCTCGAGCGTGTCGTAGCCGTCGTCGCAGTCCGCGTCGTTGGCGTCGATGTTGAAGTCCGAGTCGTTGTCGGTGGCGTCGTTGCACTCGGTGCCGCCGGCAAAGCCGCTCTCGTCGAACGGGGAGACGATGCAGTCCGGGTCGTCGGCGTCGGCCCAGCCGTCGCTGTCGCTGTCCGTGCCATCCACGCAGTCGTCCAGGGCGGCGCTGGTCTCACTGCCGTCGAGGCCGTCGTCGCACTCGGGGTCAAGCGAGTCGACGAGCAGGTCGCCGTCGTTGTCGATGCCGTCGGCGCACTCGATGTTCGGGTCGGTGCCGACCTCGTTGTCGCCGACGGTGCAGTCGCCGTCGGCCGCGTCGATCCAGCCGTCCAAGTCGTTGTCGAGCGTGTCCGCGCAGACGTCCAGGGTCTCCGACGGCGTGTAGCCGGTGGCGCACTGGGCGTCGGCCGCGTCGATGTCGCCGTCGGCGTCGTTGTCCGCCGCGTCGTTGCAGGGCAGAGCGAAGTCGAAGTCGTTCTCGGACTCGGTCTGGGCGTCGTTGGCGCAGCCCGGATCGTCCAGGTCGGTCCAGCCGTCGCCGTCGTCGTCGCTGCCGTTGCCGCAGAAGGCGACCGCCTCGTTGTCGTCGAAGCCGTTGACGCAGTCGGGGTCGGCGGGATCGATGGCGAGGTCGCCGTCGTTGTCGATCAGGTCGTTGCAGTCGGTCTCGCCGAAGATCGACGCCTCGTCGAGGCCGGTCGAGTCGTTGTCGCAGCCCGGGTCGTCCAGATCGATCCAACCGTCGGCGTCGTTGTCGGCGTTGTCGCTGCACTCAGAGGTGAGCTCGGCGTCGTCGGAGCCGTCCTGGCAGTCGGGATCGTTGTCGTCGATCAGGGTGTCGCCGTCGTTGTCCAGGCCGTCGTTGCACTGGGTCACCGCGCCGTCGGACTCGTCGTTGTCGTCGGGGTCGTCGCAGCCGTTGTCGTCGCTGTCGATCCAGCCGTCGTTGTCGTTGTCCGACAGGTCCTGGCACTCGGCCTGCTCCTGGTCGTCGGCGCCGTCGTCGCAGTCGGGATCGAGGGAGTCGATGAGGCTGTCGCCGTCGTTGTCGGTGGCGTCGGTGCACTCGAAGGTGATCGTGTCGGTCTCGTCCTCGTCCGCGAGGCTGGTGCAGCCCTGGTCCGCGTCGTCGATCCAACCGTCACCGTCGTCGTCGACGCCGTTGCTGCACAGAGGCGCTTCGGAGTTGTCGTCGGGATCGTCGCAGAGGCTGTCCTGGGCGTCGGTGTCCCCGTCCTCGTCGTTGTCGAGGCCGTCGGTGCACTCGCTGGTGTTGGCGAGGCCGCCTTCGTCGTCGTCGGTAGCGTCGTCGCAGCCGGGATCGTCGAGGTCGACCCAGGTGTCCAGGTCGTCGTCGGTGGCGTTGTCGCACTCGATCGCTTCAGAGGCGTCGTCGCCGCTGAGGCACTGGGGATCGAGGATGTCGATGAACGTGTCGGTGTCGTTGTCGATGCCGTCGTTGCAGACCGTCAGGCCGTCGTCGGTCTCGTCGTCGTCGAACTCGACCGTGCAGCCGGGGTCGAGCGCGTCGATCCAGGTGTCGGAGTCGTTGTCGACGCCGTCCTCGCAGAGGGCCAACTCCTGATCGTCGGCGCCGTTGTCGCACTGGTCGTCGGCGAGGTCGACCGCGCCGTCCCCGTCGTTGTCGAGGCCGTCGCTGCACTCGGTGGAGGCGGAGTCGGTCTCGTCGTTGTCGAGTACGGAGCCGCAGCCGGCGTCGGCGAGGTCGATCCAACCGTCGAGGTCGTCATCCAGGCCGTTGGCGCACTCCTGGACTTCGTCGGTGTCGGCAGCATCGGAGCAGCCGCCGTCGAGGGCGTCGATGGTGCCGTCGCCATCGTCGTCGAGGCCGTTGTTGCAGATGTCGCTCAGGTCGCCGATGCCGATCTCGTCCTCGGGGCCGAGGGGGGCGCAGTCCGGGTCGTCGAGATCGATCCAGCCGTCGCCGTCGTTGTCTTCCTCGTCCTCGCAGGGCGGGGGCGACTCGATCGCGGTGGAGGCGTCCACGCAGTCGGGGTCGTTGCCGTCGACGAAGGTGTCGTTGTCGTTGTCGAGGCCGTCGGTGCACTCGGTGGTGTCGCCGAGGTTGGGCGCCTCGTTGTCGTCGTTGGCGTCCTCGCAGCCCGGATCCTCGAGGTCCGTCCAGGTGTCGGCGTCGTTGTCTTCGCCGTCATCGCACTGCGGGATGAGCGGCGCCTCGCTGGTGTCCGCGCCGTTCTCGCAGTCCTCGTCGTCGGCGTCGATGAACGTGTCGCCATCGTTGTCGTTGCCGTCACTGCACTGCGCCGAGGACGGCGGGTTCAGCTCGTCGTCGTCGGTGGCGTCGGTGCAGCTGGCGTCGTCGAGATCGACCCAGCCGTCGCCGTCGTTGTCGAGGAGGTCGTTGCACTCGGGCACGGGGGCGTCGCCCTCGTCGTCGTCGAAGCCGTTCTCGCAGTCGGGATCGTCCGCGTCGATGTTGCCGTCACCCTCGTTGTCGTCGTTGTCGTTGCAGGCGTAGTCGGTATTGAACCCGCCGGCCTCGGTGGCGGCCGGATCGTTGTCGCAGTCCGGGTCGTCGAGGTCTTCCCAACCATCGAAGTCGTTGTCGAGATCGTCGCCGCAGGTGCCGGGCGGCGGGGTCTCTTCCTCGCCATCCAGATCGGACAGGGTCACCTCGGTGATGCCGCAGTCATCGACGGTGACGTCCTCGGTGGGGGTCGCCACGACCTCCTCGTCCTCCGCCGTGTAGGCGGCGGCGCTGATGGAGAACGTCACGGGCACGTTTCCGCCGAGGCCGAGGGCCACGGTCGGGAGTTCGTCTTCTTCGCCGATGTCGAAGCTGGCGACAAGATCGAGCACGCCGTCACCGTCCACGTCGGTGAGGGTGATCGGCAGGCCCGCGAGGTCACCCGCGGGGTAGGCGTTGCCGTCGGCGTCGACCAGCTCACGATCCGGACGGAGCGAGATCTTCACGTTCGTCGCCTGCGACTGCAGCAGTTCGAGGTTGGAGGTCTCCAGCGTCACCTCGAGCCAGGCGCACTCGCCGTCGATGATGATGCCCGCGCTGTCGTCGTCGTCGTCGGGACAACCGGCGAGGACCAGGGCGGCGGGGAGGAGGAGGGAGAGCGGTCGAATCCAGCGGTACATCTTTGTCATCCTCCCGGCTACGGCAGCGCCCACGTGTAGGTCGTGGACGGAGGATCTGTTCCGGGAATGATGGTCGGCCCGGGATCGGTGGTTTGGTTGACCGCGACCGCGGTGATGATGATGCCGGCGGCGACAGCGGCGGCGCCGCCCCCGATGCCTGCCCAGAAGCCGGGGCGCTGATGCACCGGCTTGGTGGTCGCCTGCGCGACCCCGCCGGACAGGTTGAAGCTCTGGAGCCGCGCCGCGACGCGGGTCTTGCCGCTGGCGTCCACGACCGCCGGCTGCACGAAGTCGGCATGCCCGGGGTAGGTGGCGCGGATGGAGTAGGTGCCCGGCTTCAGTGGGCCCAGGACCTGCTTGCCTTCGCCCAACTGCACGCCGTTGACGTAGACCATCGCGTCCCGCGGCGACGGCTTGATCTCAAGCATTCCGCCTTCGGGCACGAGCGTGACGTCGATCGCCGTGGGCACGCCCTCTTCGATCTGGACCGACTGGATGACCTCGGAGTGGCCGTCCTTGGTGATGCGCACGCCGCGCTGACCGGGCTGAATCGGGTCGATGGTGGCGGGGGTCTGGCCGTAGCTTCGCCCGTCGACGGCGACGGAGGCGCCCTCGGGGGTGGTGTTGACGGTCAAGGTGCCGAGGGAGCCGCGGAGCATGACCCGCACCGGCGTCATCCGCACTTCGGGGAGCTCGATCTTGCCTTCGTAGCGGCCGAACTCGCCGCCTTCGACCACCAGCGTGTGGGAGCCGGGCTCGACGGGATCGAGGATGGTCGAGCCCTGCCCGATCTCCTCGCCGTCCAGCAGGATTCGAGCGGTCGCGACGTCGGTCTCGACCTCCAGGCCCGGGAGCACCCGCTGCAAGGTCGCGATGACCTCGACGGTGGCGTCGGCGGGGAGGTTGATCGACTCCTTGTGCGTTGCGAAGGCCTCGCGCTGAACCTCGATCTTGTGAGGCCCGGCGGCGATGATCTCGACGATCGGCGCTTCACCGAGGAGCTCGCCGTCGACAAACACGACGGCCCCGTCGACGTTGCATTTGACGTCGAGGATGCCCTCCGCTTGCGCGAAGACGAGTTGAGGGATGAGGACGCCGATCAAACCGATCAAGGGCGCCACAATTCGAAGACCCGTAGGACTCGTCACTGGCTGCTGCTCCTGCCACCGCGTGTGGCCCTCAAATCCCCACCTAGGGCGTATCTGAGGCGGATGGAATCTACCACGGGCGGATGCCACAGGGATCGGACCCCCCGTCACACGGATCAGGAAGTCCCCCACCCCTCAGGCAGGCGTTTGAAGACCCGGCCGTCGGGGGTGCGCGAGGTCAGGCGGGTGCGGTCGAGGTACTCTAGGAAGGGGATCGCGTGGCGGCGGGTGAGGCCGCTGATCTCCTTGAACGCCTGCGTCGTCACGTAGCCGTCGCCCGCCTCGGCGTGGGCAGCGAGCCGGCCGACGAGAGCCTCGAACGGGGCCCGAGCCACGTAGTAGTCGTCCGCGACGCGGTGGACCTCGCCCTCGTCGACGAGCCAGCCGAGGCCGTCGGGGGGGAGCCTCAGGCCGTAGACGGCGTCGGCCAGCTTGGGGGGATGCGCTCCTCCCTCGGCGAGCGCGGCGACGAGGGCATCCAGCGCCGTCCGATGCTCCGAGGAGGGGGCCGCAGAGTGGTCCGGGAGCGCCAGCCGGTCGCCCCGCCGCTCCACCTCCGCGGCCGCTTCGAGCTCCCCCACGAGGGCCGCGAAGACGCGATCGCCGGGCGGGGGGAGGAGGGCCTGGCGCACCTCCGCGAGCAGCGGCCCGTTCAGGAGCGGGTGCTCGGCGTGGTGGGCGGCGATGACTGCACGGGTCGGCTCCACCCACCGGGCGGCGGCGCCGGTCCAGGTCCACGACGGCGGCTCCGACGTCAGCGCCACGGCCTCCCCCGCTTCGACCGCCGTGAGCGCCACCGTGCGCACGTCCCCGACCGAGGGGGGGAGCCGGCGGCGAAGCTCGTGGAGGTCCACCGCCCTCCCCTCGGCCCGACGGAGGAAGGCGACGAACCGGTCTTGCCCGGAGGCGCCGCGGTCCTGAAGCACGCCGAGCAGTCGACCGGCGGCGGGCCGCTCCCGACGGCGCAGCAGGGGTGGTTCGGGGTCCAGGATCGTGCCCCCGCCGATGGTCACCATCGGGGACTCCGCGCGCAGCACGAAGCGATCGCCGGCGACCGCGCCGGTCTCTTCCTCCAGCGCCAGCTGGGCGAGCCCGCGGCCTCCGGGTTCGATCTGCTCGGGGGCGGGGCCGCCGTCCGGATCCATGAGTCGGACCACCGCCAGCAGCTCCGCGGTGCCCACGAGGAAGCGGACGCGGGCGTTGTTGGGGAGCGGCCGAGGCGCCGACTCCAGGAGCGTGAACCCGACGTCGATGCGGTCGGAGCAGGCCAGCGCCTTGGGGGTCGCGAGCCACGCGCCCGCGGGCACGGCCGCGCCTTCGACCCCCTGGAGGTTGATCGCCACGCGGGTGCCGCGCCCGACTTCGTCCGCGTCGGCGCCGTGCACCTGAACGCCGCGCACGCGCACGCTGCGCCGGCCCGGGAGGACCTCCAGGGTCTGACCCGGCTTGAGGGTGCCGTCGCGGGTGGTGCCGGTGGCCACCGTGCCGAAGCCGCGGATCGAGAAGCTCCGATCCACGGGGAGGCGGAAGACGTCGGTGGAGCGACGCGCGGGCAGGCGGCCGGCCGCTTCCGCGAGCGCTTCCCGGGCCGCCTCGACCCCCTCGCCGGTGATTCCGGAGGTCGGAATGATCGGCGCCTCGGGCCAGGGCGTGCCTTCGAGGAGCTCGCGGACGTCCAGATCGGCCAGCTCGATGAGCTCGTCGTCGACCAGATCGGCCCGGGTCAGCGCCACCACCAGCTCCGGCACGCCGAGCATGGCGAGGATCTCGACGTGCTCGCGGGTCTGGGGCATCACCCCTTCCTCCGCGGAGACCACCAGGAGGCCCACATCGACGCCGCCAGCGCCGGCCACCATGGTGCGCACGAACTTCTCGTGGCCGGGCACGTCCACGACCCCCGCGACCTGCCCGCCGGGCAGTGTGATTGGGGCAAAACCGAGCACGATGGTGATTCCTCGACGCTTCTCTTCGTCGAGCCGATCGGTGTCCACGCCCGTCATGGCGCGCACCAACGTGGTCTTGCCGTGATCGATGTGGCCGGCGGTTCCGATGATCAGGGAGTCAGCACTCATCTATGGGTTCCGATGATCAGGGAGTCAGCACTCATCTATGATCACCGTGTGAAGCGTCCGCCGATTGAACTGGAGATTCGTGAGCCGACCGGCCTCGAACTGGGCACGTTCGACGTCTACATGGTGCGGCAGAAGATCTTCGGAGGCGAGCTTCAGCCCCGATGCGAGTTCCGCGACGTGGACGGCGAGTGGAAGCGGCTGACCGAGCATGCGGCCTTCTCGGAGGTCTTCTGGCTCCTCGGCAAGGACCCCGGACGCGAACGGGGCAAGCGGGTTGCGCGTTTCGGCGGGTGGCAGGGCAGCGCCAGGCAGAAGAAGCCGACCGGCGAGGCCTCGATCCGGCTCGACGGGGGGCGAACCAGCGGACGGCACGACAAGCCCGGCAGCGGGCTGCTTCGAAAAGTCTTCGGCAAGAAGTGATTCGCGCGCTGCTGGGATGCGTCGCGTTGGCCGCGATGCTGACGGCGTTGCCGGCTGTCGCGCACGCTGACAGCGTCCCCTACCCCGACCGCGCCCAATGGGACCGGGAGGACAACGACCCCACCCACCAGGCGGGCTGGCGCAAGCAGAGCCATCGCATGCTGGAGACCCACATGAGGGCGTGGGCCTGGGGCGGGCAGATCGCTCCGCTGCTGACCGGGGCGACGCTGCTGGGGCTCGGGGGCGGCCTCGAAGCGGCCAACGGCACCGGCTACGTGCTCCTGTACTTCGCCCTCCCCATGGGCCTCGCGAGCTGGGCCATGTCGCTGGGCATCTGGCCGACGTTCGCCGTCGCCTTCGACATCGTCAACAGCAACTCGAACCTCCGGTACGCCATCGCTCGGTTTCGGAAGCAACAGGCCGTGAACGCGTGGACGGCGCTGGGGCTGGGGCTGCTCGCGACGCTGCTGACCGCGTTGGCCCCCGCGACCGCGGGCGTGACGGCGTTCCTGGGGGGGATGGCGTTCGCCCCGATCCCCTTCCTGGGGCACGCGTCCGTGGCCTACGGCGTCTTCGCCAAGCAACTCGAGGCGCGTCACGGCGACGACGGGACCTACCATCGGTTCCGCGGGGCGAGCGTGACGGTCGGCCTGGGCTCCTTCGTAGTCCGCTTCTAGGTCACTCGATCCGCACCGCGGCGAGCTGCACGTAGCCCAGGCCACGCCACTGGAAGCCGTAGAAGCCGGAGCGCTCCGCGGGGGCCTCGAACGTGTGGTTCTTGCCCGCCACGGTGACCTTCACGGCGCGCCCGTCGACCTTGATCGTGACCTTGGCGGACTTCCCTCGCGGCCACTTGATCGCACTCCGCCCGAGCACCTGCTCGTCCCAGCCGTCCTTGCGGTCGTAGGAGCCTCGCACCGTCTCCGTCATGCGGATCAGCTGCACCTCGGTGTCGGTCAGCACGACCATCCACTGGGTCGTGGGGCGGTTCAGCACGGACTCGCCGGCGGCGTCCTTGCCCTTGTCGACGCGCACGTCGCGCACACCGAAGACGAAGCCGAAGTGGGGGCGCGCCTCGGTCCAGCCGTCCGATTCGATCCGGCTGTTGTTCAGATCGTCGGGGCGGGCGAAGTCAACCTCGAACGCGGCCGTCACGTCCTCCCGGGGCACGCCATCGAGCAGCGCGACGGTGTCGGTCTCGACGTTGCTGTCCCGGTCCTTGTAGTACCGGAGGGCGTCGAACCGCCGGGCGTCGGTGCGGGGGCCGGAGCGCAGCCACCACGCCGCCTGGAGCGTCCACATCGGGTGGCCCCCGAGGATCAGGTACTTCTCGTCGTCGAAGTTGTCGGAGCGGATGCGGTCCAGGAGCTTGAGCCCCTCCGGATCGACGGACGCCCCCAGGAAGTGCTCTTCGGCCTGCTTGACGATGGGCCCCTGGGACCAGCCGTCGGCCTGGGCGCCGAGGATCCACTCCCGCACCAGCACCGCGTCCTTGGCGGACTGCAGCAGCCGCTCGTAGTCGCGGTTGCGCTCGACTTCGCGGGCGACCCCCTCGAGCACGTACGGGTTCTCCTCCCCAGCGACGTCGCGCGTCAGCAAGGCGGTGGATTCGTCCAGCCGGAGGACCTCGCGAAGCTCCTCGGACAGCGTCTCCTTCTGCTCCTTGCGCCAGAAGTCGCCGGGGTCGAGCTTCATCCCCGCGTCGATCAACTCCTCGCGCAGCCGCACCTCCTCGGCGCGATCCAGGTGGAGCATGGCGGCGAGGGTGCGCGGCCAGCGGAGCGGATCCACGAGCGCGTTCTTGCGGTTGTCGGGGTGGCCCTGGTCGTCGTCCCAGAGGTACTCGACCGCCTCGGCGAAGTCGGCGTCGAACGTCTCCTCCTCGGGCAGCCCTCGGTAGAAGCGGTCGCCATCGATGACCAACGGCACGGCCGGCCACAGCGCCCGAGCCTCGCTGTAGTAGCTCGCCGCCAGGGTGTCGGCGGTGCGCGCCATCGCCCACTGGTCCTCGGCCCGCCGGAGCTCCCCGAGCTTGCCCCGGTTTCGGCCCAGGTTGGCGTAGGCGATGGTCAGCAAGTACAGCGCCGTCAGCCGTTCCCGCTGGGCCTGCGGACCCATGGCGGAGGCCTTCTCGAACAGGCGGGCGACGATCCGGGCGTCGGCTTGCGCGGCCTGCAGCTTCTCCAGCCGGCGCAGCTGCTCCCGGGCGGCGGCGAGCTCGTCGCTGCGGGTGCGCAGCTCCCCGATGATGCGTTCGTACTCGCCGAGGGTGACGCGGGCGAGCTTGAAGTCCTCGTCGGCGGCGGCGGCCTCCCGGAGGCGGGCGAGGGCGTCGTCGTAGTCCTCGCGGTCGAACAGGTCGATGCCCTGGCTGAACGAGCTGAAGGCGCCGAAATCGGCGGTGTGGATCCGGGCCACGGCGGCGCGTTCCCGGGCCGCCAGGGACAAGCCGAGCGACCCGATGAGGTTGCGCACGAGCTCCTTCTCGAGCTCGAAGAAGGCCTCGGTCTCGCCCGTGATCTCTTCACCGAGGGTGACCGAGCCGTCCTCGACGTCGAACAGGCGCGCGTCCAGGCGCATGGTGTCGCCGAGCACCGTGAAGCTGCCCGCGAGCAGGTGGGAGGCGCCCGCGAGCTTGCCGAAGCGGGTGGCCGTGGCGGGGTCGACGGCGCCGCCTTCGCCCAGCGCGATCTCGTCCTGGATCTCCCGCAGGCGGGACCGCTCGACGAGCTTGATCGCGGCGACCGCGCTGAGGTCGGTCGTGAGCATCGACTGGAGCCCCTTGCCCAGCGGCGCAAGCTCGGCGTCGGCGGAACCGTTGGTGAACTCCAGCACCGCGACCGTCACCTCGGCCGCGGCCGGGGACGACAAGATCATCAGGAACAGGGCCACCAGGAGTGCTCGCATCGGCCTCAAAGACTACCCTCCCTCCCACTATGACCATCGATACGAGTCGAGAGTTCCGACCGGTCGGCATTGCGGTGCTGACGGTCTCCGATACCCGCACCGACGAGACCGACACCTCCGGCCGCACGCTGGTCGAGCGGGCCCAGGGGCTGGGTCACCGGATCGCCGCCAAGGTGATCGTGAAGGACGACACGGACCTCCTGGAGGCGCAGCTGCGCACCTGGGTCGCCGACGACTCCATCGACGTGATCCTGACGACGGGCGGCACCGGCATCACCGGGCGCGACGTCACCCCCGAAGCGGTGCAGCGGGTGCTCACCAAGGAGATTCCTGGCTTCGGCGAGCTGTTCCGCTGGATCAGCTACCCCAAGATCGGGACGTCCACGATCCAGAGTCGGGCGCTCGGCGGGCTCGCCGGCAAGACGCTGATCTTCGCGATGCCGGGCAGCACCGGCGCCTGCAAGGACGCCTGGGACGGCATCCTCGCGAGCCAACTGGATGTTCGCTTCCGACCCTGCAACTTCATCGAGCTGCTGCCCCGCCTGGCCGAGTAGGAGTTTTCCCGGCATCTCCCCTGGATTCGGTGGACTGACCTGCGATACCTTGTCAGTTAGGAGCCATTCCTCGAACTGGGGCCGAGGCAGGCATGGAGAGACGAAAATCCCCTCGCAGAGCATGCGAGGGACCGCTGCTCGTCCGACACGGTGGCGCCGCCATCCGTGGCTGGATGCGTGATCTCACGAACAACGGCGCGGGCTTCGTCAGTGACGAAGAGCTCGAGCCAGGCATCCGGATGAGGCTGGAATTCCGCCGGCCCGACGGCGAACGCGTGGAGGTCGAGGCGTCGCTGGTGCGTGCCCTCACCCTCCAACGTAGACCGAAGAAGCAGTTCGGCTACGGGGCGACCCTCACGGGCCCCATGCGGGCCGTGGAGACGACAGACGCGCCGGTCGCGCCGCAGTGGGAAGGAGGTCGACGTCAGCGGATCCGCGAGGTCCGGGCGTTGGTCGAGCTGATCCCCGTCGAGCTGTCGCCCGGGTCCGGCATTCGCTGGAAAGGAAGCCTGGAAGAGGTCAGCGCAAGCGGGGTTCGGATCGCGTCGGACCGGCCGCTGCGCGACGGTACCCGCTGCCGGGTGCAGATCCTCCCCCCCGAGGGGAGCCCCTGCCCGCGCGTCGGGTTCCTCGGGGTCATTCGCTGGGTCGGCGACGGCCCGACCGGCTACCTGCTGGGGGTGTCCATCGAGGAGCTTCCGTCGTCCCGAGCCTCGGAGTGGGCGGACTACGTGGTCGCGCGGTTGGGGCTGGGCTAGCGGACCGCTCCGCGGCGTCGTATACGTCCCCCATGGAGCTTCCCCTCAACGTCCTCGGCGGGCCGCTGAACGCCTGCTCGCACGACCCTGTCACCGGCTGGTTCCGCGACGGCTGCTGCAACACCGACGAAAACGACCACGGGTCTCACACCGTCTGCGCGGTGGTCACGCAGGAGTTCCTCGTCTGGCTGCAGGAGGCGGGCAACGACCTGATCACCCCGGCGCCCCAGTACGGGTTCCGGGGGCTGCGTCCGGGCGACAGCTGGTGCATCTGCGCCGCGAGCTGGCGGGATGCTCACCGCGCCGGCAAGGGCTGCGCCGTGCACCTGGAGTCGACGCACAAGAAGGCGCTGGAGATCGTGCCCATCGAAGAGCTGATGGTGCACGCGGTCGCACCCGAGGCATAGCTCAGACGATGCCGTAGCCGAGGTCCGCGGCAGCATTTCGCAGGGGCGTGAGCAGCGCCGGATCCAGCAGCGAACGGTGAAACTCGGGCGAGGACGGCAGCGCGGAGGCACCCCGCTCCCAGACCGCGATGCTGGGATCGACCCCGTTCATCGACGACGGGTAGCGCACACCCTGCACGTCCGGATAGGCCTCGTAGATGTTCCGCGCCCAGCGCTGCGCCCGCGCTCGCTGCCCCGACGCGATCGCCTGAGACGCTCCCGCCCGGGTGGGCCAGGAGCCTCCCAGCTCGAGCAGGGTCAGCGGTTCAGCCAGCTCGAACGCGACGATCCAGGCGTCGTGGGCGCCGCGATCGACGGTGCGGGTGTCCTGGAAGACCTCCGCCAGGCAGGTCGGGCCGGAGTCGGCGCAGTACAGAATCGCGCGGTCCTGGATGCGGGGCGGCTCGAAGTGGTGGTCGAACCGGCCGAGCGTCGGGCCGAACGATCGGAACGTGTTCCACAGCACCGGGTGGGGACCGCCGCGCGCGTAGATGCGCCACAGCTCTGTCCCGGCGGGGAGCGTCGTCAGATCGGCCGGGATCGCAACCAGGGTCGCGACGTCCGGCGGCTCGGGGAACTTGGCCACAGAATCGTCCGAAGGGTCGGAGAGTAGATGCTTGGCGGGAAGAGATCCGTCCCGGCGCGGACGAAATCCCTAGAGCCGGCCGGCGAGTTCGACGACGACCTCCACCGGGTACCCCAGGCGCAGCCAGTCGCGCGGGCTCATCGAGTCGTCGGACCCCACCGGCACCAGATCGGTGTGCGGCAGGGTGAACCAGCGCTGCACAGCGACGGGGTGGAGCTCGGTGTCCAGCCGGCGCATCACCTTGCCGAAGCCGGGCACGGTGCCGTCCGTCAGGAACTGGAACTCGGGGAGCCGCCAGCCGTTGCGAAACCGAACTCCGTAGAGCGAAGCGGGGTCCTCGGTGAGGCGTTGACGCACGCGGCTGGGGGCGACGCCGAGGCGCTGGGCCGCCTGCTTCGTCGTGACGCTGGTGGCCAAGAGCGCGCCGTACTCGGCGGCCGTGACATCCAGGGCGTCACCCCGCCCGCCCTCGCGCGCGACGAGATCGAAGCCGCCACGTCGCAGCGCGGCCACCTCGTCAGCGGGAAGGTCGGCCGTGGGGTCCGATGGATACAGGGTCGCGTGCAGGCGGCCGACGGCCTCCTGCAGCATCTCCGCGAGTCCCTCGCCCCCGGTCGTGATGCCGTGAGCGTGCAGGAACGCGAGCGTGCGTTCCTCTGCCGGCGGGGTGCTGCTCATGGTTCCCTCCATGGTCGAACCTAACGCACACTAACGACGATAGATATCGTTAGCAATGCAGAAGATTCTCCCGGGGTGACGATGATCGGGTTCACCTCACCGGATCGAACTTCGTCACCTCGCGCAGGAAGTTGTGGTCCAGGTACTCGCGCTCGATCATCGAGGCCATTTCCTCGGCGGAGTGGAACCGGTCGTAGTCGACGCGGATGACCGGCGTGGAGCGGCTGATGTCGGCGATGAACTCCTCGTATCCCTGGTAGAGGGCTTCGAGGTACTCCATGGAGATCCCGGACTCCACTCCCCGGGATCGCGCCAGGATTCGCTCCATGGACCGGCCCGGCTTCACGTCGAGGTAGACGATGACGTTGGGTCGGCACATGAAGTTGCTCATGTGGGCGAACAGCGCCTGGTAGGTGCGCCAATCGCGCTCGTCCATGAGGCCCAACTGGACCAGCATCTTCGCGAACACCGAGTCCTCGTAGATCGTCCGGTCCTGCACCGCCGAGCGGCCGGTCCAGATGATCTCCTGGTGCTGCTGGAAGCGTCGGTTCAGCAGGTAGATCTGCGTCGCGAACGCGTACTTGGCGGTGTCCGCGTAGAAGTCCTCGAGGTACTCGTTGTCTTCTACGGGCTCGTAGTAGACGTCGATGTCGAGGTGTTCACCCAGCGTCTTGGCGAGGGTGGATTTGCCGGCGCCGATCATGCCGGCGATGCCAATGAAGAGACGGTCGAAAGACATGCGGGGGGGCTTGTAGCACCGAACCCGGCTGGGCTACCGGCTGAGTTCGAACACCCCGCAGTTGCTCCCGGCGAAGATGCGGCCGTTCGGGCCGATCTCGAGGGCCTTGACGTGGCCGCCGATGCGGCGGTCGAAGACGATGGTTCCGTCGGAGACGCCGCGGGCGATGATCCGGCCCGTGTAGAGGTTCCCGGTGACGACCGTCTGGCCGTCGGGGGTGATCTCGATGGGGCGCACGCCGAACGCATCGGGGAGCGAGCCCAGCCGCTCCAGGGTGTCGGCCTGGAACGCCTCGACGCGGCCGTGCATCAGGCGCGGCACGAAGACGACGCGCTCCGACGACGACAGCGCCAGGTCCCACTGGTGGGTTCCGACCTCGCCCCACGCGACCTCCTGCCCGGAGCGCAGATCGACGCGGCGGAGGTAGGAGTCCATCCACAAGCCGGCGGACCAGGCGGAGTCGCTGGAGGCCTCGACGATGATCGAGTTCGTCTCGGCGCGGCCCAGGTCCAGGCGCTCGAGTTCCTCGCCCGTGGTGGGGTCGATCTGAATGAGGCGGCCGGCGAACTCCATGGAGATCCAGACGCCGCCGTCGCCGTCGGAGACGACGTCGGAGACACCGCGGGCCGCCAGCCGTTCGCCCAGGGCGAGGGAGTCCGGATCGAAGACGGCGAGGCCGTTGCCCTGCTCGGAGTCGGAGCTGGCGAGGAGCACGAGGAAGCGGCCGTCCTCGAGCGCGAGCAGGGTCTCCGGCTCCGTCCGGTCGAAGAGGCTGTCGGTGGGGCGGGCGGTCGAGGCCGTTCGGGTGCTGCCCGAGGCGAGGTCGACGAGGAGCAGCTCGCGGGGCTCGCGGCGAGAAGCCAGGAGCTTCGACCCGTCGGCGGAGACCTCGAGGTCGAACGCGCCGGAGGCAGTCGACAGGCGGGTCAGCCCGGGGGCGTCCGCGGGCGGGCAGCCCCACATCGTCGTCGTGTAGTGCAGACCGACCACGGCGAGGGCGGCGAGCGACGGGATGGCGGCGAAGTCGACGAGGCGGCGCGGGTCGAAGTGGGGCCACGAGACGGGGCGCAGTCCGCGCTTCAGTCCCCACCAGCCGAGCGCGGCGGGGCCGAGCACCGAGGGCACGACCACGAGCGGCCAGTACAGCACCGGGATGCGTGAGATCCGCGCCGCCAGATCCGACACCGCGTGCAGCCAGGGCGTGAGGATGTGCCCCGCGGCGCCTTCCACGAGTACATGCAAAACGACGAACACGGTCACGATCGGGGCCGCCGGAAAAGGGAATATGTCCGTACCTGACCCCGGCGCAGGGGGCGGGGTCAGGTACGGAGCAATTCCCTTTTCGGGGGCCAGAAACGCCGCGCCGAGGAGGAAGACGGGGAGGGCGATCAGGAGCCATGTGAGGCGGAGCTGAGCGGCGAGGAGGAAGAGGTAGCCCTGGCCCAGCAGGGCGAGCAGACAAACGACCAGGTGGGTCGGGATGAGCTCGCGGCGGAGGGGGCGTGAGCCCCGCAGTTCGATGGCGAGGGCGGCGGCGACGACGACCCCGTAGCCGAACACGACCAGCGAGGTGGGGCGATCGAGCACCCGGCCGATGACCTCGAGCATCACGAACGCCAGATCCTTGACCCAGGACGCAAACGCCGGCGATGCCACGACCCCCACCAACGCGGCGGCCAGCGCTGCCGTGGCGGCGGCTTCGGTGCGGGTCGGGAGCATCCTGCCCCTGCGGTCTGCGGCCGTCATTTTCCGAAGATACAATCGCGGCGCTTTGTTTGAGCGACTCCGCCAGCTTCGCGCGCGTCTGCGCGATCACCATGAACGGCTGCGAGCCCTGCCGCTGTGGTTCCGGTTCCCGCTGCACGTCGCGCTTGCGAGCCTGTTTGCGTTGGGCCCTGCGACCCGCATCGCGTACTGGCTGGTCGTGGGCACAATGACCGAGGCGTGGCCCTGGCAGCTGTGGGGCGAGCCGTACCTGAACTTCGTCGACATGATGCTGACGGAGCGGCTGCACCAGGTGTATCTGCTCACCGCCATCGGCGGCGCCGCGACCATTGGCTGGCTGCTCCGCTCCCTTCCCGAGCAGCGGTCGATGCCCATGCGCATGGTGATGGGCACCCCGATGGTGGGGATGATCCTGGTGGGCGCGTTCTGCCTGACGGTGCTGTCGCCGCTGTTGGCGATCAACTCGGTCCGCCTCGTGCGGAACTGGCCCCCGCGCACCGACCACCTGATCCAGAAGAACTGCGGCCACTGCCACAGCCCCTACCGCCCCCAGCACTACATCAAGCCCCCCGAGATGTGGCGCAAGACGGTGCGGCGCATGATCGAGCGGAACAAGGCGCCGGTGTCGGACGCCGACGGCGACAAGATCATCGCCTGGCTGCAGGACTACCGGTCCTTCGACGACGCCTGGATGTTCCGCGGCAAGTGCGAACGCTGCCACCACCGCACCCACCTGCTGGAGCGCGACCGGACCGCGGAGGAGTGGGCCTGGATCGTCCAGCGGCTGCAGTGGCTCAACGGGTTCGCCTACCGCGAGGATCAGCAGATCCAGATCAAGCGCTACCTCGCCGAGAACCTGTCCTCCGATCCACCTCCGGAGGGCACCCCCGAGCGGGCCGAACTCGACTCCCGGATCGAGCTCCAGCGGGCCTGCAATCCCTGCCACTCGCTGTCGCTGGTGCTGGAGGAGGGGGCGATGGACGATCCCCGGGCTATGGTGGAGCGAATGTCCCAGAAGAACCCGACCTTGGTGCCGCCGGACCGCATCGACGAGTTGACGAAGGCGTGTGAGGACCTGCCGAAGGATGAGGACGGGTTCTGGGAGTTGTTCCCGCACGACGTGCTGCTGGAGCTCGACCGATGACCGTCAAACAGAAGCGCTTCACGCTCCTGGCGATCCTCCCCTTCCTCTTCATTCCGCCGTTTCTGCTGGTGGCCAACATCCCCGAGCAGGAGGACTGGGTGCTCGGCCCCGAGGACATGAAGGAAGGGCCCATCGCGCTGGGGGACAACTGGTTCCACCTCGGCATGAAGTCGGTGCACTTCCCCTGGAAGGGCAACGTCAAGGTCAGTGACTTCGACCTGCAGTCCGGTGGCCAGTTCGTCGTCGACTTCGACATCCTCGCGGAGATGGGCCGGGCCGAAGGCTTCTACGACGAGATCGACGCGATGTACGCGGTCCTCATCGGCGAGCCGGTGTACCGCCAGGACGGCCAGCGCAGCGGCTTCACCGGCGTCGCCCTGACCACCCGCACCACCGCCGCCGGCGTACCCCTGGAGCACTACAACGGCACCGCCCCGGTCGCCGCCTTCGGGGACAAGCGCGGGAGCCCCTTCGAGTCCGTGGTCGAGTTCCCCGCCGAGCAGCTCAACATCGCCGACGACCCCAAGCACACCCGCATGACGGGGCAGTGGGTGGTGACGATGGACGACGACATCCCGCCCGGCTGGTACCGCCCCCACGTCGAGCTCTTCGTGAAGTTCAAGGGGTCGGGCAAGAAGACGGATCTGCGCCACCTCGGCATCAACCTGGGCGCCTGGGTCAACGAGCGGGCCGACACCATCAAGCCCAAGATCCCGACACCCCAGAAGCTGAACCCCGCCGACCTGCACGAGTTCATGAAGGACGCCCAGGTCCTGCCGAACGTGAAGGTCGGAGACGCGGCCCAGCCCAAGCTGGTCTTCACCCTGTTCCACGACATCGCCGCCCACGGGCAGTCGGGGCTGCTCTCCAAGGAGGACACCGGGTACGCCGGCATCTCCAACCGGTCGCGGTTCCCCACCCCGTTCGTGCTCCAGCCGGGACGCTGGGAGACGACGCCCGGGCTCCCCGCGGTGTTCCCCTCGACGGGCATGGCGGGGCTGTTCCAGGGCTTCGGATCCCTCGCGCGCGAGGTCGAGAGCTGGCTGGACCTGGAGTCCGGCACGTTCTCCATGACGATCACGGGTCCGGACGGGGAGACGATCAACCTCGGCAGCAAGCACATCGAGCACGCCGGTGAGTCCGGCCTCGAGCTGTCCGGCGGGCCCTACCAGGTCGACCTGCGCCAGACCGGCGAGTACGTCGTGACGATGGAGGGCTGCTTCCAGGACATCCTCGGCCGGCAGCTCTGCGGCGGGGGCACCTACGAGTTCACGTGCGCGCTCCCGATGTCGTTCAGCACGGCGGTCAAGCCTGGCACCAACTTCCTCGTCGGGGCGCGCTACCCCGCGGTGATGGACATCAACCCCGCCGTCGAAGCGGACGTCACCGTCGACCTCAAGTACGTGCCCAACAGCGAGCCCGACCGCGCGATCCACTACGTCATCGAGGGCAAGTCGACCCGCTGGGGCTACTTCGAGCCCGAGGAGTTCCCGCCCGCGTTCGAGGAGCCCGGCGAGTACTTCTCGCTCCTGACGGTCAAGTGGACGGACCAGTCCGGGAACCTCTGGCTGGGGCTCCAGAGCAGCGGCGGCGTCATCGCCCCCGTCGATCCCGAAGTGCGGCTGCATGGCACCCGCACGAGCTTCTTCGACCCGCGCGCCGAGATGGAGCAGCTGGGCAGCTTCGAGCGGTACTACGAGGAGTTCGAGGGCGGCAGCAGCTTCGCCGAGCACAGCGCGCTGAGCTTCTACGACCACACCTTCCCGTACCACTCCGGGGACGTGCTGTACGTGCCCACGACGTACCCGCTGGAGTCCGTGATCGGCCCCAGCCTGTCCATGTCGGCCGAGACGGACGAAGTGCGCGAGCGATTCGAGGAGCTGTACCTCAAAGACGGCCCGCTGGAGCCGTATCCCTACGCCAACCGCTTCCGCAGGCTTTGGTACCTGCCCCACGTCTACAAGCAGAGCGAAGACAATTTCACGTACCACACCATCGAACCGGGGGTGATGGACAACCTGCCGGTGGTTCCGGTGTCCAAGAGCGGCTACAGCCCGTACGCGTGGCCCGAGGACATCGAGCTCGAGGCGTACACCTACTTGAGCGTGATCCGACCCGGTCTGCCGATCCTGTCGATGGCGTACGCGGGCAACTACATGGCGCCCTGCTGGATCATCTCGCCGAACGACTACGGCTACCGCTTCCACAGCAGCCCCAACGGCGACCTGCCGGAGGACCTGTACCGGGTGATGGGCGGCCTCGTGATCAAGGACCACACCACCGGCAAGAACTACTACGACGCCTACAGCTCGGCGATCCGGGTGCTCCCCCCGGGCAGCTCGTACACGGCGGTGCAGCCGCCGGGCGAGATCCCGATGATCTCGATGTCGGGGCGGGACGAGAACATCTTCATGGGGCTGAACACCTCGGGCGTGTTCGCCGTCGGCCACCGGCTGCTGCTGGGCGGCACGCTGATGCCGCCGACCGAGGCGGAGGTCACGTTCGACGTGGAGTGGCCGTCGGGCCGGACCTTCCACGACACCGTGTCGTCCAACCGGCTGGGCGGCGTGCGGCCTCCGCCGGGGCTGTATCTGGACGAGCCCGGGGTCTACAAGGTCAAGATCGACATCGAACTGGAGCGGACCAACGGCGAGATCGTGCACGGCGACGTGGTCGGCTCCGGCGACGGCCAGATCTACTACTTCGCGCTGCCCGAGGACGGCCCGCGGGTGTTCGCCTCGCCGCTGCCGGCGATGAGCCGGGCCCCCAACCGCGACCGCATCGACGTGCCGCTGCGCTGGGATCCGAACGTCGAGAACCCCCGCCTGACGTGGTCGGTGATGACTCCGGGCTCGTTGTTCGACGAGGGCACCCTCGAGCTGGAGGGCGACAGCCACGACTTCACCTGGCGCCCGCGCCAGAGCCAGATTCAGCTCCCCAACTACGACACCGTCGACTACGGCTCCGGGCAGCAGTTGCTGACCGACATCATCGTCTTCGTCTTCTTCTTCGAGGGCGAGCTGGACGGTGAGCCGGTGTTCGACGCGGTGCGGGTGGCGATGCGCGGCGACGTGCTCCTGAACCCCGACGCGCTCGGAAACCCCGACGCCCTCCGCGGTGCCGGCGCCTACGTCGGCGACCCGCCCGCGGTGCAGGCCCAGTACCCGGCCGCGAGCTACACCAAGACCAAGGACCTGGACGGCCTGCAGCTGAAGTTCGGCGAGGACCAGGACGACTACGGCCAGGGCGTCGAGCTCGACGAACGCGCGCACTAGGGAACCGATGGTGCGCACCTGCCTGCTCTTCGCTGCCCTCCTCCTGACCGGATGCCCCGCCATCGGGGAGATGCCCTGCGGCTACGACAAGCAGACAGAGATCACGATCCACACCGGGGTCGCCGGCGCGCCCGCGCGGGCTGATTCGGTGACCTGCCAGGTGGGCTCCGACGAGCCGATCTACGCCCACTGCCGCGACGAGTCCTGCACGGTGTGGCGATGCTCGGGCCAGGAGGGGCGGGTACTCATCATCGCCCGAGCGGGCGGCGCGATCGGGTCGGCCGAGGTCCCCGTCAGCCAGGGGCCCTGTGATGACAGCCGGCCCGAGGTCGCGATCACCATCGGCGGCTGACCCACGGCCGATCCCGGCGCGCTACCCTCACGATGTGCCCCCCGAACGGACCACCGACGAGCGCCGCCTGCATGTGCTCGCCTGGAGCGCTGCGCTGCTGACGTGGCTGGTGTGGGACACGTTCGGCCAGGTGCTCGCCCGGGACGTCGAGGCGCTCATCGAGAACCTCGTGCGCGACTGGACCACCGACTACACGCAGGCGCCGTACGCACGCACGGACTTCATCGAGCCGTTCCGCCTCGCGGCGCGGTTCGGGCCGGTGCCGCTGCTGCTGACGGCTGCCGCGGGCACGATGTACCGCCTGACCGCGGGGGAGAACGGGGACCACCCGCTGTCGCGGCTCTCGGGCAAGCAGAAGCTTCTGGTCACGGCGGCCACGCTGGGACCGTTCGCGGCGGCCGCGTTCCCGCTGGGGCTGGGGCTGAGCATGTGGGTTGCGGTCGAGCTGTACTGGTGGCTCGAGTGGTACGGCGACATGGATCCGACGATGCTCTGGATCCACGAGAACGCGGTCTGGCTGCTGCTCCCGGGGGTGGCGACGTCCGGCATCGCGGCGCTGGTCTTCGCGCTGTCCGAGTCCCCCGATCCGGTGCTCAAGAAGAAGCGTCGGAGGAGCCGGACGCGGAAGCTGCTGCGGTGGGTCGCGGCGGTGCCCCTGAGCGTGCTCGCGGTCGGCGGCCTGTTCGGCGCGGCGCACGCCAGCCGGGTCAGCAACGTGGGCGCCGAGGTGCACGCGGACTGGTGCGGGCGGTGCCACGAGCGGGCGCTGCCGCTGTACTACGTGAAGTCCCCCGACGCGTGGGCGCGGACGGTGGAGACGCACGTCGACATCGAGCGGGTGGAGTTGACCCCGGAGAAGCGGGCGCGGCTGACGGAGTTCTTGACGTCGAACCGGTCGTTCTCGGACCACTGGACGTTCCGGTCGCGCTGCCAGGGCTGCCACGGGAGCACGTGGCGGGCGTGGGAGCCCCGGTCGGTGGCGGACTGGCAGGGCATCGTCACCCGCATGGGCTGGTGGTCGCCGTACTTCTACCGCGCCGACGTGGGCGCCCAGATCACCCGGTTCGTGGCAGCCGAAGGGCTGATCGACAACAGCGGCGGCCTGCTGGACCTGGATGCCGAGGCGGCGACGAAGGTGCGTGACGTGGTCAAGTACTGCGGCTTCTGCCACTCGGTCACCTACGAGGCGGAGCGCTACGCCAAGGAGGATGCGGACGAGCTGCGGCGGATGGTCGTCAGGATGAACGACAAGATCCATCTGGGCCTGCGCATGGATGAGGCTACGCTGGACCGAATCACGAAGGATTACAGCGAGTTGATTCAGGACATCGATCGGTTTGACGAACTCGTGCCCCACGACCGACCCGAGCTGGGGACGGGGCGAATCCCGGGGCAGAAGATCGGCACGCCGCCGATCTCGGGGCGGTACTGATGCTGTCCCCCCGAAAGCTCCCCGTCTCTCCGTCTCCCCGTCTCCCCGCTGCCTTCCTGGCCCTGATTGTCGTCGCGGCCATCCCCTCGCCCGCCTGCTACGATGAAGACCTCGACCTCAGCTCCCTCGACAACGGCACCGGCACCGAAGCCGACCCCTTCCGCTTCCAGACCACCCTCCAACCCTTCTTCTGGTCCGGCACCGCCTGGGGCGCCCCCCTCAGCGCCGACCCCAACGGCACGTGGGCCCTCAACTACGCCCTCGACGTGGACCTCACCCGGCACAAGGCCAAGTTCGGCGAGTTCGAAGAGCTCATCGTCGCCGTCTACGCCGAGATGAAGCACGACGCCGACGGCGTCTACCGCTCGGGCATGAGCACCATCGCCACGACCCACCGGATGACCACCACCGGCATCCCCATCGAGCGCTTCAACGGGTGGCCCACGCTGCTGGCGATCCACGGCAAGGACGGCACGCCGTTCGAGGCGATCCAGTCTCACCGCCTCCCCGCGGACAACACGCGCTACACCGTCCAGCACGTCGAGGGGCGGCTCGAAGTCCAGCTCCCCGGCGACACGCCCATCGGCTGGTATCGGCCCCGCGTCATCGTCTTTGCGCGCGTCGAGGGGATCCCCGACCCGATCATGATCGACAACTTCGGGGACAACGCGAACACCCAGGACGAGCAGGTGCTCCCGCTGGTCCAGGTGGGCCCCGCGGCTACGCCCCGACTGCCGATCATGCTCGCCACGCTCCGCAACTACCGGGGCCAGGTGGGCATCCTCAGCGACGAGGACGCGGGCAAGGTCGGCCTGGTGTCCCGGGCGGGCTTCCCCCGGAAGTTCATCCTCCCCCCGGGCGAGCACGAGATCGCCCCGCAGTTCCCCTCCCTGTTCCCCGAGCCCTCCATCGCCGCGGTCGATGGCGGCTATGACGTCATCCCCGCCGTAATCCGCCACTACCTGGACATCTCCAACCGCATGGAGATGGACTTCGTCGTCTACGGGCCAGACGGGCAGGAGGTCCCGATGACGCCTCCGCCGCCGGGCATGGACGACGACGAGGCGCACGGCTGGACCGTCGATCTGTCCGAGACCGGCGAGTACACGATTCGGCTCACGGCGCGGATGAAGGATCGGTTCGGGCGCGACTTCGAGGGCGGCGGCACGTACCGGCTGTGGAGCGCGCGGGCGCTCAGCTTCTCGACGTCGGTCAAGCCCGGCACGCCGTTCCTCGTCGGGGAGACCTACCCCGCGAAGGTGAACCTGAACCCGCCGATGCCGGCCGAGGTCGAGGTCCGCGTCGACTACTGGCCCAACAGCGATCCGGCGCGCCTGGTCACGTGGACGGGGCGCGGCACCGCCAACCGCTACGGCCACTTCGTCCCCTACGACACGCCGCCCATCCGGTTCGAGGAGACGGGCGAGTACTTCAGCACCGCGACCGCGATCTACCGCGACGGGGGCGGCACGCTCTGGATGGGCGAGCAGACCTCGTCGTCCGTGATCGCGCCGGTCGAGTCGGGGACGGTGCGGCTGCACGGCACGCGCAGCTCGCCCCACAACCTCAAGAACGACGGCGACTGGATGGGGGCGGTCACGCAGTTCGACAAGCGGATCGACGCCCACGCGGCGTTCCTGCCGTTCAAGCCGGGGGCGGTGCCCGACACGTTCGTCCCCTACGCGGCCGAGGACACCCTGTTCGTGCAGGCCAACGGCTTCAAAGAGTCGATCATCGAGCCGCACGTCAGCATCGGCGTGGACGATCCGGAGCTCGCCCGGCGCCTTCGCGAGGGGCTGAAGCACTCGACGGTCATGCCGCCGCCGACGCTGCAGTTGGCGCAGAACGAGTGGGAGTACCTCCACGACGTCGTGCAGATCTCGGCGGACTCAGCGGCCTGGTTCCCGGCGGACGCGGCGCACTCCGACGAGCTCCCGATCGCCCCCCTCGGCGACGGCCGGTACCACCCCTTCAACTTCCCCGAGAACAACGGACTGGACGCCTACGTCTACCTCGGCATCGTGCGCCCGGGCTTCAGCGTGATGACGTCGGCGTTCGAGAGCGACGCCATCGGGCTGTACTGGCTGGCCTCCCCCAACCGCTTCGGCGGGCACTTCAACACCTCGGACACGGGCGACCTGCCGGGCGACTTCTATCGGGTACAGGCCGGCGTCGTGCTCAAGGACCACCAGACCGGGGTCAACCACTACGACGCCTACGGCTCCTCCATCACCGTGGCTCCGCGGGACGGCGCCGCCACCGGGATCGTCGCACCGGGGGCCCGACCGTTGATCGAGACGATGGACCGCGACCACCGGATCTTCTTCGGCCAGGACACCCACGACACGCTGGAGGTCGGGGAGGTGATGGGGCTGGGCGGCATGGTCGCGCCGGCGGTGCACGCGGACGCGCACTGGGTGGTGACCAAGCCCGACGGCGAGGTCATCGACGTGAACGCCACCGCCAACCGGCTGGGCATCGCGCGCGGGCGTCCGATGATTCCGGTGGATCAGCCGGGGCTCTACAAGGTGGCGACGTCGGTCTCCTGGGAGGACCTGATCGGCGACATCGTCGGCACCTCCGACGGCGGCTTCTTCCACTGTGCCGTGCCCGCGGGACCGCCCGCCGATCTGCTCCAGACGACGTTGCCGATGCTGACGATGGTCGACGCCGAGGGCGGCGTGGAGATCCCGCTGACCTGGCCCGACGACCTCGCCAATGCGGAGCTCCACTTCGGCGTGATCATGCCCGGCCGGGTGCTGGACGACGGCGTGGTGGTGGACGACCCGGACCAGGCCTGGTCGTACCGGTTCGCCCCCCTGCAGGTCGCCGCCCAGCACTCGAACTTCGACGTGCGCAACTTCCGCACGGGAGAGCTCGAGCTGGTCGACACGGTGGTGTTCCAGTTCTTCCTACAGGGCGAACGGGACGGGGAGATGGTCTTCGACTCGCTTCGGTTGGCGCTTCGGGGGCCACAGTTGTGGAACTACGAGGCGTTCCCCCGCCGCTAGGGGTCGGACAGATGGCGGCGACATACGCCATGTAGACGCCACGTGGCGGGAACACGCGCCAGATCGCGGACACATACGGCATGTCCCCACGGAATGGCGGGTCCACGCGACAGATCGCGGACACATACGGCATGTCCCCACGGAATGGCGGGTCCACGCGACAGATCGCGGACACATACGGCATGTCCCCACGGAATGGCGGGTGCCTGGCGTGGGACGCTCCGGCCCGCAGTCCTAACCCGCCAGCGCTGCCTTCCGCTCTGCGAGGGCCGCGACCACCAGGGCTCGGACCTCCGGCCGTCCCACCTCGTCCACCGAGCGCACCTTGATGTGCCGCATCTTCGCCCCTGTGCCCTGCATCAAACCGGCCGGGTCCTCGAGCCACGCCCCCTTGTAGAAGCCCAGGTTGACCCACTTGCTGTAGGGCAGGACGTACGCGTAGCCCTCGCTCATCTTCTTGGGGCCGACTCCGAACGTGGAGGCGCGGTCGCCCAGTCGCACGACCTCGACGGTGTCTCGATCGACGTCGAGCACGAGCTCGCGCAGCGCCGTGGTGATTGGCCGCGTGGGCTCGGCGGTGATGGCGAGGAGGTCGGCGAACGCACCGAACGTGGGGTCCGTCATGGGGCCGAGGATAGACCTGTCATCGCGCCGCCATCCGCAAACCAAGACCAAACCAACTAAGCTCGCTCGGCTGCCTAGGGAGGGCTCATGCATCGATTCCTGATTCTGCTCGCGCTTTCGTTCCTGCTCGCCGGTTGTCCGGACGACGACGACGACAGCTCAGCCCTCCCCGACGACGACGACGACACCGCTGTCGGCGACGACGACGACGCCACCGACGACGACGACAGCGGCGACGACGACGACTCCGGCCCCGCCGACAACGACGGCGACGGCTCGACCGCCGACGTCGACTGCGACGACGAGGACGACCAGAACTTCCCCGGCAACTCCGAGCTGTGCGACGGCCAGGACAACGACTGCGACGGCGAGCTCAGCGGCGATGAGATCGACGACGACGGCGACGGCCAGACCGAGTGCGACGACGACTGCGACGACGAAGACGACGCCAACTTCTCCGGCAACACCGAGGCCTGCGACGGAGCCGACAACGACTGCAACTCGCTGGCCGACGCGGACGCCGACGGGGAGATCGACAACGACAGCGACGGCTCCCTCAGCTGCGACGACTGCGACGACGATGACGACGCCAACTTCCCCGGCAACACCGAGGTCTGCGACGGCTCCGACAACGACTGCGACACCCTCCTCAGCGCCGAAGAGATCGACGACGACGCCGACGGGATGACCGAGTGCGAGGGCGACTGCAACGACGCCGACGCCGACAACTTCATCGGCAACCCCGAGCTGTGCGACGGCGCCGACAACGACTGCGACGCCTCCACGACGGCCGAAGGCGACGAGGTCGATCTCGACACCGACGGCTCTCTGTCCTGCGCCGACTGCGACGACGCCGACGACCAGAACTTCCCCGGCAACCCGGAGATCTGCGACTCCCAGGACAACGACTGCGACACCCTCCTGGGCGCCGAGGAGATCGACGACGACGGCGACGGGCAGGCCGAGTGCGACGGCGACTGCGACGACACCAACGCCACCAACTACCTGGGCAACACCGAGCTGTGCGACGGCCTCGACAACGACTGCAACACGCTGGCCGACGCGGACCTCGCCGGCGAGGTCGACGCCGACGTCGACGGCTCCCTGTCCTGCGCCGACTGCGACGACAGCGACGACGCCAACTACCCCGGCAACGTCGAGGTCTGCGACGACGCCGACAACGACTGCGACACCTTCCTCGGCGGCGAAGAGATCGACGACGACACCGACGGCCAGACCGAGTGCGCGGGCGACTGCGACGACACCGACATCAACAACTGGACCGGCAACACCGAGGTCTGCGACGACGCCGACAACGACTGCGACACCCTCCTGAGCGCCGAAGAGATCGACGACGACACCGACGGCGTCACCGAGTGCGACGGCGACTGCGACGACACCGACATCGCCAACTTCCCCGGCAACCCCGAGATCTGCGACGCCCAGGACAACGACTGCGACGCCGGCACCGACGAGTTGACCGACGGCGACAGCGACACCTTCTCCGCCGTCTGCGGCGAGGACTGCGACGACGGGAACGACACCGTGTTCCCCGGCGCCGACGAGGGCTGCGACGGCCTCGACACCGACTGCGACGGGAGCCTCAGCGGCGACGAGACCGACGACGACACCGACGGCCAGGCCGAGTGCGACGGCGACTGCGACGACGGCAACTCCGACACCTACGACGGCGCCGCCGAGATCTGCGACGGCGAGGACAACGACTGCGACGGCTTCGCCGGCTTCGTGGGCGACGGGCTCGACTACGCCGTCTCCACCTCCGACGACACCGGCCCGGCGTTCGCCCCCCGCACCCTGTCAGCCCCCACGACCCTGACGATGGACGACGACGAGACCAGCGCGGCCATCCCGATGGGCTTCGACTTCCCCTTCGCGGGCACGGCGTTCCCGGACGTGTACGTGCGCAGCAACGGCTTCGTGAACTTCGACGGTGCCGAGCACGAGACCTTCGCCCGGCCGATGCATCTGGGGGAAGACGACGACCTCAACAGCTTCATCGCGTTTTGGTGGTCCGACCTGAACCCCGACGACGGCGGCACCATCAGCTACGAGACCCAGGGCGTGACGCCCGACCAGGTCTTCGTCCTCGACTTCACCGACGTGCCCTTCTTCGAGCACGGCTCCGGCCCGACCGCCGAGACGGTCACCGTGCAGCTGCACCTGCACGAGTCCGGCCTGATCGAAGTCCACGTCACCCAGGCCGATCGCCAGGACCCCTTCCTGGACAGCTACCAGATGCCTACCGTCGGGGTGGAGAGCGTGCCCCCCCACTCGGCCGTCGCGATGGCGCCCGACACGGACAACACCCGCACCAACTGGGCCGCTCAGTTCCTCCCCGCCGACGAGCTCGACAAGGACGGCGACGGCTCCCTGCTGTGCGACACCGACTGCGACGACACCCACACCGCCACCCCGGGCGCGCTCGAGATCTGCGACGGCAGCGACAACGACTGCAACGGCTCCGTCGATGACGGCTTCGCCAGCGAGGTCGCGGGCCACGGCGAGGACTGCCCCGCGCTCGACTGCGCCGCCATCTACGCCGCTGACAACGCCTCCCCCGACGGCCTGTACTGGGTCGACTTCGACGACGGCGGCGACTCCATGCGCGTGTGGTGCGACATGACCACCGACGGCGGCGGCTGGATGAAGCTCCAGCCCTACGATGTCGGCCGCATCTACGCCGCGGAGTACTCCGACAGCAACCCGGCCTACAAGTGCGAGGACGACCTGCTGACCTACTACCCGTTCGCGGGGCTCGAGACGGACCTCGTCATCACCGACGGCGGCACGAGTTGGGGCGGCTTCTACTTCAGCTTCGGCACCTACGACACGCTCACCGACGGCGAGGAAGACCGCATCCAGACGCACGTGACGCAGCTCTCGTCGGCGTCCCGCCTCGTCGCCAGCACCGCCGACGACGACAACTACGACCTCGCTGGCGGCTCCTCCAACGGCCACGAAGCCTGGATCGAGGACCCGGCGGACAACGCCTTCAACCTCAGCCCGGGCACCAACGGCAACTGCGGCGGCTCCACCGGTTGGCCCGCGGCAGGCTCCCAGTCAGCCTTCTACCTCTGGTCCACGACCGCGGCCGACAGCGAGGTCGCGGGCATCACGGGGCTGACCTCGGGCGACCTCGGCGCGCTCCCCGCGGCCTACGTGCTCCCCGATGAGTTCGTCGCCGAGATCGAGACCGGCGGTGGCGTCACCATCGGGTGGGAAGAGGGCTGGTTCCTCATTCAGTAGCGACGAGGCCGCACGGGCAAGCCATCAGGTCGCGCGGGGGACTACTCAAGGTCCGGCGCTTCGTACCCGACCCGGCTGATCTCGCAATCTTCCAGGCTCTGACCCAGCTGCTGGGCCCCGAACTCGGTGATGCGGGTGGCGCCGATGTTGAGCCGCTCCAGATCCTCCAGCGCGGTCAGCTTCAGCACGCCTTGATCGGTGACGGGCAGCCCCTCCAGCTCCAACTCGACGAGGCCGTCCAGTTCGGCGAGGGCCGGCATGCCCGCGTCCGTCACGCCGGTGAACCAGATCTCCAGCTCCGCGAGCGCGTCGAGCTCGGCGAGGTGAGCCAGACCGGCGTCGGTCACCTTCGTCGCCCCCAGCTCCAGCGAGTCCAGCCGATCGAGCTTGCCCAGCGCCGCGAGGCCGGCGTCGGTGACCCGGGAGCCGCTGAGGTCCGTCGCTTCCAGGCTGGTGCAGCGGCCCATGGCGGCCATGCCGGCATCGCCGACGGCCGTCATCCAGAGATCGAGGATCAACAGCGACTGGGGGCAGCCCAACGACTGCAACCCGGCGTCGGTCACCGCGGTGCCCCCGAGCTCCAACTCCTGCAGCGACGGTAGGCCGCTCAGGAACGGTGTGGCCTCGTCCCCCACCCGAGACTCGGCCAGGAGCAGCTGCTGCAGCCCGAGCATGTCGCCCAGTGCCCCGAATCCTGCGCCCGTGACCTGGGTGGAGCGGAGGTCGAGGGAACAAACCCGCCGCAACGACGCCAGCGACCCGAGGCCGGCATCCGTGATCGCGGTGCCGAACAGCCCGAGCTCTTCCAGATCGGTCGCGCCGGCGAGGTGGGCCAGACCGGCGTCGGTGACCTCCGTCCCGTCCAACCAGATCCGACGAAGCTGGCGGAGCCCCGCGACGTGGGCGAGGCCGGCATCGCCGACGGAGGTGGCGCGCAGGTCGAGGTCCCGCAGCTCGGACAGGCCGGCCACGTGCGCCAAGGCAGCGTCATCCACCCCGGTGACCCCGAGGTGCAGTGCCCGCAGGTCCGTCAGTCCGCTGAGGTGGGCCAACCCCTCCCCTTCGACCTCAGTCCCCCGCAGGCCCAGCCGGCGCAGCTTCGACAGCCCCGCGACGTGCTGGAGGCCGGCGTCCGTGACCCGCGTGTCCCCCAGTTCGAGTTCGATCAGATCGCCGAAGCGGGCGATCTCCTTGAGGGCGGCGTCGTCGGCGTAGGTGTGCTTCAGGTCGAGTTCACGGAGGTTCGCCGCCCCCAGGTGTGACAGTCCGGCGGCCGACGTCGGGGTCTGCCACAAGTCCAGCCGCTCCAACCGGGTCAGGCTCCCCAGCTGCGCGAGCGCCTCGTCGTTGATGGTGGTCGCGCCGACCGACAGCGACACCAGCGACGTCATCGCCGCGAGGTGAGGCGCCGCGTCGCTGCCGATCGCGGTGTGCCACAGCTCCAGGTGTTGCAGCTCGGACAGGCGGCTCAGGTGAGCCAGCCCGTCGTTGCCGACCGCGGTCTCGCCGAGCACGAGCTCCCGGAGCGCCCCCATGCGGCCGACGTGCTCCATGCCCGCGTCCGTCACGCGGGTCAGGCCGAGGTACAGGCCCCGCAGATCGGGGAGGTCGGCCAGCTCCTGAAGCCCGCGATCGCCGACGCCCGTCGAGCCGAGCCCGAGCTGCTGCAAGCCGTGGGCGCGGGCGACGTGGATCATCCCGTCGTCGCCGACCGAGGTGAGCGCAAGTTCGAGGCTGCGGAGGCTCGGAAGCGTGCCCAGGGACTCCAACCCGTCGTCGGTGATGTCGGTGGCCCCGAGCCCGAGTTCGGCCAGCGCGACGTGCCCGCGCAGCGGCTCCAGACCCGCGTCCCCGAGTTCGAGTTCGTACAGCTCCAGCTTCTGCAGTGCCTGCAGCCCGGCGATCGGAGGCAGGACCCCTTCGCCGGCTCCGGTCGAGCCGATGTCCAGCGACTTCAGGCGGGCGGCGCGCTCGACGATCGCGAGCACCCCCGAGGTCCCCGTGGGGGTGCCCCAGAGGTCGACGCGTTCCAGCGTCGGGGGGATGGCCATCGACTTCAGCCCACGGCTCCCCACCCGGGTGCCGCGGAGGACGAGGCTGCGGAGCTTGGGGGCGTCGATGTAGACGATGGCGTCGTCGCCCACGGGCGTGTTGGTGAGGTCGATTCCGACCGCCCGCGGCTGGGTTCCCAGGCTCTGGAGCACGGCGGCGTCGGCGTGCTCCAGACGGAGCGTGAGGTCGGCGTCGATCCGGCGCACGCAGTCGCCGTCGGGGGGGCCGGCGTCGCGGGCGAGCACGAGCACCAGGGTGTCGCCGACGGCCGCATTGAGGGCCGTGCCGACCGCGGCGTCGCACAGCTGGCCCCAGGTCAGGCGGGCGACCGACGGAGGCGACGGCACGCGCGCGAGGGCAGCGGCGGCAGCAGCCGGATCCAGCGACACCAGGTCCAGGCCCACCGAGGCGGCGACCCCGATCTCGGCCCGTCGCTCCATCGCCGCCTGCACCGGCGCGACGTGCTCCAGTTGGGCGGCGAGCGCCTGCACTTCGGCGTCATCGGGGTAGCGCCTCTGGAGCCCATCGACCACGGCGCGGGCTTCGCCCTCACGGCCGGCCTCGATGTGGATCTGGGCCAGGAGCTTGCCCTTGGTCAGGCGCAGACCGCCGTCCACGGCGAGGGGGTCGCGGTAGTCGCCCTTCCACTGGCGGTAGTCCTGATCCGACGCGGTGAGCCAGGCCAGGCCGAGCCCTTCGTACGGACAGGCGTAGCGGCGGGCGTCGAAGAATGCGGCGTCGGCGGCGACCCGGGTGCGGACGGCGGTGGTGGCGTCGCTGACCCGAACCCGCTCGTAGGTCCCGTCACGGCCTTCGCGTCCGATTCGCTGGAGGCCGCTCTCGAGGTGGCGCGCGATCTCACGGGCCGAATCCTCGTCTCCAGAGCTGCGGTAGAGCGCCAGGAGCTGCGTCTGCGCGCGCTCGGCTGCCTCCATGTCGTCCACGACCCGCGCGAGCTTGAACTCCCGCACCGTCTCCGCGATGACCGGATCCAACTCCGGGGGGGGTGGGAGAGCAATGCTGCTGGGTTCGCCGCCGCACCCCCCAAGCAGGGCGAGGAGCACGCCGCAGGCCAGCTGCGAAACGAGGGACGGAGGATTGACCACAGTGCGCGCGCGAAACACTTCCTTCTTGTGTATCCCAACAACCTCGAGGTGGCGAACTTCCTCCACGATCTTCCTCTGGAGGATCTGCTTAGAGCGCAGGCCAGCGCAGCCCGCCAGGGTCGATGTCAGCGAACACGTCGATCTCCCGCACCACTTCGAGCGTGCTCGTGTCCCACAATCGGATGACGCCGTCCTTGCCGCTGGTGGCGAAGGCGGAACCGTCCGGCAGGGGGCGCGCGCACATCAGCCAGTTGCCGGCGTCCAGTTGCTGCGGGGCGCCGGGGGTCTCGGCGTCCCACACCGACACAACGTTGCTCGTGCCGACGGTCACGTACCGGCCGTCGGGTAGGAACGTGGAGAAGTTGATCCAGCCGCCGTGGGGCGAATGCTCGTGCAGCATCGTTCCCGTAGCGAAGTCCCACAGCCGCACCATGGAGTCGTCGCCGCCGGTGACCGCCTTGCTGCCGTCGGGGCTGAACGAGATCGACGTGATGCCGGCGTCGTGGGCGTTCCACAGGCCCGCGGGCCGGCGGCTGTCCAGGTCGAAGAAGCGGACCTTGCCGTCCTCGCCGGTGCTGATGATCTGCTCGCCGTCGGGGCTGAAGGTGACGTACAGCACACCTCCCTCATTGGCCGGGATCGCCCCCGGTCCGCCGCCGGTGGTCAGGTCGACGAGGCGGATCGAGCCGTCGTAGGCGCCCCACGCCATCAGCGGTTTGGTGGGGTGGAACGCGAAGGTGTAGGCGACGTCGCGGCCGCTGAACCGACCCACTTCCTCGCCTGTCTGCAAGTCCTGGATGGCGACCCCGCCGCGGAAGTCGGTGGAGGCGAAGTAGCGGCCGTCGGCCGACCAGCCGACCTCCATGACCCACTCGGCGTGCACATTCGGCGGGGGCAGCCGCTCCCCCGTGGCGAGGTCGTACAGCAGGACCTCGCGGTACATGCCGCCGACCGCCAGTTGGGTGCCGTCGGGGTGGATCGCGACGGCCCATTGGTGGGGACCCACGTAGGTGTCGGGGGTGGTCAGCCCGCTCGCGAGGGTGATCTCCCAGTAGACGTCGGCGATCTTCGTCCGCCCCGGGATGGTCATCCACGCCGCCGCCACCAGCAGCAGCACGGCAGCGAGCCCTCCCGCCACGATCTTCGAAGCGCGCTTCATCGCAGCGCGTCCAGGTCGATCTCGAGCAGCCCGCACTGGCTCCACGTCCACGCCTTGCCGGCGGTCTCGTCGACCGTGATGTCCTTGACGTGGCCGCCCACCGGGATCGGCTCGATGCGGAACAGTGACGGCGGGCTCTCGGTGCTCCAGACGTCGATGCGGCCGCCGTAGGTGCTGCTGGCCAGCAGCAGCGACCGGGTCGAGTCCACCGCCACCTCCCGGGTGCCGAAGCCGGCGGAGGCAGAGCCGCGGCGCTCCAGCGTGGTCGAGTCGATGAGCCGGACGCGGCCGCCGTAGTAGCTGGAGGCGAACAGCAGCGCCTTCGAGGGGTCATGGACGAGGTGGTAGTGGGTCCCGCCGAGGGGGACCTGGCGCACGATGGAGAGATCGCGGGCGGACAGTTCCGTGAGGTAGCGGCTGAACCACAGCGAGATGGTGAAGAGCGTGCCGTCGCCGAACGCCAGATCCTGGACGTCGCCCAGGCGGGTCTCGGTGATCGCGTCGCTGGTGCCCGTGTCGGGGTCCCATCGGTACAGCCCGGGCCGGTCCTCGCAGCCGATGTAGAGCCGCTCCTCGGCGTCGTTCCAGTGCAGCGTGTTGATCCAGCAGAGCCCCTCGATGCCGACGGCGTGGAGCACCCGCGAACCATCCCCCGCGAGGGTGACGATGACGTTGTTGGGGACGACCGGCCCCGAGGCGAACGCCTGGGCGTCGTGGGGCACGACGCTGCCGAAGAAGACGTCCCGGCTCGGCGCGTAGACGAGCTCCTCGGGGGTGCCGAACAGCTCGGCTCCGTCGGCGTCGAACGGGGGCGCCATGGCCCCGGCGGCGGCCCACTCGATCGGGCCCGGGGGGACCATGCGGCCGAGGCGGCGGTCGGCGCGCAACGACAAGGCGAGCAGGCCGCCGTCGCCCTGCGCGATCCGGAAGATCTCGCCCGGCGCCGACAGCAGCGTCACCCGATCGTCGTCGGCCGAAGGGCAGGCGAGGATCCGAGCCGAATAGGTGTGTCCGAACAGCAGCCCCGCCACGACGCACGGGATCGCGCCGAGGATCGGGAACCGGAGCGGCCCTCGGACCCCCGCGAGGCCCGAGCCGAGGGCCGCCACGAGCAGGACCGCCGCCGGCCCCACCACGATCGCTGCGCCGGGCGACGCGGCGGCGCCGACGAGGGCCGCGACGACCGCCCCCGGGACCACCTCGCGGACCCCGACGGAGAGGCCGCGGTCGCGCGCCACGAGCACCGCCGCGACGGCCCCGAGTCCGCCCACGCCGACGGCCCAGGCGGCGAAGAAGGAGGTCCCTCCGGCCCGGAGCGCGTCCCCCAACCGCTCCAGCAGGGGGTAGCCCTGGCCGTAGGTCATGAACAGGGCGTAGACGTAGTACAGCGAGGCGGCGGCGGCCGCGGCGGCGAAGGCGACGATGCCGTTGGAGGCCCGCTCCACGTCTCCCCAGGTGCCGCGCCGCAGGACCAGCCACGTGGCGGCCCCCAGGACGATCCCGACAGCGAGGCCACGCTCCATCAGCGCCGCCAACGCCACGGTGACCGCTTCGGCCGACAGCGCGATCGCCGCGGTGACGCCGAACACGATCCGCTTGGGCCGGGCCCCCTCCTCGCCGAGGGCCGCCGAGAGCACCACGAACCCCCACAGCCCCAGCGCCACCCGAAGCCGATGCCCCGATCCTTCGGTCAGCCACTCGAGCGGCCGCACGAGCAAACGGAAGGCCAAGTGCTGGAGGGCGGCGGCGCCAGGCAGGTCTCGGTGCAGCATCAGATCGGCGAACGCCCACAACGCGGGCAGCGCGATCAGGACGGCGACAGGGATCAACACACGGCTGCGCATCGGCGACAGTCTATTCATGATGGCATCCTGTCCGCATGGAGCGGACGACACGGGCGTTGTTCTATGCCCTCTGCGCGATTGTCGCGTGCGGGACGTACTGCTTCATCGGCACCATCTTCTGGCCGCTCTACTTCCCCGCCCTCAAGGTGCACCTGTGGCTGGGGCTGGCGTTGATCGTCGCCACGATTCCCGCGCTGGCGTGGCACATCCGCAAGACGAACACGAACCTGATGCGGTCCCTGATCGTGCCCGGCACGGTGCTGATCGGCGCCGGCCTCGCCATCCCCGGCCGCCCCGAATACCCCGCCTTCGGACCGATCGGGTGGGGGGCGATCTCCTCCGGCGTGCACGTGCTCCTGATCGCCGGCTGCGCGCGGCTGATGCCGGCTCCGAAGCGGCCGCCGGTGCGGACCTCGATCTCGGGCGTCGCGCTGACCGTGGTGCTGCTGTGGGCACTGCACGTCGGCATCCTCGGCTGGCAGATGCGCGGCGACGAGAAGTGGGGGCCGATGCTCGCCCACTCGGTGCTCGGGATCTTCTGCGCGGTCCTCGTGTTCCCCCACCTGCTCTGGTTCCGCCGCTTCGTGCGCCGGCTCTGGGGGGTGCCCGTGGTGGCGGTGCTCCTGGGGGCGCTGGCGTGGTGGTGGTACGTCAGCTACCCGCACGACCTGCTCGTCACCGACATCCGCTCGCCGATGGACTGGAAGCTGGAGATCCTCCCCGCGTCGACGTCGCTGACCGAAACAGGCCGGATCTTCGGCACCACCCCAGCGAACCGAAACGACCGGGACCTGCTGGACGAGTTCGGCCCGAAGCTCGACCCCGAGCTGATCGGAAACAGCTTCGGCTGCGGGGACGCCGGCTGCCACGAGCTCCTGACCAAGCAGTGGTCCGGATCCGCCCACCGCCACTCGGCCGACAACGCGCTGTACCGCAAGGTCGTCGAGGAGCTCGTGCGCGAACAGGGGCCCGACGAAGCCGCCTTCTGCGCCAACTGCCACGACCCCCTCCGCGTGCTCACGGGCACCGTGCGGGAGGCCTACGCCGAAGGGGCGCCGCCACCGGGTGAGGGGGTCGGCTGCGTCAGCTGCCACGGCACCGTCCACGTCCCCGTCCCGCCGCGCAACGGACTGCAGACGATCCGTCAGCCGCGCAGGTACCCGGGCAAGACCCGCGATGCCCACAACGCCAACTTGATGCTCGACCCGCGGGCGCACCGGCAGGACCTCGTGGCCAACTTCCGGATGGCCATCCCGGGGGTCGGCTGCGCCACCTGCCATCGGGTCGAGTTGCACCCCGACATGGGCGCCGCCGTCATCGATCACGCGCAGGCGACGGCTCAGCCTCCGTGGACCCCCGAGGGCACGCTGTCGTGCACCGACTGCCACATGCCGACGCTGACGATCCAGCGCTCGTTCGAGCAGGCGATGTACGACCACCAGCTGTCGGGCATGAACCTGGATCTGGCGCTGTACGCCACCGGAGACCGCGACGAGGAGGCGCTGGATCTGGTGCGCAACAACACCGTCGAGTTCCTCCAGGGAACGATCGACACCACCGGGCTGACGCAGGAGGTGCGGCAGTACGAGATCCCGCTGGAGACGACCGCGGTGCTGAAGGACGGCGGCGTGGTCCTCGTCACCGCCAGCGGCACGCTCAACGGCACGACGCTCACCCTGAACACGGAGACCCACAACCACCGCGCGGGGCACCCCTTCCCCAGCAGCGCCTTCGACCTCACCGAGGTCTGGCAGGAGGTGTCCGTCACGAACGCCGAGGGGATCGAGTTGGTCCACCGGGGCGCCCTCGGCGACGATCTGAGGGTCCCCGAGGACGCCGTGCGGCTGGGCGGCGTCGAGCTCGGGCGGGACGGCAAGCCGATCGAGCACCACCGCATCTGGGACGTCGCCGCGATCGTCGACAAGCGGCAGATCGAACGGGGCGGCTCGGTCACCGACGACTACACCATCGAGCTCCCCGAAGGAACGACGGGGCCGCTGACGGTGCGGGTCTGGTGGAACTTCCGCCGCTCCAACCAGGACTTCACCGACTGGGTCTTCGACGGTGACGGGACCACGTTCCCCGTCCACGAAATGGGCGCCGCGGAGATCGTCGTCCCTTGATCGCACGACCCCGGCTGTTGCTGGTCGTGCTTTGCATCGTGTTCGGCGCGAGCGCGGCGTTCGTGAACCCCATGGGCATCGCGGGGCGGGACGAGTTCCGCAACAACGACTGGCTCAACTGCCGCAGCTTCGATGTGCTCACACGGCGGGCGCTGCTGGAGGACGGCGAGTGGCCGCTGCGCACGCACCTCCTGGGCGGCGGCTTCCCCGTGGCGGCGCATCCGTCGGACGGTTCATGGGCGCCGACCATCATCGCGGTGCTGCTGTTCGGCGACGTCGTCGGGGTGAAGCTGAACCTGCTGCTGTTCCTGATCGTGGGATCGCTGGGGATGCACGCGATCGCCCGCCGCTGGCTGGGGCTGAGCGAGGAGGCGGCCCTCATCGCGGGGGCCCTCTTTGCGGTGAGCGGGTGGCTGCCGTCGATGTGGCTGGTGGGGTTCTACAACCAACTCTTCTACCTGCTGTGTCCGGCGATCTTCTTCTTGTTCGTGAGCTCCGGAGAGGAGCCGCGCGATCGAGGCCTGATGAAGGTGCTCCTGGGGGCGCTCCTGCTGGCATTCGTGCTGCAGCAGGGGGGGCATGCCTTCCCCGCGATCGTGTTCTTCCTGGGGGTGACCGCGTGGGGGCTGGCGGCGATGGAGTCGGCCATGGAGGAGGCCGGAGCGTTGCGGACGTGGGGGCTCCCGCTGGTCGTCTTGCTGGGGTGCACGTCGGCGTTGGCGTTCGCCAAGGAGCTGAGCATGCCGTGGCTGATCGCAGTCGCGGGGCTGGCGGCCGCGGCGGTGGTCGCGGGGGTGCCGAGGATGCGGCGGTTCGGGCGCGCGCTGCTGCCCTGGGGCGGGCGGCTGGCGCTGCTGCTGGCGATCTGCTGCTCCCTGGGCGCGGCGCGGCTGGCCGGGATCGGCATCCTGGAGGGCCCCGACGGCAAGTACGAGCATCGGCTGCAGCGGCGTGATGCGCTCTGGTTCCCCGATCCCGCGGACTCCCCCATCGCGACCGAGGAGCGCTTCTACAACACCCTGCCGGACTTCCTGCAGACGCTGTCGGGGCGGGTGCCCGCGGACACGGACTACACGATCAGTTGGGGCCGCCAGGGCGACCCCACCGAGTACGAGTACGCCTGGCTGGGCCTTACGCCTCCGTTCGTGCTGCTGATGTTCGCGGGGCTCGTGTTCGCCGTCCGGCGCGACCGCAAAGGCCAGCTCATCGCCGGCCTCGGGGTGCTCTTCTCCCTCATCTCCTTCGGCTGGCGGGCCCCCCCCGACTTCCACTTCCTGATGACCTGGGGCGTGCCTCGGCTCGACTCCTTCGCCCAGCCGATCAAGTACTGGAACTTCTTCATCCTGCTCAGCGGCGTGCTCCTGGCCGCCCTCGCGGTCGACTCTTTGCCCCGGCGCAAGCTCGCCGTCCCCGCCGTCGCGCTCCTGCTGCTGTGGCCGTTCGCCCAGAACCGAGCGACGCTGGCCGAGCTGTTCGAGTTCGAGCGGCCGGCCGAGGCCGAAGCGGACGCCTTCCACCAGATGGCGATGGTCGCCGAGGAATGGTGGGTGGAGCGTTCGGACGCCCAGATTCGCGCGATGTCGGACCAGCTCCACCTGCGCGACTTCGTGCGGCCGCGCACCGCAACGGAGTACTTCAACCTGCGGCGGGGGGTCGGCACGGCGGACCACTACGGCTCGATCGTGCTCGCCGAATACGCGATCCCCGCGACCTACACGACCCTGGAGGGCAGGGCGATCAGCAACCCCCGCTACCGGGGCGAGGCGTGGCTGGGGGACGGGCGAGGGAGCGTGCTGCGGGCCGACATCGGGCACAACCGCATCCAACTCGACGTGCAGTTGGAGTCGACCTCAACGGTGATGGTGAACCAGAACCACCTCCCCGGCTTCTCCACGGACGTCGGCCAACTGACGGCCCCGGTGGATGGGCTGCTGTCGGTCGAGGCGCCCGCGGGGAGCCACACAATCACGCTCACCTACCGGCCTCGCACCCTCGTGCGGGGGTTCCTGGTGTCGGGACTGAGCTTCGTTGGATGGGTCATCGCGATGGCGGTGTTGCTGCGGAGGAGGGTGCGATGAGCGTGCGCGCGGCTAGATTCCTGGTGCTGCTGTTGGCGGGCTGCGGCCCGAGGGACCAGGCCGTCGCGCCGACGACGCCGACGCCGCTGCCGACCGAATCGGTGGCGCCCGGGATCAACGAGGACGACGCGGACATCGATCCTCTGGACGAGATGGGGGTCGAGCGGGTCGACGGGCCGTTCGCCAAGGACTTCCCCGACGGCAAACCGATGGCCCGAGGCGCGGTTCGCGACGGCCAGATCGACGGTGACTTCGAGCGTTGGTACCCCAACGGCCAGGTGCAGGAGCGAGGCCGGTTCGAGCGCGGTCGCGAGGTCGGCACGTGGACGATGTGGCACCCCAACGGGCAGCTGTACGAGAACATCGACTTCGCCGGGGGGCGCGAGCACGGCCGCTGGGTCATGTTCCACGACAACGGCGCCGCGGCGGAGGAGATGAACTGGGTCGAGGGCCAGCAGCAGGGGCTGCAAGTCGACTACGACCGCGAGGGCCGCAAGGTCGGCGAAGGCTCGTTCAAGGACAACCGCCCCACCGGCGAATGGACCTGCTTCGACCCCGACGGAACCGTGCGCACGATCCCCGCGCCGAAGGAGCGCTACACGCCGCGCGAAGCGTGCACCGGCGTGCTCATGCCGGACTGAGCCTCAGCGGGCGCAAGGGCCGAACCCGCCCGTCAGGAGCGTGCAGGAGTTCGTCGCCAGATCGCAGTGCACCGTCGCGGACTTGCCCAGCACCAGCTCGACGTCGAGGAAGGCCGTGGGCCGTTCTCCGGAGCCCATGCCGATGGTGATCCAGCCGGGATCGAGCCGGGCGCCGAGCTTCGACCCCTCCGTCAGGGCCCGCCTGCTCTGGGGCCGTCCGCCGATCCAGACCATCGACCGCCCCGGCGTGCTGGTGGTGACGAGGCAGGCCTTCGTGGGCGTCTCGGTGGAGATGGGCGACGGCGTCGGATCCACCGCCGCCACGGGTTCGGGGGTCGGCTCCGCAGGCGCGGGCGTCTCCTCGGTCGGCGCGGGCGTCTCGACCTCCGCGACCGGGGCCGGCGTCGGCTCCGGGGCCGCCTCGGCCGGGGCGGGGGTGCTCGGCTCGGGCCGCTCGACGGGCTCGGTCGGGAGGCGCTGCACGGGAGCGGGCGCCGGGGTGGGCGCCTCCAACTCCGGATCGACCGTCGGCTCCGCGGGAAGCTCCGCGACCGCGGGCGCCTGGGTCGACGGCGTCGCCTGCGCGGGGGTCGTCGGCTCCGACGGCAGGTAGGCGCGGCCCAACAGCAGCCCCACGATGGCCAGGACCATCAGCGCGGTGCCCCCCAGCAAGCCGAGCATGAGCGTGCGGGACAGGCCCCCCTTGGTGGACGGCGGCGGCGGCGGGACGGCCCGCTTGCCGGTGCGCCCGCGCGGCTTGGCGTGCTTGGCGGTGGCGCGACCGGCGGGGTTCCGCTTGCGCTTGCGTTGGGGTGCGACGGGCGGAGCCACCGGACCCGAGGCGGCGGCCTTGGCCTCCGCCTTGGCGTTGGCGATCTCGCCCGTGCGGGCCAGCAGATCGGTCCACGCGACGCCATCAGAGCTGGCCACTCGCGGCGCCGGAGCACCCTCGGGGCGGTCACGCTCACCCCGCTCGACCTCGCCCAACATCGTCGTGAACGCGGCGAAGTCGGCGGGGCCGACGGAGCCCTGCAGCCCCTCGAGGTCCGCCTCCACCTCAGCGGCGCTCTGGTACCGAGCGGCAGGGTCACGGGCGAGCAGCTTCTCCACGATGGGCGCGAGGCCGGGCATCGTGGCGGCGACCGCGGCGGCTTCGTCGGCGGGCGCGCGGTTCACCATCTCCCAGAAGATGTTGGCGATCGCTTCGCCGCCGAACAGCCGCTGGAGGGTGACCAGCTCGAACGCGATGCAGCCCAGCGCGAACAGGTCCATCGAGGGGGCGAAGTCCCGGTCGCCGGCCCAGGTCTCCGGCGCGGTGTAGGCGGGCGTGCCCTTGGACACCCCGGTGGCGGTGGCGGCCGCGTCGCCCACGACCTTGGCGACGCCGAAGTCGGTCAGCTTGGCGGCGCCGTGCACATCCAGCAGCACGTTGGCGGGCTTCAGGTCCCGGTGGAGCACGACGGCCGGGTTCCCGTCCTCGTCCGAGGCGGTGTGAGCCCGGCCCAGACCTCGGGCGATGTTCAGGAGGAAGCTGAGCACCAGCTCCGGCGGAATGGGCACCCCCGCGAGGGCGGCCCGGTCGATGAACGACTCCAGGGTCCCGCCATCGACGTACTCCATGACGACGGTCCAGGTCCCCTCGATATCCTCGACCGCGAGCACGTCCACGATGTTGGGGTGGCGCAGGGCGGCGACGAGGCGGGCCTCCTGTTGGAGGGCCTGGACCTTGGCCGGTTCGGCGGTGTGCAGGAGCTTGAGGGCGACCTCCTTGCGGAAGCCAAGCTGCGATTCCTCGACGGCGAGCCAAACCTCCGCAAACGACCCCGCGCCGAGGGCGCGACGAAGCGTGAAGCGGCCGAATTGCTGCCCCTCGGACCAGGCCTGAATCGAGTCTCTCCCGTCTTAGGCGGGGAGGATACCAGCGGCGCCCCCGTCGGCTTCGGCCTCCCAGGTGGGGGCCCCGAACAGCTGCACGAGGAAGATCGCCTGGGCTACGACGATGGGAAGCGAGGCGAGCGCCGAGACCGGGTACATCGCCAGATCGAACCAGAAGAGCAGCTCGTTGCTCAGGTCCCCTCGCCCCAGTTCCATCACCACGGAGCCGAAGGTCAGAAGGATGACCGGCATGCTCGCGATCACCGACACGACGAGCGCCTGACCGCGACGCCCGGGCATGCGCTCCGCGCTCACGGCCATGGCGTCTCGACGCTCCAGCGGGGCCCCCGCCAGCCGGCTCAGCACCCACTCCGCCTGCGCGACGTACAGCGTCATCGCGCGGACGATTCCGGGGATGAGGAGCAGCAACGAATACAGGAGGATCTGAACCCCGATGAGGATGCCCAGGACCGCGAACGGGAAGAGCCAGACCAGTCCCTGCCGCAGCGCCGTCGGCGCGTCGTAGGTCTCCTCCCCCCGGAGCAACTGGAGGGCGAGGATCAGGACGACGAGCTGACCGTAGCTCCCGAGGATGGCGGCACCGAGGGTGAGAGCGAGTGCGATCAACGCATCGGGGGGGGGCCAACAGCGCCACGCCCATCTGGGGAAGGCAGGCCAGGACCAGCGCCAGGGAACCCACTCCAGCGACCTTCGGGAGCGTTTCCACCACGGCCGCGAGGACGACGCCGATCCGGGTACTCCCGGATTCGTAGGGCTTGATGGTCTGGTGGCAGGGCTCGCAGATCGCCCGCTCCATCCACATCACCCGAGGCGCGAAGGTTCCGCAGCGGTCGCAGGGGGTCTGCACGGACCCAGGATGGCCCAGCCGGAGCGAGCTTACGAACGGTAGGCTCCGGTCGGCATGCGCCTGCTCGCTCCGATGGCGGTTCTCCTCTGCGTGATCGGCTGCGATCCATACGCTGCGTGGCCCGAAGAGGGGTCGTACTTCCCCTACGTCTACACGCCGCAGACCGACCTCGAAGCCTACGAGGAAGTGCGCTGGGAGACGGAGGACTGGGACCCTGCCGAGGATCTCGACCTGGCCGGCCAGTACCTGCTGAAGCTGCAGCACCACCGCCCCAGCGCGCCCGTCGAAGCGCTCTCCCACTTCGACAGCCACGTGGGCACGATCCCGCCGCTGGGCGACGGCGTCCGCCTGTCGTTTGCGGGCGACGTGATGTGGCTGGGGGAGAACTGGGCCGAGTTCGCTCTGCCCGTGGCCGACCTGCTCGACGGCGATCTCCGAATCGGCAACCTGGAGACGCCGACGTCCCCGGATCACCCGACGGAGCAGGAGGACCTGGACCTCTACACGTTCAACGCGCCGCCGGAGATCCTCGACTCGCTGCCGCTGGACGTCGTGCAGCTGAACAACAACCACAGCATGGACGTGGGCGAGGACGGCCTGGAGGCGACGATCGCCGAGGTCGAGGCCCGCGGCTTGCAGCACACCGGGGTCGACGGCCACGCCACGGTCGAGGTCGGCGGCCGCTCGATCGCGCTGCTGTCCTACACCTGGGGGCTCAACGGCAAGCCCGCCCCACAGGACCATGAGCTGTTCGTGGTGCCCTTCGGCCGGCTCGACGAAGACGTGGACCTGTCGGGAGTCGGGGCCGACATCGAGGCCGCCCGCACCGGCGGCGCGGACACCGTCGTGCTGATGCTCCACTGGGGCTACGAGTACGAGTACTACGCCGACCCCCACTTCCTCGTGATGGGGCGCGAGCTGGTCGGCCTCGGCGCGGACCTCATCGTCGGGCACGGCCCCCACGTCGCCCAGCCGCCGGAGCTGTGCCACGTGAACAAGCCGCTGGCGGTTCCGGAGATCGGCACCTGCTCGATCCGCACCGACGACGGCGTGGCTCGAACCGCCGCGATTCTCTACAGCCTCGGCAACTTCGACACGATGCAGCCGACGGTGCCCGTGCAGACCGGCCTGATCGCGACCGTGTCGCTCGATCCCGACGTCACCGGGCTCGGCTGGGAGGCGGTCACCACCGTCCGGGACGACGTGCGCACCGTCGTGCCGTTGGCCGATCGCACCGAGGGCGCCTACGTCGCCGAGATGCGCCGGCTGGAGTTCCTCCTCGGCAAGGCGTGGAAGCGATGAGGAGGCCGCTGCTGCCGTTGCTCGTGCTCGTCGCTTGCGGCGATCCCCTGCCCGGGGACGAGCCCCCCGAAGAGCCCGTGCGATTCGCGCTGCCGACGGGCCAGCCGTGGCTGATCGACGGCGTGGTCGGCGTGGATCACGACCCCGAGGTGCACGAGGACTCCACCCTCGGCGGCGCCATCTGCAGCAACTACGCGGGCGACGGCTTCCCCGCCTGCTACGACGAGCACGACGGCACCGACTTCCTGCTCGAGGGCGGCTTCGAGACGATGGACGCGGGCTCCGCCGACGTGCTCGCCGCGGCCGACGGCACGGTCCTGGAGATCCGCGAGGACCAGTACGACCGCTGCCGCCTCGAGAACGGCGCGGTGACCTGCGACGGCCACCCCATCCTCGCCAACTTCGTCACCCTCGATCACGGCCAGGGGATCATCACCCGGTACCTCCACCTGATGACCGACTCGGTGGTGGTGGAGCCCGGCGATGAGGTCGCCTGCGGCGATCTGCTCGGCTTGATGGGGAGCTCCGGCAACAGCTCGATGCCCCACCTCCACTTCGAGGTGAACACCGACGGCGGCGACGTGATCGACCCCTACGCGGGACCGCTGTCGACGACGAAGAGCTGGTGGGTGGAGCAGGTCGACGCGTTCGACCTGCCGGCGACGACGTGCGCTACAGCGGAACCGTAACTTCGGCTTCGAACAGCAGGTTGTCGCGGCAGACGTCGCCGAACACGGCGGCGGCCTGGGGCGGGGCCCGAAGCTCGCCCGCAAGCACGAGGTCCTGCCACGCGTCCCAGACCTGCTCGTCCTTGAAGTAGAGCGTCCACAGCCCCCGGGCGGGGTCGGCTTTGCCCAGCTCGAGCAGCGAATCGATGTTCCGCATCGTCTCGAGGATCTGAGCGGCAGGGTCGTCCAGGTGCATGGTGAGGCCGTCGCCCCCGATGCTCGCCGTCCCCGAGATCGTCACCAGCCGGCGGCGCCCCAGGTCGATGGTCATGCCGCGCGAGAAGGACGAACCGTAGTCCCACGCTTCGCACTGCATGTCGGGCGTCACACCCGTGAACGGACGGTCCGCGCCCGGGCGGGTCACGGCGATGAGGTCGAGGAAGCAGTCCGCCCGATCGGGGTGCCAGGCCTGGATTCCGGTGGACGCCGGCGGCTCCTGCAGCCACTTGGAGTCATCCTTGAGCCCCTCGGCGAGGAACACTTCGTCGCGCACCCGGTTCAGGTGGTCGTAGGTGGGGATCAAGTTCTCGACGTACAGCCACGTGCGGGCGACGTCGCGCAGGGTCATGCCGTGCTCGGCGCAGGCGGCGACGGCCCCCGCGAACATCTCGTGCAGGGGGTCCACCGAGCCGGGGGAAGCGGCCACGTCGGAGACGAACAGCGCCGTCGTACTCCCGGACTCCAGCAGCCGGCCGGTCGCGGGGCCCGCGCGCACGGTGCGGATGCTCTCCCCTGGCGCCGGCCGCAGCGCGAGCATGTGCACGCCGACGCAGATGCCGGGGATGCAGGACTTGTTGGAGACGATGGTGAACGGGCGGTCGGCGTCGAGGCCGTGGGCCTGGAGCGCGTCCCGGCGGATGGCGAGCACCTCGTCCACGTCGTAGGGCTCGACGTAGAGCCGCTCCTGCAGCACCAGCAACTGCCCCTCAGCGAGCTGCCGGGCAAGATCGTTGAACGCGGCCCGGACATCGTCACGGGTCGCGCCGCGGGGGGACGGCGCCCAGCGCAACCCCGTCAGCGGCTTCTGCGCGCGGGGGTGCGGGATGATGGATGCTCGATTCGATTCCTTCGTCATTCGGCTCAGAAGTATAGACGGCGATTTTGGCGGCCGCCGGACAGGGGCTGCCTACAGGTAACTCTCCGGCTCGCCCCAGCCGTAGCCGACGTGCACGCCGCCATCATCGACCGTCACGGTCCAGGAGTCCACCCGGTGGGGCGTGCCGGCGTTGCTGTCGACCAGCCAGTCGCGGACGAGGACGCGGTAGTTGCGGGGCACCCGCACGCGGATCGTCGAGTCCGACGAGGCGTCGGGCAGCGCGGTCAGCACGGAGCCGCCGTGGTCCGATCGCAGGTGGATCGGGCCGACCCGGGTGAAGCCGTCGCGGTCGGTCCCCAGCGACCCGAAGGCGTTCAGGTCGAGGTACAGCTCGCCAAGCCCGTCGACCTCGGCCCGCAGGGGCAACGCGGCGATGCCCAGCGGCTGGGCCTGCCAGGGCACCACCACCGACCGGAAGTAGATGTCGAGCAGCTTGCCGCGATCGATCAGATCGACGAACGGAGCCCCGGATGCGACCTCGCGGACCGCGTCATCGGGAGCGGTGGGGAGCAGGGCCAGATCAATCTCGAGAAGCACCGACCGCTCGTCCGCGAGCACCACCAACGGCTCCGACGCTTCCCCCCCGCCCCACCAGCCGGCCTCCCGCGGTCGATCGGCCAACGGCGACCCCGGTCCATACACGGTCCACCGGACCGACGCCTCCTCGGCGCGCTTGCGCCCGACGTCCAGCTTGGTGGCGAGCCGCCCGTAGTCGGGGAGCAGCCCGAACCGCGCCACGGCCGCCCGCGATGGCGCCAGGCGGGCGTCGGTCTCGGTCTGATGCACCGGATGGCGGAGGTAGGTCGAGGCATCCACCGGCACGTCCAGCCGAGCCGTGACGAAGCCGAGCGCCAACAGGACCACAGCAGCCGCGGCGAGCTCCGCCAGCGCGATCCTCCGGCGGTAGCGGTCAAAGAGTTCATCCAGGCCCAGCGCCGCCAACACGACCACGGGCACGAGCGCCTCGAGGGCGATGCGCACCTTGTCGCCCTGAATCCAGTCCCGCTGCACCGACAGGGCCGCGAGGATGCCCAGCAGCGGCAGGGTCAGCCCCACCCCCCAGGCGGGCTCCCTCCGGAAGGACCGGCTCGCCCCCATCGCCGCCAGCGCGCAGACCCCCAGGCCGAGGAAGTCGAGCACCGTCAAGTAGTAGTAGGCCCCCGTCGGGAACGGCAGGAAGGGGGTCCGCGGGAGCTCCTCGAGGGTCAGCTGGAGCAGCTCCCACCAGGACTCCGTCTCCCCCATGCTGTGGAGCCCGTGGTGCTGCAGATGGGGGACTCCGACCGCGAAGGGGAGCACGAAGCCGCCGAGCACGGCCCCCCACTCCCGCCGGTTCGACCCCCGGGTGCCGTGGACGATGAACACAGGCACCGCGAAGACCAACGGCAGGAACCGGAGCCCGCTGATCGCCAGCAGCCCCAGCAGCAGGCCGTGGGCCAGCGCCTTGTCGGGGCGAGCTCGCAGCGCGAACAGCAACGCCGCCGTCAGGGCGGCCGCGATGACGTTCCGGTCCAGCACCTCGACGTACAGCATGAAGGGGTTGAGGACCACGAACAGCGCCGCCACCAGCGAGATCAGGAAGCGGGTCCAGCGCACCAGGGCCAGCTGCACGAACAGGAACAGGAGCACCCGGAAGATGACGTCGACGATTCGGAAGGTGGCGCCGTCCAGCGTCGGCATCAGCGCCGCGGTGTAGGCGGTGTTGCCCGGGGAGTTCACGATCTGCCACGCGTCCCGGATGCGGTCGGGCGAGCCTCCCTGGTTCAGATCCCCCACCAGCGAGAAGGTCTGCATGTAGAAGCACTCCGCCTCGCCGGTGCGGAGCCACGAGGCGAGCGACAGCATCAGCTCGACGTCCGTGTGCAGCGACGCCGTCACCGCCCCCACCATCGCCGCCGCCAGCAGCACCAGCGCCTCGCTTTCGGTGGGGCCCCGCCACGGGTACTCGCGCAACGCCTGAACCCCGCCGGCGACCAGGAGTCCTCCCGCCAGCAACGCGGCGAGTCCCCCCACCAGCGTCGGCGTGATGAACATCGGCACCACCCAGGCGGTCCCCACGGCCACGACCGGAGCCCCGCCGAGGGCCCCCAGGAGCACCCAGGCGAGCAGCTCCACGGGTCCGTCCGCGTCCATGCGTACGGCCACGAGGAGGCCGACCAACAGCAGGAGAAGAAGCACCACGACGAGCCAGCCTGTCCCCATGGGCGCGGTGCCGCAAGGGCTCGCCTACAATGCCGGGAATGTCGCAGGCCCTACCGCTTCCCCAGGACGCGATCGTCGACGCCCGGTTCCTCCCGGAGCTGGAGCATCTGGCGTGGCTGATGACCGGCCCCGTGCGGCTCCCCGACGGCGGGGTCCTGTCCTGGTTCGCGAGCGGTGGTTCAGGCTTCCCGTACACCGAAGCGGAGGGGCTGCTGCTGTCCCTGCACGCGGAAGCGCGGGCGCGTGAGCCGGGGGTGCTGTTCGGACCGATCCAGGCCGACGGCCGGCGCCTCGCCAACCGCCTCGAAGCAGCCCTCGACTCCACCGGTGCCGTGCTCCACCGGGGCGGCCGGTACGCCTTCGACACTGCCATCGCGGCCGCGGCGCTGCGGCGCTGGAAGACGGTCGACCCCACCGGCCCCGACCCGGCCCCCGCCGTTGCCTTCGTCCGGTCCTGCCTGGAGCGGCGGATCGGGCAGGAGGGGCTGGACGACGACGGCCACTGGTCGCGCACGTTCGGACCGCACCTGCTCAAGGCGGCGCTCGCGCTGCCCGGGGATCCGCTGGTGGAAGAGCTCGCCGAGCACTTCGCCTCGATCTGCTGGGAGGGCGGCTGGTTCACCTGCCACGACGCCACCGACCACGTCTATCCCCACGCCCACGCCTACGCCCTGGAAGGCTTGCTCGCGCTTCGGGCGCAGGGTTCGACGGCCGGCACGCACCGACTGGCGGCGGGCCTGGAGTCCCTGCTTCGCGCCGCCGGGAGCGACCGATTGAGCTCCGACGTGCTCGCCCAGACCATCCGCATCTGCCTCGCCATGGGCATCCCGTCGGGCGATCCGCGGGTTGCCGACCTCGACCGGCAGCTACGCGCCCGATCGGCTCCGGGGGGCGGCATCCGGTACTCCCGCACCTCGGCTGACATCAACGCGTGGGCGACGACGTTCGCCGTGCAGGCCCGCCGGTGGATCCGGATCGGCGCCTCGCCGCTGCACCTGGCATGACCGAGGCGCTGCGGATCAGCGCGGTGCTCGCCGCGCACAACGAAGAGGGCAACGTCGGCGACGCCGTGCGGGGGGTCCGCGACCACTGCGAGGACCTCCTCGAGCTGCTCGTGATCGACGACGGGAGCACCGACGGAACGGTCGCCGAAGCCGAGGCCGCGGGCGCCCGGGTGGTCCGCCTCACCCCCAACCGGGGCAAGGGCGCGGCGCTGCTGGCGGGGCTGCGGGAGGTCGATCCCGAGGCGACCCACGTGCTCTTCATCGACGCGGACGGCCAGGACGATCCGGCCGACATCCCGACCCTGGTGTCGGAGGCCCGGGACGGCGGTGAGTTCGTCAACGGCTCCCGCTGGTTGGGCACCCTGGAGCGAGGCTCCATCTCGCTGCCCAACCGCATCGGCAACCGATTCATGACCGAGTTGCTGAACCTGCGCCACGGCGCTCGCATCACCGACTCGCAGGCCGGCTTCCGGCTGATCAGCAAGCGGCTCCTGAACCCCGACCGGTTCCGCAGCCGGGAGTACGAGGTCGAGACCGAGATGATGCTGCACGCGGTTCGAGCGGGCGCCCGGATCGTCGAGGTCCCCGTCACCCGCTACGCCCGGGGAGAGGGCGCGACCGACTTCCGGCGCGTCCGCAACGGCGTCCGCATCCTCGCCACCATCGTCGTGGGACGGCCTGTCTTCCGGTGAGGAGCGACCGCACCGCCCTGATCCTCGCCGTGCTCGTCGCGGTCATCGGCCTCTGCCGGTTCGAGGGGCCCGCCGAGGGGTACTGGGACACCTACATCACCGCGCCGGCGATGCACGTGGCCGGCCACGGCATCGACTTCGTGCTCCGCGACGGCACCCACCTCGTGGAGTACGAGCTTCAGGGGGCGCTGCCGGACGACCTCGTCGATCCCGACACCTTCGGGATCATCACCAAAGACCAGCGGCTGGGCGCCGGCATGACGTCGGCGCCCGAGTTCGTGCTCTTCGGCAAGGCGGGCTTCCGGCTGCTGTTCGCGCTCTGCTCGGGGCTCGTGATGCTGGGCGGGTACCTCTTCGGCCGGGAGGTCTTCGGACCCCGCTGGCCGGCGCTGGCGGTCGGCCTCGTGATCGCGCTGAACCCGTACACGTTGGCGGTGAACCGGCTGAACCCGAACCAGTTCGCGCTCGTGGGCGGCGTCCTGCTGTGCGCGGTGCTGGCCCGCCTGCTCCGGACCCACTCGACCGCCCTGGGCCCGGCGATCGTGGCGGGGCTGCTCTTCGGCGCGATCGGCAACATCCGACCCGAGGCGGTGGTCGCGACGCCGGCCTTCCTGTGGGGGCTGGGGGCGACGAAGGAGGGCCGCTGGAAGCGCCTCGCGGTGGGGTGCGCGACGGCCGCCATCGCCGTGTTCCCGACGCTGGTGTGGAACAGCTACGCCCTCGGCAACCCGCTGATGCACAGCTCCCAGTACGCGGAGTTCCAGGGCTTCCGCCCCACGTTCCCGCACCGATTCCTGGGCACCACCTTCGAGTTCAACGGGCTCCTGAACTGGCCGTTCCACACCGAGGTCGTGCGCACCCCGCACTTCCCCCTGCCGGTGTTCCTGCTGGTGCCCGCGCAGTTCCTCCTGACGTGGGGCGCGGTGCTGATCGCGGCGGCAGGAATGGGGGCGTGGTCGCTGGTGACGGACCCCGAGCGGCGGTCTCACGGCCTGCTCATGCTCGGCTGGGGCATCCCCACGTTCCTGCTGCTGCTGCCGCACGAGAACTGGGACGAGCTGAAGATGACCTACGCGCTGCTGACGTACCCGGCCCTGGGGCTGGCGGCGGCGGCGGGGCTCGAGGTCCTCGTCGAGGCGGCCCAGGCCAAGAAGGCGCGCCCGCTCCTGATCGGCGCCGGGCTGGTGGTGCTGCTCGTGGTCGGCTGCCGCTCCCTGGGGAGCGTCGACGTTCCCCTGGACGACCGCTGGTACACGCGCTTCCCGGGTGCTGCGGCCAACGGTTCCGGGATCGAGCTGCTGACCGACGATCTGCGGCGCGACTGGGAGTTCTTCCACACGGTCGAGACGCCGGAAGAGATCGCGATCGAACGCACGCGGTTCGGGCGCGGCAACCTGCTCCCCAACCGCTACTGGGAGCGGGAGCCCTCCTGGACCGACGGCCTCGGCCGGCTCGGCTCGGAGCTGGGCGACCGCGAGCTGCGGCTCCTCGCGGTTTGGTACTACATCTACGGCGGCGAGCGTGACGACGTCACGGTCGAGCCCGGGGGGACGCCATGAAGCTGCGGCGCTACGCGTCCCTGGCGGGCGCCATGCTGAACAGCTCGGTCCGCCGCCCGGCCGCGCCGTGGAAGGTGACCTGGGCGGTCACGTACCTCTGCAACCACAGCTGCCGCCACTGCGGGATCTGGCGCCGCACCCCCAGCGGGGAGATGGGCATCAAGGAGATCCGGCGGTTCTTCGAGCAGAACCCGCAGATCCGGTGGCTCGACCTCACCGGCGGTGAGCCGACCACCCGCAACGACTTCCCCGAGATCGTGAAGGCGGCCACGGAGATGCTCCCGCGGCTGGTCCTGCTGCACTTCCCCACCAACGGCGCGCTCGGCGATCGGGCGGTCGCGGCCGCGGAGGCGGCGCTCGCCCACCGGCCTCCTCAGCTGATCCTGACCGTCTCGCTGGACGGTCCCCCGACCCTGCACGACGAGATCCGGGGCTCCGCCGGCGCGTGGGAGCGGGCGATGGAGACCTTCAACCGGCTGCGGCAGCTGCCGGGGGTGCGGCCGGTCCTCGGGATGACGCTGACGGCGGAGAACGCGGGCTCGGCGGAGGCCTGCTTCGAGGCGGCACGATCGGCCCTGCACGGCCACCTGGATCCCGGCGAGATGCACTTCAACCTCGCCCACCGGTCGGCCCACTACTACGACAACGCCGACATGGAGCTCCCCGACTGGGACCTCGTGAGCGAGGAGCTGGCGCGGTTCCAGGCGCGGCTGGGGCCGTCGCTGCAGCCCACGGCGCTGCTGGAGCGGGCCTTCCGGGAGCTGGTGCCGGACTACCTCGCCACGGGCACCTCTCCGGTCGAGTGCGGCGCGCTGTCGGCGTCCGTGTTCGTCGATCCGCACGGCGTCATCTACCCCTGCATCACCGAGGATCGGCCCCTGGCTTCGCTCCGGGAGCTCGACTACTCGCTGGCGGCCGTCTTCGACGCCACGGTCGAGGCCCGCGCGGAGGTGGCAGCTAGCCGCTGCGTCGGCTGCTGGGCACCCTGCGAGGCGTTCCCGTCGCTGATGTCGGCCCCCGTCGACTCGGGGCGGGCCCTGGTCCGGAGCTTCCGGCCATGATCACCGCGATCACCGGCCTGATCGGCCTCCTCATCGCCATCGTCGTCCCCGGCGTGCTCACCGTGCAGTTGCTGGACGACGGCGACCCGCTCTGGCGCATCACCGTCGGCCTCGGCGTCGGGCTCCTGGCCGTTCCGATCCCCGCGTTCCTCATCGCGATGGCGCTGGGGACGAGCGTGACGATGCCGCTGCTGCTGGTGCTCGGCGTGGTCGTCTCCGGGGGGCTGCTGTTCGCGCTGAGCCGACGGGAAGGGCCGGAGTCCTCCCAATGACGGCCGCGATCCTGGGCCTGCACGAGGACACCAACAGCAACGCCGCCGCCATCGCCCCGGACGGTCGCGTGCTCGCGGCCGTGGCGGAAGAGCGGCTGAGCCGCACGAAGTACCAGGCGGGCTTCCCCGCGCGCTCGATCGGCTGGCTGGAGCGGTCCGGGGCCCTCGCGGGAAGCGTTCCCGGGCGCGCCGACGCCGACAGCGGCCAACCGGCGTTCGTCCGGGGGCTCGATCGAAGCGTGCGCATCGTCGCCGCCAACCCGCTGCACCCCCTCCCCCGCATGCTCGGCGAGCAGATGCCCACCGGCTCCCGCGACTTCCTCGCGCCGGTCCAGACCGCGCACCTGCTGTGGCACGAGGCGTTGTTCCGCAGCGGGCTGCTCCGGCGCGCAGTGACCAAGGTGAGCAGCCAGCGGTTGGAGGCGCTGTTCGGACGCAGCGCCGAGCTGATCGGCCACCACGCGGCCCATGCGGCGTCGGCGTACTTCGTTGGACCGTGGCCCGAGGCGACGGTCGTCACCTGCGACAACCTCGGCGACGGCGAGTGCGCCAGTGCTTGGCACGGCCGCGGGGGGCGGATCGAGGCGCTGTGGTCCGTGGGGGCGTGGCACAGCCCCGGCCAGTTCTACGGCGAGGCCGCATCGATCCTGGGGATCGACCCGATGAACGCGGGCAAGGTCACGGGCCTGGCGGCGCGCGGGAACCCCCAGGCGGCGATGGAGCTGCTGCGGGCGCGGCTGTCGATCCGGTCGGACCGACGCGGCTTCCAGGGTCCCCCCACGGCAGGTCGACGGGCCGGCGCCCCGGACGTGCAGAAGCTGCGGAGCTACTCCCGGGAAGACCTCGCCGCCGGCGCCCAGCGGTGCCTCGAGGACACCCTCATCCCGTTCGTCCAGGAGGCCATCCGAACCACCGGCTCGGGCCACATCGCCCTCGCCGGAGGGGTGTTCGCCAACGTCGCCCTGAACCGGAAGTTGGCAGCCCTGCCGGAGGTCGAGGGCGTCTGGGTGCACCCCGCGATGTCGGATCAGGGCATCGGCCTGGGCGCCGCCCTGCTGGCCCTCGCGCGGAGCCAGGGGAGCCTGGAGCCTCGCCCCCTGGAGCACGTCTACCTGGGTCCGTCGTGGACCGAGGCAGCCTGCGCGGCGGCGATCGAAGAGGCGGGGGTCGAAGCGGAACGACCGGCGAAGCTGGCGGATGCCGTCGCCGACCTGCTGGTCGAAGGCGGGGCCGTCGCGCGCTTCGATGGCGCCATGGAGTACGGCCCGCGGGCCCTGGGCAACCGGTCGATCCTCGTCCGCCCCGACGACCTGTCGGTGAACGAGTGGCTGAACGCTCGGCTGGACCGCAGCGAGTACATGCCGTTCGCGCCCATCACCCTTTCCCGAGCCGCCCGGGGGCTGTACGAGGGGCTCGAGTCGGCCAAGGCGTGCGTGCCGTTCATGACGATCGCGCTGCCGGTGAAGGAAGCGGCCCATGCGGCCCACGCCGGCGTCGTGCACGTCGACGGCACGGCGCGGCCCCAGGTGCTGCGCAAAGCCGACAACCCGGGGATGTACGCCATCCTCGCGGCGTTCGAGAAGCGGACCCGCATCCCCTCGTTGGTGAACACCAGCTTCAACCGCCACGGCGAGCCGATCGTGTGCTCGCCGATCGAAGCGATCCGCACGTTCCAGGGCGCACGCCTGGACGGCCTCGTGCTGGGTCCCTTCCTGCTCCGACGGTCCGCGACGTGACGATCCTCGGCATCTGCGACGGGCACGACGCGGGGGCGGCGTTGCTCGATCACGCGGGCGTGCTGCAGTTCGCCGTGAGCGAAGAGCGGCTCACCCGCCGCAAGCACCAGTGCGGGTTCCCCCGGCGGTCGATCGAAGCGGCGCTGCGGTTCGCCGCGGCCCGTGGCTGGACGGTCGAGCACGCGGCCCTCGCGGAGCAAGCGGGGCGGCTCCCCTTCCGGCTGCTCGACCGCCGGTACCGCACCGGGCGGGGAGGCCGCGGTCCGCTGTCGTGGGCAGCGCGCGCGGCCGGCGCCTACAGCAACGCCATCGCCCGCCACGACCTGCTCGCCACGGTCGAAGGGACCGCGTCCGTGGCCCTCGTTCGGCGCCGCCTGTCCGCCGTCGGCGTAAACGTCCCCCTCATCGTCATCGACCACCACCTGGCCCACGCCTGGAGCGCCGCGGTCGGGGTCGACGAACGATGGGCCGACGCCCTCGTGGTGACCCTGGACGCCTTCGGCGACGGCCTCGCGGGGACCGTCAGCCGGCGCCGCGGGCGCAACCTCGACCGCCTGACCGCCCTCCCTGCCCCCGCCGGCCCGGCGCTCTTGTTTGGCGCGCTCGCTCAGCACCTGGGCTACGCCGAAGGCGACGAAGGCAAGGTCGTCGCCCGCGCCGCCGCCGGAGACCCCGAGCGCCTCGTCCCGGTGGCCCGCGCCGCCTTCGCGGGGCCCGGCCTGTCGCCCGCCGCCTTCATCCGAGCCGTACGCCACGAACCGCCCGAAGACATCGCCGCGGCCCTGCAACACGCCGCCGAGGGGTGGGTCGCGGACATCGTGGGCGAGGCCCATGCCGCGCACGGAGGCACCGCCCTCGCCCTCGCCGGGGGGCTCTTTGCCAACGTCGCCATCAACCGCGCCGTCGCCGCCGCCGTGCCCGGCGTCCCGGTGTTCGTGACCCCCGCCATGGGCGACGCGGGCCTGTGCGCGGGCGCCGCCGCCGCGGCCGCCGCCCTCCTCGGGATCGAACCGCAGCCCACCCCCGATGCCTGCCTGGGCCCCGCGACCGAGGACGTCGCCGCTCAGGCAGCCCCCGACGTCGGCCCCATTCGGCGCGCCCTGGAGGACGGCGGCGTCGTCGCCCGCTGCGTCGGCCGCATGGAGTTCGGCCCCCGCGCCCTGGGAGCTCGGTCGCTGCTGTTCCTCCCCGATGATCCCGCCCGGGGAGCCGCCCTCAACGCCGCCCTCGGCCGCGACCCGGTCATGCCGTTCGGTCCGATCCTCCCGGTCGAGGCAGCGCCCACCTACCTCGAAGGATGGGACGAGACGGCCGCCCCGATGACGGCGTTCATGACCGTCGCCCTGCCCGCGACCGACGCCCTCCGCCGCGCCGCCCCCGCCGCCGTGCACGCCGACGGCACCGCCCGCGCGCAGGTCCTTCGCGAAGTCGACGACCCGGCGCTGCACCGCTTCTTGCTGTCCCTGGACGAGCCGGTGCTCGTGAACACCAGCCTCAACCTCCACGGCGAGCCCATCGTCGCGACCCTGGAGGAAGCCGCCCGCACCGCCGCCGCCGCCGGCTGCGCCGCGCTCTGGAGTGACGTCCCCGTTTAGCCTGGAAGGACCCTCGCCGCGAGGGTGGTCCTGAGCGCCCCGGAAGGGTGCGCGGGAAGGGACCCTCGCCGCGAGGGTGGTCATGGGCGCCCCGGAAGGGTGCGCCTGAAGGGACCCTCGCCGCGAGGGTGGTCATGGGCGCCCCGGAAGGGTGCGCGGGAAGGGACCCTCGCCGCGACCGCGTCCCCCCCGTTTGGCCTCAGATGCGAATCACACGCCCCGCGACGTCCAACGCCGCCACCCACCCCGACGCGGACGAAGACTGCCCCGAGCCTCCGCCCTTCGAACAGGACACCCCCGACTGCTCGTGCGCCACCGCTCCGAGCACCGGCTCCGGCCTCGCGCTCCTGCTCCTGGCCGCGCTCAGTCCCCGCCGTCGGCGGGCTCGGACGACCCGCCCGGGAGCGTCCACAACTCGCTGAATCGGATCCCCTCGTAGGGGAGCAGCAGCACGCCGGGGACCATGATCATGCCGACGTGCACGGCGTGGAGCGTGACCGCGAACGCCGCCGCGGTGTCGTGGTTCGAGATGTACAGGAGCATGCCCGCGACCCCGCCCGCCTCGAACACCCCGAGGCCTCCCGCGGGGCTCGGCAGGAGCAGGCAGATCGACACCACGATCGTCACCACGGTCGCGTCCATCGCCGAGAACTGGACGCCCACCGCCGACGCGAGGCACCACAGCACGCCGACGTTGACCACCCAGGTCAGGATCGTCAGCACCGTGCCGGCCCCCGCCGCCGCCACACCCATGGTGCGCAACCCTTCGACGAACGCCCGCATCAGCCCCAACGCGAGGTCCGCGATCTTGTGGGGGAGGAATCGAGCGAGCTTCTCCGCGATGGCGACGCCTCGGTCTCCCGCCAGCAGGAGCGCGCCGGCCGGGATCCCCAGGGTGGCCATCAGGATCAACAGCGCGACCCGTCCCTCCTGCGCGAGGTCGAGGGTGCGCCCGAACAACGTCACGGTCAGATCCGGCAGGTCGCCGACCGTCAGGACCGCGATCAGCAGACCCGCGAGGATCGCCACGTCCAGCAGCCGCTCCAGCACGATCGAAGCCATGCCGACGCCGAACGGGACCCCCGCCCGGCGCAGCAGCACCGGCCGAACGAACTCGCCCAGCCGCGCGGGGAACACGTCGATCGCCATGAACCCGATGGCCCCGATCCGACCCAGCCGAGCGGCGTCGAAGTCCGCGTCGTAGCCGCGCACGATCAGCCCCCAGCGCACCAGCCGGAAGCCGATGTTGGCGACCATCAGCGGCAGCGACAGGAGCACGTACCGGGGGTCCATCCCCTTGATCGCGTCCCACAAACCGCCGGCGTGCACGCCTCGGAACGCCACCCAGAACGCCAACGCGGCGATCGGCAGGGTCCACGCCACCCGCTTGAGGATGACCGCGCGGGAAACAGGCTCGGGGGGGGCAACGGGCTCCACGAACCGAGGATGGTAGCGCTACCCTGACCTCATGGCCGAGCGACCCCGCGATCTCGTGATCGTCGGCGCCGGACCGGCTGGCCTCTGCGCCGCCGGTGCGGCCCGAGCGCGGGGTTGGGAGCCGCTGATCGTCGAGCGCGGCCAACGCACCGGCGGCGCCTGGCAGCACATCCGCCCCGATCTCCGCTGCCTCAGCGACCGGAACCACGATCTCCTCCCCGACGGCAGCTACCCCGCCGGCGAGACCCTCCGCGCCACCGCCGCCGACGTGCTCGCGTGGCTCGACCGGTACGTCGACCGGCAGTCCTTCGACCTGTCGTTCGGGGTCGATGCCAACGGACTGCGGCGCGACGACGGCGTGATCCGGCTGGTCACCACCGCCGGAGAGATCGCGACCCGCCGCCTTCTGGTGGCGACGGGCGAATACAGCCGGCCCCTCGTGCCCGACCTGCCGGGGAGCTTCGGCGGACCCGCGACCCACGCGTGCACGCTGGATCTCGACGCGATCCAGCCCGACGAGCACGTGCTCCTGGTGGGCACCGGGAACTCGGCGACGGACATGCTCCCCCGCCTGCTGGCACGCCGCGCCCGCGTGACCGTGTCGGTGCGATCCCCGTTGGAGGAACGCCCCGAGGGGCTCGCCACGGGCCCCAAGGCCCGCCTGAAGTGGGAGGCGTCGGCGCTGCCGGTGCGCCTGCTGCCCCCGCGGCTGCGCTGCACGGATCGGGTGGAAGCCATCGACGCGGTCCTGTTCGACGCCGTCGAGCAGGGCACCGTCGGATCGGTCCGCGAGGTGATCGGCCTGGAAGACCGCGGCGCGCGCGTCGGCGGCGGCACGGTGGTGCCGGTGGACCGCATCGTCTGGGCCACGGGCTACCGCCGCGACTTCTCCTGGCTTCCCGGGCTCAGCATCGACCCCACCACCGGCGTGCCGGAGCACCGCGAGGGACTCAGCCCCGACCTCCGAGGCGTGGCGTTTCTCGGCCTCCCTTGCATGCGCACCCGCCGCAGTGGATTCCTCCGCGGGTTCGCCGACGACGCAGCGGCCGTGCTCAACGGGCTATCCTAAGCGCTATGTCAGGAGACATCCGCTACTACACTCGCGACGTGATCGACCACTTCCGCAAGCCGCGGAACCAACGCTCCATCGAGGCCCCCGACGCCGAAGGGCGCGCCATCAACCGCGCTTGCAGCGACGTGGTGCGGGTCCAGATCAAGGTCGAAGACGGCAAGCTCAAAGATGTCGCCTTCAAGGCCCAGGGCTGCGTTGCCTGCGTCGCCGCGGCGTCGATGACCACAATCCTGGCGATGGGCCGGCCGCTCGATGACGCCGAGCTCAGCCGCGAGGAGGTCGCCGAGGCCCTCGGGGGGCTGCCCGAGAGCAAGATGGACTGCTCGGTCATCGCCCCCAACGCCCTCGCGTACGCCGTTCAGCAGTATCTGAGTTCCGCCGCTTCGTGAGCGTCCGCGTCACGCTCCTGCGGACCTCGTGCCTCCTCATCGAGCACGCGGGCGCCACCGCGATCACGGACCCCTGGTTCGGCCGGTCGATGCGGGGCCTGCCCGTCTTCCGCAAGCCCGGGATCCCGCTCGATCGGCTGCCGCGAATCGACTACGTCTTCGCCAGCCACCTCCACCCCGACCACTTCGATCGGGGCGCCGTCCGGCGGTTCGGTCACGACCGGATGCGCGTCGTGGGCACGGTCGGCACGGGCTTTCACTGCGCCAAGGTGGGGCTCCTCCCCCGGAAGATCGCGTCGGTGCACGAGCTGTCGCCGTGGGAGGCGGTGACGCTGGAGCCGTTCACCGTCACGGCGACCCCCTGCGAGCACACCGGACCGCCGCCGCCAGAGGTGAACTTCGTCATCCAGTGCGGGGACCTGAACGTCTTCTTCGGCGGCGACTGCCGGTTCAGCGATGCCTTCGCCCAGATCGCCGAGCGCAGCCCCCCCATCGACATCGCGCTGCTGCCCATCGGCGGCACGCTGATCTTCGGGCACCGCACGACGATGGATCCCCGGGACGCGGTGGATGCCTGCCGCGTGCTCAAGCCCCGCTACGCCGTGCCCATTCACGAGGGCGGCGAGTGGATGTCGGTCCCCCCCGCGAGCAGGCACCCGGGGCGACGTCATCACTTTGCAGAGGCATTGGAGGCGAGCGGACTGCCCACCGAGGCGGTGGTGCTGGATCCCGGCGAAGGCCGGACCTTCGAGGCTTAAGCGGCGACTTCGAGGGCGGTTTCGAGGGCGGCTTCGTCGTCGAACAGCGGCAGCTCGATCGCGCAGTACTCGTCGATCTGCACCGGCTCGACCCAGCCGCCGACGTTGATGCCGTCGCGGCGGATCACTTCCTTGAGCTCGTCCTTGAAGACGGTGCGGTGGAAGTCGCGCACATGGCTGATCTCAGGCTTGACCCGAGCGGCTGCCCGCAGCCCCACCGCGACCACCGAGTGGTACGTAGCGAACACCGCGAGTCCCGCGAGGTACCGCGGCACCGTGATGGGCTTTCCAGCGTTCTTGCCACCGCAGCAACGAGCCATCAGTCCGTTCCCTTCAGCGCCGCGATCTGCTCGCGGCGGTTGGCCAACAGGGTGTCCAGATCGACTCCCCTGCCTTCGAAGTATGCCCCGAGGACCTTGCGACAGATCACTTCTTTCTCCTCGATGAACTTCGAAACGGCGATTTCGTCGTGGTTCACCGGCTTGTTCATGAGGAGGTAGGGCAAGTAATAAAGCTCGCCCGCGACGCAGGTCGGCTGGATGCAGAGGTGCCGATCCAGCACCTGCACGCCCATGCGGATGCCCAGGTCTTTGATCAGCTCGCGCGAGGCGGCGCGACGGACCTCGTACACCGGCGTGCCGAACTCGACGGTGTGGTCCTCGTAGAAGAAGCGGATCAACGACAGGCTCAGCAGGCTCTGCTCCACCATCTCGGCGGTGTCGCTGTTGCTGCCATCGGTCGTGATGGTGAGGCCGTGCTCGAGGCAGAAGGCGATCGACCGCATGTGCATCGCGAGCTTGCAGCCCATGAACCAGATGAAGCCGCTCTTGTACCGCCGGTAGTCGGCCATCACGGTGTCCACGATGACCTTGTCGAAGTAGCCCTTCGTGCTGATCAGCGTGTACGTGAACTTGTTGTCCAGCCGCTTGTTGAGCTCGTCCAGCCGCATGTGGCTGCGGTGGTGGTGCCAGTGTCCATACCCGTTGCGGTAGGTCACGAGATGCACCTTGTCGTACTGCTCCGCGAGCATCACGGCGGTGGCGGTGGAGTCGACCCCCCCGCTGAACATCAGCGCGATCTCGTTGGGCTTCACTTCGGGGAAGTGATCGGGCCGCAAAGGCGGCACCGGAGCGTCGTCGTTCATCACGTCCGAGCCGGGCGCGATGGGCTTGAGGGGCGGTCCCGGGAGCAGGCTGTTCAGCACCGGGAGACGCGATCGAAGGCGGGATGCCATGCATCATTGTTAGCACGGCTACAATCCGATGGATGGATGACGGTCAGCGAAGGCTCCTCGGTCACGCCTTCGCGTGGGGCACGACGGCCCTCATGTACTGGCTGGTCGTGCGCCCCATCCTGGAGATGGCGGCCCTCGACTTCGAGCTCGTCATCGTCAACCAGTACGAACTCGACGCCGCTTCGCTGGACGCGATCCCCTACGGCCGCGCGGTCGTCCGCTGGGGCCCCCTCCCACTGATCCTCGCGGGCGTACTCCACACCGCCTACCGGGCCCAGACCCGCTGGACCTCGGTGCTCGGCCCGCTCGCGCTGACGTCGACGAAAGCGCGCGTGGCCGTGGGCCTGCTCGTGGGGCTCCCGTTCCTCGTCTCGATCGTTCCCCTCGCGGTCGCCCTCGCGGTGCTCGTGGCGGTCGAGGTGTTCACGTGGGTGGAGTGGCATCTGGACGTCGACCCGGCGGTCGAGTGGGCCTTCGCGATCGTGCCCACCGTGGCTGTGCCCTGCCTGCTGTGGGCCGCCTGGCGCACGGTGCGGAGCTTCCGGGACAAGCCCCTTCGGGTGACGCCGGCGCGGGGGCCGGTGCAGATGACCCTGCGCTTCCTCGGCGCGCTCCCCGGCGTCGTGCTGCTCATCGCATCGATCGGCCTCGCGCTGGCCACCGTGCCCCAGGCGTCCCGGGTCGTGGGCACCGACGGAGGTGCGACGTTCGCCGAACACTGCGGCCAGTGCCACTTCCGCACGGCGCCGCTGAGCTACAGCAAGACGCCGTTCGAGTGGGGCCTCACCGTCGAACGCATGCGGGTCAAGATGCCGGGCGTCATCAGCGACGGGGAGCGCGAACGCATCCACGACTTCCTCATCAACGTGCGCTCCACCAGCGAGCCCAGCGCGATGCGCACCCGCTGCGCTCGCTGCCACGGCAGCACGTGGCGCCAGTGGGAGCGACGTCCGCGGGCCGAGTGGGAGGGGCTGGTGAACCGGATGGCGCGCTGGTCGCCGGACTACTACCGCCAGCCGGTGGCCGCCCAGATCATCGAGCAGTTGGACACCGTGCTGGGTGACGAAGACGCCACGGTCGGGCTGCCGGCGGAGACCTGGAGCCGGTTCCAGCGTGTCGGCGAGGCCTGCCAGGCCTGCCACTCCATCGGCTGGAACATGGACCTGTACCGCGAACGCGATCGCTCCGCGGCCCGTGCGATGGTGGCGCGGATGAGCCAGAAGATGGTCGAGCCCCTGAGCCCCGAGGAGATCGAGTCGATCACGGACAGCTGGCTCGATCTCACGCGCGACGAAGCCGAGTTCCGCCGCCTGTTCCCCCACGACCGCCCGGAGCCGGCCCCCAGCAAGGCTGCGTACACCGAGCGCGCCCCGCAGAGGGGCTACTGATGCGTCGATCCGCCATCGCCATCGCGCTCACCGCCGCGCTCGCGTTCGTCGCCTGCAACACCGGCAACGACGATGGCCGCGGCGGCGGCGAGGGCCCCTACGACATGCCCGGCAGCGTCTACGAGGGCGACGCCGTGGTCGGTCGGTGGACGGGCCAGCCGTTCCCCTGGGAAGCCCGCATGCCCGGCATCGAAGCCACGCTGGAGGCGAAGCCGGGGGGCTCGTGGGCGCTGGACTACGACCTCGCCGTCGACCTGACACAGTACGACGAGCGGTACGGCAAGTTCACGGGTTTGGTGCTCGCGGTGATCGGCGAGTGGCGCCACGACGACGGCGGCTGGTACCGCCCCGGCGCGGTCTCGTTCGCCATCGCGTCCAACTTCTCCACCACCGGCATCCCGATCGAGCGCTGGGACGGCTGGCCTCGCTCCAAGGCGCTGCACGGCAAGGAGGGGAGCCCGTTCGAGGGGGTCGTCGAGCTCCCGCTGCCCGACAGCGCCTACGACATCGCCGACGAGCACGACTTCCGCGGCCGCCTCGAGGTCGCGCTCCCGTCGGACATCCCCGAGGGTTGGTACGAGCCCCGCGTGTTCGTGCTCGCGCGGGTCGAAGGGGTGCCCGACCCCGTGCACCTGGGCGAGTACAGCTACGAGTGGAACGACTGGGCGCCCGCCATCCTACCGCTGGTGAAGGTCGGTCAGCCCGCCACCCCGAAGGTGCCGTGGACGATCTTCGCGGAGTACCCCACCGGGGGACGCGTCGGCACGCTGCCCCGCGAGTGGAAGGGGCACGCGGAGCTGGTGGGGCGCGCCGGCTTCCGCACCGAGCTGATCCTTCCACCCGGCACCTACGACCTGTCCCCGACGATGCCGACCATGTTCCCGTCGGACGGCATGCCCTACATCGACGGCGGCAGCGACGTCATCCCCGAGCAGATGGGCCACTTCATGGACCTGGGCAGCGGGGGCGCCAACGCGCGGGTGATCAGCCCCAGCGGCGCCGTCACGGATCTGGGATCGCGGAACCTGACCCGTCCCGGAGGCCCCGACGAAGGCTACGACCGAGGCGTGCTCCCCCGTCTGGAGGGGTCGGAGCTGCGGCCCATCGAGTACCGCACCGAGGAGAACCCGGCGTTCCCCCGACCTCGGCTGGAGGGCGGCGCGTGGCCGGTGGCGATGACGGAGACCGGCACCTGGACGATCGAGCTCCGGGGCAACATGGAGGACCACTTCGGCCGCCCCTTCGAGGGGGGCGGGGTCTACGAGGTGACCATCGCGCGCCCGCTGAGCTTCTCGACCTCCTGCAAGCCCGGCCACAGCTACCTCGTCGGCGACCGGTACTCCGCGAAGGTGAACGTGAACCCGCCCTTCCCCGCGGAGGTCGAGGTGGTCATCGAGTGGTTCCCCAACAGCGATCCCGAGCGCATGGTCCGGTGGGTCGGCCGCGGCACCGCCAACCGGTTCGGCCACTTCATCCCCTACGACACGCCGCCGCTGCAGTTCGAGGAGCCGGGCGAGTACGTCAGCTACGTCGACGTCACCTACACCGACGCGCGCGGGGACCTCTGGAAGGCGATGCAGACGAGCTCGGGGGTGGTCGCGCCGCGGGTTCGGGGCGACCTCGAGGTGCACGGCACGCGCAGCTTCCCGTTCATCCACTGGGACCACTCCGGCGCGCGCAAGCAGTACGCGGACCGGGGCAACGTCCTCAACTCGTTCATCCCCCAGACGAACCTGATCCAGCAGGACCCGTTCACGCCGTTCGACTCGGCGGACACGCTGTTCATGCCGGTGAGCTTCAGCGAGGAGAACCCGGTCAACCCGAAGTTCTCGTTCGCGATGAAGGACGAGGAGCGGGCTCGGGAACTGACGGCGGCGCACAGCCGGCGGTCGGTGGCGCCGATCCCCTGGAACCAGCCGCCGGGGGAGACCTGGAACTACCTCCACAACGTCGTCGACATCAGCACCGACAGCTTCGCCTACTTCCCCACCGACTCCGGGATCACGGACGAGATCCCCATCGCGTCGGTCGGCGCGGACGGCTGGAACCCGTACGCGTTCCCCCAGAAGCGGACGTACGAGGCCTACGTCTACAGCGGCATCATCCGACCCGGCTTCCCCGTGCTGACGTCCGCCTACGAGGTCGCGCCCAAGGGCTTCTATTGGAACGCCAGCCCCAACGCCTTCGGCTACCAGTTCAACCGCGGGCTCAACGGCGACGTCGAGGGCGACCTGTACCGAATGACCGCGGGCATGGTGCTCAAGGACCTGACCACGGGGGAGAACTTCTACGACGCCTACGCCTCCACGCTGGCGGTGCGGAACTTCGAGGACGCGCCGGTGAGCGTGTCGGTGCTGCCGCCGGGGGACCGACCGCTACGCAAGGCCAACGGCACCGACCAGTACCTGTTCCTCGCGTCGGACACGCACGACACGCTGGAGGTCGGCGAGATCATGGGGATGGGCGGGATCGTCATGCCGGTGGTGGAAGCCGACGTGGAGTGGACGATCACGAAGCCCTCGGGCGCCGTCGCGAAGATGCACGGGACCGCCTCGCGCATCGGCGCCGTGGGCGGCAAGCCGCCGCTTCCGGTGGACGAACCGGGCGTCTACCTGGTCGAGCCGGAGGTGAGCTGGGGTGAGCTGTCGGGCGACCTCCCGGGGCTGGTCGACGGCAGCTTCTGGCACTGCGCCGTGCCGAAGGACAACCCCCACGAGGGCATGCTCACGGCGGGCCTCCCGGGCACGACGATCGTGGATGCGATCGAGGGCGTGAAGATCGCTCTGGCGTGGCCCGAGGACCTTGAGAATACGAAGCTCTGGTTCGGCGTGATCATGCCCGGCGCGGTGCTGGACCAGGGCGTGTTCGAACCCACCGAGGCGGGCTGGGCGTACGACTTCCAGCCGATCCAGTGGGCCGCCCAGGCGCCGAACTTCGACGCGCGCGACTACGGCACCGGCGAGTGGAAGCTGGCCGAGACGATGGTCTTCCAGTTCTTCATCGAAGGAGAGAAGGACGGAGAGAAGGTCTACGACGCCCTGCGGCTCTTCCTTCGGCGCGACCGGCTGTACAACTACCGAGCCCTGATGGCCCCCCGGGCCGCGGACGAAGAGCGCCCTCCCGACGTGGAGTACGAGGAGCGCAAGTACAACTAAACGGCCCCTCATGAAAGTGAGGCCTCACACTCGGGCCGTAGGGGGATGAAAACGGCAGTCAATCGTGAGAGAAGGAGGTTGCGAAGCCAACCATCTCACCCGAAAGACTGCCGTGCCCTCCATCGTAAAGAAGAT
>JAAESI010000037.1 GCA_024229515.1 Pseudomonadota bacterium | reverse complement strand
CGGTCTCGTCGATCGGCAGGTGGTAGTCGATGGTCACCGCTGGCCCGCGATCCAGGCGCACCGTCAGTCGGCGGCTGCCCGGCACGCCCGCGGGACCATGGAGCGATACGACCCCGGTCCACGTGCGGCGCGCGAGCACGTCGGCGCGGTCGACCCGCAGGAACGGGCGGGGGCGGGCACGCGCCTGGCGCACGGCGGTGCGCGCCGTGGCGGCCTCCAGCTGGGCGACGCGCCGGGCGTCCTGAGGACCGGTCGCGCGAGCGCGTCGGGGCGGCAGGCCGACGTCCCCGTCCGGCACGTGCGCCAGGGGCGCGATCGCCGCGCGCTGCCGGCTCCCCGCGATCTGGTAGCCGGCCCCGAGGCATGCAGAGAGCGACGCAGCAGTCGCCAGGGCGGCCAGCGCGGCTGGCAGTCGCATCCGCACAGGTGGCGTGGCCGCGAGCATACCGAGTTGTAGCATCTTCGAGCGTCGGCCACGGCTCGGATCCCAACGTCACCCCCGGGTGCGAGCCACACTCCACGGTCACCTGTCCCTGGCGACCAACCTCCCTGCGCGCTATCAAGAGGCCGTGAAGCTCTCCCACGGTCTGGCGCGCGGGGCGGCGTGCCTGCTGATCCAGGTCGCCCTGAGCTCGGTGAGTTGGCCCGCGGGGGCGGCGCCGGTGCGCTTCGGGGTGACGAGCCCACACACCGTCGACGCCGCCGCGTGGGCAGACGCTACGGACGCCGAGCGGCGGTCGTTCCTGGAGCTCCGCGCGGCCATGGCCGCCGCCATGGGGGGGGAGGTGCTCCGGATGGGTGGCGCGGACCCGGCGCTCGCCAGCTTCTCCAGCGTCGACGACGGGCAGGGCAGGCGTTGGGACGATTTGGACGCCGCCGTGGCTGCCTTTACCGCGTCCGGCATGCAGCTGTGCCTGACCCTGCCTCAGCCCGTGGGCTCGTAGGAGCAATGAACGGCCTTGGCCATGTATCCCTGTGGCCGGAGCGGTGACTGATGGGGTCGGAGGTGGTGGTCTCCTCCCCCATCCGAGGTGCGTGGCCGCCAAGGGAGTACTGCAGGGTGGGGATTTCCAGGGTTCGCGTAGCTGACTGCGCTGCCTCGGACGCAGCTGTGCGCTGCGCCCGAGGCAGCGGACGCTGGTTGCAGGGCTCGGTGGTGGGCCCGTCTCTGACTCAGGCCGCGGCCTGAACCGGAGGGCCGCGGACCTGGGACGCGGGGTGGCGCGCTGCCTCCGCCGCGCGCCCGTCCGCCAGGTGTACCGCTGCGATGATGGCCTGGATGGCGGTCGGATCGAGAACTGCCGAGACGACGCGCAGGCGACCCTGACAGAACGGGCAGCGCAGCGAGTCGATGTTCCACGTTCGTTTGAGAAGGTCGGACCAGCCCATTCGTGCGGGCCGCCTGGGCGCGACGGGCTTGCCCGTCTTGTCGGGGCAAGGCGGGCTTGGCACCACCCGCGCTCGCCAGCTGTGGGCGGCGGACAACACACCGTAGTAGCGCCGCATGTTCAACCGCGGCCGCCAGATCAGGGCCGCCATGCGGGCCAGAAAGGCCACCGGCTCGAACACGAGCGACCGGACGCCCCGACGCGGGCGCTTCAGGCGGACCTCGACCGCGCCCCCCGGGAGGCGGACCAACCGGTCTTCGCAGATCGGCGGCCGCGCCAGGTACTGGCATAGCCGCTGCAAACCCGCCCTATCGGCGGCGGTGACGTGGACCGCGGCGTGGACCTCGAGGCCCTCGGGGCTCCGCACGCAGAGCGGCTTTCGGGCCCGACGCCCTCTGGACCTGGCGCGACGATCTGCCCAACCCGGCATGGTGACCCGTCGGCTCGGCGCGACGTCTGCGCACTGCTCCAGGAGGGGGTGTTCAGACGCGGGGCCCGGACCGTCGGCGTCCGCGGTGCTGGCTTGGCGCTCCAGGAGACGCCGGACCCGAGCGGTGACACGCCCGACGACGGTCTCGACAGCCTCAACGGTCGGCGGCCCGATGCCTCGCCAGCGCACGCGGCCGTCGGAGGTCTCATGGAAGACCCCGTCCGGAGCGAGGAGGTGGGCGTGGACGAAGAGCTGTAGGCCGTCTGCGAAGCGCTGGATCTCCAAGACGGCGCCTGCGCGTGGGGCTTCGACGCCGAGCTTTCGGGCCCGCGTGCGCTGCCACCGCCCGACCTCGTCTGCGAAGATCGCGAACACCCGGCCACACAGCCTGGCGTCGTAGGCCGCGGCGCGCGCCACCTGCCATGGGAGCGTGAGGACCCATTGGCGATAGGGAGCCCGGGGCAAGACGCGGTCCACCAGGTGGCAAGCCTGCTCCGCCATCCGCCTGCCGGCGCACGAGGGGCACAGGTGTGTCTTGCACGAGAAGGGGACGACCCGGGGACCGCGGCAGTCTGCGCACTCGAGCCTCACGAAACCTCGGCTCACGTCCCCGCACGCGACCATCGCACGCAGCTCACGCTCCACGAAGACAGGCAGGCCCGGGGTGCCGTCGACTGCACAGCGCTCGAGGAACGCGTCGAGGTGGTCGCGCAACAGCTGCACCAGCACCGAGTCTTGCGTGGCGCGCGGGTGGTAGGTTCTGGGGTGGACAGGAGCTCCTGGGCGAACCCAGACCGTACGCAGGATCCGCGCCATGCGAGAGGCGCTCTGATTTCAGACGGTTACGAGCCATCGGGCCTGTGCCATCTGTGTCAGGGTGTCCGGCTGACCTGTCCGGTTCGGCCTGGGTCTGGGCCGAGGGGGCGGACGGCGCGGCGACCGATGTGCCCGCGACCACGAACACGGCGGTGGCGGTGGACGCCGATGGCTGTTGCCGTGGGGTGGCGCGGGGCGTCG
>JAAESI010000036.1 GCA_024229515.1 Pseudomonadota bacterium | reverse complement strand
TCAGGTGGCTCTTGTTAAGATCAAAGCTTAAGTCAGACAGCATGTCGACTTTCATTGGAGACTGAGGAAGCGTGTCGCCTTTGAATGTTGAGTCTAACGTCAATTTGTTCAACGTTACTTTTGAGATCGCGCTATCAACCGTAAGTTCACCGCCACCTTTAAGATCAAGGTCAAGACCCGCTGCATTACCGATTACAGCGTAAGTCAGTTGGTTGACCTTATCGAACTCAAACGCATTCAAGCCAATTTTTGCTGACTCAATCGACGTCGCTGGATCATTGAACTTAGCGTTTAAATCAATGTTACGAAGTGCGTAACTTGCAAAGCCTTCAGCTAATTTGAATTCGGCACTGCCCTCCGCTGAGAACTTCTGTTGGTTGTTTTCACCAGAAGCCGCAAATGTCGCGGTTGTCCATGTATCAACGGCAAACTCAGAAAGGTTCAAAGACACATCGTATAGCTTAGTGAATGAACCCGCTTGCTTGTCGTCCATTTCAAACAATGCGTTTGA
>JAAESI010000035.1 GCA_024229515.1 Pseudomonadota bacterium | reverse complement strand
GGTGGGCTCGGGCGTCCCCGGGCAGGAGGAGCGGGCCGCGGCCCGCTCCTCCTGCCCGGGGACAGTCTCGCTTTCTGCTCCTCGGTGTACGACGTCGACGAGGAGGATCGACACGTCTACGTGGGCTCGCGGCCGTCTGAGGACCTGGAGGGTCGCTGGCACGGGCACGGCTACACCGAGAGCTGGCCGTGGCTCGTCCGCGACGGCGCCATCGTCTGCGTCTGCGTGCGCAAGCACCGGTGGCGCCACGTGGTGACGGGAGGCACGGTCACCAGCCAGCCGCCGGACCTGCTCCCGCGGCGCCGCGTCTGCACGCTCCTGATCGCCTGCCTGGTCTTCGCGGCGCTGACCGCGCCTGCCGGCTTGCACACCCGCGGCCCAGACGCGCCCGCCGTCCGCTCACTCCGCCAGCAGCAGCGCGACCTCGTCGCCGCCTGCTCCCTGGCCGAGCTGAGCCAGCAGGCCATCCGCATCGCAGTCATGGAGCGCAGCGCGCCTCGGCCAGCAGAGACCCTGTGGAAGGGCGGGCTCGACCCGCCCCTGGAGCTTGCTCGGCGCTGCCACCACTCCAGCGCACCAGTCGCATGGACAGCGCTGCAGATCCTGCGCGTCAGCGCCGAGAAGCTCAGGACACCCACCAGCTTCCTCTTGGCCGAGGCACGCGGGAGGTGGACCGGACCCGAGACCCGATTCCTGATCTGACCTGCGAGGCCGGTACCCAGTCTCGGACGGTACCGCTGCGTCCGTGTCCCAGCCAGCCCGGAGTGCCTCGATCGCCCCACAGATGGCGTCGTCGAGCTCTTCGAGGCGCTCCGCCACGCTCCTGTGCCCGGCATCCCGCCGGCTGCAAGGAGCACGACATGAGCCACGATCCACAGGCCTGGGCGCTGGTGCGCTACCAGGTCATCGCCCCCTACATCGCCGCACAGCCGCCCCGCGGTCAGCGCGGCTCCCTCCTGCGCCAGCTCGCCGCCCGCGTCTGGACCGGCCCCGACGGCGAGCCCTTCTCCGTCGCCGCCGAGACCATCCGCACCTGGGTCCGCCGCTACCGCACCGGTGGCCTGCATGGCCTGCGGGACGCGCCTCGCCGCCGCACCGGAGTCCTCGTCTTGACCGACGAGCAGCAGGAGCTCGTCTGCCGCCTCAAGCGCGAGGTCCCCCAGCGCAGCCTCGACCGGATCATCGAGATCGCCGAAGGCCTGCAGCTCATCGAGCCAGGCACCCTCAAGCGCAGCACCGTGCATCGGGTCTTGCGGCGCCACGGTCTCTCCGCACGAGGGGGGCGGATCCCGGACCGCAAGGACCTGGACCGCTTCGAGGCCGACTTCGCCGGGGCGCTCTGGCAGTCCGATCTGCTCGTCGGTCCCTGGCTGCCCGATCCGGACAAGCCGGACAAGGTCCGTCGGGCCAAGCTGTACGCCTTCCTGGACGACCACAGCCGCCTGCTCCTCGCCGGTCGCTTTCACTTCAGCGAGGCCCTGCCCCACCTCGAGCTGGTCTTCCGGGACGCCATCCGCGCCTGGTCTCTCCCACGCCGCGTCTACTACGACAATGGCGCGGTCTATCGCTCACGCCACATGCAGCAGGTGGTCGCCGAGCTGGGGATCCAGCGGATCGTCTTCACGCAGCCCTACCGCCCGATGGGGCACGGCAAGGTCGAGGCGCTCAACCGCTACATCCGCAGCAGCTTCTTGTCCGAGCTCAAGGCCTCGACCATCACCACGCTGGACGGCCTCAACGAGGCGTTTGCGGCCTGGGCCGAGCAGTACAACCGCCGAGCCCACACCGAGACCGGTGAGCCACCCCTGGACCGGTACCGCCGCGGCCTGGACAGGCTCCGCTTCGTTGACGAGAACGCCCTGCGCCAGGCCTTCCTGTGGAAGGAGACCCGCAGCGCCGACAAGGCTGGCGTCCTGTCCCTGATGGGCTGCCGCTACCAGGTCTCCGCCAAGCTCGCGGGCCGCAAGCTGCAGCTCCGCTTCGATCCCGAAGACCTCACTCAGCTCGAGGTCTGGCACGACGGCCGCTTCGCCGAGCGCGCCGGCCCGCTGCAGATCCACACGCATCGGCGGGCGAAGGATCCGGGAGCGGAGCCGCCTGCGCCGGACGTCGAGCCCACGGGCGACTGGCTGGGCCACCTCGTGCAGCGTCGACGCGAGGAGGGCCGCGTCCAGGCCACGCCCAGGCAGCTCGCCGAGCGTGCTCACGCCCAACGCGCCGAGCAGGACGAGGCCGTGCTCGTCGTCCTGGGTCGCCTGCTGGACTCCGAGGCGCTGGATGTGCAGGCCGCCCGCGGCTGGCTCGACCGCTTCGGACCCCTGGAGCCGACCTGGGTGCAGGCCGAGCTGGCCGCACGCCTCGCCCTGGGGGAGCGCGCCGACCGACATGTCGCCGACATCCTCGATGCCTTGGTGGGAGGTGCGACGTGAGTGCGGATCACGACGGGCTCACGCGCCGCCAGAAGCTGCGCCTGCGCGGTCACTTCGGCTTCACGAAGGCGCCGTTCTCGAAGTACATGTGGGCCACGAAGATGTACGACAGCAGCAGCCAGCGCGACCTGCTCGC
>JAAESI010000034.1 GCA_024229515.1 Pseudomonadota bacterium | reverse complement strand
GTTAATCTTCTCAAGTGCGATTGCTTGTTCTTTCTCATCACTAATTCGTCTAGCAATTGCTCTTTCTTTTTCTTCTGGCGTGCCAAACCAAGTAGTGGGATTTAGTGTCTTACTCATATTTGCTCCTTTTCTAACTAATATATTCTAACCAATCTTCATTTTCAAAGTCATAGTACTTATCTCGCCAGACTTCTTTGCCATCTTCATCTTCAATCATAATCCATTCAATGTTAAAGTCGCCTAGTCCAACTGGTGTGCTATTTTCCGGTTCACGGTCTATACTATTCTCGCCCAAGTCATCTATTAAAGTATCTAAGTTCTCTGCTTCTTCACCTATAACATCAAAGAATACTTTCTCTGGTTCATGGTCATAATATCTGACTTCCCAGATTACTGAGAAATCTTTTAAGTCATTTGGTACTACTGGCATTATACTTTCTCCTTGTTAACCTAACGTTACTTTATCCCCACTCATCTACCATCCTAGTTCTTGTAATTTAGGCATAAGTTTTTTACGAGTGAATCCACGATAGCCTTTTCTGTCTGGATGATTGGTTATTGATTGACTATATCCTGCTTTAATCGTCCAATCAAATATTGATTCTCTTATGTAG
>JAAESI010000033.1 GCA_024229515.1 Pseudomonadota bacterium | reverse complement strand
GAGAGAGGGCATCGGCTCGGCCAGTTCGCGTTCACGAAAAGCACTTTGTCCGGCCTACACGCTCGGGGGCGCGGGCCGGGCTCAGGTCCGAGTGAACTGTTTGCGTCAGCCGATGCCCAGGGCGCGCTCGGCGGCCCCCCAGACGGCGTCCCAGGCCCGTCGGGCGGCCGACCGCGGCCGTCCTTCCCCCAGCGCGGTGCGGGCGACGACGAAGGCGTGCTCGCCGGCGAAGCTGTCGTCCCAGAGCCCCCGCCGGCCGACCAGCACCGAGAAGAAGGGGCGGGATCGCACGCACCGGTAGGCGAGCCGGCCGTCGAAGCCGAGCACCCGGCTCTGCGGCACCCGCGGCCGATTCCCGACCCCCGCCGGCTCGGCCCGGACGTGGCCTCCGCCCTCGACGTACAGGCTCCCGGTGCCCGTCGCCATCACGAACCGCAGCTGCCACGTGAGCCACGCGTGGATGTGCAGCAGCCGCCACCGCCGCTTCAGCACCAGCCCCCCCGTGAGGGCGACGACCTGGTTGGGGTGCACGACGAAGCCGGGGTGGTCGACCAGGTCGATGCGCAGCAGCTGGCTGTCGGGATCGCCGGTGTTGCCGAGGGTGAGACGCAGGGGGGTCTCCCTGGCCCGAAACCACTCGAGCTCGAGCAGCCCGGCGGCGGCGCTGGTGAACGGGTGCCGCCAGCCTCCGTAGACGAATCGTGTGCGGGGCTTCCCCTCCTCGCGGAGCAGGTACCCGGCGCGCACGAACAGCTCCTCGCCCGACTCGAGCACCAGGGGGAGGTCGCCCGCGCAGTCGGAGGTGCGTGCGGTCCCCTCGGCGTCGGCGGGGACGAGCTGAACCGCCGCGTCGCGCTCCACTACGGGGGCGACGAGCCACCACATGACCGTGCGGCGCAGGTAGGGGAAGCCGAGGATGAACGCGGCGAGGAGCGCCAGGCGCAGGCCGTGCTCCTCCCAGGTGGCGAGGAGCTGATCGGACAGGCCGGACTCGGCGTCGAGCTGGCGCTCCTGTTCGGCGAGGCTGTCCCGTTGGGCCGCGAGGTCCTGGGCCCGCGCCTCGGCGTCGGCGGCGTCCGCCTCCAGCGCGGCCCAGTCGCCGGTCATCTCGGGGGGAGGCTGGGTGAGGGCGAAGAGGGCGTCCCGGGCGGCTTCGGCGTCCGTCAGGGAGGCCTGCCGGACCTCGATCTTGCGCTCCAGGTCGGCGAGGCGGGCGCGCACCTCGACCTCGGCCCGGGCGAGGGCGAGCAGGGCCGACTCCTCCCGCATGCTCGCCCAGCCGCAGGTGGCGACCGAAGCGACCCCCGTGCAGGCCAGCCGCGTGCGCTCCGCGAGGCGGTCGGCGGCGGCCCGCTGGGGCTCCAGCTCGGTCCGCAGCTGGCTCTCGAACTCCGCCGCCATGCGCCCGGCCCGGTCGCGCAGCTCGCCCACGCCCGCCTCTGCCGCTTCCAGGTCGACGCGCACGTCCTCGGGCACGGTGTGGTTCCACGCCTGGCGGCCGGCGGAGACGGCGTCACGGGCGGTGGAGGCCTCGCTGGAGGCGGTCGCGAGATCGGCGTCGGTCTGGGCCGCGAGGGCATCCAGGCGATCCTGCTCCGCGGCCCGGATCTGGGCGTCGTGCCAGGCGAGCCGGGCCAGGTCGGCCAGCACGACTCCCGCGACGAGGAGGGCGATCAGCGCGATCCATGCGCCGACCGCTCTGAGCAGCCGTCCCATCAGCCCCATCGTTCGACCCTAGACCAGGACGGCTAGAGTGCCGACATGAAGCGCCTTGTGTCGTTGTTCGCTCTGCTCCTCGTCGTGCTCCCGTCCGCCGGTTCGGCGCAGGAAAACGCCGCCTCGTTCGATCTGCACGACCACGTCGCCTTTGGCGTCGTCGACCCCGGCGGAGCGTTCACGTGGGAGGCGCTCGTGCGCTTCGACGATCTCAGCCAGGACGGCTCGCACGGCTACGTGACGCTGCTGGAAGTGGTGGAGTCCAACGGCCTCAACGCCCTGTACCTGGGCATCGTCGGCGCCAACTGGCAGGTCGAAGCCAACGACGTCAACGGGACCGAGGGCAGCTCCTGCGCCGAGGGCGTGGCCGTCTGCACCCCCCACGCGGTGGTCGAGGACACGAACTACCACGTGGTCCTGACGCTCGACGGCGACGACCACGCGCTGTACGTCGACGGCGTGGAGGTTTCGTCGGGCACCCTCCCGGGCACGCCGGGCTTCGCGACCGCCCAGTGGGTCATCGGGGCGGACACCGACAACGGCTCGTCCTTCACCTCCGACTCGTTCCCCGGCTCGATGGACGAGGTCCGGCTCTGGAGCGGCGTGCAGCCGATCGGCACCCTGAGCTGCCTCGCCGACTACGCCCTCGTGGGCGACGAGGACGACCTCCTGGCGTACTGGCCGATGAACGAGGCGGCCGGCTCCCCCACGGCGCCGGACGAAGCGGCGGGCAGCTACCCCGGCACGATGACCAACGGCGCCGACTTCATCGCCTCCCCGTTTGCGGTGACCCCCAGCGTCGGCGGCGACATCGGCTGCTACGACTACGACGGCGACGGCTTCACCCCGGACGGCGGGGACTGCGACGACGACGACCCCGCCTTCAACCCGAGCGCGGCCGAAGCGTGCGACCTGATCGACCACGACTGCGACGGCGATCTGGTCGACGGCGAGCTCGACACCGACACGGACGGGATCCCCGACTGCGTGGACCCCGACGTGGACGGCGACGGCTTCGACGCGGGGCCGGACGACTGCAACGACCTGGACGACTCGATCTACGACGGCGCGCCCGAGTCCTGCGACGCGATCGACAGCGACTGCGACGGCAGCCTGGTGGACGAGGACGTCGACACGGACGGCGACGGCACGCCCGACTGCATCGACGCGGACGTGGACGGCGACGGCTTCGACGCGGGGCCGGACGACTGCAACGACGCGGACGCCTCGATCTACTCCGGTGCGCCGGAGTCCTGCGATGCGATCGACAGCGACTGCGACGGCAGCATCGTCGACGAGGACGACGATCTGGACGGCGACGGCACCCCCGACTGCGTGGACCCGGACGCGGACGGCGACGGCTTCGACGCGGGCCCTGACGACTGCAACGATCTGGACGCGAGCGTCCACGACGGGGCCGCCGAGCTGTGCGACCTCATCGACAGCGACTGCGACGGAGACCTCGTGGACGGCGAGATCGACACCGACGGGGACGGCACCCCCGACTGCGTCGACGGCGACGTGGACGGGGACGGCGTGGACGCCGCCGACGGCGACTGCGACGACAACGACCCGAGCATCTACCCGGGCGCGCCCGAGACCTGCGACAGCACCGACAGCGACTGCGACGGCAGCGTCGCCGACGCCTTCGACGACCTCGACGGCGACGACATCCCCGACTGCATCGACGACGACGACGACGGCGATGGGTTCGACGCGGGGCCGGACGACTGCGACGACGCGGACGCGACCATCTACGTGGGGGCAACCGAGTCCTGCGACGCGATCGACAGCGACTGCGACGGCGACCTGGTGGACGAGTTCGACGACACCGACGGCGACGGCGAGCCGGACTGCACCGATGACGACGACGACGGCGACGGCGTCTCGGACGAGGACGAAGCCACCGCGGGCACCGACCCCCTGTCCGAGGACAGCGACGGCGATGGCCTCTCGGACGCGGACGAGCTCGGGGACGACCCCACCGATCCGCCGGACTCCGACGACGACGGCCTCATCGACGCGCTGGATGACGACGACGACGGCGATGGCATCCCCACCGCCGACGAAGGGGAGGACGACCCCGACGGCGACGGCGTGCCCAACTACCTCGACGACGACAGCGACGGCGACGGCTTCACCGACGCCTACGAGGGCGACGGCGACCCCGACGCGGACGGCGTGCCCAACTACCTGGACCTGGACAGCGACGGCGAGGACAGCACCGACGACGTGGACGGTGACGGCGACGCCGACGGCGACGGCATCCCCGACTTCCTCGATCTGGACGACACCGACGGGCCCGACGCCGACCCCGACGGCGACGGCCTCTCGACCGCCGAAGAGATCGAGCTGGGCACGGACCCGCAGGACGACGACAGCGACGATGACGGGCTCGGCGACGGCGAAGAGGTCGACGAGACCGGCACGGATCCTTTGGACGCGGACACGGACGACGATGGGCTGGACGACGGCACCGAGGTGGACGAGACGGGGACCGACCCGCTGGACGCGGACACGGACGACGACGGTTTGGACGACGGCGAGGAGGTCGACGTGGAGGAGACCGATCCGCTGAACCCCGACACCGACGGCGACGGGTACAGCGACGGCGAGGAGGTCAACGACCTCGGCAGTGATCCCCTCGATCCCACGGATCCAGCCCAGGGCGACGATGACGATAGCGCCGGGGACGACGACGACGTCTCGGACGACGACGACGTCTCGGACGACGACGACGACGTGGCCGATGACGACGACGACGGCGAGCCGATCGTCTCCGGGGGCGGCCCCGACTGTGGCTGCTCGGCGCCCGCGGGGCGCTCGACGTCGGGCACGACCCTCGGCCTGCTGATGCTCCTCGCCGCCGCCCGGCGCAAGCGCCGCTTGAGTACGCCGATTCGTTGAGCGTGTAGGCCGGACAAAGTGCTTTTCGTGAACGCGAACTGGCCGAGCCGATGCCCTCTCTCCAACCTGGGCGACGCTGTAGCCGGTCGCGCTGCCCCAGTAGATGTACGCCTCGTGGAGGTAGTCGGTGAGGTCGCGGAACTGCGAGATCACGAGGCGTGTAGGCCGGACAAAGTGCTTTTCGTGAACGCGAACTGGCCGAGCCGATGCCCTCTCTCCAACCTGGGGGGGATCAGCGAGCCGACGAAGCCCTCCGTCTGCCGGAGTCCCAGATGAAACAGCGACCGGAGCGTCAGGGCAGGCAGCGCAGCGTGGTCGATCGGTCCGACCCCGACGATCCCTCAACCACGTACTGCGCGGACGCGACCTCGACCCCGCCCCGCACGAAGACGTGGTCCAACGTGCTGGTGCTTCCGGAGTAGCTCCGATAGCTCCAGCCGCCCTCGGCAGGCGCGTGCCGCCACCCCGGCCTCCCCGAGGACCTTCAACGGCTCCTGGTTCCGCCTGCGGCCAATCGCTGCGCTACCAGCGGACTGAGACAGCCCCGTAGCCGCCAGCGCGGCCGAATCTGATGCTGACGGCCACCGTAGGGGTGAGGGACTCGGGATCGGTCGATGCCTCCGACCGTCGCTTGGCTCGCGCAAGCCGAATCTTGGCCTGCCCGACCCGCCTGATTCCGTCTCCAAACAGGGGAAAGCCAACGCCCATGAAGGTCCCGCCGATGGCGAGCGGGGCCACTGTGGTCAGCGCGAATACCGAGGTAGGACAGAGGGCGGTTCCGGGGCCGTAGGGACAGAGCGCCACCCCGTTGGTAGCGCCTCCGGCCAACAAGCCGGCGCTGATGCCCAGCAGCCCAGCGCCGACTCCGATCTGGATGCCAGAGACGACCTGCTCATTCTTCCAGTAGGCGACGTACTCACGCTTGTCGGCACCGGGCATTTCGGCGTCCCACTCCGGCGGCGGTGCCGCAAGGCAAGGCACTGCAAACGAGAGGCTCGCAAGAACCACACAAATCGCGATCATCCTCAGGCTGGTCACTGCTGGACTCCTCCCCATTCAGGTCCAGATGAGAGCATGGAAGGGTCGGAGGTGCACGTTGACCTTCCCCGCATGTCCCCGCTCTACGTCCCCGCTTCGACGGCCAGATACAGGATCAGTTCACGGAACAACGCTGTGCTGAGAAGGTGACTTCGAAAGTCAGATCTTCCTCCCCCCAGGACCCTTCAAACTCGGCTACCCCCGCAACCGTAGAGCCGACCGATTCGAGTTCTCCATCGATCAAAGGGGAGCCACTGAGTGGGGAATCGCCATCAACAATTTGGTCTCCCGGCCCATGCGTGTACTCGACAAGGGTTGCGACAACGCTGTCAATGATTGACCCGACCGCCGGTGGGCCTACATCTTCGTTCCAAGTGCCGAGCGAGCGTGTAGGCCGGACAAGAGGCTACGGCACCTCCCGCGAGAGCGCCGCCACCAGGTTGATCAGCCGACGTCCATCGTTCGCGGTGGTTTGTCGAGCAAGTACATCGGGGAGCCATTACGCACCGGGCACGGAATCGAGGGGCTTCGGACCCAGGTTCCGTGCCCGCTTGCTGTTCTGGTCCGCAGTTGCGGGGACCGACACTGTTCACTTCGCCGGTGTCGCCGCCCTCCTTCCCCCTCCCGAGGACACCCCCGCAGCACCTGCGCTAGCCTTCGCCGTGGAGGGTGAGTGGCGGACATCACCGAGAAGCTGGAGCGGCTCTTCAGTCTCCTGGAAGCAGGTGCGCTGACCCGCGAGCAG